>NZ_JAMYMO010000006.1:0-290032 GCF_040318575.1 Mesorhizobium sp. M1088 | reverse complement strand
TATGGACGCAAGCGATCGAAAACGACGCAAAACAACCGTTGCAGGCAGGGCGCCGTCCACATATGGATCCTGGGGTCTGCGCCGCGTCGCTTCGCTCCTTGCTCCGCCCCAGGATGACGAGGAGCGGGGTCGCTCACTCCGCTGCCTCTTCGATCTTCTCCATATCGTCATCCGACAGGCCGAAATGGTGGCCGATCTCGTGGATCAGCACGTGGGTGACGATGTCGCCCAGCGTTTCCTCGTTCTCGGCCCAATAGTCGAGGATGGCGCGGCGATAGAGCGTGATGCGGTTCGGCCCCTCGCCGGTCTGCGGGTTCCAGCGCTCGGCGATGCCGCGCCCCTCGAACAGGCCGAGCAGGTCGAAGGGCGTTTCCAGCGAAAGGTCGTCCATGATCTCGTCGGTCGGGAATTCGGCGATCTGAATGACGATCTCGCCGGTCAGCTTGCGAAACTCCTCCGGCAGATGGGCATAGGCCTCCAGCGCCAAGAGCTCGATTTCCTCCATCGTTGGCGAAAGCTGGTCGTGCCAGATGCGTGTTTGGTAGATGCGAGCCATGCTTTGTCCTTTGATCCCGGCATATAGGCTTTCAGGCCGGACTCGGCAAATGACGCGGCAGATTCAAGGGCGCAATCTGTCATCCGCTCTGGTCTAGGGGTGGCCTTTGCGAGATGATGGACGCCGCCATACCCGAAGCCGAACCTCCATCGTTCTGTCAGAGTCGAGTGTTCAAATGCCATTCAGCAACCAATTCGTCAGAAGCGCTGCAATTTGTGGAGTGTTTGGCGCACTGCTTCTTTTGGTGCTGGTGGTCTTGACCAGTTATCTCGGCAGGAATTCCGAGTTGGTCAGCCTGCTTCGGATGCTTGTCGGCGCCATCATAGGCGTCATGATCGTCTGGCTGGTTTTAGGGATGGCCCGGAAGCGGCCGGGTCGATAATTCACGGGAAGTTCCTGTTTCGTGAACGGCCCGCTAAAATCGGGCAGGAATAAATTCCCCATGACTCCGCTTGACTCTTCATCCTCCCTCTGGAATCTATAAGAACATAACAGGAACAATTGTGAGTGGAAGCTGACCGTCATGGCGACAAGCGCCGTGGCGCGGGAGACTGTTTTTGCCCTGCGCCGCCAGATCGCGAAGATCGAAGGGACCTTGCCCGAGCGCCTGGAGGCGCCGGCCAGTTCGTCGTTTGACGCGGATGTCCCTCGTCAGAGTCTGACACCCTCTCGGCATCCGACACCCGCTCGGAATCTGACCATTGTCCGGCGCGGCCTCGCCGTGGCGCCGCCCGATGCGTTTTTGCGCACCGGCGCCGAGCGCCTCGATGCTGCGCTGAGCGGCGGCCTGCCGAAGGCGGCGGTGAGCGAGTTTCATGGCGCCGCGACCCGCGATGCCGGGGCCGTTGCCGGTTTTGCCTTGTCGCTCGTCAGCCTGATCCTCAGCCAGGGGCCGCGATTGCCGGTGCTGTGGATCGGCACATCCGAGGTTTTCCGCGAGGCCGGCTTTCCCTATGCCAGGGGGCTTCACGCCTTCTTCGGCATCGAGCCGGAGCAATTGCTGTTTTCCGAGGCGCCAAGGCTGCTCGATGCGCTGTGGATCGCCGAGGAGGCTGCCCGGATGACGGCGCTGGCCGCCGTCATCCTCGAAATCCGCGGCAGCCCGCAGCGGCTTGACCTCACCGCGACGCGGCGGCTGCACGCCCGCGCGCAGAGTGCGGGCCGGCCGCTGTTCCTGCTGCGCCAGGCCGGCGAGCCCGAACCGACGGCAGCGCCCGTCCGCCTCATCCTGTCGGCGGCACCGGCGGCAACGCGTAAGACGCTTGCCGGGCCGCTCGCCGGCTCGATCGGCCGGCCCGCCTTCACCGTCGCCATCGGCAAGAGCCGCACGGCCTTGCCCGGAAAATTCACACTGGAGTGGAACCCCGATGAACGCATATTCGAAGAAAGACGGGGCGAGCAAGGAAGGTCTCAGGAATGGGCCCCAGAACGGCCAAAGAAACCTATCCTTGTGGTTTCCGCATCTCGCCGCCGAGAGGATCTTGCGGCAGCGTCTGGGGCGGTCCTGGCGTTCCCGGCCGTCGGATCACCTGCCGCTGGTGATCAGCCATCGCCAAGGGAACACCCAGCGCATCGCCGCCCTCGACGAACGGGCCGAGGCGCTTAATCTGAAGCGCGGCATGGGCATAGCCGACGCACGCGCCATGCATCCCTCGATCGACATCGTGGAGGCCGATCCGGAGGCCGACCGGCGCCTGCTCGAAGGCCTCGCCGACTGGTGCGACCGCTACACCCCGCTGGTGGCGCTTGACGGGACCGACGGCCTCTATCTCGACGTCACCGGCTGCACCCATCTTTTCGGCGGCGAACGCTCGATGCTGGATGATATCCTGTCGCGTTTTTTCCATCAGGGCTTCGATGTCCGCGCCGGGCTTGCCGCCACGCCTGGTGCTGCCTGGGCGGCGGCGCGGTTTGCTGGCGACCGCATCGTGCCCGATGGTGGGGAGGAAGCGCTTCTCGCGCCCTTGCCGCTGGCGGCGCTGCGCATCGACCCGGAGGTACGCGCCAGCCTCGAAAGCGTCGGCCTGCGCACGGCGGGCGCCGTCATGGCGGCACCGCGCGCGCCGCTGGCCCGCCGCTTCGGCGCATCGCTGCTCTTGCGCCTCGACCAGGCGCTTGGCCGCCTCGAGGAGGCCGTGTCGCCGCGCCTGCCGGTGGCACCGCTTTCGGTCGAGCGTCACCTTGCCGAGCCGATCATGCTGACCGAGGACATCGAGCGGCTGACCGGCATGCTGGCGACCACCTTGAAGAGCGACCTCGAGCGTCGCGGCGAGGGCGCAAGGCGGCTGGCGCTGCTGCTTTTCCGCGTCGATGGCGGCGTCAGCCGCATCGCCGTCGGCACCTCGCGGCCTCTGCGCGAGCCGCGGCTGATCCAGAAATTGTTCCATGAAAGGCTTGCCGCGCTCGAACAGGATATCGACGCCGGCTATGGCTTCGATCTCGTGCGCCTTTCGGTGCTGACCGCCGCCGCCTTCGACATGCAGCAGGCCGACCTTGCCGGCGAGACGAGCGACGACGGTGCCGATATCGCGCTTTTTGCCGACCGCATTCGCGCCCGGCTCGGCGAAGGCGCGGTCTTGAAGCCGGTCGCCGTCGAGAGCCATTTGCCGGAGCGCGCCGTCGCCACCCTTCCCTTCACGGAGGCGCCGCAGAGAAGCTCGCCGCCGAAGCAGCCGGACAAGGCGAAGGACGCTCCCACGACCGTCTTCCAGCCGGAACGGCCGATCCGGCTTTTCCGTTCGCCCGAGCCGATCGAGGTGCCGGCCACCGAAATGCCGGAAGGCCCGCCTTTGAACTTCCGCTGGCGGCGCGCGCTCTATCGGGTCGCGCGCGCCGAAGGGCCGGAGCGCATCGCGCCGGAATGGTGGCGAGGGGCGGCGGGACGAGAAGATGCCCCGACCCGGGATTATTTCCGCATCGAGGATGCCGACGGCCGCCGTTACTGGCTCTATCGCCAGGGGCTTTACGGCGCCTCGCAGCCCTCGCCGCGCTGGTTCATGCATGGGATCTTCGCATGAATGCGCTGACGGCCAACCCCTATGCCGAATTCGGCATCCAGTCGAACTTCTCGTTTCTGCGCGGTGCCTCGAAACCGGAGGAGCTGGTGGTCGCGGCAAAATTCCTGGGGTTTTCGGGGATCGGTCTCGCCGACCGCAACACGGTGGCGGGCGTGGTGCGCGCCTGGCAGCAGGCCAAGGTGGAGGGTGTTTCCTATCATCCCGGCTGCCGCCTGGTTTTTTGCGACGGCACGCCGGACATCCTCGCCTACCCGCAGGATCGCAAGGGTTGGGGTCATCTCTGCCGCATGCTGACGCAGGCCAATCTGCGTGACGAGAACGAAAAAGGGGCGACGCTCCTCAAACAGAGCGATCTTCTCGAATGGGGCGATCTCCTGTCGCTCGCCATACTGCCAGATGTGTCGGCGGACGCGGAAACCAGCCTCGCACTCCTTAGCCGGCTCAGGGATCGTTTCGGTGAAAACCTGCGGCTTGCGGTTTCGCCGGATTACCGCGGCAACGACCGCTTCCGTATCGAGCAGGCGGCGGCGATGGCGGATCTGGCCGGCATCCCGTTGATGGCGACCAACGATGTTCTCTACCATACGTCGGAACGGCGCCCGCTGCAGGACGTGCTGACGGCGATCCGCCTCAATGTGCCCGTCGCCGAGGTGGGGCTGGAGCTGGCGGCCAATGCCGAGCGTCACTTAAAGCCGCCGCTGGAGATGGCACGGCTTTTCCGCAGGCATCCGCAAGCGCTGGCGGAAACGCTGCGTTTTGCCGGCGAGCTGACCTTCTCGCTCAGTGACCTGCAATACAACTATCCCGACGAGCCGACGGAATCGGGTCTTGGGCCGCAGGCCGAACTGGAAAGGCTGGCCAAGGAGGGAGCCGCCATCCGCTACCCCTCGGGCGTGCCCGCTTTTGTGACGCAGCGCATCGAGGAGGAGCTCGCTCTGATCGAGCGTCTGAACTACGCGCGCTATTTCCTGACTGTCCACGACATCGTCAAATTCGCCCGCAGCCAGAACATTCTCTGCCAGGGGCGCGGCTCTGCCGCCAACTCGATCGTCTGCTTCTGCATTGGCATCACCGAAGTCGGCCCGGACAAGATCGAAACGCTTTTCGAGCGCTTCATTTCCGAGGAAAGAAACGAGCCGCCCGACATCGACGTCGATTTCGAGCATGAAAAGCGCGAGGAGGTCATCCAGTACATCTATTCCAAATACAGCACCAAGCGCACCGCGCTGGCCGCCGCCGTCGTCAGCTACCGGGGCCGCTCGGCGATGCGGGAAGTGGCCAAGGCGATGGGCCTGTCGGACGACGTTCGGGGCGCGCTGTCCAGTTCGATCTGGGGCTGGTCGACCTCGGAGCTCGGCGAAAAGGAGACAAAGGCCGGCGGCCTCGATCGGACCGATCCATCGACAAGGCATGTGATCGAATGCGCCAACGAGATCATGGGCTTTCCCCGTCATTTGTCGCAGCATGTCGGCGGTTTTGTCATCACCCGGGACCGGCTCGACGAGATCGTGCCCATCGTCAAGACGGCGATGGACGAGCGCAAGATGGTCGAGTGGGACAAGGACGATCTCGACGCGGTGAAAATCCTTAAAGTGGACGTGCTGGCGCTCGGCATGCTGACCTGCCTGCAGCGCGCCTTCACCCTGCTCCAGGATCATTATCCGCAGGCGCGGGACGCGTACGGCCTGCCCTATGTGCTGGCCACTCTGCCTGCCGAGGACAGGCATGTCTACGACATGATCTGCCGTGCCGACACGATCGGCGTCTTCCAGATCGAATCGCGCGCGCAAATGTCGATGCTGCCGCGGCTGCGGCCGAAAAGCTTTTACGACCTCGTCATCGAGGTGGCGATCGTGCGGCCCGGCCCGATCCAAGGCGACATGGTCCACCCTTATCTGCGCCGCCGGCAAGGCAAGGAAAAACCCGAATATCCCAAGCCGGAACTGGAAAAAATACTCGGCAGGACGCTGGGCGTGCCGCTGTTCCAGGAGCAGGCGATGAAGATCGCCATCGTTGCTGGCGGCTTCAGGCCGGGCGAGGCCGATGAACTGCGCCGCGCCATGGCGACATTCAAGCGCACCGGCACGATCGGCAATTACCGCAAGAGAATGGTCGACGGCATGGTCGCCAAGGGCTACGAAAAAGACTTCGCCGAGCGCTGCTTCAAGCAGATCGAGGGTTTTGGCGAATACGGCTTTCCCGAGAGCCACGCCGCCTCCTTCGCCCTGCTGGTCTATGCCTCCTGCTGGTTCAAGACCTTCTATCCCGACGTGTTCTGCGCCGCGATCCTGAATTCCCAGCCGATGGGGTTTTACCAGCCGGCCCAGCTTGTCCGCGACGCGCATGACCACGGCGTCGAGATCCGCGAGGTCGATGTCAATTTTTCCGGCTGGGATTGCGCCTTGGAGAAATCGCCTTTCGATCCGGATCGTATCCTTGACCGCCATGCCCAGATGCGCGGCGTCATCCGGACCAGCCATGCCGTCCGGCTCGGCTTTCGCCAGGTCAAGGGCCTGTCGAAGGAGCGCATGGAAGCGTTTGTGTCTCGGCGCGGCGCCGGCTATGCATCCGTACGCGACGTCTGGCTGCGCTCGGGCCTCAACGTCGACGAGATCGAAAAACTGGCGCAGGCCGACGCTTTCCGGTCGCTTGGATTGAACCGTCGCGACGCTCTATGGGCGGTCCGCGCGCTCGACGGCAAGAGTGCCGCCGAAAAGCTGCCGCTGTTCGACCAGCCGGCGATCCGCTTTCGCGACCTCGAGCCCCAAACCACGCTCCCGACAATGCCGCTCGGCGAGCACGTCGTCCACGACTACCGCTCGCTTGGCCTGTCGCTGAAGGCGCACCCGGTCGCCTTCCTGCGTCAAAGGCTGGATCGTTCCGGCGTCACGCCCAATGTGCGGCTCGGCCAGGTGCGGGACGGCCGGCGCGTTTCGGTCGCCGGCCTCGTGCTGGTGCGGCAGCGGCCGGGCAATGGCAAGGCGATTTTCCTGACGCTGGAAGACGAGAATGCGGTCGCCAACATCATTTTCTGGGAAAGGACTTTTGACCGCTTCCGCCCCATCGTCATGGGCGCGCGTCTCATCCGCGTCACCGGCAAGCTGCAATCGGAATCGGACGTCATCCATATCGTCGCCGAGAAGGTCGAGGATCTGACGCCGTGGCTGTCGGTGCTGCTTGAGCAGGCAAGGCCTGCGGACAGTGCAGACGAGGCTCAGCCTGGCAGCATCGCGCAAACGGAACTATTGGGAAAGGCAGAGAAGGTCATGCCCAAAGGGCGCAATTTTCAATAGAGGCGCGAAAGATCGCGACGGAGCGGCTCTGAACCGCAGCACTCAGGGTGTTCCACCCAGGCGCGGCGGCGGTGGCATGGCATCATCTATGGTGATGACACGCGCTTCCGATGGCAGCATGATCGGAATGCCGTCCCGCACCGGATAGGCAAGCTTTGCCACCCGCGAGATAAGCTCGCCGCGTTCCGGATCCCAGGCAAGCGGCCCCTTGGTCAGCGGGCAGGCCAAGAGTTCCAGCAGCTTGGGGTCGACAGTCCTGTTCCCGTCACGTCCATCCGCCATTCGATCCATCCTTTCCACAAGGCAATCGGTTAAGGGTTCGAGCGCGAACTTCCCCTTGTCCCCTTGTTGGAGAAGGTGGCCGAGCGAAGCTCGGTCGGATCAGGGGTGTTCCAGCTTGGCACCGACGGCGATCCTTCCAACACCCCTCAACCGTCTCGGCGCTGCGTGCCGACACACCTTCTCCCACAAGGGGAGAAGGCAAGAGCCTACTGCAAACTCGAACCGAAATCCTCATTGTCGCGCGCCAGCGCCATTTCGGTGATGGCGATCAGGGTCTCGGCGCGTGTCTTCAGATCGGCCGCTTCGAGCAGCGCCTGTTTCTCGGCCGGCCCGTAGGGCGCCATCATCGACAGTGCGTTGACCAGCATGGCGTTTTCGGCGCGGCTGACGCTTTCCCAGTCGGCCTCCAGATCGTTCGCCTGCAGATAGGCGCGAAACGCTTTGAGCAGCGCCGGCCGGTCGATCTCGGCGTCTGCCTGCTCCTCGTCGAGATCGGCGAGAAAGGGTGCCAACCGGCACTGCCGGAACGGTGTTTTGACCGTGAGCTCCTGGACAATACGGAACCGGCACACGCCCTGCAGCGAAATCAGGTAACGGCCGTCGCCGCTCTCGGACAGCGCAATGATGCGCCCGGCGCAGCCGACATTGCAGAGCTCCGGCTCGCCGTCGGGACGCAGCGCACCGTTAAGGCTGGGCTGGATCATGCCGATCAGCCGCGGCCCGGCGATCGCCTCGTCGACCATCTGCAGATAGCGCGGCTCGAAGATGTTGAGCGGCATGCGGCCTCCCGGGAGCAGCAATGCGCCCTCAAGCGGAAAGATCGGCATGGTCGACGGTAAGTCCGCAGCGAGCCGGTAATGCGCGTTTCCCGCCTGCACCTCAATCCTCCGATCGCTTTGTCAGGAAGCGCACAAAATCCGTCTCCTCCCGGCCGGCACAAGGCGCAACACCGGAAACCTGAAATCGAACGCCGTCCGAAAACCTAATCTGGCGCAGCCGCGGCCTACCGCAAGCCCGCGCGACAAAACAGTCTGCGCCGGCTCAGGAAAACAGCAGCGACGACAGTTTGCGCCGTGCCGACAGCGTTGCTTCGTCGGTCATGCCCCATGCCTCGAAGAGCTGCAGCAACTGGGTTCTGGCGCCGTCGTCGTTCCACGAGCGGTCGGCCTTGATGATCGCCAGCAGATTGTCGGCCGCCGCCATGCGATCACCCTTGGCGTTCTGGATCATGGCAAGCTCGAACCGTGCCTGGTGATCCCCGGGATTTTCGGCCAGCCGCCGTTCCAGTTCCGCCGGATTGCCGAGCACTGCTGCTTGCGCGGCGAGCGCCATCTTGGCCCGCAGCGCGGCGAGCTGGGGCGCATCCTTCTTTGCTTCCGGCGCCCGCGCCAGCACCGCCTCGGCACCTTCGGCATCGCCGGCCTCGAACAGCAGATCGCCCAAGCCAGCGATCGCCTCGATTGTCTCCGGCGCCTGTTCCAGGATGGCATCGTAAATGTCGGCCGCCGTCTGCACGTCCCCGGCGTCGCGCGCTTCGGCGGCCGCGGCCAGCGCCTCGGCAACTTGCGGCGCACCGCCGTTCTTGCCGCCGACCTTTTGGATGAATTGCGTGATCTGACTCTCGGGAATGGCGCCCATGAAGCCGTCGACCGGCTGGCCGTCCTTGAAGGCAATGACCGCCGGTATCGACTGGATGCCAAGCTGGCCGGCGATCGATGGATGGTCGTCGATATTCATCTTGACCAGCTTGACCTTGCCACCGGCGGCTTTCACCGCCTTCTCCAGCAGCGGCGTCAATTGCTTGCAAGGGCCGCACCACGGCGCCCAGAAATCGACCAGCACCGGCTGGTGACGCGATTCCTGGATCACGTCAGCGGCAAATCCAGCGGTCGTTGTGTCCTTGATGACGTCGGCCGGCGCCTCCGCAAGCGCGACCTTCTCACGCGCGGCATCGGTGCCGCCATATTGCACGGTGGTGGCATACCGGCCGCCATTGCTGCCAAATGGGCCGCCAAAGGGGTTGCTATCACTCATCTCGTCGCCTTTCGGTCGCGCCGCCGGCCAAGGGACGGGCGCAACATCCTTCTTTAGAACCCGGTTTCAGTCACCCATGTGGCGATCATGCCGAGACTTTCAAGATAACAGCATCATGTCCGGTTGCCTCGACGAATTTGACCAGGTCCGCGGCAGCGATGGAAGTCGTCGCTTCGTTGGTCAGCGGGTGGGCATTGACCACCGCATGGCTCATCAGCTCCTCGTCCAACACGACCTTGACCCTTCGCTCGGTGTCGTTGATCAGCCCGAACACCGTGACCGCGCCCGGGACGACGCCGAGAAGCTCCATCAGCATCTCCGGCCGGCCGAAAGACACGCGCCCCGCAGCGCCGATCAGATGGTGGATCTGCTTGAGATCGACCACCGCCTCCTCGTCGACGCTGACCAGGAAGAAATTGTCCTTCTTGTCCTTGAGGAACAGGTTCTTGGTGTGGCCGCCGGCAATCTCGCCGCGCAGCGCCTGCGAATCGGCGACCGTGAACAGCGGCGGATGCCGCCGCGTCGATACCTCGATCCCGAGTCCGGCAAGAAAGGCGAAAAGTTCGGCTTCGGTCTTCGGCATCGGTCTTTCTTCTGATGGCCCGCTTTCAACGGCTTGTTCGGCTAACGCCGTTTACGGCCAATGATGCGGCCAAGACAAGCCCGTCGCGCAACGCGGGGGTGATTGCCTTGCGACGTCCCGAGGAGCGCTTCTCCGCATTGCCGGCGAAGCAAAAAGCCTGCGAATTCCCTGTTGCAATCGCCGCGCTCTTCAGCCATATAGGCGCGGCTTGCGGCCCAAAAGCCGCGCGAGCGGGTGTAGCTCAGGGGTAGAGCACAACCTTGCCAAGGTTGGGGTCGAGCGTTCGAATCGCTTCACCCGCTCCAGTTTCCTTGAGGGGAATCAAGCGATTAAGAGGCGCCTTTCGGGGCGCCTTTTGCTTACGTGGCGAAAAGAGTGTCCCTGCCATGGCGATGCGCGGAAAGCCGCGCTGTGACCAGCAGGTGTCGCAGCTTTTCTATTCCGTTGTGCTAGCTTTTTTTCTGCGCCGAATAGTGTGCGACTGCGCGACGGCCATTTTCAACTCGGGCGTGATCTCCAACGGTGCATTCTCTGCCCCATGTTGGTTCTGTAGCCCCTGGACCTGGACGGTCGGAAATGGGAGTTCGATGCCCTGCTCCTTGAAGACCTGGCGGAGGCGTACATAGAATTTGCGTTTCATACCGAAGGCGCCTCCCGGCTTGGTTGTGGCCTTGACCCTCAATACGATGCCGTATTCGCCGAACTCCTGTACGCCCTGCATCTTGATCGGGTCGAGCACCCAGTGTTTGAACTCGGGATCTTCCGCCAGTTCGAGGCCGATCCGCTTGATCAGCTTGCGAGCGAAGTCGATATCGGTGTCATAACCAACGGTGATGTTGAATTTGTCGATAACCCAGTCACGGCTCTGGTTCTGGACTGCCCCGAGTTCACCGAAAGGTATCGTGAACAGCGGACCACGATGGTGGCGCAGCTTCACCGAGCGCAGCGAAAAGCTTTCCACAGTACCCTTGTAATTGCCCGATGAAATGTATTCGCCAACACGGAACGCATCATCGAGCAGAAAAAACACGCCTGAAATGACGTCCTTGACAATGGTTTGTGCCCCAAAGCCCACGGCGACGCCGACGACGCCAGCGCCGGCGATCAATGGGCCGATCTGGATACCCAGCGAGGCGAGCATCATAAGCACCGCCATCACGATGATCGATGCGAGCAGAATATTCTGGAGGATCGGCAAGAGCGTGTGCAGCCGTGCCTGCTGCGGATCGAGGATCGGGACGTCCTCGTCGCTGATCACAGGGTGCGGTGTTTCTATGCCCAGCTTTCGTTCGATCAAAGCTTTGATGATCGACCAGCCGAAGTCGGCGGCGAGGGCAATGACCACGACATTGATCAAGCCGCGCAATATGAACGTCGTCGTCGTATCGCTGTCCCGCATGGATTGCATGTCCAGACCCCAGACACGTGCGAGAAGGTAAGCCGCCGCCAGGATGAAAATCATTCGGATTCCGCGATCGATGACAGCGATCGTCACCGCCGGGATCGTGGGCCGGCCGACATCTTCCGAACCTGGCCGCAGAACGAAATTAACCCCGCGCTGCGTCACCACGATTGCCAAAGGCAGGAAGAATGCGGCGAAGGTGAACCAGAAGTATGTATAAAGGCCAGCGATACGCTGCAGGAACAGGACGACGAAATAAGCAGTCAATAGCCATGTCGCTTCCGTGTGACCGATGTGGCGCGCACCGTCTCGCTGCGTTCTTGGCCGACGCCAAATGGCGAGCAGCAGGAGCAACAGCAGCACGAAATCGGCGCCCAGTGACAGGACCATCATTCCGTCCTGATCGATGCCGAGACCTGGCAAGAGGATAAACGCGGCGCCGAAGAAGGCGAAGACGCCGACGATCCGGGGTAGCCAATAGGACCAATGGTCAGCCGCTTCGTTGGTGATCGGCAAAGCACGAACCTCGACGGCGTTCTCGACGTTCATGAAGGAAGGGACGAGCATGGCCATGACGTACATGCGCACACCCCATGTAACGACTGCCGCCATCAGAAATGTCAGTACAATCTCGCGGATAAGCATCGGCCAGTCGAACAACATGAACGCGCCGGCGCTGCCCAGTGCGAAAGAGACTATCAGCATGCTGGAATAAAGCAGGCGGCCACCAATCTTCTTGGCTCGCCCAACAGGCGTATCCTTCAGTTGCGCGATAATCCAAAGACGAAATGGACGGGTGAGCTTGAATGTTGCCCAAGTGAGTGCCAGGCCGGCAGCGATGAACATTGCAATCAGCACAAATACGCCGGCAGGCCCCTTGCTGGACATATCCTCCATCGTCTCTGCCCGAACGCGCGCGAACTGGCCTGGCAGCAAGGGCAAAGTTCGCACGATTCTTTCGATATGATGCCTGATCCCATCGAGCGTCGAGGATGCCATCGTATTCATCTGGCCTGGTGCGGCCACAGCGCCGGACGATGCGTCGGTCGGCGAAGCCCCTCTCTCGGCGGGCGCTCCCGTTGATCCGGCGTCCTGATTTCGCTGTTCGGCCACCCAGGCCTTCACTGACGGATCGTCGAGAAGCTCGAGCAGCTGTTTGACCCTTTCAGGCGGGACGGTCGCCGGCGCCTGCGCCTGCGCCTGACCAGCCAACAAAAGGGCGATCCCAAAGACGAGCGGCCTGGCAATCAGGGCAAACATCGCAGTCAGGTCTCCGAGACGCCGTGCCGGGCGCGCCAGGTTCCTGGCGCCCAATCGTCGAGTCATGAGTGGCATCGTGCTGTTAACCTTCCGGTCAGATCGGCGAGCAACGACATCTATGTCCGTTGTTGCCCTACCTTGAAGAAACCGATGTTGCGGTGCAAGACGTCATCGTTCCGAGCCAGACCGTTGCGCCGGGTACTTGGCGGTGTTTATTTAGCCGCGGGGGCAGGACATTCCGACCTCGTCCCAGGCCTCCGGCCGTTCTATGGACTGGGCATCGACGTTAAATCTCAGGAACTGATTTCCTGAGTTGACCAGGACAGACCTTTGGCGGTCGCTCGGTGGTCAACTGCTTCGCGCACCGCTGCGGACATTCGAAACCATGATGTTGCTTGAGATGAAATGCGCTTCCGGGTCGGCACTGCCATGCGGCAAATCAGGCCGGGAGCCGCCACATTCGCACACGACCTGTACCACGCAATTCCGTTTCCTGGAGTGGGTCGCAAGCAAAATTTGGTCCAAGCAGTTGATGAGTTGCATCCGAAATACGGATTTCATCGGGCTCCGCGGACGTTTGGATACGTGCGGCGAGATTAACGGTGTCGCCCCATAGGTCATAGGCAAACCGCCTTTTGCCTATGACGCCCGCCACGATTGGTCCTGAGTGAATTCCAATTCTGAGTCTTATCGGTTCTCCTGCGAAGCGTTCGCGCTTAACCGCCTTCCGCAGTTCAAGTGCATAGTGCGCAAGGGCTTCCGCATGATCGGATCGCGCGGTGGGCAGGCCAGCGACCACCATCACACAATCGCCGATTGTCTTGATCTTTTCGCAGCCGTATCGCTCCGAGAGCAGATCCGCCGCCTTGAAGAAGTAATTTAAAATAGCGAGCGTCGTCACGGCTCCGACGCTCCGCGCTCTTTCCGTAAAGCCGACGATGTCGGCAAAAAGCACACTCACCTCCGCATGGTTGTCTGCAATTTGTTCGTGCGCTTTTAGCCGCTCCGCGATCGACGCCGGAAGAATGTTGAGGAGTAGGGCTTCGGCGCGCTGGTATTCACGCGACAATCCCTCTTGGCTCGCCCTCAACGCCTCGTTTGTCGATTGTAATTTCTCGTTGAGTTGACGCTCCCTCTCTTGCAGAAGCGTCATTTCATAAGCCTTCTGTTGAAGCCGCTGCCTATTGTCGCGTTCGGCAGTGGCGTCAAGAAAGAGCAGCCACACGCAGGCATTGTCAGCAAAAAGATGGAGGTCCGCGACACGCCCGCTGGGCAGTTCGACCATGGCCATATCATATGGAAGCTCCGGGCAGGGCAACAAACCTTCCATGAATTCAAGCTGCTCGGCAACAGGCTTACCTATGCGAACTGACGAGAGTCCGTAATGGTTAACGTTACCGCCCTTCGCAGCTATGCAAAGCTGGGCGTCGATTTTCAGATATGCGACCGAGCGCTCGTTGTAGAAGAAATCGTAAATCCAGCTTTTAACTTCTCTTGGCAAGACATTCATGGTTTATTTGCTAACCATCGAAGCAAGTTGACGAAACGCATCATCAACATGTTCGCCCGAAAGCGCACTTGTTAGATAGATTTGCCATCCAAGTTGCCTCAGTTCGTCAATTTCACTATCCGATATTGCCCACCGATCGGCCAGATCGGATTTGTTGAACAGCAATACAAACGGCATAGCGCCGAATTCAGCCTCGGCCCGCTCGCGCAACGTGAGCGCAACGGCAAGAGTAGCAGCGCGTGTTCCATCGACGACAAGCACGAGCCCACTCGCACCTCGCACATAGCTGACGCGGAATGAGCCGATATCGTCTTCGCCGGCCAAATCCCACAAAATCAGATCCACGGTTTTGTCCGGGAATGCGACACTCTTCTTGTCGATTTTCACTCCCACCGTGGTCAAGTAGGTTTCTGAAAAGATGCTTTGCACAAACCTGCGAACCAGACTCGTCTTTCCGACAGCGAACCCGCCCAACATGCAGATCTTCTTTTGCAATATCCTGGGCTCCGCCTAGTGGAAGTTTACCGTAACCGAAACTCTGCGGTTGGCGGAGTTCCCGGTTCGGCTATTTTCAATCTCCGCTGGCTCAAAGGTGCCCGCGCCGCGAACCAAGAGCAACTCCGGATCGACGCCGCGCTTCTTGAGAAGCGCACGAACTGTCTCCGCGCGCGCGGCGCTGATCGACAACTTGGCCGTTTCACGGCCCGTCTCGTCCGAATGGCCGGTCAACATGAACTGTGCTGTTACGCCTGCCTTGCGGGCGTCCTCGGCCAATTCCTTCAACTGATTCGCCAATTTGTCGAGAACCGGCAGTTGCTCTGGTCCCGGTACAGCCTTGCCAGAATCGAAGAAAATGTTGACCGCTTGAATAGCCTCCCTCAAATGAGTGAGTTGCGGAGGGGTCAACTCACGCAGCTCGGAGAGTTCTAGAGAGAGTCCGTCCGCGGACAGCTGTTGGGCGGCGACCCGCGCCCGATCTATCCAGGCGGCAGGAGCTTCACCCTGGGCAACGATGCGATCCTTGATGATCGAAAGCCGTACTGAATCCGGCGGAGTCAGCGACGCCATCAGCCGCTTCACCACGAACTTCGGATCAAGGCTTTGATAGAATTGCCACTGTGAATGAACGCGAGCAGGATCGACCCCTGTTCCGGACAGCAGAGCCTTCGGGTCGGCGGCCTGCGGGTCTCTCAGGCCGGAAATATAGAAATGTCCCCCCCTCGCCGTTTGTTGGGCGACGATGATTCCCGCTTGGGCCTCCAGTCGCGACACATAAGTCTGCCAGTGCTCCGCCGCGCGAGCCTCGGGGCTCACATCACGAACCTTGGAGATGTCGAATTCCGGTCCGCCTGCCGAGAGCTGTCGGGCCGCTGCGCGTGCGCGGTCTATCCAGATGTCGGGAGCCTCACCCTCGGCAACGATGCGATCCTTGACGATCGAAAGCCGTACTGAATCCGGCGGGGTCAGCGATACCATCAGCCGCTTCAGGACGAACTTCGGATCAAGGCTCTGATAGAATTGCCACTGCGAATGAACGCGGGCGGGATCTACCTCCGTTCCGGACAGCAGAGCCTGCGGGTCGGCGGCAAGCGGGTCTCTCAGGCCGGCAATATAGAATTGGCCATCACGCACCTTTTGTTGGGCGACGATGATTCCCGCTTGGGCCTCCAGTCGCGACACATAAGTCTGCCAGTGCTCCGCCGCGCGTGCTTCGGGGCTCACATCACGAACCCTGGAGATGTCGAATTCCGGTCCGCCTGCCGAAAGTTGTTGGGCCGCTGCGCGCGCCCGATCTATCCAGGTGTTGGGAGCCTCACCCTCGGCAACGATGCGACCATTGACGATCGAAAGTCGTACTGAATCCGGCGGAACCAGCGACGCCGTTAGCCGCTTCAATACGAACTCCGGATCAAGACTCTGATAGAATTGCCACTGTGAATGAACGCGGGCGGGATCGACCTGCGTTCCGGCCAACAGCGACTGCGGGTCGGCGGCAAGCGGGTCTCTCAGACCGGCAATATAGAATTGGCCATCACGCACCTTTTGTTCGGCAACGATGATGCCCGGCTGGGTCCCCAGTCGCGACACATAGGTCTGCCAGCGCTGCACGGATTGCCAGGAAAGAAAGAACCAACCGCCTGCCGGAATCAAAACCAGCAGGACTGCAGCCACGACCAGCCACGGAAATCCCTGGTTTGATTCCTCCTGCTTCAGTTCAACGCAGGTCTGCAACTGCGTCTCTACGCCGGCCAACTGCGAACTGTCGCCGTCAAACTGCTCTAGAGCCTGTGAGCATTCATCATGGATGCGAAGCAATACATCGCGAATTATTTCATGTAATTCCTCCGGCGGATTTCCCCGGATCACCGCAACCAAGGTCGCAAACGGTCCAACTTCCGACCAGAGACGAAGCTCTCCGAAACGAATGGTATCCAGGCCGCTCTGTTCTTTCTCGTTAAATGAGTCTTTTACAAAATCTTGAATTGCACTAAGCATAGAAGAAATGAGTTGAGGATCTTCGCTAGTTGCATTATCGGCAGCTACATGCGCTATCAAAAGCCCGGAATTGCGATTGATTAGAAAGACGTGTTCTACACGATAAACAAGAGAATGCTTAAGAACAACTTCTGAGAAGCTTGCTCCTGTTCTCCACGCTTCAAGTCTCCACTTGAGCCCGTGCCAGGTAAATATATGTCTTAAAGTTTCATTCAACGATTGAAAGGTCTGGTCGATCTTTTCGCCGATCGACTTGCGAATAGCCGGCAGAAACACCGGGTACAATATATCCGTCAGCGTACGCGGGCTCTTCTGGATGGACCGTTGCACGGCCCTCTCGACAGCTGGCGCAAGGGCCTCTCCGAGTTGCGCATGAGGCGCACGTGCGGCTGCACTGGGGAGAACGCTCCCCACTGCAGCCGCAAGCTGCTCGGGTTCGTCGAGCAGGTGCGTAACTCGTGAAAGCTCCGAAATTTCGCGGCCGACCAGCAACTGGCGCAGCGTTTCCATGCGAGGGTCGGCGGTTGGGATTCCGTCGAGACGCGCACGATAGTCCGGATCAACGTTCCGGGCAATTTCGATCAAAAGGCGAGCCAGCGCCTCGCGATCAATCTCTGTATCGTTCGAAGCTGCTCTTTGAGGGAGGCTGATTGGGTCGACAGTCGACGTCAAGTTCCGATCAACTCACTTTCCAGGTACGCTCCGAGTTGTTCTTGCTGCCGACGGGATCCTGATTTAGACATTTTGCAACCTCAACAAACAGGCCAGCCAAAAGATTTCGGTCGGTCTTGACATTGCCAAGATCGGAAAACATTTTTTCCATCAGCATCTGAATGCTTTCATTCTTTTGCTTGATTTCCTCACGCAGCAAATGATCGTTTCGATTTATCCGGTCCGCAACTTCCCGCTCAAGCTCGCTCAACTGATCCGACAACGCGCGCACCTGCTTTTCGAGCGCCTGATTTTGCTCGCGAAGATTCCGATCAATCTCCTTATCGGCGTCGGCTCGCGCGTCTTTTTCGTTCCGCAATTGCGCCGCAAGCGAGTCAACCTGCTTCTTTGCATTTGACTCGTACATTTCAAGATTGCGCTTGGCCTCGGATTCGACATCCTTGAAGCGCTGCAAGACCCGTTCTTCAAGCTTGGAAAAGCGGCGGTCATAGTCCTGCATCTGGTTGCCGAACAGCAGATCACGTATCTTGTCGACACCTACAGCGTCGCCGGGGGCTCCGCTCTCGCGAGCCTGGCCCGCCATGAAGGTCAGCCCGCTTCCGTCTGCATTACTTATCAGATTTGCGTCCGCTTTATTTGCCGAAGAAGCGGTACTCGAAGATTCCTTGGCCATCCCATGCCCCTTCTTTTGAACATTGCCACAGCACTAATTTAGCAACTGGTAAACTTGCCAGTAAAATTGTCGACCCGCAAGCCGGAATCTTCGCGGCTTAAGTCGGTTCGAACGTCCCCATTCGGGTAGATTTCGACATGCGGCTCGATCCGGATCAGCTCGCGCTCGCGTCTTCGCCCGCGATCATCTTTATGCAGATGAAATGCGAGAGCGGAGATGCCCTGGCGCATCGACCCCAGCTCCAAGCCGTCGGGCATGCGCGCTGCCATTCAGCCTGTGTTCAAGTCTTTTTTGCCCGCCTCCAATTCGCCCTTATCTTGACAGGGCAGTGCTGCCAGCCGATGCCGTCATCCGGTTTTGACATTTGCCAACTCTTGCCGAAGAAAACGAAAGCTCGATGATCCAGGATGCTACCGCAGGGCGGTGTGGTACCGATGCTCAATGCCGAGCAAACCGTCGGCACAATGCGTGCCGGCATCCGCCGGCAGACCTGCCAGATACTGGATATAGTGGTGATGGACGATGGGTCGACGGACTGATCGGCGTCGATTGTGACGGCCTACGCCGAGAAAGATCAACACATCTTGTTCTACCTCGAACCAGGCGCGGGTAAGACGGCGTGGCGCATGATCCCTTGGTTTCAATCGTGGTTCCTGCGCACAACGCGGAGGTAACGCTGGCGCGCTCACTCGATTGCCTTCTTGATCAGGAAATAATGGATTGGGAGGCGATCATCGTCGACGACGCCTCCACGGACCGCACCCCTGCGATCATCGCCGGTTATGTAGAGCACGATGCCCGATTTCGGATGTTGAGCTCTTGCGCGCATAGCCCCGCCGGCGCGCGCAATAGCGGGATTTCGAAGGCGCGCGGCCACTGGCTCATGTTTCTGGATGCGGACGATTGGGTGGATGCCAGCTTCCTTGCCAAAATGCTGGCCGCACTGAAATCCGCTCCCGATGCAGTGGCTGCCTATTGCGGTTCCCGACGCGTGATGCCCGATGGCGAACTCACGGCGTCGAGCATCGCAACGGAGGTTGCGATTCAACCCTTCGAAACGTTCGCCCGCCGGTGTGCCGTCCGCACTCACGCGCTGCTGGTCGATCGGGAGATAATTGTCGAGTTGGGCGGTTTCGACGTGTCGCTGCGCACCTGCGAGGACTGGGATCTGTGGCAGCGCCTCGCACGTCTAGGCAAAAATTGGGTGATGGTCGACGAGCCGCTCGCTTTCTATCGGGCCAGCCCCAACGCGCTCAGCCGCAATTCGGCGCAGATGCTGGCAGATGGCGAAGTCGTGATCGCTCGCGGCTTTTCCGCCGATCCCAGGGTCAAACACCCGGCATCGGCTCACGCCAATGGAGCGACCGACGCGAACGGCCACACCGCTTCAGAAGCACTCGCGTGGTTCGCGTTGTGGAACGCCGCATCGGATTGCGGCTGCGGCTCGCGCTCGATCAACCCGCAGTCCCTGCGCGCGCTCCCAGCAGGACGTAAGTGGGCGCGTGAGATCGCCAAGGTGGCCGTCGATGGCCTTATGGTAGGAAGCCTGTCGGTGCCAGCGCAATTGGCTGCCAGGTGGGACAGGTTCGGCGCTTCCCTCACCGAGTTGATCCTCGAACTCGGCAAGGTCTGGAATAATCCGGACGCGGCTCGCCGCGTGCAGTATCACTTTGAGCAAATGCTGCTCGATGTCGACGATCTTGCCGCGCCGCGCAGGCTGGCGCGGACACTTGGAATTCGTGTCGACGTGCGAAATCCGGCCTCGATCGAAGTACCGAAAGGAATCGATCAAATCTATGCCCATCTGATGATGGATGGCCAGATCGAGGCTCTCGTGCAGTTCGGCGTACTCGGGAGAGTGACGAGGCGTCATTGGATTGAATTGATCCTGAATTTCCTGCCCTCTGAGCGGCCTATGCACAGTGCCGCGCGACTTGCGAGGCGATCGCCTGTAGATGCACCGCAAAAGGGCGCCGGTGCCGACAAGTCAAACATGTCTGCAGCCGAGGCATTGTTGTCCATGGCGGGACGCCGGTCTGATCAGGACAGCCATTTCGGCAAACTTGCGGGATTGGCCGCGGAAGCGCAGGCGCTGGTTCGGTCGAGCGCCGAAACTAAAGAGCCTTTTGCAGCGCCGCGCCGTGCACGGGCCGCGGATGGGCGCGACAATGACCGCACATCTTTCTGGAATCGCCATTTTGCGATCGAGGATCCCTGGAACTACGGTTCGCCCTATGAGCAGGAAAAATATGAGCGGCAGCTCGAAATTCTGCCTGCCGGTCCCATCGGACGGGCGCTTGAGCTGGCCTGCGCGGAGGGCCACTTCACGCGGCAGCTGGCGCCGCGCGTGGGCCATTTGACCGCAACTGACATCTCCGCCGTAGCCGTCGGGCGGGCGGGCGCGCGATGCAGTGATCAGCCGAACGTTGAGTTCGGCGTACTGGATTTTTCTGCGGACACGCTGCCGGGCGAGATGGATCTGATCGTCTGTTCGGAAGTGCTCTACTACCTGGACGATCTCACCGAGTTGCGGCGCATCGCCAAAAAACTTGTTGAGGCGTTGGCGCCTGGTGGCAGTTTCATCAGCGCACACGCATTCGTGCTACGAGACAATGTTGAAAGGACGGGCTTCGACTGGAACACATTCGGTGCACAAGCGATCTCAGAGACGCTGGCAGCGACCCACGGCCTCGTTCTCGAGCAATCGATCCAGACCGAGCTCTACCGCATAGACCGCTTCCGCCGCCTGTCACCAGGCGACGTGGCGACGGAACCGACGATAGATCATGTGCCAATCCGCGCCCCCATCGAAATCGGAGTCGCGCGAAATATCGTCTGGGGCGGGGCGCGGGCCTTGCGCCGCGACGTCGCACATAGCGAGCGGCGGCAGCGTATCCCTGTCCTCATGTATCACAGTGTCTCCGATGAAGGTCCGGCCGCGCTCGCCCGTTTTCGGCTCGCGCCCGCCGCATTCGCCAGCCAAATGACATGGCTGCGCACCAATGGCTTTCACGCGATTAGCTCCGAGCAGCTGGAATGGTTCATCGCCAACCGTCAGCCTTTCGTTGGCCGCCCAGTGCTCATCACCTTCGATGACGGCTTCCAGAACTTTGCCGACCATGCCTGGCCGGCCTTGCGCGCGAACGACCTGACCGCGGAAGTGTTCCTGGTGACGGACTTGGTGGGTGAAAGTGCACAGTGGGACGCCTACAGCGGCCCGCCGACGCAGCTTATGGACGCCGGGACGGTGCGACGCCTCGCCGGCGAAGGTGCGTTCTTCGGAAGCCATCTGGCGACGCATCGCGCGATCGATGGTCTGTCGAGCTCTGACTTGGCCGCCGAGCTCCTGCGCTCTCGTATGTTCATCGAACGGTGGACCGGTCGGCCAACCGCGGCGTTCGCGGCACCCTTCTCTGTCACCGACCGACGGCTTGGCAGGCTGGCCAAGGAGTGCGGCTATCGAATCGGCTTCGGCGGCAGACACGGACCGGCGGACCTCGATTGCGATCCCATCGACCTTCCGCGCATCGAGATTCGTGGGGATCGTTCGCTCGATGACTTTGTTGCCGTTGTCGAGGCCGTGCTCGCATGAACCGTGAACTTGTCAGTGTCTAGATTCGTAACAAATTGGTTCCGCTTTTTATTCCGTGTCCCGCCCGCTTACCTCGTTCGCAAGTCTATTGGGCGACTTGCGATACGGCTGACATCAGCTCCTGCGGGCTTGGCGCCCCAAACATGTATCGCCCACCCTCTGGAACCTCCGTGAAGCTCCAGCGGACGATCCCCTGCCGGTCCAGCAGGAACTGACCGACCAATTGTCCGTGTCCCGTTGCTAGCATCTGCTCGTCGGCTTCGGTCAGCTCGTAATGGTCCCTCTTGTTGAGCATTTCACTGGCCGCAAGAGGATCCATAGGACCGGGCAACTCGCCTGGTATGTCGACCCGCATATCCTTTGCCGCTGCCATCGAGACCTTGTACGGCCAGTTCGTCTCGTTTTGGGTGAATTCGAGATTGGGCAGTCCAAAAGCACGATGTGAAGCGCGTTCAGGATCGGAGGCCGCAAGCAGATTCGGCATCGGATGGTAGCGGAAATAGAGACGCGCCCGTTCGATCGGCGTGTTGACCACCGTCAGGCTCTCCACGCCCCTTTCGCGCAGCTCCGGATCAAGCCGCGCCTGGGCGGCGATATGGCGCCGGCAAAACGCGCAATGCAGACCTCGAAACAGGCCGACCAGCACCGGTTTTTGGCCGCGAAAATCGTCAAGCGCGATCTTGCCTTCCTGGGTAATGGCGTCGAGTACCACGTTTGGCGCACGGTCGCCCGGTTGAAGCGGCACCAAGTCACTACGCGCGGACATTTCCAACCTCCACCCCGGCTAGTCGAGAAAAGGCAGCACCACAAGCGCTTCCGGGTCGAGCCCGTGCTGGGCGCATATACCCTGCGCCAGGGAAAAGTAGCGTTCGGCCTCGGCCAGATTGTCGAGATCGAGATTAAGCGTTGCGAGACCATCATAACACGGAAACAGCAGTTGGGGTTCGCCCGTTTCGCGAGCTACGTCCAGTGCTTCGTGGAACAACCCAACCGCCAGGTCCGGGCGGCCGTTGCACTGGTGGATTTGCCCAAGCACGATCAAAGGCACCGGCAGGTGCTCGCGCTGGTCGAGCGCACGGTCGATCTCAATGGCCTTCTCGGCAGCGGGTACGCCCTCCGTTGGACAGCGATCCGTGAAAGTACAACAAGCGACCGCCAGATTGGCGAGGAGGCGCGCCTGGAAACCCAAATCACCAATACGGCGCGCCACTTCAAGACCGCGCCGACAGACCTCCATTGCCTTTGCGGGATCGATGGTCGTGTAAAGCACGCCGAGATTGGTGTAGCCGCGGCAGGCCGCGCCCAGCAGACCGGCGGCTTCGGCCAATTCAATGCTACGCTCAACCTGACGCACGGCCTCACGGTTTCGCCCAAGGCGAGCCAGCGCGACAGCCTTGGTATTGAGTGCCTCGGCGGTCACAAGAGTGGCATCACACCTTACCTCGGAGACATGCTCCGTTGTCAGTGTGCCTACGCAATCCAGCGCCGCGTCTGCCCATTTTGCCGCGAGAGCGTGATCTCCGCTACGGAACGCCTGTCGGCCACGTTCTTGCCACAGATGCGCCTGCTCGATCGGGGCATCCGCTCCATCGAGGAGCGCTGCCGCCTCGGCATAGCGGGGTTCTGCCTTGTCCCGCTTGCCGACATCCCAGAGTAGCCGACCGATCTTACGCAAAACTCGCGCCGAGGCGACGCGATTGGCTGACTCGCGGTATGCCTGCAACACCGTCTCGTAGTGGTGGTGCGCGATCTCACGGCGGCCTGCCGGGCCGCTCAAATCGGCAATGCGCTCTGCAATTGCCAGTTTGAGTGGTGTTTGCCCGATCGCGCCCAACGCAGTCAGTGCTCGCTCGTAGAAACGAAGGGCGTCGTCGTTGGCATATATCATGCGAGCGCGATCGCCTGCCGCCTGCAGGTAATGCGCGCCCTTCTCCCGCTCGGCGCTCTGTGCAAAATGATGACCCAGCACGGTCAAATCCTCGAGCCGTTCCGGCTCGTCGCCGCACAGTTGCTCCAAGGCAGCACCGATCCGCCCGTGGATTTCGGTCCGGCGTTGCAGGAGCAGATTCTGGTAGATCACGTCCTGCAGCAATGTTTGCGTAAAGCGGTAGCTTTGAGACGAGACCGAGCCTGATCCGGCAACTTCCTCGATGATTTCCGCATCGCAAAGCAGTTCGCAGCCGGCTTCGAGCCGGCCGGGGTCGGCTGTCACGGTTTTCAGAAGTGTGGCATCGAAGCGCGGGCCGATTACCGCGGCCTCCTGGGCCAACCGGCGCACCTCTTGGGGCAGCCGGTCGACGCGGGCAAGCAACATTGCCTGGATAGTGGCGGGGATGCCGGTTGCGACTTCGCCTGCCACAGTCCGCCATCGCTGGCCCTCTCGCACCAGTACACCGCGATCGATAAGGCCGCGAACGATTTCCTCTACAAAAAGGGGGTTGCCGCCCGCGCGCTCGAGGATCTGGTCGAGAAGCCCTCCCGCGGAGCTTACCCAGCTCTCGCCGAAAAGCGCTGCCAGCAGGCTGCGTCCGTCATCATTGTTGAGTGGCGGAAGCCTGAGCGCTGTGTGACTGACCCGACTTGAGTCGAGCTGGTCGTTGTCCGGCGCCGGACGATGCGTGACCAGCAACATCAACCGCGTGCGTTCCAACCTGTCCATCACGAAACGTAGTGCCTCGAGCGACACGGCGTCGGCCCAGTGCAGGTCTTCGACGACAATCAATAGCGGCGACAACGCAAGCCGCCGTTCGATGATTGTGCGGACTGCGTAGAGAATTTGCCGCCGCAGCTGCTCGGGCTCGACATGCTGCAAGGTGGCATCGGGGTCGCCAAGGCCAAGCACATGGTAGAGCAAAGGCATCAGCCGCTTCGCCTCCTCGCCCTGCAGGCCGAGATCGGCAAGCAAGCCTGCGAGCTTCCCCCGCATTTCGTCCCCATTGTCGTTTTGCATCATCCCGGCAGCGCTGCGCACCACTGCGCCCAAGGCGCCAAAAGATTGTTCACCCAGCGGTGAGCACGTGGCCTGCCGCACGGCGACGTTGCGAAAACGCTCGTCGTCGCCGACGCGGGCGACGAACTCACTCACCAGCCGCGATTTCCCGATGCCGGCTTCTCCGACGAGGCGGACAAGTTGGGCCGAGCCGCCGCACGCCTGGTCAAGGCTCGCCATCATTCTATTGAGCTCCGCCCCACGACCTATTAGCGGCGCACTGAGGCCGAGCGCCTCGAGCCCGCGCGCTGCACGCGGCACCGCTAGCGGTGCGTCCAGTCGATGAACGAGCACGCTGCCAGCCTTGCCGCGAAACACGACATCACCCAGCGACTCGTAAGAGAAGGCATGCCGGGTCAGCCTGTGAGTGAGCTCGCCTACCAGCACCTCACCCGGTGCGGCCAGCGATTGCAGGCGTTGCGCCGTATTCACTGTGTCGCCGGTCACGGAATAGGATCTGGCGGCGCCGATGCCCAACCCGCCAGTAACGACCGGACCAGTGTTTATGCCGATGTGGAGTAACAGAGGCGAGCCGGAGTGGGGGGTGCTTTCGCCGAGCCGCGCCGTCCGGGCGATCATGTCGAGAGCGGCACGAAGCGCGCGTTCCGGATCGTCCTCATGCGCGACCGGCGCACCGAACAAAGCGAGCAGCGCATCGCCGATGAATTTGTCGACGAACCCACCAAAGTTTCGCACGGCCGCCGTCAATTCCTTGAACAGTTTGTTCTGCAGCGCTTGCATGACCTCGGGGTCGAGCTGCTCGCTGAGCGTCGTAAAGCCGCAAAGGTCGGCGAACAGGACCGTTACCGTCCGGCGATCGGCGTCAGAGACGGGATGCAGCCCTTCTTCGCTTTCGATGTTCGGAAGCAGCGACGGAGTTCGAGAAGGCGACACAATGGTCCGGCTTGGTGCCGGAGCAGGCCGTTCGACGGCTTTTGCGGGCGCACCGACGCTTGCCCCGCATTTCGGACAGAACTCGAAATCAGGTGCGCAGGTGTAGCCGCAACTGGCGCATGGCGCGGGCTGGCGCCTGCCACACCTCGGACAGAAGGCGTAACCGCCCTCAATCTCGAAACCGCAGCCTGAGCAGTCCATCGAACAAGACCTCACTAGTGGCCGTGACGGCGTGATCTCGCTCGCACTTCACGGCCAGGCTATTCACAAGGATGCACCGATAGCCGTCGACGGGCAAGCGGCAGCGGGCGATCCGTGTGGGTCCGGTGGCAGAGCGCTACCCATGACCTCTGATGCAACGGCTGGCTCGCAAGCGCTGTCACCGACGTCTCGCGCGCGTTTCTGGCCGCCAGCTACGGTCATCTGGGCCGCTTCGCCGAGGCCCGCGCGCCATGGCAGGAGGTGCTTCGCGTCAATCGCGACTATTCGCTGGATACCGCTACAAAGTCTTGGTCTGCCACAAGAACCGGTCGATTTCGAACACGTGGTGGATGGGCTCCGCAAGGGCGGTGTGGTGCAATGACAGGTGAGGCCTGTGCGGCGGGGTCAGACGCCAGAGGCTCGCCGATGGATCGCCGTCGCTTGCGGTTGCGAATTAGGCTCAGGTCGGCTTGATCTCTGCCTGGCCGATCTTGCGCCATCTGGCGTTTTCGCGAACCAGTTTCAGGTCGTCGGTCGTCTCGGCAAATGTCCTCAATCGGTATTGCCGGAGCAGGTCCGGGAAGAGCGCTCCTTCCGGCAGGACGGCAAGCTGCTCGCGGACTGAGATCTTTTCATCGATGACCCGCATGCCCCAGGCATTTTCCCGAACCTGCAGTTCCGCGGCCAGATCGCGCTCTTCCGGCACGTTTTCGTCCAGCACGGCCAGAAGGATCGAGTGGAAAAGCGCTACATAGCCAATCTGTCTCAGGCCGCCCACGACCCGCACGCGCGGCAATATGGCAAGGACGAGGAACGTCAGGAACAAGTTCGGCAGCAGCACGCCGTCCAGCAGCGCCTGCCTGAGATACGGCCGCTCGAACGGGATGGAAAGACCTTGCGGCCTGTCGGGCTCGATCAGGTGCCCGTTCTCGAGAACGAGCTTGCGCACGCGCTCCTCGCGGATGCCCCAGAAATAGTCCGTGGCATTGGGCAGGAATCTGCCAAATGGGCTCGATGCGGCCTCTTGCCAGGCATGTTCGAGACGCTGGCGTCTTGCGGGTTCAATCAGCAGCCTGGAAAGAAGGCTGCCGTCATATTCTAGATGCCGCGCCATGGCAGCCGCGGCGACCCGATCATCGACGAAAACCGGCAGGGCCATGCCGGCACGATCCCAATTGGCGACCAGATCCTCATTCAGTTCAGTCAGCGCATCGGCGGCGGTTTCAAACACCTTGTCCCGGCTGGCAAGCAGTGTGCCCAGCCAGCGGCTGGCATCCGTTTCATCGCCCACCGCTTCGAGCGCGCGCTTGTTGATGGAGACGGGACCGGCCACGCAGGCGCTTTTGCGGCACAGTTTGTGGCGCCCCATGCCAAACAGGTTGACCTTGTCGTCGCCGACATCGAGCCATCCCGGCCCCTCCCGGCCAACTGTCTCCATGGTCATCGTCGTTCCCATGAAGCCGACGAAGGCCGACAGCCCGTTTTCGACCGCGCCGAGCCAGGCAAGCAGAAGGGCATCGAAGGTGATCCGGTCCATCAGAAGCAAGCAGTGCAGGCCGGACTGAATCACCGGTCTGTGCTCGAACTCGTCGAGGGCTTTGCCGATCTCCTCAGGCTGCATGATCCTACCGAGGCGCTGATGCAGGACTTCGCGCAGGATCGAGCGGGCAGCGATCGCCGGGCCCGATGCAGGCCTTGCCACCGGCCGCCACAGATGGCGGGCGTAATCGGAAACCGGTGCATTCCAGTTCTGCTCGATGTCGCGCACGACCTCCGGGCAGAGCAGCGACAGCACAGCCAGAATTTCCCGCGGAGGGGTAGGGGTTGGATCAAAGACGGCGGTCATTGGTCCCGTCTAGCCGCTTGCGGTGTAAACGCCAAGCGAGACCAGACTTGCTGGATGCGGCCGGCCCACATAGATCGTCAATTCGATCAAGGTGGTGTGAGACGAAATGACCGTATCCTACGCAGTTCTCCTTGAGCAATCCCCTGTTCGCTGCCTCGGCACGAATTGTCAGATTGGCCAAACAGCTAAGGCAAACAGCGGATCTTAGAACCGCAGCCGGGCCATGCTCAGGAGGTCGTGGTACTGCCCGTCGGTAAAGCCGGCCTTCACATGCCGGCCTTCGATCTCAAAGCCGTGGCTCTTATAGAGACGGAGGGCCGCTTCGTTGTCGGCATAGACGGTCAATTCGACTCGCTTCAGGGCGCGCCAGTTGTCGGCCACGTCAAGCAGCGCGCCAAGTATGGCAGAGCCGATACCTTTGCCGACAAAGGCATCGTCAAGGCCGATATTGATCTCGCCGATGTGCGAACGGCGCGGTGAACCTTGCACGACCAGGCTGCCATGGCCGACGACCTTGCCGTCCAGCTCGGCAACGATCCAGGTGGTTTCCGGGCCGGACTTGGCAATGCGCCGCGCCACCTGCTCCACCATCTCGAAAGGCATCCTGAGCGTGCCCCAGCGGAAGCCCGGCATGTTGAAGATAGCGCAAAGCGCCTCCGCATCGCTTGACCGGACGGACCGCAGCAGCGGCTGGATTTTCTCGGCGGGTGGCGAGGTCGTGCTGGTCATGGCGTTCCCGGCGAAGGCAATCGGCCCGGTACGATGCACCGGACGCCACCTGAAAATCCAGCCGTCTCTGACCTATGATACCGATTGCGGGCTAAAAATACCGGGAGGCAGCGTAGAGTTTGAACACGCCGCTGATGCCTATCCAGCCGAAAAGGGCGAGCCAGCACAATGTCCCGGTCGCCGTCCAGTCGATCCGGTGCACCGCAGCGTCGGTGATGACGACGCCGAGGATGGCAAGCAGGCCAACCAGAAACTGCGCCAACCCGAGCACCAGCAGTTCCTCGCGCGGCGCGCTTCTCCAGACGAGATATATACCGCCCGCACCGGCGAGGAAGATGGCGCTGTAGACCTGAGCGTGGAAGGCATCGATCGGCCATGGCCAGATGCCACTGAATGTCAGGGGAAACAGCAACAGGCCGACGCCATAGAGCCCAAGGATCGCGGATTCCGCCGGCATGTAGCCGCGCCATGCGAGATTTAAGGTCACGCCTTTTGCGGAAGGACGGGCCCTGGCCCGCCACAGGAACAGCCCGGATAGCGCGGCCGAAGCAAGATAGACCAAAAACCACAGCCAAGGCGCTTTGCGCTCGAAGTTGAAATAGCCGAGATTGATGAACGAAGCCACCGACACGATGACGGTGAAGATGAAGGCCATGACGAGCACGAGCCTGCCGGGCGACCAGCGATTCCAGACCAGCAGTGCCGCCATCACGACCATTTCGGCGGTGTAGAAGCCACCGAGGAAGCGCGCATTGAACGGCGTGACGGCCCAAGGCCAGCCCGGTTTCACCAGCGCAGGCATGAAAAACAGGCCGGCGCCTACGATCAGGACGACGATGACCCCCGCAGAAAAAAGGCGCAGGACCGCGGGAAATGGCGGATTGTCTGATGTCGGCATGGAAGAAAATCCCAAAGATGAATGCTCCATGGACCATCATAGTGCTGCTTGCGGCCGGTTAAAATCCGCCGAATGGAAATTGAACGGTCACCAGGCTTATCCATTCGAATGGCCGTACGGTCCGTTTCGAAGTAAGATGGAACACTCGGACCAAAGATCGGTCCGGTCAAAACGCCTCGAGGTGCATTTTCCGGAGCCTGCACGATGAACGAAGCTCAGGATCTATTCTCACTTCTGCGACAATCGGCCGATGTCGATCCGCAGGCGATTGACGCGATGAAGCGAACCATCGCGGAGGGCGAGGACCGCGAACTTTGCCGCATCAATGCGCCAGCCTTCGCCAGCAAGCATGACCTCGACGAGGAGCGCGCAATAGGCGCCTTTCTCCATGCGGCGCGGGTGGGCATCTTCGACATTTCCTGGAATGTTCTGTGCCCCGGCTGCGGCGGTGTGCTCGACACCAACGCCACGCTGAAAACCCTGCAAAAGGACGAATACACCTGCGCGCTGTGCTCCGAGGGCTATTCACCGACTCTCGACGAGATGGTCGAGGTGACATTCACCGTCAGTCCCCGCGTGCGCAGGATTGCCGCACACAATCCACACGAACTGCCGGTGGCGGAATATTTCCGCCAGATCTACTGGGCGTCTGGCGTCGATCTGCCGGAAGAGGATTTCGTGAAAAAGCTGGAAGCGTTCTCGCTGGAGGATATCGAGCTTGCGCCCGGTGAAAAGGCGGTTCTGACCATACAGCTTCCGTCTGAATTCATCATCGTCTTCGAGCCGGTCACCCATTCAGCGCAGTTCATCGACGGGAAGGGCGAACCAACAAAGGAGCGCCGGAGCCTCTCTTTGGCCTTCGACCGCGACCATGTCCAGAACCAGACGCTGGAGATGCAACCCGGCCCGTTGCGCATTTCGCTGGAAAACCGGACCGACACCCGCGTGCTGCCGACAGTCTTCATCGCCGGCCAGACATTGCATGATTTCCTGGGCAAACGCCGGCCCTTCCTGACCGCCAAGCGCCTGCTCACCAACCAGACGTTCCGCGATCTCTATCGCACGGATACACTCGACATCAACCAGCGCCTGAAGATCACCAGCCTGACGTTCCTGTTCACCGACCTGCGCGGATCGACCGAGCTTTACGAGCGGGTGGGCGACCTTTCAGCCTTCGATCTCGTGCGCGAGCATTTCCAGGTTCTGCACGAGATCGTCACGGCGGAGGCAGGCGCGGTGGTGAAGACGATCGGTGATGCGGTGATGGCGACCTTCGCGACGCCTGATCGTGCGATTGCTGCAGCCCTCAGGATGCGCGATGCCATGCGTACGCTCAACGACAAGAGCGGCCGCGAGGATTTGCTGCTCAAGATCGGAGTCCATGCCGGCCCCTGCATCGCCGTGTCGATGAATGAGCGACAGGACTATTTCGGCCAGACGGTCAACATTGCTTCGCGGGTGCAGAACCTTGCCAACGCACAGGCGATCTTCGCCACTAGAGCGGTGGTCGACGACAATCTCACCGCCGATCTCTTACATAGGAACGCGCTGACGCCCGTGCCCCACGAGGTCTCGCTGCGCGGCATTGACCGGGAGATAGCAGTATACACGATCCCCTGAAGGCTTGGCCCCTGAAGAGTTGGCTCGTCCCGGCCCCTCACACGCGCCTACAGATAAAATAACGATCGGCGGCAATCGAAGGTGGCGGCGAGAGGCGTTGCAACTGCGGGTGATCGAGCGGCGTGCCGCTGACCGCGATGCCGCCGACGCGAAGCAGGCGCGCGGTCAGATCGGGAAGCCAGGTAGAGGTCACTGCATCGCGATCTTCATAGCCGGTGCCGATGTCGGCATGAACAAGAGCGGCGTCGATGCCAATGAACCTGCTCGCCGTCTCGCGTATTTCGCCGAGCACGAGGTTTTCAGCTTCGGGAATTGAGCTGGCGTGTGCGGCAAGTGCGCGATCGAACGCTACGATCCGGCGTCCGGGCAGGCGCTCGCGCAGATGGTGGAACGTCCGGCCATTGCCGAGGCCGAGCTCGAGCACGGGGCCCTCCATCTTCGCAACCTCGGCGCAGACATGATCGAGTATGTCGCGCTGTGCGGTCATCCTCCGGATGAAACTGTCAAGGCGACTCATGTGCGATTGTATGTCCAGAACCAGTTCACGAAATCAACTGCCCCCGACCAGAGCGTTTCGCGGCTGAAACCCAGGCCGACGAGCTAAACCCCGATCGAGTCTTGCCGCGTGTAGAGGCGAACGATGAACACTGCAACAAGCGAACAGGCTGCCGACAAGGATCATACCGGGTGGAATCGGCGGCGCAGCGCGCGGCGGAACAGCGATGTCATTTGTAGGGGTCCGCGGCGTCCCGCAACCCGTCGCCCAGGAAGTTGAACGCCAAGATGACGAGAACGACGGGGAGCATCGGCAAAAGCAGCCATGGATAGAACGCGATCACGCTGACGCTGCGCGCCTCGGTGAGCAGGATGCCCCAGCTGGTTATCGGTGCCCTCAGGCCGAGCCCGAGGAAGCTCAGCGCCGTCTCGCCCAGGATCATGCCGGGTATGGAGATCGTCGCCGTCGCGATCAGATGCGACATGAAGCCAGGAATGAGATGCCGCCCGATGATGCGGCTGCTTCTGGCGCCCATCAATTGCGCGGCCAGAACGTAATCCTCCTCGCGCAAGGCTAGAAGCTTCGAACGCACGGCCCGCGCCAGTCCGGTCCAGTCGAGCAGCCCGAGGATGACGGTGATGCCGAAATAGATCAGGATCGGACTCCAGGTTATCGGCATGATCGCCGCCAGAGCCAGCCATAGCGGAATGCTGGGGATCGATTGCAGAACTTCGATTATCCGTTGGACGATCAGGTCGAAGATACCGCCGTGATAGCCGGCCAGTCCGCCGATGACAATGCCGAGCAGGAAGCTGAAACTGATGCCGACGAGGCCGATTGTCAGTGAAATGCGGGCGCCATAGATGATGCGCGAGAGCACATCGCGCCCCAGCCTGTCAGTGCCGGCCAGAAAGAGCTGGCCGTTTTCGGCGGGGCAGACAAAATGCCTGTCACCTTCGATCAGGCCCCAGAACCGGTACTTATCGCCCTTGCAGAAGAAACGGATCCGCTGAACATCATCCTGTTTCTCGATGTAGTTCCGCTTGAGCGTGTCCATATCCAGCGTCATCTGGCGGCCATAGACGAACGGCCCGACGAACTCGCCGTTGTGGAACAGGTGCACCCGCTGCGGCGGCGAATAGATGTAGTCCATGTTGCGCGTGTGCAGATCGTAGGGCGCCAGGAACTCGCAGATCAGTATCCCGAAATAAAGCGCTGCCAGGAATATGCCGGATACAAGGGCAAGCCGGTGCCGACGGAATTTCCACCACATCAGCCGCAACTGCGACGCCTGAAAGACCTTCTCCTGCTCCGGCGTCATCGCCTCGACCGACTGCAGGTCAAAGGGCTCGATGGAAACGTAGTGTTGCAGTGGGGCACCCGGAGCGGGCAGCGGCGATTGCGTGTTCATTTGGTGCTGCCGCCTTGCAAACGAATTCGCGGATCAAGTAGCGCCAGCGCTAGGTCGGAAATCAGGACGCCGATGACCGTCAGGAAGGCGAGGAACATCAGGAACGACCCTGCGAGATACATGTCCTGGCTTTGCAGCGCCTTGATCAGCATCGGCCCGGTCGTTTCCAAAGACAGCACGATCGCCGTGATTTCGGCACCGGAGATGATGGCCGGCAGGATAGAGCCGATATCCGAAATGAAGAAATTGAGCGCCATGCGCAGCGGATATTTGACCAGCGCCCTGAAGGGATGAAGGCCTTTGGCGTGCGCGGTCACGACATATTGCTTATGTAGCTCATCGAGCAGATTGGCGCGCAGCCGCCGGATCATGCTTGCCGTGCCCCCGGTGCCGATGATCAAGACCGGAATCCAGAGATGGGCGAGGATCGATTTCGCCTTGGCCCAGCTCATCGGCTCGCCGAGATATTGCTGGTCCATGAGATGGCCGATAGACGTTCCGAACCAGATGTTGGCGAAATACATCAGGATCAGCGCCAGCATGAAGTTCGGAATCGCAAGGCCGAGAAGGCCGAAGAAAGTCAGGCCGTAGTCGCCCCAGCTGTATTGATGCGTGGCGGAGTACATGCCGATCGGAAAGGCGATGAGCCAGGTAAAGATGATCGTGACGAAGGAAACCAGCACCGTCAGCCACATTCGGTCCCCGACGACGTCGCGAACCGGCAGCTCATATTCGAAGGAATAGCCGAAATCGCCGTGCAGCATCCCGCCGACCCAGTAGAAGTAGCGAATGACCGGTGGCTTGTCGAAACCATATTCCTTGCGCATCATCTCGATGCGATCGGAATCCACCGCTTCGCCCTGAGCCCGAAGCTCGGCAACATAGCTGTCGAAATAGTCGCCTGGGGGAAGTTCGATGATCGTGAACACCAGTGCCGATATGACCAGCAGCGTTGGAACCATCACGGCGATACGCCAGACAAAATATCGAAGCACGCTCAGGACTCTCCAAGCCAGAATGTATCCGGCATATAGACACCGAAATAGGCGGTCGGGTCGTAGCCGTAGAGCGCCTTGTCAGGCAGATTGCGCAGCCGCGAGGATGCCAGAATCGGCTGATGCGTTCCGTTTACCGTGCCGATCGAAAACACCTGATCGGTATAGATCGACAGCATTGAATTCCAGATCTCGGCCCGCTCCGTGGCTTCGGTCGATGCGTTCCAGCGCTTGAGTAAAGCCATCAACTCGACCACGGGCGGAAGATCGGGCGCTTCGCCGACCTTGCCACGGGACAAGTAGTGAGCACCCCAGAGCGGCCATTGCAGCTGGTCATCGACGGTGGGGGCGAGTTGGTAGGGGTTCATGTCGGCGGTCGGCACGCCATTGTCGATGCCCGACCACATCGACATCATGATCTGGCCACCAAGCGCGCGGCTGCGGAAGATGTCGCGCTGCGAAGTCCGGATGAACAGGGCGATGCCGATCTTGCGCCAGTGATCGGTGATGAGCTCGAGCGCGTCGGTTTCCAGCGTGCTTTCGCCGGCCGTTTCCACTACGAGCTGCGCGGGGCGTCCGTCGGGGAGTATCCGCAGGCCGTCATCGTCACGCGCCTGAAGCCCGACCTCGTCGAGCAGGGCATTGGCCTGGTCGGGATCATGGGCGACCCAGGCTTTCGCGAATTCCGGCCGGTAGAGCGGGCTCTCCGGCAGGACCGTATCGGCACTTTCCTGCGCCAATCCGTAGAACACAGCCAAATTGATCTCGCGCCTGTCCACAGCGAGCGAAAGTGCGCGGCGCACGCGCACGTCACGAAAAAGGCCACGCCACACCTGGTCGGCACAATTCAGATTGGGCAGCAGCGCCAGCCGCGAACCTTGTGTGCGTTTCCAGAGATGCATCTTCACCGGGTAGCGCTTCTCCGCATCCTTCAGGAAGGAGTAATCGGTGAAGTCAATTCCCATGCCTTGCAGGTCGCTCTCGCCCGCACCGGTCTTGGCGGAAATGATCGCCGACGAGCTGACATTCATGACAATCCGGTCGACATAAGGCAGTTGCCGGCCATTCTCGTCTATTCGATGAAAGAACGGGTTCCGCTCGAAGACGAACTGCTCAGCCGGCGGCTTGGTCCGGTTCTGCCAGGGATCGAGCGTCGGCAGTTCCGGGTTCTCCGGGCGATACTGCCGCGACATGCGGATATGCAAGAGCGTCCATTTCTGGGCCCGGTTCTCCTTCATTAGGCCGGCGAGCCGGAATGGATCCTGGTATTTCTTGTGGAACTGCTTGAGATAGGCGGCCGGCAGAACAAGCGATAGGGGCGAAGCAGCGGCGAGCTTGGGCAGGAAGTCGGGATTGGGCGCATCCCAACTATAGCGGACCGTCAACGGATCGACGATCTCGAAGCGTGGCGGCTTGCCGTCCGCCAGCAGGGCCGGGGCGAGCCCGCCTTGCGAAAGCTCATCGTTAAGCCAGACATCTTCCCAGCAATAGCGAAAATCCTCCGACGTCAGCAGGCTACCGTCAGACCATTTATGTCCTTCTCGTATCTTGAAAGTGAAGACACGATCATCCGCTACATCGAAACTTTCGAGAATGTCGGCTTGCAGGTTAAGCTTTTCGTCATAGCCGACCAGGCGAGCGTACCCGTAGATTGTCATCATCCGGATGTCTTTCTGGCTGCCGATGATCGTGCGCAGCGTGCCGCCATATTGGCCGGGCTGCCGGCCCATCGCGGCGAGATTCAACGCGCGAGGGCGCTTGGGCAGGCGTTCGGCGAGTGCCGGCAGCGCTCTGGCCTTCAGCTGCGGCTCAAGAAATTCCGGCTCCAGATCGCCTGCGCGCAACGTGCCCGGCAGAAATGCCGAAGCCATGAGTCCAAGGACGGTGCGCCGGCTGATCAATGGCGTAGCTCGCTGAAATCGGCCGAACGTCGGGCCAGCACGAGGTGGCCGCCGCCAAGATCGAGCGGCGACAGCATATCCTCGTCGCCCTCGTCGCGGAATTGCGGTCCCCATGCGCTGGTGTCGGAAGCGCCGCTGAGTTTCAGCGTCTTGAAATCCATCGGCCTGTCGAGATCGGGGAAAGGTACTGCGGCGACCAATGAGCGCGTGTAGGGGTGGACCGGTTTCCTAAGCAGAATTTCGCGCGGCGCGAGCTCGACGATACGCCCGCCGCACATCACCGCGATACGATCTGCCATGTAGTCCACCACCGCGAGGTTGTGGGATATGAACAGGTAGGTCAGGCCCAGTTCCTTCTGCAGGTCCTTCAGAAGGTTCAGGATCTGCGCCTGGACAGAGACATCGAGTGCCGAAACCGGCTCGTCGCAGATCAGGAGTTCAGGCCCCAGCGCCAACGCGCGCGCGATGCCGATACGCTGACGCTGCCCGCCGGAGAAACTATGCGGATAACGCTTTATGAAGCGCGGGTCGAGCCCGATTGCCTGCATCAGGCTCTTGACCGTGGCGAGTCGGGACGCGGCATTGCCACGTCGATGGATTTCCAGCGGCTCGCTCAAAATGTTCTCCACCGTCATGCGGGGTGAAAGCGACGAAACCGGATCCTGGAATACCATCTGGATTTTCGCGCGCAGCATGCGCAGGGCGTCTCCCTCGGCTTCCAAGACGTCGATCGGACCATCGCGGCCATTGAAGATCACAGAGCCGCCGGTAGGGGTGACAGCCCGCATGAGGATCTTGCTGACGGTGGTTTTGCCGGAGCCGCTTTCGCCGACAAGACCCAGGCACTCACCCCGCCTGATATCAAAGCTCACGCCGTCCACGGCGCGAACAGAGGTTTGATGATCTCCGCCGAACCATCCGGACTTGCGGATCGTGAAGGTCTTTGTCAGATCGCTGACCGATAGCAGGAGGTCGTTCGGCCCCTTCGATGCCGGCGCCGTCTGCTTGCCGAGCAGGTTCCCGACATTCACCGGCACCTCGCGGAGCGCCTTTAGCCTTTCGCCGGGCTTCAGGTCGAAATGCGGAACGGCTGCCATCAGGCCCTTCAGGTAAGGGTGGCCCGGCCGGCGGAATATCGCCTCCACGGGTCCCGCTTCCATGATCTCGCCATGGTACATGACCACCACCTCGTCGGCGACATTGGCGACTACGCCAAGGTCGTGCGTGATCAGCAGCATCGCCATGTTCAGCTTCGTCTGAAGCTCGCGCAGCAATTGCAGGATTTGCGCCTGGATGGTCACGTCCAACGCCGTCGTCGGCTCGTCGGCGATCAACAGGGCGGGCCGGCAGATAAGCGCCATGGCGATCATGGCGCGTTGACGCAATCCTCCCGAAAGTTCAAAGGGATACATGTCATAGGCGCGCTTGGGGTTGGGAAAGCCGACAAGGCCGAGCATTTCCTCGGTCCGCGCCTTGCGCTCCACCCGGGCCATGGGCGTATGAATCTGCAGGGATTCGCTGACCTGGTTGCCGATCGTATGCAGCGGCGACAGCGATGTCATCGGCTCCTGAAATATCTTGCCGATGCGGCTGCCTCTCAACGCCCGGATTTCGGTTCCGTCACGCGGCATCTGCAGGATATCCTGCGTCGTACCGGGCTTTTTTGGATCGGAAAACAGGATACGGCCGCGAACATGGGCTGTGTTCGGCAAAATGCCCATCACTGCCTGGCTGAGAACCGATTTTCCGGAACCGGACTCGCCCACAAGCGCGGTAACCTTGCCGGGCAGGACGCGAAGATTTGCACGCCTGACAGCATGCAACGGTCCCCCTATAATGGCAAAAGAGATGCCAACATCCTCGATCCGCAGCAGATCAACGCCCAAATTCATTCTCACACCAGCCCCCACTCTGGCACGTCCAGAAGGCGAGACTAACGCATTGCCAGCCTAGAGCAACTTGGATTCGAACAGTCGCCAGTTCTCTGGCGGAACCGGCGACCGGACTGCATACCAAACGCGTTCGGATCAGATCGTGGCGGTTACTGGAGCTTCCTCGGGTCGCCCGCGGACGGCCGCGCGGCATTGCGATGAAGCAGCATGACCTGCTCGGCGTCCGATATGCGGTCGTAAATCGGCTCCAGCGCACCATCTTCGTCGAGCGACAGAGCACCCGACAAATCGGGTGAAAGCACCGTTAGCTTCTGCCTGATGCCCGCCAGTTCCTCCATGCCGAGCGCCAGCCAGTTGTTGGCGCCGCAATAGCTGGCGAAGTCTTTGCTGGCGAGAACGCTGTGCGGATATTTCTTGGTCAGGGTCTGGAGGCGCTGGACCTCGTTTACGGCCGAGCCGAAGACAGAGAATGTGAGCCGGTCGGTAAGCCCGACATTGCCGAACATCACATTGCCGACATGCAGCCCGATACCATAGTTTATGTCGCTCAATCCCTGCTGCTTTCTGCGCAGATTAAGATCCATCATGCGCGCGGTGGCCTTGTGCGCTGCTGCAAGAGCAGCCTGGCAGGCGATCTCGGACTGTGAACGGTGCCTTGCGCAAGGGTAGACGGCAATGAAGCCATCACCTATGAAACTCATGATCTGCCCACCCTTGCGATTGAAAGGTGCAGCAGCGGCGTCGAAAAACTGGTTCAGCGTATCGATATAGACTTCGCGGCCGGAGGTTTCGGCAAGTCTTGACGACCCGCGCATGTCGCCCATGACCAGTGCCGCCCGGATTGTATCACCCTCGCCGCGCTTGATCTGGCCTTCGAGCACGCGCCTGCCGGCGTCGCCGCCGAGATAAGTGGTCATCATGTTGTCGGCAAGCTTGGTGAGCACCGCCATCTTGGTTGCGATAGCGAGATGGTTCTGGATACGCAGCAGCGCCGAAATCATGCTGTCGCTGAAGCCTGCAGCACTGTCGGTGGACCAAGACCCGATCATGCCCTGACTGGTGTTGCCGCTGAAGGGATGGACAAAAGCCATGTAATCGGTGACGCCCATCAGCTTGAGGTCATCGAAAACAGGAAATTCCGACGGCACCGACGGGTCGAGCCGGCGCCGCAGATGGTCGAGCTTGTGGCTGAGCAGATGGTAGTATGGGCTGGTCAGGAATCTGTCGGAATGAACGCCGTTCTCCTTGCGGAAGCCTTCCACTTCCAGGCCCTGGCCGCGGAGCCAGGTGAAGCCGAGCGCGTCATAAAGCGGATGAAGCATCGAAAAGCTCAAATGCACCCGCTTCAACGGCAGGCCGGCAGCAGCCAGCCGTTCACAAAAGCCCCTTACCAATGTTTCCAGGTCGTTGCCCGCCAACGCCGATTGGGTCAGCCAATCGGCAACCTTATCCATGAGAATGGCAGAAATTTCTGCTTGCGCTGTGCTCATGCTATCTCGAAATCTCCTTGATCCGCCACAAATTCGCCGGCTCGGACGCCGTCAGGCCTTCACCACCGTCTCTCGGGCTAGCCCGAGGCGGCCAAAAACATTGCGTGTGTCGACGATCAGTAGAGCGTGATCCGCGATCGCCTGATAGTCGATCGCGTCGTGGTCGGTTGCAACGACGACAGCGTCGAAATCCTTCAAGGCCACCTCGGTCAATTCGACCGAGCGACGCCCCTTTATCGCCATATGCTCCCGTGTGGCCGGGATTTCGGTAACATGCGGATCGTGGAATTCCGCCTTGCCGCCCCATTCCTCGATGAGTTCAATGAGCCGCAATGAGGGGCTTTCGCGGATGTCGGGCACATTCTTTTTATAGGCGAGCCCGATGATGAGAATGCGCGAGCGGCTGAGCGCCTTGCCGCGGCGCCGGTCCAGCGCCTTCGCCAGTTCATCGACCACATGACGCGGCATGGCCGTGTTGATCTCTGCCGCCAGCTCGATGAAGCGGGTCGGCAGTTCGTATTCGCGAGCCTTCCACGTCAGGTAAAAGGGATCGATCGGAACGCAGTGCCCGCCAAGTCCAGGGCCAGGATAGAAAGGCATGTAGCCGAAGGGCTTGGTCTTTGCCGCCTCGATCACCTCCCAGATGTCGATTCCCATCGCACCGAGCACGATCTTCAACTCGTTGACGAGGGCTATGTTGACCGAGCGGAAGATGTTTTCCGTCAGCTTGACCGCCTCGGCGGTCGCCGTGGTGGAAACCGGAACGACGGTCTTGACCACGCCATGGTAGAAAGCCTGCACGAGCGTCGCCGCTTCAATGCCGTCACCTGCCACGACCTTGGGGATCGTCGCGACTTCAAAGCTGCGGTTGCCGGGATCCTCGCGTTCGGGCGAGAAGCCGAGGAAGAAGTCTATCCTCGACTGCAAGCCCATTTTTTCCAGGATGGGCTTGATCACGTCGTCGGTGGTGCCGGGATAGGTGGTCGATTCCAGCACGATCAGCTGGCCGAGACGCAGATGCTTCGCGATGGTGCCTGCGGTGTTCCTGACAAAGGAGAGATCCGGCTCGCGGTGTTTCGTCAGTGGTGTCGGAACGCAGATGATGATGACATCGCAGACGGCCAGTTCGGCAAAATCCGCAGTGGCGCGGAACCGTCCGCTTGCCACCTGGCCGGCAAGAGCTGTCGACGTCACCGCCTCGATGTAGGATTGTCCGTTGTTCAGGCTCTCGACCTTTTGGGCTTCGATGTCGAAGCCGAAAACAGGGAAGCCGGCGCGTGCGATCGCAACCGCCAGCGGCAACCCGACATAGCCCAGTCCGATCACGCCGACTTGCGCGGCACGCGTCGAAATCCGGTTCAGAAGACGGTCATATGTCGATCGTGAGGCGTCCAAAAATCTGCTTCCCGTCAATTCGGACAGGCCGTCCGCTTCCATGGTGAGGCTCACCGCTCACAAGAGCCCCGAGGCATATTGCGGAAAATCGATGTCCGCAAGCGTCAGACCGGCACCTTCGCCTTAAGGCTTGCGGCAGCCATCGCATAGCCGCCGGCGGCGCCATCGATGAAATGAACGTGATCGCGCTGCAGCGGCGATGCGACGAGGCATGTCATCAAGGCCGATTTCTGGCGGTGCAGGCCATAGTTGCAGATGCCCGCCTCTTCCGCCTGTTTCAGCCGGTTCTCGATCCGTTGCAACACATCCGCGTCAACGTCGATGGTCATCTTCAAGCCATCGTCGAACTTCCGGAAATCCGAATTGCTGGCCACTTCGCGTTTGTAGATCTTCGGATCGAATCTGCCGATCGTCCAGCCAAATCTATCCGCAACAGCCGTAAGCGTCATCAGGAACACTATCCACAGCTTCGACAGCCACCGCCGTCCCGCCGGCGCCGTGGCCCGCGCCTCGATATCGAGGCCGGCGGGCAGCAAACTGTAGTCCGGCCCGTTCACCGGCACCGGGTGGCCATCGCGTTCCTGTCTGCCGGCAAGGGCGATGATGTCGGAAACCAGAAACTGAAAACCGCGCAAGTCGCGCGACGCCCCCGGTATGGCTATGATCGAGACGATTTCGCCATGCCGGGCTTCGATCGGGTTCCAGCGGCACGAGAGGCCGGTCAGGTCCGGCCGCGCGCCGGCCGGCGCAGGATCGATGCGGTAGCGCCCCGCTTTCATCTCGGCTTCCGCCCAACTGCCACCACCTCCGGCGAACATGGCATAGAAGACCGCATCGGAGGCCTGGAACCTCGCCACGCGAACGTCGAGTCCTTGCGCTCTTATATCCTTTATCGGCACGATTGCGGCACGCAAGGTCAGGTCCAGTTCGTCCGCCACCCATCTCTGGACAGCCGCCAGCGCGTTGCGGGTGATCTCCAGCGCCGAGCCGGGAAACGCCACGAGCGCACCGTCGCCGCCGAAGACAAAGGGAAGATCTTGCCTACCCAGCGCATTGAGCAGCGCCGAAATGACGCTGGCACCGGCCATATTGACGGTTTTATAGCGCCCCGCCTCGATCGCCTTGGTCGAGCCGACGATGTCTGCGGTGGCCAGCGCCCAGCCATCGGGGAGAGGCCGATAGTTATCGATATCGGCAACGCTTTCGAACTTTGCGAAGACCGGCAGAGAAGCAACAAACGGATCGGACGCGGCAGCTGTTTCCATGAGCATCAGATAGCACATTCCAGTGCTTGAGGGTGAAGTCGATCATGCTTCGAATTTGACTTGCGCAGGCTTTCCGATGATAGGGTCCGGCGATGCGAATTGCCTTCTATGCGCCGCTGAAGTCGCCCAATCATCCCGTTGCCTCCGGCGACCGCCAGATGGCACGGATGCTGGTCAAGGCACTGGAGCATGGAAGGCATAGCGTCGAATTGGCATCCGAATTGCGCTTTTATCTACGCGAACCGGATTCGAAAAGTTTCGATGCGCTCAAGATCGAGGCCCGGGAGGAAGCCGCGCGGCTGGCAAGGCTTTGGGATCGTGACGGCAAGCCCGATCTGTGGTTCACCTATCATCCCTATTACAAGGCACCCGACCTGATCGGGCCCGAACTGGCGTTGGCCTTTGGTGTCCCCTATGTGACAGCGGAAGCCTCCTATTCGAGGCGGCGCAACACCGGTTTGTGGGCCGATACGCAAGCGTTGGTGGCGCGAGCCGTCGAACAGGCGGCGCTGAACATCTGCTTCACGCAAAGGGATCGTCAGGGACTGGCAGATGCGGTACCCGACGCCGCTTTCGGCATGCTTTCGCCCTTCATCGACACATCGCTATTCCGGGAAACGCCGGCACGGGGTTGTCCGTCGCGCCTCGTTACGGTCGCCATGATGCGCCCGGGCGACAAAGTCGAAAGCTATGGCATGCTGGCGCAGGCGCTCGGTTCGATCGGTCACCTGCCCTGGACGATGTCGGTCGTCGGGGACGGACCTGCCCGCGAGGAGATCAAAGCGCAATTCGCCAGCTTGCCCGCCGACCGTATCGAATGGCTTGGCGCGATTGAGCCAGCCGCCGTGCCGGATGTCCTCTACAGTGGGGGAATTTACGTCTGGCCGGGTTTCGGCGAGGCCTATGGCGTTGCCTATCTTGAAGCACAGGCCGCCGGCCTTCCGGTTGTGGCTCAGGACATCGCCGGCGTGCCGGAGGTCGTGCGGGATGGCCAGGCCGGGTTTCTCACCCCGCCGGGCGATGTGGCGGCGTTCGCTTCTGCCATTGAAAGGCTTCTGGCCCGTAACGACGAAAGATCCATCATGGCCGCAGAAGCCAGACGTTTCGTCCTCGAAGAACGTTCTCTCGGTGCTGCGGCGGCGCGTCTGGCCGAACTTCTTGCGAAGATCCCGGTCTCATGACATCCGATCAGATCTGGCAACCCTTGGTGGAGGAACTGGCGAGCCGGCAACGGGCGGACCGTAAGGCAGAGTTCTGGCTGCGCGACGATGACGCCGTGGATCCGACGCCTGCGCTTGATCGGTTGCTCGACCTCACCGGTGAATTCGCGGTTCCGGTGACTCTGGCCGTCATTCCCGCCCTGACTGACGAGAAGCTTGTCGTTCGGCTTGACGAGGCGCCGCATGCCACAGTCGCCATCCATGGCTGGGCGCACCGAAATCATGCGCCCGAGGGCCAGAAGAAGCAGGAGCTCGGCGCGCATCGGCCACGCGAGGCGGTGCTCGATGATCTGGCTCGCGGGCTGGCGCACGTAACCGGCCTGCACGGCGCACGTGCCGTTCCGATGCTGGTGCCACCCTGGAACAGGATCGACGCCGGCTTGGTATCCGACCTTGGATCGATAGGATTTTCGGCATTGTCGGTCTACGGGCCGCCAACGCCGGCTTCACTTGCGGTCATCAACAGCAATGTCGACATCATGGATTGGCATGGCACGCGCGGGTGCCGCGATCATGGCCTGTTGGTTCAGGCTATCATCGCGCACTTGCAGCATGCATTCGATAGGGGCGAACCGGTGGGCCTGCTCACCCACCATCTCGTACATGATGAATCGGCCTGGCTCTTCCTCGAACGGCTGTTCACAGTCACCGCAAAGACTGAAGCCTGCGCATGGCTTCCGATCAGGACATTGATCGGGCGCAGCGCCGGTGGAACAATTCCAGGAAAGTGTGAACGGTTTCCGTCCGGAATTGCGTCAAGACAAAGAGATAGAGGAAAATAGCTCAGCGCTTTTTGCGCAATGAGACTGGAATGTTGAGCGTCTGGCCATCCCGCGCGGCAAAAGCGCCGGTAAACCTGTCCTTGGCCAGTTTCTGGATCTTGTCCAGTTCCTTGTCGGTGCGTGTCGGATCGTGGTGAAACAGCGCAAGCCTCCGCGCACCTGCCGCCTCACAGAGTTTGACGCCCTGTTGCCACGTCGAGTGCCCGTAACCGCGGCGGCGTTCCATTTCCTCCTCGGTGTAGGTGCAATCGTAGATGACAAGGTCGGCATCTTCGATCAGGCCGAGCACCGTCTGATCGAGTTTGTCCGGGTCGTGCTCAGTGTCTGTGATCACCGCCACGACGCCGCCACCCCATTCGACCCGGTAGCCTATGCAGCCGCCCGGATGCATAAGACTGCCGGTTCGGACCACCACCCCTTCGCGCGGGCGAAGCACGTCTCCGGATACGAAATCGCGATAGTCGAGGCTTGCCTTGCAGGCCTCCAATTTCACCGGAAACCACGGCGGCCGCATGAACTCATCGACCATCTGCCGGGTCGTCATGTGTCCTGCAAGATGCCCGGACCAAAGCGTAACCTTGGCGCCCCGGTCATAGATCGGCGCAAAAGACGGCAGCCCGATGATGTGATCGTAATGGCAATGGGTGAAAAGCAGGTCGAAATCGGTCACGCCCAACGCCTGAAGCGCCGCGCCGGCAGGCCGTAGGCCAGAGCCTGCGTCGAACAGAAGCGTGTGCTTACCGCATCGCATCTCGACGCAGATTGAGTTGCCGCCATAGCGAGAGAATTCTGGGCCTGATACCGAAATGCTGCCGCGGACACCCCAAAACCTGACCAGGAAAACGTTGTCGTCCATGCTACCCCTTCGCCCATCATATCCAAACAACTGCTGCTAGGCGAGACAGACAGGCTTTCTCCGGGTGATCTTCTCAGCGAGAGGACAGTGCCGTCACGACGGCGAGGATCGAGCGCACGTCCTTCGTTATTTGGCGCTTCGTGCGTCGATCAGATCCGCGGTCGTATGGCTTAGGCGATCGGCAAGAACCCGCAATATCTCGATGGTCATTTCCGGGAACTCCCTCATAAGCCTCAGGAAATGATCCTTGCGGATTCTCAGGGCTTCCAGCGGACTTGCCGCTCTGACGGTGGCAGTGCGGGAGCTGTTGCACAATATGGCGATCTCGCCAACGATCGAATTTGGCTCCAGTTCGGCAACTTTTATCGGTCCGCTGTCGGAATCGACAAGAATATCCGCTCTGCCTGAAAGGATGACATAGGCGGCGTCTCCCTCGTCGCCCTGCCGGAAAAGGATTTGGCCGGCGCTGTAGCTCACACGATCGGATGTGAACGCAAGCAGCTTGAGCTTTGTCGGCTCGATGGCAGAGAACAAGGGAACGCGTTGCAGCATTCCAACTTCATCCTTGAGCAGCATTGTCGCAAACCTTCCAAAATTCGCGTTTGCCAGACTAGAGCAACGGACGCCCCGATGGAATCAATTCTCTTTCCGGGATGGCGAGACAAACCACGCGAAAGGTGGCGAGCCCGATGTCGTGCACCGGCAGAATGATCCCATCTGAATATCCGTTGCTCTATGACAACAGTTCCTTGAAGATACCGTTCCCTGCCAAAAGTGTCTCGTGTGTTCCGTCTTCCGCCAATTGACCCGAGTCGAAGACGATAACGCGATCGAACATCATCGCCATTGCCGGACTCGTCACGACCCACACAATTGCCGGCGAATGGCCGTCGCGCCTGGCTTCCTCGAGCACATTTCGCAGCACCTTATCCTGCATGCGCTGATCGAGCGCCGACAGCGGCCGGTTGAGAATGAGAAAATCGGGACGCTTGAGCAAGGCCCGGGCAACATCGAGCTTCTGTCGCTGTCCACCGGTCAGCCGCCTGCCGCCGGAGCCGACGTTGAAGTCCAGGCCGACATCCAGAAGTTCGCCATAAAGCCCCAGTTCGTCAAGAATGTCATAGACGATGGAGCGTATGCGGTCGGGCGCGTCGGGATGATTGTTGCCCACACGCCCGAACAGGACATTATCCATGACGGTGGCCGCGGCAATGTATTTGGCAGGATCATACCGTTCGACCGCATTGTGCAGCTCGGGCGGCAGGTCTTCATAGAACCGGTTGCGTGCAGCGACGATCTTGCTCATCAGCTCGTCGCTCAGCAGGCCGAAGCGGTGCCGGGGCTCGATGTAGGCAAAGCTCAAGGTAACGATCATGGCGCGATCGTTTTCCGAAACCGCCTCGTAGGGACGGTTCTTGAGCCGTTGCAGCAAGGTTTCGTAGGCGGGTATCTCCTCCGCGCTCATGAAGGCGAGCTGCTGGAAGAACTGGTGATCGGGCGGCAGGTCGGCAAACAGCTCGATCGCCTGTTTGGCGATCTCCAAGCCCATTTCGTAGAGCGTTCGGTCGAGGCCGGCTTGCCTCAGCACGGAAGCAAAATAGGGATTGGCCGCCAGGGCCCTGTCGGCCAGTTCGGGGCCGGCGGCAGCGCCGAAGAGCAGGTTTTGGCCGATCGTTGCTTCCTTGTTGTAGGCGCCCGGTTCGAAAGGAACCACCAGTCCGCTTAGCCCCTCTTGTTCCAGCCGGGTCCGCAGCGCCGCACGCAGTTCGACGATCCGCCTGGCAAGCTCCGTGTGACGCGTGAGGTCGGCCGAAGAGCGCAAGCCGAGATCCAGAATGTCACGCGACAGAACAACCGCGTCGAGCACCCGGCGCACGGCTTCAAAGAGGTCGTGCGGGCCGGTAGCGCCAGCGGAAGCATAGTTGATCCAGTCGCTGTGGATATCAAGATCCGGATTGCCCGACCGGCGCGCCTCGTGAATGTTCCAGCGTTGCTGATCTGCCGCAGCACCGTCATAAGGCACCGATGTCAGCGGCGCATGCTTCAACCCGTAGAGCAGGTTGTCGCGGAGGCTTGCCTGGAACAGGAAAACATCCGACGAGGCATAGGACATGCGCCGGCCGGTTACTGCTTCGGGGAGTTCAAGCAGGTCGTCGGTGCCCGAAGCGACCCTTCCGCTGTCCGGCCAGGTCAGCCGCGCGAAGGCTTCTGCAAGCGCCTCCGCTCCACCTGTTGCGGTACTGACCAGTGCCACCGTCTCACCCGGCTTGACCTGGAGGGAGATACGGTTGAGGAGCATTGCACCACCATCGTCTGCTACGGACAGATTGATCGCCGACAGCGGCTTGGTCATCGGATCGGGATCGTCGATCGTCAATGCCCCGATTTTCGGCGCGATGAGACCTTCGACGGTGAACTGTTCAACGACCTGTTGATATTTGACCTGGACATCCTGCCGATCCTGATCCCAGTCGATCAGTTCCTTCATCGGTCCGGGCAGGTCCTTGTAGGCGCCGATCACGGCCACGAGCTGGCCGACGTCCAGCCGCCCCTCAAGGACCAGATACCCGCCGATCATGTAGAACAGAAAGGGCGTGAGCTGCGCGAGAAAATTGTTGAGGAACTTCACCATGAATTTCCATTGGTAAAGATCGAAGCGGATCTTGAAGATGAGCCCGAGCCGGGCAGCTATGTCGGCGCGCTCGTAGTTTGATGTATCGTGGACGTGAACCGCGCCGATGCCGTCGACGATTTCGCCAACTCGGCCCGAAAGCGCGCGCGCCGTCAACTGCCGTTGGCGCCCGAGCACGATCAGCCGCCGCCGCATTCGCGGGATGAGCACGATCTGGATCGCCACGATTACGACCGCTATCATTCCGAGCCAGACGTTCTGGATCATGATGAACAGCATGGCCGTCAGCGCTTGGCCGCCGAGCAGTACCGGCTGCAGGAAGGCGTCGCCGATGAAGCCGCCCAGCGGCTCCACCTCGTCCTTCACCATGGTCGCCACTTCGGCGGATTTCACCCGCTTGAAATAAACCGGCGGAAAACGCAGCACACGGTCGACCAGATCGAAGCGGATACGCCGCAGCATGCGTTCGCCGAGGCGGCCCTTGTAGGTGTTGATGTAGAATTTGAACAGGCCGTTGATGACGACTAGCAAGAGGAACACAAGGCTCAGGGCAAACAGGGTCTCCTTGCGGTCGAGCTGAAAACCGGAGAAGAACTGGACCTCTCCAACGAACGGCAGGTTATAGTGTAGCCTCATGAATGGCTGGGTCGCGCCCGGTTGCTCGAAGCCGCGACCTTGGATCGGTCCGTTGACGATCAGCTTCGGCAGGTCGAAGGACATGAAATACGGGATCATCGAAAGCACGACGATCATCAATATCCAGAGTTGCTGCTTCTTGGTGTGCGTCCAGATATAGCGGGCTAGGCTGGCTTCCATATGCGACTGTGGACCCTTCAGTTGGAAGGATGCAGGATGTAAAAGCACCTGCTGGCGAATGGCGTATCGGCAATTTCTTCATCGCCAACGACAAGCTCGAAGCTGCTGTGCACGGACATTGTCCTGCGCTCAACGATGCAAGAAACCTGCGAGGCGGCGCGATCCAGTTCCGACGCATGGTCGATGGCATCGACATGGGCATTGTTGATCGGCGAAGACAGCGGCTGGCCAAACGGTCCGCGGCTTTCGTAGGGCTTTGGCGAACAGCCGAGCGGCACGAGGCCGCAGCTGCGCGGCTGGTGCTGGCGGATGGACGCCGATGATCCGGACAGATGCAACAGGCTCTCTCCGGCACCGGGCAATAGCCAAGCGGCTTGCAGCATGATCACGTCCGCGGAATCAAACAGTCTTGCGGGAGGCAAGATTGCGTTGTGTCGCCCAAAATCCCAACATACAAGACGAATTATGATGGATGTCACGCAACCACGCAATGCCATGGACTGGCACGAGCAAGCCTTAGACCTCACGCGGGGAATTGCTGCTTATGTCAACTGCCCTCTCGTGGCAGGGCTGGCGCGGGTCGTCGCCAAGCATCCGAAGGCCGATATCGCCAACGCCTTCAACCACAAGCAGGTCGCCTGCAAGATGTGGGCGCTCGACAGGCTGTTCGAAAGCGGCGGCGGCCGCTTCGGACGCATATGGGTTCTGGGTGGATGGTACGGCGTATTGCCGGCAATGCTTTTCAACGACGCCCGCTTCGACATCGCGGCGGTCGATAGTATCGACATCGATCCCGAAGTCGCGCCGGTCGCCCGGACCCTCAACCGGGAAGCCGGCGACCGGTTCCGGGCGCTGACGGCAGATATGTACGCACTCGACTATGCGGCCGGGCGGCCCGATCTGATGATCAATACGAGCTGCGAACACATAGCCGATCTGCGCGCCTGGCTTGCTCTGCTTCCGCCGGGCACGAATGTACTGCTGCAATCGAACGATTATTTCAGCGAGCCGACGCACATCAACTGCGTGGCTTCGCTTGCAGCCTTCGAGGAAATGGCGGCGCTACGGGAGGTGCGGTTCTCCGGCGAACTGCCGACAAAAAATTATACGCGCTTCATGCTGATTGGAACTGTTTAATGTATTTCGCCCAAAAGCGCGTAGCGGTTTGGGACAACGACACGCATAAAAACAGGACATGAAGCGCGTCGCACGAATTCCGTCCGGAATTGCGTCAAAACAAAGAGACAGAGCGGTTCTGCGTGAAACGATGAACCGCTCTAGGATCTATCGTCTGTTTAATCATGAACTTTTCCGAAACCGGGCCCCACATTTAGGGACCATGTTCGATGCCGCTCACGCAGGATTTGCGCGGAGCGACGCGCGCCTTCCAGATCGAGACGATGCGCGGATGGCGTCGGTTCCACAAGCGCTTGTTCGATCGCTTGCGCCAAACCTTCAGGCGTCAGGTCCTCTTCCATAAGCACCGTTGCAAGACCGAGTTCTTCGAGCATCAGGGCGCGAACCGTCTGTTCGGTTTCCCCGCCGGCTGCAAATGGGACGAGCAGGGAGCGACAACGCGCGCGCAGGACATCGCAGACCGTGTTGTAACCCGCCTGCGAGACTGACAGGCGGGCGCCGGTCAGCAGGCTGGCGAAATCCTCGCGGAACCGGAAGATGGACAGGCCCGGCGTGGCATCGCGTGCGATCGCGTCAAACTCGTCTTTCGGCAGGTTTGGGCCGGTGATCAAACACCAATTCCAAGCGTTGTTGGCATTCCGCGCCGCTGCGATGGTGGATCTGACAAGGCTCTTTCCGGCAGCCCCGCCGCCAACCGACACCAGAACGTCGAAGCGCTCGGAGGCCGCGGGCGATGGCGGCGCGGCAACGAGCCCCGTGTAGGCGACCTCGGCCCTGATCGCCCCAGCCAGTGGAAATGTCTTGTCGATGGTTGCGAAAGCCGGATCGCCGTGGACCATAACAAGATCGAAATGCCTGTTGATGAGATCGACCGTTTCCTGGTTTCGGCCCAGCTTGACGCGCTCCTGGAGGATATCACGGACGGACGTCGCCAGCAGCGGTCTGGGCGACGTCGCGTCGATCGCCTCGATCAGCGGCAAGAGTTCGAAACGCATCTGCCGGCGTCCAAATGGAAACGCCTCGACAATGACGATATCAGGCCTGCAATCCCGGAATGCCTGCAGCAGCATCTCTGAACGCCATTTCTTGAAATCATCGTCGATCGGGTTGCCTTGCAGGTCGACAAGTCCCGAAAATCCTTCATCACCGGAGGTGACAGGTGGCAGGGTTACAGATTGTACACCCAGTCCCGGAAACCCGGCGATCGGCGCTCCGCCGGTCACGACGGTAACGTCAAACCCGTCATCGACCAGAGCCGCCGCAATGCGGCTGGCGCGCGCGAGATGGCCGATGCCTAGCAAGTGCTGGACATAGAAGAAAGCGCGCAGCCGCTTCATTCGGCGGCCCGCCACTCCCGCTCGAACAGTTCCTTGAGCTGTCCAATGCTTGCCATGTGATCGAAATTGGCGCGCACGCGCCGCTCTGCGGCGTCGCCGAGGCGGTCGCGGAGCACGGGATCTCGGATCAGGCGCTCCAGCGCCTGTGCCAGGGCAATCGGGTTTTCCGTCGGAACCAGCAACCCGGTTTCATCCGGCGATAAAAGCTCCGGCACGCTGGAAATATCGGTCGACACGCAGGCAAGCCGCTGGCTAGCCGCCTCCACCAGAACATTCGGCAGACCGTCGCGGTCGCCATTTGCGGTGATCCTGCAGGCCAGGGCGAAGATGTCGGCGCGGCGGTAGTGCTCAAGCACCTCCTCCTGCGCAAGCGCGCCTTTCCAAGAGACGCGACCATCCAGGCCGAGCTTTTGCGCCAGCGCCTTGAACCGTTCCAGTTCTTCGCCGCCGCCGATATGCTCGAAACGCCACGCCAAATCGCCGGGCAGCAGGGCAAGGGCCTCCAGCAACGTATCGTAACCTTTCTTTTCAACGGCGCGCCCGACACTCAGAACGACAACCGGTTCGTCCGGAGCCGAGCCGTCATGCTGCTTTCGCGCTTCGCCGAAACTGCCGAAGCGATCAAGGTCGAGCCCATGATAGCTCAGATGCACAGACGAGTTGCCGTTCGCGAGTTTTTTCAGACGGTCGAAGCCGGTTTTCGTGCAGGTGACCGTCCAGCGCGCCGAGGAAAGCTTGCCGGCCAGATCCCAGTCCGCCGAAGTCCAGATGTCCTTGGCATGGGCAGAGCAGGTCCAGGGCTGGCCACGAAGCTGGCTGGCATAGCGCGTCACCGATGCAGGCGTGTGCGCGAAATGTGCATGCAGCCAGCCTGCGTTTTCCGGCCATTCGGCCGCCAGCACGAGCGCTTGCCCGAAGCGCCGTGCGCGATTGCGCGTAAAGTCGCGGGGCATATCGGCAGCCAGCGATCCGAGCGCGCGCCAGAAGCCCGGACGCAGCAGATAGGCAAACAGCGAGCGAAGCACGCGCAGCGGCTCTTCATGCAGATATTCCGGCAGATAATGGATGGGCGCTTTGATCTCGTCATGCACGGGGTGGCGTTTTTCGTCGGTCGGCCGCCTGAGCGCGACGAGTATCAGGTCGAACCCCGCACGCTCAAGACCGAGCAGTTCCTGCGCGATGAAGGTTTCGGACAGCCGCGGATAACCCTTCAGAACCACGACGATCTTGCGGTGTTGCAACTCAGGTCATTCCTTCAATGACCGAAAGGTGATGGCCGGCCCGCCGGTCGAGCAGTTCCGCGACGATTTCGGAAATATGAGGCAGCCCTTCCAGCGTCAGATGCGGATTGCTCTGCGATGGGCGGGGCCGGTCCGGCAGCACCTTCAGTGCATCGGCAAACCGCCGGGAATCCTCGGCTTCTTCCGGCAAAAGCATCTCGATGAGGCCGAGTTCGGCTGCGCGCCGTGCGCGGATCAGTTGTTCCCGGCGGGGCTCGACGCGCGGCACGATCAGCGCCGGCTTGTCGAAAGACAGTATCTCGCAATAGGTGTTGTAGCCGCCCATCGCCACTACCGCCTTGGCGCCGGCAATCAGGTCTTCCATGCGGTTGTCGAACTCGATGATCTTGATGTAAGGGATCTTGGACCCCTTCTTGAGCAGCTTGTTGCGCTTGCGCGCCGGCATGTAGGGCCCAAGCACGATCAGGGCTCTATGCTGCAATTGCGGATCCTGCTGATAGGCATCGATGACGTCGTGGATCAGATCGGCGCCGTCACCGCCGCCACCGGTAGTAACGAGGATATAGTCGCCCTCGGGCCGGTGGCCGGGCAACTCGTTCCGCTGCAGGCTCCGTTGCAGGAACCCGACGAACCTCATCTTTGCCCTGACAGCCGGGGGCACATCCAAGCCCGTCAACGGATCGTAGAAATCCGGCGGACCATAGGCCCAGACCTTGTCATAGAAGACGCCTATCTTGCGCATCACGTCTCTGCGTGCCCACTCTGCTTCGAGCAGATGCGGCGCATCCATCACCTCGCGCAGGCCAAGCACCAGCGTGGTGCCCCGCGTCTTGAGGTAGGACAGCGTGTCCTCAATCTCACCGCGCAGGCCGAGCGGTTCCTTGTCGACGATGAAGATATCGGGCCGGAAGGTCTCAGCTGTATGGCGGATGATCGACTGGCGCATCCTTAGCGTCTCATGCAGATCGATGTCCTTTTCCAGCGACGTGTATTCGCCGTTGCGCAGCTTGATGACGCTGGGGATCTTCACGAAGTCGACACGGGCGCGGTAATCGAAGGCGCCAGCGATAGTCGCACCCGAAATGATGAGCACCTGAAGTCCGCGGAAATCCTCGACCAGCGAATGCGCGATAGTCCGGCAGCGCTGCAAATGGCCGAGCCCGAACGTGTCGTGGCTGTACATGAGAATTCGAGCGTTTTCTGCGTGCTGGGTCATTGTTGAACGTCTCTTAGAATTCTCGCCTTGAGGACCGTGAGCGACCCGCAGGATTCGAAATCATCCTCGCGGGTCTACCGACCTGTTCTGAAACATGAGGGCGCAATTTTCAATTCGTATTACAAAGAGGGTCCATATGCTGAAACCAGGAAGCTACGTCTGCTCAGCGGCCTGCTTGCCACGTGGTCCAGAAGAACCTGCATCATTTCACTGGTATTGACCATCTCGGATTCTCGGCGGCCTTGACCGCTGCGAAAAACGTGGAAACTCCAGAATGGAATAAGGTATGGGCTGGGTACTTCACTTCGAGCGTCTAAGCCAAGCTCCTAAACCATGATGTGCCTTGGCGGTGGGAAGCCGGAGCGTTGACGGAGTAGGGGACACGTTCGAACCGCCTAGATCTTGACTTCTCAGACCAGAATCTAAGGGTCAGGAGTTCGACTCTTTTCGGGCGAGCCAATTGAACTCACTAGCTTTTTGGACGCCATGGGCACATGAACTCGCCGATTGCAGGCGTGTCAAAGCTGACCTGTTTGCCGCCAACGACAGCGCCGGCCTTCGGGCCAGTATCCGAGTCTTCGATCCCTTTTCCGGTTGTACCGCGCAGGTAATATTCGGCTTCCGCATATATTCGAGATTGAGGGCGAACCGGAAAAAAATGTCTTCGTCTTTGACCTCATCCTGCGCATAGGCCCGGGAAACCGGGGCAAGGCCGGTGGCCGAAGCGAGCGTTGCTCCCAGGCCAAACTGCAACGCGCGGCGGCGCGAAACACGAAATGCAGGCGTGACGCGGATCATGGCTTCCTCCCAAAAGCCCGCCGGCATCAAACATTTTGGCACCTCAAAAGCGCACCTGCGCTCCCAACTTCAGGAGATGTGGAATGTTTCTCAATCGCCTTGAATGATCTCACCGATGGTCGAGCAACTAGGTTTCCTCGACCCTAGCCTGATGTCAGCCGACGCACACTGCGCTGTAGCGGCGCCGGATCTGCCGGCAGCAAAAATCCCGCCGCTGCGGTCGTCCGAAGTACGCTGTCGATAAAATCCAGGACTTTTGCGTATCGATTTCGGACCAAGGTCCGTCTTGTAGAATACTGTATTTGAACAAAGCTAGGTAACAGCCGACTTTCGGATTCGAAAGTCCTGACGTTTTTCATCTGAAACCCATCCTGGCGGGAGGGCGACTCGAAGGAGGAACTATGAAAACGCGCACCTGTCTATTCGCGACTGTAGCCGCTCTCACCCTTGTCGCATCTCCGGTACTCGCTGCTCCCGGGGGCAATGGCAATGGCAACGGCAATGGCGGCAGCAACGGTAACGGCGGAAACTCGGCCGGGGCCGGCTCGCAGGGACACGGAGCCGCCACTTCCGCCGCGGCCAAGGACAAGTCGACGACCGGCGTTGCTCATGCAATGGCGGTCGTTGCCACGACACCGGCCTCACCGCAGGCTACGCTGGCCTTGCAGGCAGCGCTGGACAGGAAGGCCGCGAAAGACGCGGCAGACACTGCCGACGACACCTCTGACGAAACCGAGTAAGCATTCCAAACAGACCACTTGTCGCGTTGAAAGCCGTGGTTCGCCGCGGCTTTTTCGTTTCCCGACGACGAACTCTCAAGGTGAACAGCGCTTCCAGAAAAAAGCTGCTCCACGGCGGCACTGAAGCTACGCTAAGGCCAAACGACGCCGCATCGGCGTCGGATTCGAGTGCATTCGAGGAGATCCCATGGCCGGCTTTGTCGACCGCGAGCGCGCAACTGACCTGATGCAGCGCGCCGGCATCGAGGCGCTGGTGCTTTGCGAGCCCGAGGCGTTCCAATATGCCACCGGTGCCTGGATCGGCCCGGCCGGCCTGTTCCGGCGGGCCGGTGCCGGTTTCGTCGTTATTCCCAAGCGAGGCGACCTGCCGCTCGGCGTCGTGGTGGCGGATTTCCAGGCTGCCCGGCTCCGGGCGGCGATGGCCGGCGCCGTGCTGCGCACGCATGCGATCTGGATCGAATCGGCGTCGCTCGAGCCGGCGACGGCCGACCGGCCTGTTGCGCAGCGCATCGAGGCCGGCCTGGTTGGCCGCGCCCCCGGTTTTTCACGTCCGGCGACCTTCGAGCTTGCCCGCTCCGTCCGCGAGCTGAAAACGATCCTCGCAGAATTCGGGCTGGAGCGTGCGACGCTCGGCATCGAGCTGGATTTCGTCTCGGCCAGCGATTTTTCCGCGATGCAGGCAATGTTGCCGGGCACTGCCCTGGTCAACGGCTCGCCGGTTCTCGACAGGCTGCGGGCAATCAAATCGCAGAGCGAGATCGACCTTCTGCAGCAGGGCATCGCCCTGTCGGAAGCCGGCCTGTCGCGGCTGCAGCAGCATGCGACGACCGGCATGCGTCAGTCTGAGCTGGTCGCGCTTTACCGGCAAGGCGTCGCGGATGCAGCCGCCGGGTCGTCGCAGCAAATCTCGACGGCGGAATACGTCACGCTGGGCGCTCGCCCAAAAGGCGCCGACGTCGTCGCCGCCGCCGGCGATCCGCTGAAGGCCGACATGGTGTCCAGCGTGAACGGCTATGCCTCGGATATGTCGCGGAATTTCACCTTCGGGCCGCCGTCGCCCGAACAGGCCGAATTGCATGCGATAGCCGAACGCGCCTTCGCCGACGGGCTTGCCGCGCTTATGCCCGGAAAGCCGTTAGCCGCCGTGCATCGCGCCGCCAGCGAAAGCCTGGCGCGCCAGGGCCTGCGTTCCTATCGCCGCGGCCATTTCGGCCACGGCGTCGGCAATTCCGTGTTTTCCGAGCAATGGCCGTTCATCTCGGCCGACAGCAATGTCGTGATCGAGGCCGGCATGGTGCTGGCATTCGAAATCCCGCTCTACATCGACGGTCTCGCCAGCTTCAATCTCGAGGACCAGTTCCTGATCACCGCCAACGGGCCGTCGCCGATGAACCGCCTGCCGAGGCGCCTAGATATTATCGCTTGAATCCAGCCGTTATCTGGCGCCGGCCACGCCCCTGCGGAAATCCGACGGCGACATGCCGGAAAGCTTGCGGAACGACTTGTTGAAGGCACTGAGCGAGCCGAAGCCCGATTCCATGGCGACGCGCAGCACATTGGCATCCTGATGCATCAGCAGCGCCTGCGCGTAGCTGAGGCGCAGCAAGTTCACATATTCATTGAGCGTCATGCCGGTCGATTTCTTGAATATGCTCATGGCGTATTTGGGATGGATATCGGCCGCCGCGGCGATGTCGACGCAATCGATCTCGTAGAGGAAATTCTCGGCGATGAAGTCGCACATGCGCCCGACATTGCGCAGCGATTGCTGATCGAAGGGACTGCCTATCTCCTGTTCGACCGGGGTTTCGGGCACCAGCCGGTAAGGCTCGAAGCGCACCCGCTCCAGCCGCAGCAAAAGCTCGTTGACGGCATGCTCGGCCTTGACCGGGTCGCCGGAGCGGGCATAGCGATTCCAGCGCTCGAAATTGTGGTCGTCCGACCGGTCGGTGGCGTCGGTCACCAGCGTCGCGCCGGTCATCAGCCTGTTGCGGACATCGACGGGCAAATGCAGCCGGAAGAAATGCACCAGCGGCAAATGCGCGCCGGCATAGATGGCATCATCGGACGCTTCGTCCATCTGGTGCGGCAGGCCGCCCCAGAACAGGCACATGTCACCCGCAGAAAGTGAAAGCCCGTGCCCATCCATGCGGTAATGCACGGCGCCACGCACGATGAAATTCACCTCGACCTGGGCGTGCCAATGCGGCTTTAGCATCACCAGGGGCTGGGTGTGGAACATCTGCAGCAGCAGCGGCAGGCCCTCCACGCTGCTGGCGCCAGGCTGGTAAAACGGCCTTTCCGGCATCTTACTTTCCGCTCATTTCTTATTCCCTTTGTCGCGGACAAGGCTTTCCCGAGGCCTAGTCTAGCCACGCTCGCAAACAGAGAGCAACTGAAATGGGAGGATTTCAATGCGCATAAAATTGACCTGCGCCGCGCTCGCGCTTGCCTTGGGCTCCAGCCCGGCCTTTGCGCAGTCCGGTGAAATCACGATCTGGAGCTGGAATATCGCCGCTTCGTCGCTGAAGGCCACCATAGCGGGCTTCAACAAGCAGTATCCCGACATCAAGGTGACGGTCGAGGACCTTGGCAACCAGCCGACCTACGACAAATCAATCGCCGGCTGTGCCGCCGGCGGCGAGGGGCTGCCTGACATCGTTACGATCGAGAACGGCGAAGCCGAAAACTACTGGAGCCAGTTCCCGGATTGCTTCGTCGACCTGCATACGCTCGGCTACACCGCGGAAGACCAGGCAAAATTCCCCGACTTCAAGCGTACCGAGCTCGAGGTTGACGACAAGGCCTATGCGATGCCCTGGGATTCCGGTCCAGTGGCGATGTTCTACCGCCGCGACTTCTACGAGAAGGCTGGCGTCGATCCGTCCTCGATCAAGACCTGGGACGACTTCATCGCCGCCGCCAAGAAAATCCAGGCCGCCAATCCCGGCGTCACGATGACCAACGCCGATTTCAACGGCGATTCCGAATTCTTCCGCATGATCTCCAACGAGCAGGGTTGCGCCTACTTCTCCGCCGACGGGCAATCGATCACGGTCAACCAGCCCAAATGCGTCGATGCCATGACCAAGATCAAGGAGATGAAGGATGCCGGCATCATTTCCTCTGCCGACTGGAGCACCAAGATCACCAACAACACCGCCGGCAAGGTCGCCACGCAGATGTATGGCGGCTGGTATGAAGGCACCGTGCGCACCGAATCGCCCGATGGGGCAGGCAAATGGGGCGTCTATCTGATGCCGAGCCTGACCGCCGACGGTCCGCGCGCCGCCAATCTCGGCGGCTCCTCGCTCGCCATCACCTCGGTGTCGAAGAACAAGGAAGCCGCCTACGCCTATCTGAAATACACGCTTGCGACGAATGAGGGCCAGATCACCATGCTGAAAGGCTTCGGCCTGGTGCCGTCGCTGATCTCGGCGCTCAACGACCCTTATGTCTCCGAAGGCCTGCCCTATTGGGGTGGCCAAGCCGTGTGGAAGGACATCCTCGGCACCTTGCCCAAGGTCGTCCCCAGCCGCGGCACGCCGTTCCAGAGCGACGCCGAAATCATCATCCGCGCGGTGCAGACCAAATATCTGGCCGGCGGCTATCCCGACGCCAAGGCAGCGCTCGACGATGCCGCAAGCCAGATCGCCGCGGCGACCGGCCTGCCGGTCAAGTCGTGATCTAGACGAGGCGGCTCCGAGCGCGCGGCTCCCCTTCTCCCCTTGTGGGAGAAGGTATCGCCGAAGGCGACGGATGAGGGGTGCTCCAGCTTGGCGCCGGCGGCACTCCGGCCATCACCCCTCAACCGTCTCTGCGCTACGCGCCGATCCACCTTCTCCCACAAGGGGAGAAGGCAAGAACTTGAAAGCAGAAAGGAGGAAAACGATGCGCTACCAGAACGCCACGGCGTATCGCTTTCTCGCGCCGTATCTGCTGATTTTTTCGATCTTCTGGCTGTGGCCGATCATCGATTCCTTCCTGATCTCGTTCCAGGCGACGCGCACAGTGCCGTGGCGCTTCGCGCCGACCTTCAACTGGGGCCGGCTGATCGGCGATCCGGCCTTCTTCAATGCCTTGAAGAACACATTGCTGATCCTTGTCATCCAGGTCCCGGTGATGATTTCGCTGGCGATTGTGATGGCGGTGCTTTTGAATTCGCCACTGCTCAAGGCCCGTGGCCTGTTCCGCTTTGCCTTCTTCGCGCCGGTCGTGGTCGGCGAGGTCGCCTATTCGGCGGTTTTCCGGCTGATGTTCAATCTCGACTACGGCATCATCAACAAATTGCTGAACAGCATCGGCCTGCCCAGTGTCGACTGGTTTACCAATGTCACCCCGGCGATGGCGGTGATCATGATGGCGGTGACGTGGCGCTGGGCCGGCTACAACGCCATCATCCTGCTCGCCGGCCTGCAGTCGATTCCCGAGGATGTCTACGAGGCGGCGACCCTGGACCGGGTCAGCAAGGTCAAACAGTTCTTCTACATCACGCTGCCGCTGCTCAAGCCGATCATCGTGTTCTGCGCCGTGCTGTCGATCATTGGCACCATGCAGCTGTTCACCGAGCCCTTCCTGATCACCGAGCGCGGCGGGCCGGGCGGCGGCACCGAAACGCTCGGGCTGCTGCTTTACCGCCAGGGCTTCCGGTCGCTCAATTTCGGCTACGCTTCGGCCGTCGCCTACACCATGGCCGGGCTGGCGATTGCCATTTCGCTGGTGCAGATATGGCTGACGAGGGAACCGAAATGACCTCGCACTCAAGAGTCAGCCGCTCCCAGGCCAGATTGGGACGCAGCATCGCGCTGCATCTGTTCCTGACGCCGCTGGCACTGGTCTGGCTGTTTCCGCTGTGGATGATGGTGGTTTTTTCGACGATGCCCGACAACGGCATCTTCAGCCCCGATATCGAGCTTTTGCCGCATGGCAATTTCCTCGACAATGTCAGCAATCTGCAGCGCGGCACCAATTTCATCGGCGCCATCGGCATCTCCGTCTCGGTGGCGGTGACCTATACCTTCCTGTCGGTGATGCTGACCTCGATGGCCGGCTGGGCGCTGGCGCGTTACAACTTCTTCGGCAAGGGCATGGTCGTCGCCATCATCTTCGGCACCATCACGCTGCCCTATGCGGTCGTGCTGATCCCGCAATTCATCATGGTGGCGCGCGACTTCAAGCTCGCCAACACCTGGGTGGCGCTGATCGTGCCGCCGCTGTTCAATTCGCTGGGCGTGCTCTTCATGCGGCAGAGTTTTTCGATGATGCCGCACGAGCTGTTCGACGCCGCCAAGGTCGAGGGCGTCAAGGAATGGCGGATATTCCTGTTCGTCGCACTGCCTCTGGCGCGGCCGATGCTGGCGGCGCTCGCCATCATCCTCTTCCTTGCCTCCTGGAACAACTACCTCTGGCCGCTGCTGATCAATTCCAAGCCGGGCGCGATGACCGCGCCCGTGGCGCTCGGCACGCTGATCGGTCTCACCAAGGTGTCCTGGGGCGGCATCATGGCGGGCGCGGTGATGCTGACGGCGCCAATGCTCGTCGTGTTCGTGCTTCTGCAGCGCCATTTCGTTGCCGGCATCGCCGCCGGCGCCATCAAGTAAGGATCAGCATGGCGGCAGTCACACTCAAAAACGTCATCAAGCGCTTCGGCGTCTTCGAGATCGTCCACGGTGCCAATATCGACATCGATGACGGCGAATTCGTCGTCTTCGTCGGCCCTTCCGGCTGCGGCAAGTCCACGCTGCTTCGGATGATCGCCGGACTCGAGGACATCAGCGACGGCGAGATCGCCATTGGTGGCAAGGTGGTGAACGACGTCGAGGCGGCCGATCGCGGCATCGCCATGGTGTTCCAGTCCTACGCGCTCTATCCGCACATGACGGTCGAGCAGAATCTGAGCTTCGGCCTGAGAATGACCGGCAACCCCAAGGCAGATACCGAGCGGCGGGTGAAGCGGGCTTCCGAAATCCTGCGTATCGCCGAGCTGATGAAGCGGCGGCCGCGGCAATTGTCGGGCGGCCAGCGCCAGCGCGTCGCCATCGGCCGCGCCATCGTGCGTGAGCCGCAAGTGTTCCTGTTCGACGAACCGCTCAGCAATCTCGATGCCGAGCTCCGGGTGCAGATGCGCGTCGAGATATCGCGCCTTCATAAGGAGCTCGGCGTTACCATGGTCTATGTGACGCACGACCAGACCGAGGCAATGACGCTGGCCGACAGGATCGTCGTGCTCAACGCCGGCAATATCGAGCAGATCGGCGCGCCGCTCGATCTCTACGACGACCCCGCCAACCGCTTCGTTGCCGGCTTCGTCGGCTCTCCGAAAATGAACTTCCTGGCGGCAAAAATGGTCGGGGCCGACAACGGTGCGGCGGTCGTCGAACTGGTCAATCATCGCGGCGCGCGACTGCGCAAGCCGCTTTCGGATGCCTTGCCTGCAACAGGCGGCGACGTTGTGCTTGGCGTGCGGCCGGAGCATTTCTTCGACGCCGGCCAGGGCGATTGCGACCTTACCCTCAAGGCCGACGTCGCCGAGCACTTGGGATCGGTGAGCTATGTCTATGCCAATTCCGGTACCGGGGGCGGACGCGAGGAACTGATCATCGAGCGCGAGGCCTCGCGGCATCGCGCGAACGGCGACGACCTGGTGGTGTCGATCAAAGCCGACCGCTCGCTTCTCTTCGACGCCACCGGCGCACGCATTCGCTAACCCATCTTTCTTTTGTCCGATCGCGATTGCTCGCGGCCACCCCACGGAGATTTGACATGACGTCCAAACCAGAAAAAGTTCGTTGGGGCATTCTCGGGCCCGGCAACATCGCCAAGGCTTTTGCCGGGGGCGTCGCCCATTCGCGCACCGGCACATTGGTCGCCTTAGGGGCGCGCAATCCCGGCAAGGCGGGGCTCACCGAGGCTTTCCCCGGCGCCCGCATCCTGGACGGCTACGAGGCTTTGGTTGGCGATCCGGATGTCGACGCGATCTATATTTCGACGCCGCATCCGAGCCATGCCGAATGGGCGATCAAGGCGGCCGAGGCCGGAAAGCACGTGCTTTGCGAAAAGCCGCTTGGCCTGACCGCATTCGAAGCCGACGCCATGATCCATGCCGCGCGCAAGGCCGGCACCTTTCTCGGCGAAGCCTTCATGTACCGGCTGCATCCGCAGACGGCCAAGCTGGTCGAGCTGATCAGGGCCGGCGCGATCGGCGACATCAAGATGATCAAATCCAGCTTCGGCTTCGCCATGCCGGGCTTCATGCCGGAGCACCGGCTTTACGCCAAGGATCTCGCCGGCGGCGGCATTCTCGATGTCGGCGGTTATCCCGTCTCGATGGCGCGGCTGATTGCCGGCGCAGCAGTGGGAAAGCCCTTCGCCGAGCCGGACAAAGTCGTCGGCGCTGCGCATCTCGGCCAATCCGGCGTCGACGAATGGGCGTCGGCGCTGTTGCATTTTCCGGGCGGCATCGTCGCGGAAGTGTCCTGCAGCATCTCGCTCGCTCAGGACAATGTCTTGCGTATTGTCGGCAGCAAAGGCCGCATCGAGGTGGCGGATTTCTGGTATGCCAGCGGCCAGCAAGGCGGCACCGGCGAAATCCGCATCATCCGTCCGGGTGACACCGAGGTGGTCGAGGTCACGGAGGACGGCTGGCTGTACGCATTTGAGGTCGACGCCGCCGGCGAGGCCATTCTCGGCGGAATGCAGGAGTTCGCCTGGCCCGGCATGGGCTGGGCCGACAGTCTTGGCAATCTGCGCGTGCTCGATAAATGGCGGGCCGCGATCGGGCTCGAATACGACATCGAGAAACCAGCAAAGCGCGTCAACACGATCTCCGGACGGAAGCTGCGCTCCGGCGGAACCGCCATCCCCAAGCGCAGCATTCCGGGCCTGCCGCGGCCGGCCTCGTGCCTGGCGCTCGGCTTCGAGGATTTCCGCACCTTTTCGTCGGGCGCCATCCTGCTCGATGCCTATTTCGAGGCCGGCGGCAATCTGTTCGACACCGCCTTCGTCTACGGCTCCGGCTATACCGAGACGCTGCTCGGCCAGTGGCTGAAGAACCGCGGCGTGCGCGAGCAGTCGGTGGTCATCGGCAAGGGCGCGCACTCGCCGCTCTGCTATCCCGACGTCATCGGCAAGCAGCTCACCCAGTCGCTCGAACGGCTGCAGACCGACCATATCGACGTCTATTTCATGCACCGCGACAATCCGGACGTGCCGGTCGACGAGTTCGTCGATGCGATGGACCGCGAGGTCAAGGCCGGCCGCATTCGCGGTCCGTTCGGCGGCTCGAACTGGACGATGGACCGCATGGACAAGGCGATTGCCTATGCCGAGCGCACCGGCAAGCAGAAGCCCGGCGCGCTTTCCAACAATTTCTCGCTGGCCGAGATGCTGGAGCCGATCTGGGCAGGCTGCGTCACCTCCTCCAGCGACGAATGGAAGGCCTGGCTCGCCGCCCGGCAGATGCCGAATTTCGCCTGGTCGAGCCAGGGCCGCGGCTTCTTCACCGACCGCGCCGGGCGCGACCGGCGCGATAATGAGGAGCTGGTCCGGGTCTGGTATTCGGAGAGGAATTTCGGCCGTCGCGACCGCGCCATCGAGCTCGCCAAACGGCTGGGCAAAAGCCCGATCCACGTCGCGCTCGCCTATGTGCTGGCGCAGCCGTTTCCGTCCGTCCCGCTGATCGGGCCGCGCACGCTCGACGAGTTGGAAGACAGCCTCCAGGCGCTCGACATCTCACTTTCGCCGGACGATCTCGCATGGCTGGATAGCGGTTCGGATCAGGCCCGCGCGCGGGCCTGACGGCAGCGGCAGTCGCTTCGGCCTACGCTGCGCCCTTAGCTTCCGGACTGTTTGCACGGCCCTTACCCTCTCCCGCAAAGAACCGGGAAAGGGTAAGAATGAGGTCAGCGCAAAGGCCACTGGAAGTTAGGCAAGACAGATGCTCGACATCGCACCGACGAAACAGGCTGCCACCTGGCTCGATTCCTTTGCCCGGGCGCTCGAGGCCGGCGACGTCGAGGCGGCAACCAATTTGTTCGTCGAGGACTGCTACTGGCGCGATCTCTTGACCTTCACCTGGAACGTCAGGACGATGGAGGGCCGCGTCGCGATCCGCGACATGCTGGCGGCGACGCTGGCAACGACAAAACCTGCCCGGTGGCAGCTCAGCGGCGAAGCGACTTCGGACGAAGGCACGATCGAAGCCTGGTTTTCTTTCGAGACGTCATCGGCGTGGGGCCAAGGCATCATGCGCCTCAGGGACGGCAAATGCCGGACACTGTTTACCGCGATGAGCGATCTCAAGGGGTTTGAGGAGCGCAAGGGCCCGGCGCGGCCGCTGGGTGTCCGCCACAAGGCCGATCCGGAGCGCGAGACCTGGCTGGAGGCGAGGGCGCGCGAGACGCGTGAACTCGGCGCCGGCCAGCAGCCTTATTGCCTGGTCATCGGCGGCGGCCAGGGCGGCATCATGCTGGGCGCCCGGCTCCGGCAATTGGCCGTGCCGGCCATAGTCATCGAGAAGAACGCTCAGGCCGGCGATTCCTGGCGCAATCGCTACCGCTCGCTCGTGCTGCACGACCCGGTCTGGTACGACCATCTGCCCTACATACCGTTTCCCGAGAACTGGCCCGTGTTCACGCCCAAGGACAAGATGGGCGACTGGCTGGAGATGTATACGCGCGTCATGGAGCTCAACTACTGGACCTCCACGACATGCGTGAGCGCGTCCTATGACGAGACCGAAAGGGTCTGGACGGTCGAACTCGATCGCGCCGGCGAGCGCATCACGCTAAAGCCGAAGCATATCGTCTTTGCGACCGGCGCCTATGGCCCGCCCAGGCGCATCGACCTGCCGGGTGCCGATGGCTTCAACGGCGAGATCCTGCATTCCAGCCAGTATTCCAGCGGCGAGAAATTCCGCGGCAAAAAGGTCGCCGTCATCGGCGCCGCAAGTTCCGGCCATGACGTCAGCGTCGACCTCTGGGAGAGCGGCGCCGAGGTGACGATGGTCCAGCGCTCGCCGACGACGGTGGTCAAGTCGGACACGCTGATGGAGATCGGTTTCGAGATCTTTTCGGAAAAGGCGCTGGCCCGCGGCATCACCACCGAGAAGGCCGACATGATTGTCGCCTCGACGCCGTTCGCGCTGCTGCCGCAAGGCCAGCGGGCGCTTTACGACATCATCAAGGCGCGCGACGCGGCCTTCTACGATCGTTTGCGCGGCGCCGGCTTCGCCATCGATTTCGGCGACGACGAGACCGGGCTCCTGATGAAGGCCTACCGCACCGGCTCGGGCTTCTACATCGATGTCGGCGCTTGCGACCTGATCATCGACGGCGAGATCGGCATCCGCAGCGGCGTCGGGATCAAGTCGCTGACGCAGACAGGCATCCTCTTCGACGACGGCACCGAACTGGCGGCCGACGCAATCATCGCCTGCACCGGCTATCTCTCGATGAACGAAACGGTGGCGGCGATCGTCTCGCGCGAAGTCGCCAACAAGGTCGGCCCGTGCTGGGGGATTGGCTCGGGCGTGAAAGGCGACCCGGGTCCATGGCAAGGCGAATTGCGCAACATGTGGAAGCCGACGGCACAGGAAGCGCTGTGGTTCCACGGCGGCAATCTGGCGCTGTCGCGCTTCTATTCGAAGTACGTCGCGCTGCAGATCAAGGCGAGGATGGAAGGCATTGCGACGCCGGTTTATGGAGCGGCGGGGCGGTGAAGCTGTGATCTCCCCCCTTGAGGAGGAGATGGCCGGCAGGCCAGAGGGGGTCGCCGCGCGTCGAGCGCCAGCCTCCATCCGTTGCAGGAAGACGAGCCCGGTCGAACCGACCCCCTCTGTCGCCTTCGGCGACATCTCCCCCTCAAGGGGGGAGATCACCCACGCCCGAAATGCCGGCTCGCCACCTCGACATGCGTGTCGTGCGCATGCGCTTCGAAACGCTCGGTTTCGCCGAGATCGTCCACCGCCTCGTTCGGCCACCAGCTGCCGCCGACCACGATTCCGTCCGAGACCAGCCGTTGCTCGGCGACCAGCGAGGCGCCGACCGAATCGACAAAGGTGAAGCGGCCCGGACGCAGCCGCAGCACCGCGATGTCGCCGACCGCACCCACCGCCAGCCTGCCGAGATCGGGCCTGGCGATCGCTTCGGCCGGCCGCTGTGTCGCGGCGCGCAGCACCTCGACCAGCGGCATGCCGAGCGCCAGCAGCTTCGACATGCACACCAGAATGTCGAAGGCCGGCCCGTCGACGCAGTAGAGATGCACGTCGCTGCTGATCACGTCCGGCGCCAGCCCCTCGCCGAGCATCGCTTTCGCCACTTCGAAATCGAACGAGCCCATGCCGTGGCCGATATCGAAGATGACGCCGCGCTCGCGCGCCAGCCGCATATCTGGCCGCACCGCCCCCGAGGCGAAGACCGGCGCGTTGGGAAACGGCCGGAAGCAGTGGGTGAGGATGTCGCCCTTGCGCAACCGCGGCAGCACTTCCGAGCGGCCCGGCGGCGGCTCGTCTATGTGCGCCATCAGCGGCAGGCCGGCTTTGTCGGCGGCTTCGAGCGCGAGATCGACCGGCGCGATGCCGCTGGTGCCGCCGGCATGGCGACCCGAGCGGACCTTGATGCCGACAACCACGTCCGCGTGCTCGCGAGCCGCCGCTACCGTCTCGCGCGGTTCGCAGAGCCGGAGGTCGCTGCACTCGCCGACCGCCACGGTCTGCGAGAAGCCGAATATGCCGGCAAAGGAAATGTTGACGTAAGCCAGAATACGGACTTTCGAGCGCTCGATGACGTGGCGGCGAAAGCCGAGGAAATTGCCGGCGCCGGCACTTCCGGCATCGATGAAGGTGGTGGTGCCGCTCTTTGCGGCGAGCCGGTCGGCATCGACGCCGAGCGACGTGCCGCCCCAATAGACATGGCTGTGCAGGTCGATCAGGCCCGGCGCGACGATCGAGCCCGTGGCATCGATGACGCGGGCGGCACGTTCGAAGGGGATTTCGGTGTCGATCGCGGCGATACGGCCGTCGGCAATCGCCAGATCGCGCTGCGCGTCGAGGCCGGACGCCGGATCGATGAGGCGGCCGCCTTTTATCAGGAGATCGAATTGCATCGCGCCTGTCTCCACTTTCCCGTCAGGCCGGCCTGTAGGCAACGGCCTCGACCTCGATCTTGATGTCGATCATCAGCCGCGACTCCACTGTCGTGCGCGCCGGCGGGTCTTTCGGGAAATGCCTGGCATAGACGGTGTTGAAGATGCCGAAATCGCGGGCGTCTTCGAGCCAGACCGTCGTCTTGACTACGTCGTCGAGGGTACAGCCGGCCAGCGCCAGTGCCGCCTTGACGTTCGACAGCACCTGCTCGGTCTGTTCGGCGATGCCGCCCTTGACCACCAGCCCGTCTGTGCCGACCGGCACCTGGCCTGAGACATAGACGAAGTCGCCGGCCCTGACCGCCGGCGACAACGGCACATGGGATTTTCCAAAACACTGCTTGGGCAAGGAGGTCTCCTGTCTAGGTTCTTTGGGTGAACGCGCGATGCTGCGAGAGATAGGGGGCGGCTGCACGCCATCGATCCACATTTTGAAAGCCTATATCGCTTTGCTGCGGTAACGCCAGAACGATCACCGCCCTTGGTGATCCTTCGCGCCCCCCTCTGTCCTGCCGGACATCCTCCCCCTCTAGTGGGGAGATCGGCAGCTTCGCCGATAGCATCCATTCAGCCACCTTGGAGATTGGCGAAAGCCGCGGTGACATCCAATCTCCCCCCTGGAGGGGGAGATGCCCGGCAGGGCAGAGGGGGGCGCTGTCCCGCCAGCGTCTGGACCCGCGACACCAGCCCGCTCAGCGGTCGATCCGCGTCGACAGGATGATCGACGACGACGTGCGCTCGACTCCGTCCATGGCGCCGATCTGGTCGAGAAGCGTGTCGAGATCCCTGATCGACGGCGCCTCGACGATGACGATCATGTCGAAATTGCCGCTGACCGAATGCAGCGTGCGAACCGGTGCCAGCGCCTGCAGGCTGCGCACCACCTTGTCGGCAAGCTTGGGGGTGACGGTGAGCAGGACATGCGCCCTGACCAGCCCCTGCTCGTAATCCGGCGACAGCCTGACCCCATAGCCGGCGATGATGCCGCGCTGTTCCAGCCGCTCGATCCGGCTTTGCACCGTCGTTCGTGAGACGCCGAGCCGCCGTGCCAGTTCGGCGGTCGAGGCGCGCGCATTGGTGCGCAGCAGGGAAAGCAGAGCCTGGTCGGCATCGCTGAGCATTCCGACGCACCTTACCGGCATCTTGCCCAAAGAGAGGCTGCGTTTCGTACAATCTCACGCTTCCTTTCGACAGGCAAGCTGCGATTCTAACCGTGAATTTAGCATTGGTGCGAGGGATCGGTCATGAAGGAAATCATCGTCGTCGGCGCCGGCAAGATCGGCTCGACCATTGCCGAGATGCTGGCTTCCACGGGCGACTACCATGTCACGCTCATCGACCGCTCGGCGGCGCAGCTCGGCGCGGCCGAACTGTCTGAAACGGTCGAGACGCTGGAACTCGACATCGAGGCCGCCGGCACACTCGAAGCGGCCTTGGCCGGCAAATTCGCGGTGCTCAGCGCCGCGCCTTTCCATCTGACCACGCGCATCGCGGAGGCGGCGGCCAGCGCCGGCGTGCACTATCTCGATCTGACCGAGGACGTCGTCAGCACCAGGCGGGTCAAGGAACTGGCTCGTTCCGGCAGCAGAGCCTTCATCCCGCAATGCGGCTTGGCGCCGGGCTTCATCTCGATCGTTGCCAACGATCTCGCCAGCCGCTTCGACACGCTGGAAAGCGTGCGCATGCGGGTCGGCGCGCTGCCCCAGTACCCGTCGAATGCGCTGAACTACAATCTGACCTGGAGCACCGACGGCGTCATCAACGAATATTGCGAGCCTTGCGAGGCGATCGTCGAAGGCGAGCTGATCGAAGTGCCGCCGCTCGAGGAGCGTGAAGAATTCTCGCTCGACGGCGTCACCTATGAGGCGTTCAACACCTCGGGCGGGCTGGGCACGCTGGCCGAAACGCTGAAGGGCAGAGTGCGCACGCTGAACTACCGCACCATCCGCTATCCCGGCCATGCGGCGATCATGAAGGCGCTGCTCAACGACCTCGGCCTGCGCCACCGCCGCGACGTGCTGAAGGACATTTTCGAAAGCGCCCTGCCGGCGACGCTGCAGGACGTCGTCATAGTCTTCGTTACCGTCAGCGGCCGCAAGAACGGCCGACTGCTTCAGGAAACCTACGCCAACAAGATCTACGCCAGGCGCGACGGCGAAATGGTGCGCAGCGCCATCCAGATCACCACCGCCTCCGCCATCTGCGCGGTGCTCGACATGCTCGCCGACGGCACCTTGCCGGCCAGGGGCTTCATCAAGCAGGAGGACATCGCCCTCGACGCCTTCCTGGCCAACCGCTTCGGCCGCGCCTATGCGCAGCACGAAATGGTTAGCCGGCTTGCAGGGTGAGCTGCGTAATCTCCCCCCTCGAGGGGGAGATGTCGCCGACAGAGGGGGTCGCCTCGCGTAGAGCGCCAACCTCCATCTGTCGCAAGGGAGGTCGCATCCAGTCGAACCGACCCCCTCTGGCCTGCCGGCCATCTCCCCCTCAAGGGGGGAGAGCGCGAGCCATCAGACATGCAGTGCGTGCCCCAGCGCCTTCAGCGCCGCTTCCGGAAAACCCTCGCCCTGTGTCGGATGGGCATGGATCGTCCCGGCGATGTCCTCCAGCGTCGCGCCCATCTCCAGCGCCAGCCCAAACGCCGTCGACAGTTCCGACACGCCCTGGCCGACGGCCTGGATGCCAAGCACCAGATGGTTGTCCGCCCGCGCCACTACCCGGACGAATCCGTCCTCGCCCAACTTCGTCATCGCCCGGCCATTGGCGGTGAAGGGAAACAGTCCGACCCTGATCTCGCCACGGGTCTTGGCCTCCTCCGGCGACAGGCCTGCGGTGACCAGCTCCGGATCGGTGAAACAGACAGCCGGGATCGCTCGTCTGTCCCAGCTGCGCTTGTGGCCGGCGACGATCTCGGCGACCATTTCGCCTTGCGCCATGGCCCGATGCGCCAGCATCGGCTCGCCGGTGACGTCGCCAATGGCAAAGAGGCCGCGCATCGAGCTGCGGCACTGGTCGTCGATGCGGATGAAGGGTCCGGCCATGTCGAGGTCGATCTGCTCCAACCCCCAGCCTTCAGTTACCGGCTTGCGACCGACCGTGACCAGCACCTTGTCGGCAGCGATCTTGCCGTTCTTGCCGCCATTCGTCTCGACCAGCAGCGCGTCGCGCTTAGTGGACAGCCCCTTGGCCTTGGCGTTCACGAGCACCTCGATGCCGAGTTCGGCCAGCCGCTTCACCACCGGCCGGGTCAGTTCCGCATCATATTGCGCCAGCACGCGCGGCAACGCCTCGACCACGGTCACCTTGGCGCCCAGCTTGGCAAAGGCGATGCCGAGTTCCAGCCCGATATAACCGCCGCCGACCACCGCCAGCCTCTCCGGAACTTCGCTCAGCGCCAGCGCCTCGGTCGACGAAATGACCGGACCGCCGAACGGCAGCGATGGCAGCTCGACCGGCGCCGAGCCGGTCGCTATCACCACCGTTTCGGCGCGGATCACCTGCATGCCGATCTCGGTCTCGACGGCAACGGTCTTGCCGTCGCGAAATGTCGCCCAGCCATGCACCGTCTTCACGCCAGCTTTCTTCAGCAGGCCGGCGACGCCGTTGTTCAGCCGGCTAACGATGCCGTCTTTCCAGGCAATGGTCGCCGCGAGATCAAGCGACGGTGCCGCGACCGTTATGCCGAGTGGGCTTTTGCCGCCGGCCATGTGCGAGAGCTTTTCGAACTCTTCGGCTGCATGGATCAGCGCCTTTGACGGGATGCAGCCGACATTGAGGCAAGTGCCGCCCGGTCTGCCTGCCTCGACGATCACTGTGTCGATGCCCAGCTGCCCGGCGCGGATGGCACAGACATAGCCGCCCGGACCGGCGCCGATGACCAGCAGCTTGCAGGAGATTTCCTTCATCATTGCACCTTAGTTCGACGAGCCGGCGGGGCAGCACCCCCCTCTGTCCTGCCGGACATCTCCCCCTCGAGGGGGGAGATTGGCAGCTTTCGCGTTCGGCTTAGTCCTGCAAAGCTGGAGATTGGCGAAAGGCGGGATGACGTCCGATCTCCCCCCTTGAGGGGGAGATGCCCGGTAGGGCAGAGGGGGGCGCGAAGGATCGCTACTGCTCTCATCCCGCGCCCCTGCGATCCTCTGTTCATCTCCTCAGTCCACAAAAATCAGCGCCGGCGTCTCCAGCAGCGTCTTGATCCGCTGGATAAACACCGCCGCGTCCCAGCCGTCGATGACGCGGTGGTCGAAGCTGGAGGACAGGTTCATCATCTTGCGCGGGATGAACTGGCTGCCGTCCCATACCGGCCGCACCATCATCTTGTTGACGCCGACGATCGCCACTTCCGGATGATTGATCACCGGCGTCGTCGCCACGCCGCCCATGGCGCCCAGCGAAGTGATGGTGATGGTCGAGCCCGAGAGCTCGTCGCGCGTCGCCGTGCCGGATTTTGCCGCCTCGGCCAGCCTGACAACCTCGGCTGCAGAGTCCCAGATGTCGCGCGCCTCGGCGTGCTTGACCACCGGCACCATCAGCCCGGAAGCCGTCTGCGCGGCGATGCCGATGTGGACGCCGCCATGCTGGTGGACGATGCCGGCTTCGTCGTCGAACAGTGCGTTGACATTGGGCTGGTCGGCGATTGCCTTGACCATCGCCCGCATCAGGAACGGCAGCAGCGTCAGCTTCGGCCTGTCTGCGCCCGGCCGCTTCTCCTTGTTGAGCGCGGCGCGCAAATCCTCGAGCGCGGTGACGTCGATCTCCTCGACATAGGTGATATGCGGGATGCGCGACTTGGCCAGCGTCATCTTCTCGGCGATCTTTCGCCTGAGCCCGACTATCTTGATGTCCTCGACCGCCTCGTTGCGGGCGAGGCCAGGGGCCTTCGCGAGCTGCGGTCCGCGTGCCAGGAAGGCGTCGATGTCCTCGTGCCGGATGCGGCCGGCCGGGCCGGTTCCCGGGACCTGCCGAAGGTCGATGCCGGCCTCTTTCGCCCTGAGGCGGACGGCCGGCGAGGCCAGTGGCTTTTCTCCCTCGGGGCGCGGCGCACCGACCGGCGCTATACCCCCGAAAGCCGGCGCAGTACCCCCACCCCTAACCCCTCCCCACAAGGGGGAGGGGGACTCCGTATCCGCCGTTCGTGCGCCCTCGGTTCTTGGCACATGCCCGACCAAGGGCGAGCTGGACCTGGCTTCGGCTTTGGCGGCCGAAGCTCGTCCCCCTCCCCCTTGTGGGGAGGGGCTAGGGGTGGGGGTAGGTGCCGCCTCACCCTCCGCCGATTTCGCGCCTGCGTTCACATTTCCCTCGCCGGCCACCTTCAACCTGACAATCGGCGAGCCGATCGCCACCGTGTCGCCGATCTCGGCGCCCAACCAGACGATCTCGCCATCGACGGGCGACGGAATTTCGACCGTCGCCTTGTCGGTCATGACAGCGGCAAGCACGGCGTCCTCGCGCACGAGATCGCCGACCTTGACCTGCCATTCGACGAGCTCGGCCTCGGCGACGCCTTCGCCGACATCGGGCAGCTTGATGACATATTCGCCCATCGTTCCCTCTTCAGGCTTCCATCGTTTCGACCAGCGCGCGGCCTAGCCGGGCAGGACCGGGAAAATAGTCCCACTCCTGCGCATGCGGATAGGGCGTGTCCCAGCCGGTGACCCGCGCCACCGGCGCTTCCAGATGGTAGAAGCAGCTCTCCTGAACCAGCGCCGAAAGTTCGGCGCCGAACCCCGATGTCAGCGTCGCCTCGTGCACGATGACGCAGCGCCCGGTCTTGTTGACCGATGCGACGATCGTCTCGAGATCGAGCGGCAGCAGTGTCCTCAGATCTATGATCTCGGCATCGATGCCGGTCTCCTCGGCTGCCGCCTGGGCGACATAGACCATCGTGCCATAGGCAAGCACGGTGACTGCCGCACCCGGCCGTCGGATCACCGCCTTGCCGAGCGGCACCGTGTAATGGCCGTCGGCAACCTCGCCGAGCTCATGTTTCGACCATGGCGTTACCGGCCGCTCATGATGACCGTCGAATGGGCCGTTATAAAGCCGCTTCGGCTCCAGGAAGATCACCGGGTCCGGATCCTCGATCGCCGCGATCAGCAAGCCCTTGGCGTCATGCGGGTTCGAGGGCACCACGACTTTCAGGCCGGAGACGTGGGTGAACAGCGCCTCCGGGCTCTGGCTGTGGGTCTGGCCGCCGAAAATGCCGCCGCCGGTCGGCATTCTCACGACGATCGGGCAGGTGAAATCGCCGTTCGACCGGTAGCGCAGCCGCGCCGCTTCCGAGACGATCTGGTCATAGGCTGGATAAACATAGTCGGCAAACTGCACCTCGACGCAAGGCTTCAGCCCGTAGGCGGCCATGCCGATGGCCGCGCCGACAATGCCGGATTCGCTGATCGGCGCATCGAAGCAGCGGCTCTTGCCGTATTTCGCCTGCAGGCCTTGCGTGCAGCGGAAGACGCCGCCGAAGAAGCCGACATCCTCGCCGAACACGATGACTTGGCTGTCGCGCGCCATCGACACGTCCATGGCGTCGCGGATCGCCTCGATCATGGTCCGCCGCGGCATGGTCAGACCCCTGCCTGTTGGCGCTGGCGCCTGAGATGCGGCGGCATCTCGGCATAGACGCCCTCGAACATGTCGCGCGCCGAGGGCTTGCCGCCGGCATGCAGGGTGCCATGGCGCTCGGCCTCCCGCTGCGCCGAAATCACCGTGTCAAGGATTTCCGCCTCGGCCTGGGCGTGGCGTTCGTCCGACCAGACGCCGCGCTGGATGAGATGGTTCTTCAGCCTGACGATCGGGTCGCCGAGCGGCCAGGCATCGGACTCGGCCTTCGGCCGGTAGGCCGACGGGTCGTCGGAGCTCGAATGGGCGCCGACGCGGTAAGTGACGTATTCGACCAGCGTCGGCCCGAGATTGCTGCGCGCCCGTTCCGCCGCCCATTTGGCCACCGCATGGACGGCGAGATAGTCGTTGCCGTCGACGCGCAGCGACGGAATACCGAAGCCGAGCCCACGGGCGGCAAAAGTACCGGAGCCGCCGCGGGCGATGCCCTGGAAGGTCGAGATCGCCCACTGGTTGTTGACGACGTTGAGCACGACCGGCGCCTTGTAGGTCGAGGCAAACACCAGCGCCGAATGGAAGTCGGATTCGGCAGTCGAGCCGTCGCCGATCCAGGCGGCGGCGATCTTTGAATCATTGCTGATTGCCGAGGCCATCGCCCAGCCGACCGCCTGGATGTACTGCGTCGCCAGGTTGCCGGAGATCGAGAAGAAGCCGTGCTCCTTCGATGAATACATGATCGGCAATTGCCGCCCTTTCAGCGGATCGGCCTCGTTCGAATAGATCTGGTTCATCATCGTGACCATCGGGTAGCCGTCGGCGATGAGCAGGCCGGCCTGCCGATAGGTCGGAAAATTCATGTCGCCGCGCGACAGCGCCTTGCGGAAGGCGCAGCTCACTGCCTCTTCGCCGAGATGCTGCATGTAGAAAGAGGTCTTGCCCTGGCGCTGCGCCATCTGCATGCGCGCATCGAAGCTGCGCAGCGTCATCATATGGCGCAGCCCCTCCAGCAACTCGTCGTCCGAAAGCAGCCCTGCCCACGGCCCGACCGCCTCGCCGGCGCGGTTGAGCACGCGGATGATCGAGAAGGCCAGATCGCGGATGTCGCGCGGGTCGACGTCGATCTTCGGGCGCGGCACCGAGCCAGCTTTTGGAATGCTCACATTGGAGAAATCCGGCGTCCCGCCCGGCCGCACTTCCGGTTCCGGAACATGGAAGCGCAGCATTCCGGCATCGGCCATGATCTCGGTCCTCCACTGTTGCCCGGCCAGGATACTTGCACACCGCCAGACCAGTGCCAATTCGTCGGGCGAGGCTTCGCTGCCGCTGGCTGCTGCCCGCGGCAGACAGGATGGAGATATGTCGGCGAAATTTCTTGTCGATCTTCCGCGCCGGCGCGCAATTTGGGAGATGATTGCGCGGGTTTCCCGCCAGATAAGGCAATGCGTCGGGTTGGGCGGCGCGAGCACCTCCTTCTCCCCTTGTGGGAGAAGGTGGCCGAGCGAAGCTCGGTCGGATGAGGGGTGTTCCAGCTTGGCACCAACAGTGCTCCGTCCAGCACCCCTCAACCGTCTTGGCGCTGCGCGCCAATCCACCTTCTCCCACAAGGGGGAGAAGGAAAGGAGGGCGGCGCCGTTCACCCCGCGCCCGCGTCATGCTAATCAGCGCCCATGGCACAAAAGAAAGCATACGAGGTCGATGCATGGCTCGCGAAGCCGGATCCGCGCGTCTCGATCGTGCTGCTTTACGGTCCCGATCGCGGGCTGGTTGCCGAGCGGGCAAAGGCCTTTGCCGGCAAGACCGGCCTGCCGCTCGACGATCCGTTCTCGGTCGTCAGGCTGGACGGATCGGAAGTCGATCGCGACGAGGGCCGTCTGCTCGACGAGGCGCGCACCGTGCCGATGTTTTCGGAGCGGCGCCTGCTATGGGTGCGCAACGCCGGCGCTCAGAAGGCGCTTGCCGATGACGTCAAGGCGCTGACGTCGGAGCCCGCGCGGGACGCCATCATCCTCATCGAGGCCGGCGACCTGAAGAAGGGCGTCGGCCTGCGCGCCGTGGTGGAGGCGGCGGACAATGCCATGGCATTGCCTTGCTACGCCGATGAGGCCAGGGATATCGATACGGTCATCGACGACGAACTGCGCAAGGCCGGCATGTCGATGACACTGGAAGCGCGGCAGGCGCTGCGCCGCAATCTCGGCGGCGACCGGCTGGCCTCGCGCGGTGAAATCGAAAAGCTGGTGCTTTATGCGCATGGCCAGGCCGAAATCGGCCTCGACGACGTCAAGGCGACATCCGGCGATGTGTCCGGCCTCTCCTTCGATGCGGCCGTCGACGCCCTGCTCGAAGGCAGGATCGCCGACTTCGACACCGCCTTCACCCGCCATTGCCAGTCCGGCGGCCAGCCCTTTCTGGTACTTTCATCGGCGATGCGGCAGTTGCAGGCGATCCAGGCGATGCGCGGCCTGATGGACGCCGGCGGCCGCAATGCCGCTTCGGTCGTTGCCGCGGCGCGCCCGCCGGTGTTTTTCTCCAGGCGCAAGCTGGTCGAGAAAGCCCTCGAACGCTGGAGCAGCGAGGCGCTCGGCCGCGCCCTCAACCGCCTGCAGACGGCGGTGCTGCAGACACGCCGGCGGCCGGATCTGTCGGTCGCGCTGGCACGCCAGGCCCTGCTCGGCATCGCAGTAGAGAGCGCAAGGCTGGCGCAGCGCACCTGATCTTCCCCCTTGAGGGGGAGATGTCGCCAAAGGCGACAGAGGGGGTCACAGCGCGTAAAACACCAGCCCCTTCCGCGAAGACAGAGGACGTGGGCGCTTGAAATTTGACGACCCCTTCTGGCCTGCCGGCCGTCTCCCCCTCAAGGAGATTAACTACTTCGACGATTTCGCCAATCACCGCGCGGCAGCAAAACGTTCTTTGCCGGCTAATTTTAGCAACCTACCTACTCCCGCTTCAGCCTTCGACAAAGCTCGTCGAGCTGCTCCAGCGTCCGGTAGGCGACGCTGATCACGCCGCCGCGCTGGTTGTGCTCGATCGTGACGATCATGCCGATCGTGCTGGTCATCAGCCGCTCCAGCGCCAGTGTGTCGGCATCCTTTTGCGGCGGGGGCGCGGGCTGGCGCTTTGCCGCCGGCGCGCCGACCGGCATTTGCGCCAGCGCCTCGGCCTGGCGCACCGAAAGCCCCTCGTCGATGATCCGCTTGGCAAGCCCGGCCGGGTCGTTGGCCGTCACCAGGGTACGGGCGTGGCCGGCAGAGAGCGCCCCGTCGACCAGCATGTCGCGGATGACGTCGGGCAGCTTGAGTAGCCTCAGCGTATTGGCGACATGGCTGCGGCTCTTGCCGATCACCTGGCCGAGATCGGCCTGGGTATAGCCATGGTCGTCGATCAGCTGCTGGTAGCCGAGCGCCTCCTCGACCGGGTTGAGGTCGGTGCGCTGGACGTTTTCGATGATCGCCAGTTCGAGCGCCGTGCGATCGTCGACGTCGCGCACGATAATCGGGATTTCGGTCAGCCCGGCGCGTTGCGCCGCGCGCCAGCGTCGCTCGCCGGCGATGATCTCGTAGCGGCCCGGCTGGGTTTTCGACGGCCGCGCCACCACCGGCTGCACCACGCCATGTTCGCGGATGGACTGGGCGAGGTCGGTCAGGTCGGCGTCGCCAAAATGCCGGCGCGGGTTTTTCGGGTTAGGGCTGAGGAACTCGATCGGCACCTTGCCGTCGGCCGCCAGCCCGGGCTTTTCCGGTGCCGCCGGGCGATCGATTTCGCCGATCAGCGCCGCCAGTCCTCGTCCCAGTCTTTTCCTCGAAGGGTCTTCGTTCATCGTCCGTCCAGATCGTTTCGGTGTCGAATCGGCTTATTGTTCAGGCAGCACGCAATTTGCGCTCGCGGCGGATGACTTCCGAAGCAAGCTGCAGATAGGCCTGGCTGCCCGAGCATTTGAGGTCGTAGAGAATCGCCGGCTTGCCATAGGACGGCGCCTCGGAAACGCGGACATTGCGCGGGATGACGGTTTCATAGACCTTGTCGCCCATATGCGCCCGCACATCCTGCACCACCTGGTTGGCGAGATTGTTGCGCCCGTCGAACATGGTCAGCACGATGCCCTGGATCGTCAGGTCGGGGTTGATCGAGCGGCGCACCTGCTCGACCGTCTCCAAAAGCTGGCTCAGGCCCTCCAGCGCGAAAAACTCGCACTGCAGCGGCACCAGCACCGAATCGGCCGCAGCCATCGAATTCAGTGTCAGCAGGTTGAGCGACGGCGGGCAGTCGATCAGCACATAGCCGAAATTGGCCGAGCGCTCAGCCGAAGCCCGCAGAGCGTTGCGCAGCCGCAGCACCCGATCCGGCGCCGAGGCGATTTCCATCTCGATGCCGAGTAGGTCGAGCGTCGACGGTACGATCGACAGGCCAGGCACCGCCGTCGGGATCGCCGCCGCTTCGAGATCCAGCTCGCCGGTCAGCACATCATAGGACGAGACGGTGCGGTCGCGCCGGTCGATGCCAAGCCCGGTGCTGGCGTTGCCCTGCGGGTCGAGATCGACGATCAGCACCTGTTCGCCTATGGCCGCCAGCGCGGTGGCCAGATTGATGGCGGTCGTCGTCTTGCCGACGCCGCCCTTCTGGTTGGCGACGGTGATGATTCGGGGGCCGTTCTTCATCATGGGTCTATGCCAGAAATTCATTTGGGTCGCCGGTCACAAGCCAGGGTGCTGTCGCAAGTCGGATACTTCGAGAATGACGCCCTGTGCGTCGGTTGCACTGGCATGTTCTACCAGATCGAAAGACCATCGTTGAGCGCTTTCTGCCACTTCGGCGCGGTAATCCCGGCCTTTGTGAAACAGGCCGCGCGACCCCTTGGTCAGCCACGGTGCCGCCAGGTCGAGCAGGTCGGGCAGCGAGGCGAGTGCCCTGGCTGTGACGATTTGCGGTGCAGGAACAAGAGGATAGCTGTCGTCGATGCGGCGCGCGATAACCTTGGCGGGCAGGCTGAACTGTCCGATGACCGCTTGCAGGAACGATGCTTTTTTCCGATTGATTTCAACCAGGTCGATACCGGCGCCGTCCCGCTCGGCAAGCAAAAAGGCCAGCACAAGGCCGGGAAACCCACCGCCGGAGCCGAGATCGACCCAGCGCTTCGCCTCTGGTTTGATTCGCGCCAGCTGCGCGCTGTCGAGGATGTGGCGGCGCCAGACATCGTCCTGCGTCGATTGCGCGGCCAGATTGATCCGGCGGTTCCATTTCTGGAAGACGGCCTCGAACTCGACCAGGCGATCGAATGTTTCACGTGAAACCGGGCCCGCTGCCGCCTGCAGGTTTGCCCAGGACGCTGCGCTCACGCGACCTGCTTTCGCGCGGCCGCCTCGGCATTGCGGACATGGGCGACAATAATCGCCAGCGCGGCCGGCGTCATGCCTTCCATGCGTTGCGCATCGGCAATCGAGCGCGGCTGGCGTGCCAGCATCTTCTGCTTCAACTCGTTCGACAGGCCGGGAACAGAAGCAAAGTCGAGCGATTTGGGAATAAGCCTGCTCTCCTCATGCCTGATCTGCGAAACATCGGCCTGCTGCCGGTCGAGATAGACAGAATATTTGGCTTCCGTTTCAAGACGTTCGGCCGTTTTGCTGTCGATCGCCGCGAAAGCCGGCTCGATTCGCGCCAGCCAGGCGATGTCGACGCCGGGATAGGCCAGCAGCTCATAGGCCGAGCGGCGGACGCCGTCCCGGTTGATTTCGAGCCCATGGCGCGCCGCCTCATTGGGGGTCATGGTGGTGCCGAGGGCGAGCTGTCGCGCCTTCTCAAAGTCTTGCATACTATTGTTGAACCGCTGCATCCGCTCCGGCGAGGCAATCCCCAGCCTTATCGCCAGTGGCGTCAGCCGCTCATCGGCGTTGTCGGCTCGCAGCGATAGCCGGAACTCGGCCCGCGAGGTGAACATGCGGTAGGGTTCGGCAATGCCGCGGCTGGTCAAATCGTCGACCATCACGCCGATATAGGCTTCGGTGCGGCTGAGCACGATTTCCTCGCTCGCCGACGCCTTGCGCGCCGCATTCAAGCCGGCAAGCAGCCCCTGCGCGCCGGCCTCCTCGTAGCCGGTGGTGCCGTTGATCTGGCCGGCGAGGAAAAGGCGGGCGATCCGCCTGGTTTCCAGCGTCGGCTTGAGCTCGCGTGGATCGACATGGTCATACTCGATGGCATAGCCCGGCTGCAGCATGGTTGCCCGCTCCAGCCCCGGAATGGTCTTCAGGATGTCGAGTTGCACGTCCTCGGGCAGCGAGGTCGAAATGCCGTTCGGGTACACCGTGTCGTCGTCCAGCCCTTCCGGCTCCAGAAAGATCTGGTGGCCTTCGCGGTCACCGAACTTGACGATCTTGTCTTCGATCGACGGGCAATAACGCGGCCCGACGCCTTCGATCGAGCCCGAATACATGGCCGAGCGGCCGAGATTGGCGCGAATCAGCTCGTGCGTCGCATTGGTCGTTCGGGTAATGCCGCAATGGATCTGCGGATTTTCGATGCGATCGGTCAGCAGCGAGAACGGCACGGGGTCCTCGTCCGCCGCCTGGCTCTCCAGTGACGCCCAATCGATCGTCCTGCCGTCCAGCCGCGGCGGCGTGCCGGTCTTCAGCCGCCCGAGCTTGAAGCCGGCGCGGCTCATCGTCGCCGACAGGCCGATGCTCGCCTGCTCGTTCATGCGGCCGGCGACGATCTTCTTCTCGCCGATATGGATCAGCCCGCGCAGAAAAGTGCCGGTCGTCAGCACCACGGCGCCGCAGGCGAGCCGGCTTCCATCCGCCAGCAGCACCGCCGCGATGCGTCCGTCGTCGATTTCCCCGTCGTTGATTTCGAAATCCAGCACCTCGCCTTCGATGACATCGAGGCCAGCCTGTTCGCGAATCGCCGCCTGCATGGCGAGCCGATAGAGTTTTCGGTCGGCCTGCGTCCGTGGCCCGCGCACCGCCGGCCCTTTGCGGCGGTTGAGCAAACGGAACTGGATGCCGGCCGCATCGGCAACGCGGCCCATCAGCCCGTCCATGGCGTCGATCTCACGAACCAGATGGCCCTTGCCGAGGCCGCCGATCGCCGGATTGCAGGACATCACGCCAATCGTGTCGAAGCACAGCGTCACCAGCGCGGTCCTGGCGCCAGCCCGCGCGGCCGCACTAGCCGCCTCGCAACCAGCATGACCGCCGCCCACCACCACCACATCATAGTGATTGGTCATTTGTATATTCCGATTCAAATCCGCCGACACATGTGCCCGTGAGCCTGCACTGTCAAGGACACCCACTAGTCGTTTCACGTGAAACAATTCCGTCTGCGTTCATCGCTACGTGTTTCACGTGAATCATCACCGGCTTCCCCCCACTAAGCGAGCAAGCTAGCGACACGCCCGCATCTCGGTACTTGGCAATGTTTCACGTGAGTCATTTGCCGATACAGAACTGCGAAAAAATAACGTCCAGCATATCCTCGACATCGACCGCCCCGACGATGCGTCCAAGCCGATCCGCCGCCAGGCGCAGTTCCTCGGCCCGTAGCTCCTGCCCGCGATCACCACTGACCACTGCTGCGAGCAGGAAGCGTTTCGTCTCGTTGAGCAGCTCGACGTGCCGCAGCCGCGACGGCAGGACATCGCCGGCCTTGCCGATCTGGACTGCGGCACGACGCCCGATCTCGTCCAGCAGTTCGGCCAGACCCGTGCCGTCCCGCGTCGAGATAGCGAAATCATAGTGCACCGCAGGCGAGGGCGATTTACCCCCCAGCAGGTCAATTTTTGTTCCAACCCTCAGCGCCTGAATGTCGCCCGGCGGCACACCGATTGCGATTGGCTCCGCCAGATCCTCAAGCAGCAACAGCAGATCGGCGCTGTGCGCCTTGGTCCTGGCCTTCTCGATGCCGATCGCCTCTATCTTGCCGGGCGCCTCGCGCAGACCGGCGGTGTCGGTTACCCTGACCCGCACCCCTTCCAGGTCCAGTACCACCTCGAGCAGGTCGCGGGTCGTGCCCGGCTCGTCGGTGACGATGGCCGCTTCGCGCCGCGCCAAGGCGTTGAACAGGCTGGACTTGCCGGCATTCGGTGCGCCGAGGATTACCACTTCGAACCCGTCGCGGATGATTTCGGCAGCGCGGAAGCCGGCGACGTGGCGCTCGATTTCGTCGATCATGGCCCGGACATTGGACCAGACCGTATCAGCGACCGAGCCCGGCACGTCATCCTCGTCGGCAAAGTCGATCTCGGCCTCGATCATCGCGCGGGCGTGGATCAGCCGTCGGCGCCAGCCCAGATAGACTTCGCTCTGCACGCCTTGGGCGTTGTGAACGGCAAAGCGCCGCTGCGCCTCGGTTTCAGCGTTGATGAGATCGGCCAGCGCCTCGGTTTCGACCAGATCGAGCTTGCCGTTGAGAAAGGCGCGGCGGGTGAATTCGCCAGGCTCGGCATGCCTGACGCCGTCGAAGGAGGCGATCGTTTCCAGCATCCTCGCCACAACGGCGCGCCCGCCATGAACATGGAACTCTGCAACGTCCTCGCCGGTAAAACTGTCGGGGCCGGCAAAGAAGACGACCAGGCCGCTGTCCAGCACCGATCCGTCGGGCGCCCGGAACTTGCGATAGGTGGCAACGCGGTTTGGCACCTTCGATCCAGCAATCGTTTCGACAGCGAATCGACTCTGCGGCCCGGAAATCCGGATCACCGCAATGCCGGCCGGCAGGCGCCCGCTCGACAGCGCCACGATGGAGTCTTTTGAAATCATTTGCCCGCTCTGCCGAAGCGCCCTAGCTATGCCTGTTCAATCCGCATCGAGTAGTGCCGTGACATTGCCTGCACAAAACCTGCTTGCCGAAGAGGCCAGCCCCTATCTGCAGCAGCACAGCGGCAATCCCGTGCACTGGCGGCCATGGTCGCCCGCCGCTCTGGCCGAAGCAAAGGTGCTGCAGCGTCCGATCCTGCTCTCTGTCGGCTACGCCGCGTGCCATTGGTGCCACGTCATGGCGCATGAGAGCTTCGAGAACGACGACGTCGCCGCCGTCATGAACCGTCTCTTCGTCAATATCAAGGTCGACCGCGAGGAGCGCCCCGACATCGACCAGATCTACATGGCGGCGCTGTCCTCGATGGGCGAGCAGGGCGGCTGGCCGCTGACCATGTTCCTGACCCCGGACGGCAAGCCGTTCTGGGGTGGCACTTACTTTCCGCGCGAAGCCCGCTACGGCCGGCCGGGTTTCGTCCAGGTGCTGGAGGCGGTTGACAAGGCTTGGCGGGAGAAGAAAGAAAGCGTTAACCAGAGTGCCGACGGCCTGACCACGCATGTCGAGATGAGGCTGGCGGGCAGTCATGGCAAGGCCGTGCTCGACCGCGGCATGCTGGCGAACCTCGCCAATGGCATTGACAGCATGATCGACCGCGATTTGGGCGGTCTGCGCGGCGCGCCGAAATTCCCCAACGCGCCGTTCATGCAGAGCCTCTGGCTGACCTGGCTGCGCGACGGCACCGCATCGCACCGCGACGCCGTTCTCCTCAGCCTCGAAAAGATGCTGGCCGGTGGCATCTATGACCATATTGGCGGCGGACTCAGCCGCTACTCGACCGACGCCGAATGGTTGGTCCCGCATTTCGAAAAAATGCTCTACGACAATGCCCAGCTCATCCGCTTGTGCAATTGGGCCTATGCGTCAACCGGCGAGGAATTGTTCCGGCTGCGAATCGAAGAGACCATTGCCTGGCTGTTGCGCGAAATGCGAGTCGAGGGCGATGCCTTCGCCGCCAGCCTTGATGCCGATAGCGAGGGCGAGGAGGGGTTGTTCTACACCTGGAGCAGGGATGAGCTCGAGGCAGCCCTTGGCGACGATTCAGCATTGTTTTTCAAATACTTCACGCTTGCCGATCCGCATGGTTGGGAAGGCAAGCCGATCATTTGCCAGACTGATGCTCAACAGGCGCAGAGCGTCGTCGATCGTGACCTTCTGCTTCCGCTCAAGCAAAGGCTGCTGGCAGCGAGGGAACAGCGCGTGCGGCCCGGGCGTGACGGCAAGGCCCTGACCGACTGGAACGGCTTGATGATCGCAGCCCTTGCCGAGGCCGGACGGTCGCTTGGCCGATCCGACTGGATCGAAGCGGCGGCAACGGCCTTTGCCGCGATTGCGGCTGCCGGACGTGACGGCCGCCTGCCGCATTCGATGCTCGGCGCAAAGAAGCTGTTTCCGGCTCTGTCGAGCGACTATGCCGCCATGGCCAACGCCGCCATCTCACTGTTCGAGGCGACCGGCAATCCCGACTACATCGATCGCGCCGGGAACTTCATTGAGCAACTCGATCTTTGGCACCGGGACAGCGACAAGACCGGCTATTATCTGACCGCGTCCGACAGCGCGGATGTGCCGATCCGCATCCGCGGCGATGTCGACGAAGCCATTCCTTCCGCTACCGGCCAGATCATCGAGGCTCTGGTCCGATTGTCGTCGCTTTCGGGCGATCTCGATATCTGGGAAAAAGCCTGGACAGTCGCAGAGCACGCGGGCGGGCGGGCGGAGCACCAGGGCTATGGCCAGGCGGGTATAGTCAATGCCTGTGCCTTGGCGCTTGAACCGCTGAAGCTGGTGATCGTGGATAGACCGGAGACTCTAAGGCTTGTTCCGGTTGCGAATCGAAATCCAGACCCGCGCCGGGTGGACATCGTCGTGCCTGTTGGCTCGGCGACAAATCTGCCGGCCTTGCCAGGCGGCGTCCTGCCGCCAACGGCCGAGCCCGGCGCCTGGCTCTGCACGGGGCAGGTCTGCCTGCCGGTGATAACCGACGCTGAGGAACTCGAGCGGCAGTTGCGCCGTCGATAGGTCGAGGTGCACAGAACCGGAACGCCGGCGGGACAGCGCCTTGCCCCCTTTACGTATTCATCGAATCGAAGAAATCCGCGTTGGTCTTGGTCTGCTTGAGCTTGTCGATAAGGAACTCGATGGCGTCGGTCGTTCCCATCGGCGCCAGGATGCGGCGCAGCACGAAGATCTTCTGCAGGTCCTGGCGCGGAACCAGCAGGTCTTCCTTGCGGGTGCCGGATTTGAGGATGTCCATGGCCGGATAGATGCGCTTGTCCGCCACCTTGCGGTCGAGCACGATTTCCGAATTGCCGGTGCCCTTGAACTCTTCGAAGATGACCTCGTCCATGCGGCTGCCGGTATCGATCAGCGCCGTGGCGATGATGGTCAGCGAGCCGCCTTCCTCGATATTGCGGGCAGCACCGAAGAAGCGCTTCGGCCGCTGCAGCGCGTTGGCGTCGACACCACCGGTCAGCACCTTGCCGGATGACGGCACGACGGTGTTGTAGGCGCGGCCGAGGCGGGTGATCGAATCCAGCAGGATGACGACGTCACGGCCGTGCTCGACCAGGCGCTTGGCCTTCTCGATGACCATTTCGGCAACCTGGACGTGGCGCACCGCCGGCTCGTCGAAGGTCGAGGACACCACCTCGCCCTTCACCGAGCGCTGCATGTCGGTGACTTCCTCCGGCCGCTCGTCGATCAGAAGCACGATCAAATAGCATTCCGGATGGTTGGTGGTGATCGAATGGGCGATGTTCTGCAGCAGCACCGTCTTGCCGGTGCGCGGCTGCGCCACGATCAACGCGCGCTGGCCCTTGCCGAGCGGCGCCACCAGGTCGATGACGCGCGCCGAAATATCCTTGGAGGTCGGAACCTCCATCTCCATCTTCAGCCGCGAGGTCGGATAAAGCGGCGTCAGATTGTCGAAATGAATTTTATGGCGGATTTTTTCCGGGTCGTCGAAATTGATCGTGTTGACCTTGAGCAGCGCGAAATAGCGCTCGCCCTCTTTCGGGCTGCGGATCGGCCCTTCGACCGTATCGCCGGTCTTCAGCGAGAACCGCCGGATCTGCGACGGTGAAATATAGATGTCGTCGGGACCCGGCAGATAGTTGGCATTGGCGGAGCGCAGGAAGCCAAAGCCGTCCTGCAGCACTTCGACGACGCCGTCGCCGATGATCTCGATATCCTGGGTCGCCAGCCTCTTCAGGATCGCGAACATTAGCTCCTGCTTGCGCATGACGCTGGCGTTCTCGACTTCGAGCGATTCCGCATAAGCGATCAGCTCTGGCGGTTTCTTGTTCTTGAACTCTGTGAGCTTCATTTCTTGCATCATTAGACGGACTCTGAGTAAGCTTTGGGAAAAATATCGGCGGGATGCGACAAATGCCGGGCGCGGCCGAAGCGACAAATGGGCGGCGCATGACGGGAAGGAAGACCCGTCTTTTATCGTCGGTCGGTTGAAAGAGCAAGCCGCCTTTTGCGGGCAACCGAAGACGTCAGAACGGTTTCACGATTACCAGGACGACGATGACGATCATCAGCAATGTAGGGATCTCATTGACGATCCGCCAGTGCCTTGCCGATTTTTCATTGCGGTCTTCGGCAAATGTCCGGACGGCGCCGGCGAGATAGCCATGCACGGCCGACAGGCCAACCACCGCAGCGATCTTGGCATGCAGCCAGCCGCCTTGAAAACCAAAGCCTTTCCAGGCGAGCCACAGGCCGAATGCCCAGGTGATCACCATTGCCGGATTGATGATGCCGCGCAGCAGGCGGCGCTCCATCACCTTGAAAGTCTCCGACTGGACGGAGCCTTTTTCGGCATCGGCATGATAGACCAGCAAGCGCGGCAGATAGAGCATGCCAGCCATCCAGGAGATGACGGCAATCACATGGATCGCCTTCGCCCAGGGATAGAAATCATCGGGCCCGAAGAAAAACAGCAGCCCGGCCAGCACCAGGAAGATGGCGATCGCAATTGCCGCGCGGCGCATCGCCCCTCGACCGCTGTTGGTGCTGTTCGCATTGTCTGCGCCCATCATCGTTACGATGCGCTCCGCACCAGTTTCACCATCTGCTCGACATGCGCCAGCGGCGTCTCCGGCGTGATGCCGTGGCCGAGGTTGAAGATCAGTGGTCCGTCGCCCAGCGCCTTCAGGATCGCCCCCACGCCGTCGGCAAGCGCTTTGCCGCCGGCTACAAGCCGCAGCGGATCGAGATTGCCCTGCACGGCGCCGTCACGCTGCAATTCCTTCGCGCTCGACAACGGCACGGTCCAGTCGAGACCCAGCCCGGTCACGCCGGTCTTCTGGCGATAGCTTCGATAGTGATCTCCCGCGCCCTTGGGAAAGCCGATGACCGGAACATTGGGATGGGCAGCCTTCACTTGCCGGACGATCGAGGCCACCGGCTCGACGCAGAACAACTCGAAAGACGCTTCGTCGAGCACGCCTGACCACGAATCGAAGATCTGCACCACGTCGGCGCCGGCCTCGATCTGGCGGATCAGATAGGCAGCCGAATGATCGGCGAGCACCTTCAGCAGCCTAAGAAAGGCCGCCGGCTCGCGATAGCCGAACAGCCTGGCCGGCGCCTGGTCGGGCGTACCGTGGCCGGCAATCATGTAGGTCGCCACCGTCCAGGGCGCACCGCAGAAGCCGATCAGCGTCGTTTCATCAGGCAGTCTGGCGCGCAACCGCCGCACCGTCTCGTAGACCGGCTCGAGATTCACGTGAAACGTTTCGCCGTCGAGAGCCGCAATTTCCGCAGCCGTGATCGGCGTCAGCAGCGGGCCGCGTCCTTCCTCGAAGCGCACGTCGCGGCCGAGCGCATGCGGCACGACAAGAATATCGGAAAACAGGATCGATGCATCGAAGCCGAAGCGTTCGATCGGCTGCAGCGTCACTTCGACGGCGAGATCCGGGTCGTAGCAAAGATCGAGGAAGGATCCGGCCCGTCTCCTCGTCTCCCGGTATTCCGGCAGATAGCGGCCGGCCTGGCGCATCACCCAGAGCGGTGGCGGAAACGCCGCCTTGCCTCTCAACACGTCCAGCACGATCCGGTCTTGAGGCATTGAGCGCTCGCCTTTCCAGGCTTCCCTATAATTAAATATTCTATTTTTAGGAATCTTATGATTCTAAGAGTCTGTTGGTTGTGGTGGTTGTCTCCTGTCCCGCTTTGCCCTCGAAAAGACCAGCCAGCATATTGTCGCGCGCTTCTCCAACGGGATTGCAGGACTTTGTGGAAAGTCGGGAATTTACGACTGGAGTCAATGCGTTGCCGCCAAGCCAGGGAAATTGCCCCTGTGGATGAAGCGACGGCAAGAAGCTCCGTCCCCGGACTTGTCCCCAACCGCCCGGAGAAGCCGACAGCACATCGAATTGTGGACAAACCGGCATCTGATACAGTCGCTTTGCGGTGGCCGAGTTTTCCGCCCGGCTTATCCACATCGGCCCACAGCCTGGAATGTATCCTGTGAACAAACCGCAAAGCTTCTTTCATCTTCACCTGATTTCCGACGCGACCGGCGAAACGCTGCTGGCCGCCGGCCGCGCGGCTTCCGCGCAATACAAGGACGCGCGCGCCATCGAACATATCTACCCGCTCATCCGCACCGAAAAGCAGGTGACGAAGGTGTTCGAGGATATCGAGGAGGAGCCGGGCATCATCCTCTATACGGTGGTCGACCAGAAGCTTGCCCGCGGCATCGACGAACGCTGCGCGGCGATGGGCCTGCCCTGCGTCTCGGTGCTGGAACCGGTGCTGACGGTGTTCCAGTCCTATCTCGGCACGCCGGCCGGCCGCCGCGTCGGTGCCCAGCATGTGCTGGACGCCGAATATTTCCGCCGCATCGACGCGCTCAACTTCACCATGGAGCATGACGATGGCCAGCTGCCGGCCAATATGGATGATGCCGACATCGTGCTCGTCGGCATCTCCCGCACCTCGAAGACGCCGACCAGCATCTATCTCGCCAATCGCGGCATCAAGACCGCCAACATCCCGATCGTGCTCGGCGTTCCGGTGCCCGAAAGCCTGGTCAATGCCACGAGGCCGCTGATCGTCGGCCTGGTCGCCACCGCCGAACGGATCTCGCAGGTCCGGCAGAACCGCATTCTCGGCACCAGCGCCTACGAACCGACCGACTATGTCGACCGCGCCGCGATCGCCGAAGAGCTCGCCTATGCCCGCCAGATATGCACGCGGCACGGCTGGCCGATGATCGACGTCAGCCGCCGTTCGATCGAGGAGACAGCGGCGGCCATCGTTGCCCTGCGCGGCAAGACGCGGTAGATGCCGAACCGGAATTGAAGGCGGGTTGAAATCCGTGCCGAGCGTCGGCGCCGCCCCTCACCCTTACCCTCTCCCCGTGAAAAACGGGGAGAGGGGGATCGCCGAGGTTGCGGCCATGTCTCTTCTCCCCGTCACTATACGGGGAGAAGGTGCCGGCAGGCGGATGAGGGGCGGCACCGACTTCGGCAGTTGAGATCACGAAAAATCAGGCGAAAAAAATGGCTGAAAAAATCATCCTTGCCTCGGGCAGCCCGTTCCGCAAGGCGCTGCTCGTCAATGCCGGCGTCACTGTCGAAGCGGTTCCGGCTTCTGTCGATGAGCGCGCGCTCGAGGCGCCGCTGCAGAACACTGGCGTGTCGCCGGAGGACGTCGCCCTGGTGCTCGCCGAAGCCAAGGCCACCGACGTCAGTGAGCGCAAGCCCGGCGCCCTGGTGCTCGGCTGCGACCAGACGCTGTCGCTCGGCGACGAGCTGTTCCACAAGCCGGCCGACATGGAAGGAGCGCGCCGTCATCTGCTGGCGCTGTCGGGCAAGACGCATCATCTCAACAGCGCCGTCGTGCTCGGCCGTGACGGCCAGGTTCTGTGGCGGCATGTCGGCATCGCCAGCCTGACCATGCGCAAGCTCGATCCGGCCTTCATCGGCCGCCATCTGGCGCGCGTCGGCGCCAAGGCGTTGTCCAGCGTCGGCGCTTACCAGATCGAAGGCGAAGGCATCCAGCTGTTCGAAAAAATCGAAGGCGACTATTTTACTATTGTCGGCCTGCCACTTTTGCCGGTGCTGGCCAAGCTGCGTGAGTTCGGGGCGATCGATGGCTGAGGCCCCGAAAAAAGCCTTCGTCACCGGCCACCCGATCGCGCATTCCAGGTCTCCGAAGATCCACGGCCACTGGCTGGCGAAATACGGCATCGACGGCGTCTACGAGGCAATCGACGTTGCACCGGAGGCGTTTGCCGAATTCCTGCAGACGCTGCAGGCACAAGTCTATCGCGGCGGCAACGTCACCATCCCGCACAAGGAAGCCGCCTTCGCACTGGCGGCGCGCCGCGACGCCGACGCCGAACAGATAGGTGCGGTCAATACGCTGTGGTTCGAGAATGGCGAATTGTGCGGCGGCAACACCGATGCCCATGGCTTTGCCGCCAATCTGGACGAATATGCACCGGGCTGGGCGGCCAACGGCCCCGCCGTGGTGCTCGGTGCCGGCGGCGCCGCTCGCGCGGTCATCCATGCGCTGAAGCAGCGCGGCGTCAGCGACATCCGCATCGTCAACCGGACGCTTGCGAGGGCGCAGGAGCTGCGCGACCGCTTCGGTGCCGGCGTTTCCGCCCACAACCTCGCGGCGACCGGCGAATTGCTCGAAGATGCCGGCCTGCTGGTCAACACGACAGCGCTCGGCATGCATGGCAATGAAGGCCTGTCCGCGGATCCAGGCAGACTGCCGGACCGCGCCATCGTCACCGACATCGTCTACGTGCCGCTGGAGACGCCGCTGCTTGCTACCGCCAAAGCGCGCGGCCTGAGAACCGTCGATGGGCTCGGCATGCTGCTGCACCAGGCGGTGCCCGGCTTCGAGCGGTGGTTCGGCATCAGGCCAGAAGTCACCGCCGAACTGCGGCAAATAATTACTGCCGATATCGGCGCGATAAAATGATCGTGCTCGGCCTCACCGGATCGATCGGCATGGGCAAATCGACCGCGGCCAAGATGTTCGCCGAAGCCGGCGTGCCGGTCCATGATTCCGACGAGGCGGTGCATCGCCTTTATGCCGGCAAGGCCGCGCCCTTGGTCGAGGCGGCCTTTCCCGGCACCACCCGATCCGGTGCGGTCGACCGCGCGGCACTGGCGGAGCGGGTGCTCGGCGACGCCGCCGCGCTGAAACGGCTGGAAGCGATCATCCATCCGCTGGTCCGTGCCGACGCCGATGCCTTCCTGGCTGAACATCGTGCCGCCGGCGCGCCGCTTGCCGTGCTCGATATACCGCTGCTGTTCGAGACCGGCGGCCGCAACCGCGTCGACAAGGTCGTGGTCGTCACCGCGCCGCCCGAAGTCCAGCGCGCCCGCGTGCTGGCGCGGCCGGGCATGAACGAGGAGAAACTGGCGTCGATCCTGGCCAGGCAGGTTCCCGACACCGAAAAGCGCCGGCGCGCCGACTTTGTCATCGACACCGGTCAGGGCTTTGACGCCACTCGCGCGGCCGTCAAGGCCATCATCGCCGAACTAGTCGTGGATAAGGCAGCCAGGCCTGGTTAAGAGGCTTGCAGACCCGCATTACTTGTTGCCATTTTGTTCCTGGTGTGATTCGGCTAGAATGATGCCGGAACCAGTGGACTGATTCGATGCGTGAGATCATCTTCGATACGGAAACCACCGGCCTCGACACGCGCGAGGACCGGGTCATCGAGCTTGGCGGCGTCGAATTGGTCAACCGTTTCCCGACCGGCCGAACCTTCCACAAATATATCAACCCGCAAGGCCGCCAGATCCATCACGAGGCGCAGGCCGTGCACGGCATCAGTGCCGCCGATCTTCAGGGCAAGCCGACTTTCATGGAGATCGCCGAGGAGTTTCTGGCCTTCATCGACGGCGCCAAACTGGTCGCGCACAATGCCGGCTTCGACATCGGCTTCCTCAATCTCGAATTCGGCCGGCTTGGCCATCCGGCCATCGATCCGGGACGGATCGTCGACACGCTGGCGCTGGCGCGCCGCAAGCATCCGATGGGCCCCAATTCGCTCGACGCGCTCTGCCGCCGCTACGGCATCGACAACGGCCGCCGCACCAAGCACGGCGCGCTGCTCGATTCGGAATTGCTGGCCGAGGTCTATATCGAGCTCATCGGCGGCAAGCAGGCAAGCCTTATCCTCGACAGCATCCTGACTCCGGCGGGCGGCAGGCAGAATGTCGACGACATCGATATTTCGATCGGTGTGCGGCCGATCGCCTTGCCGTCGCGCCTGACCGATGCCGAGCGCGCAGCACACGCAGGCATGGTTGGCAGCCTCGGCGAAAAAGCGCTGTGGCTGCGCGTCCCCCCGGAAGCGAGTTCCGCGGCACAGTGATTTTGACCGGAGTGATCCTTCGCGCCCCCCTCTGTCCTGCCGGACATCTCCCCCTCAAGGGGGGAGATTGGCAGACCCAGCGTCTCGCTCATTCCTGCGGCGATGAAGGATTGGCGAAGGCTGACGTGAAGTCCGATCTCCCCCCTTGAGGGGGAGATGGCCGGCAGGCCAGAGGGGGGTACTGCCCCGCCGGCGTCTCAAACAAAAAACCCGGCTTCGCGCCGGGTTTTTCAAACGCTGCGAGCCAACCAGCCTCAGCTCACCTTGACCTTGGCGGCGGCAGCCTGGTCCTCGGCCAGCTTCTGCTGGAACATCTGCGCGAAATCGATCGGGTCTAGCATCAGCGGCGGGAAGCCGCCGTTGCGTGTTGCCTCGGCGATGATCTGCCGGGCGAACGGGAACAGCAGCCGCGGGCATTCGATGAACAGGATCGGCAGCATGTGCTCCTGCGGGAAGCCGCTGATGGAGAAGACGCCGCCATAGACCAGCTCGACGTTGAACAGCACTTCCTGGTCGAACGACGCTTTTGCGTTCAGCGTCAAATTGACGTCGAACTGCTTGTCCGAAAGCGGGTTGGCGTTGACGTTGACATTGATGGCGATGCCCGGAGCCTTGTCGCGGCCGCGCAACGAGTTCGGTGCGCCGGGGCTTTCGAAGGACAGGTCCTTCACATATTGCGCAAGCACGTTGAGCGAAGGCTGCGCCGCATTTCCATTACCGTTGGCTGCGCCGGTCGGCGCGTCGTCGTTGCTGGCCATAAGCTGTGGTCCTTTTGCCTGGGCAGCGTTGCTGACCGGATTGAAATTCGGGCGTTCGCTATCATGGCCGGCCCGACAAGACAAGTTTGCAAAAGACGCCGGTTGCCTTGCAGCTACTCGTCCTTGAGGCGGCGCCAGGGAGAACCCGGTCCGCGCGTATGGTCGTCGGCCCGCGAATAGTCGCCGTCGTCGAGATCGATGGTCTTGCCGCGTTGCCTTGCCCGCAAACCACTGCTGAAATCGGTTGCCAGCACGATGCGGCCTTTCAGCATCCGCCAGGCAAGATCGCGCACCGGCGGCAGGAACAGCAGAAGGCCGAAAATATCCGAGATGAAGCCGGGGATGATCAAAAGGATCGCTGCCAGCACGATCATGGCGCCATGCGCAAGCTGGCCGCTCGGATCACGCCCGGCATCCATTTCGGCACGGACCCTGGCCATGACGCCAAAACCCTGGTGCCGCAGCAGCAGGGCGCCGGCGACACTCGAGGCCATCACCAAGCCGACTGTCGCCAGCGCGCCGACCTGGCGGCCGACAATAACGAAACCGGCTATCTCCAGCAGTGGAAGCGCGAGAATGAACAGGGGAAGCAGCGAGATACGCAAATCTTGACCGATCGTTTTCGATGTTTTGCCGGCCGGCGAGCAATCGCCGCTGGCACCAGAGCTGTTAGATAGGTATGGCTGCCTTTGATTTGAATGATTGCGCCATGCGTTCTATATGCTTTGGATACTGAACGCTATGTGATCGCGGCCCTTGCTTGGCCGCTGGTCCGGCCAAAGCAGGGATTGATTGGCGCAAGATATGGGCTTCTTCGACTTCGGCACGATTTTCTTTCTGATTGCGGCGGTGGTGATCTTCTTCCAGCTGCGCAACGTGCTTGGCCGACGCACGGGCAACGAGCGCCCACCCTTCGATCCATATACGGCAGCGCGCAAAAACGACAAGGATGCCGCCCAGAAACCCGAGAACGTGGTCTCGCTGCCGCGCAAGCGCCTGGCGGGAGAGCCGGCGGCCGATGCCTATGTGGCGATCGATGCCTTTGCCAAGCCGGACACCGATCTCAACCGGGGCCTGCGGGCGATCAAGGACAATGATCCGACCTTCGACCCGAAGACCTTCGTCGACGGCGCCAAGATGGCCTACGAGATGAACGTCATGGCCTACGCCGATGGCGACCGCAAAACGCTGAAGAACCTTTTGTCGCGCGAGGTCTATGACGGCTTCGTCGCGGCCATCGGCGACCGTGAGGCGAAAGCCGAAAAGATCCAGTCCTCCTTCGTCGGCATCGACAAGGCCGACATCGTTTCGGCCGAGATGAAGGGCAGCGAGGCCCACATCACGCTGCGCATTGTCAGCGAACTGATTTCGGCGACCCGCGACAAGGCCGGCGCCGTCATCGACGGCGATCCCGAAACCGTCGCCGAGGTCAAGGATGTCTGGACCTTCGCTCGTGACGCGCGCTCGCGCGATCCGAACTGGAAGCTCGTCGCCACCGAAGAAGAAGACTGAACTGGACGGCGGCGGAGGCTGTCGTGTCGCTTTCTCGAGCCTTCAGCGAAAAATCCTTTGGCGAATTGCCGGGCTGGGGTGAGGACGACCATCTTGCTGCCTTTGACGCCTTTCGCCGCTCGGCCTTTCATATCCTGAGCAAACCCTACCGCTCCGGCGCGCTCGGCGTCGACTACAATGGCTTTGTCGACGCCTATGCCGAAGCGCGCACCATTTCGCCGGCGAATCGGTCGCAGGCTCGAAGCTTTTTCGAGCGCCATTTCGTTCCGGCCCGTATCGATGCCGAAGATGGTGGTCCCGGCCTGGTCACCGGCTTTTATGAGCCGGAGGTCGAAGCCTCGCCGGTACGCACGCAACGGTTTTCGGTGCCGTTGCTGGCGCGCCCGGCCGACCTAGTCGACATCGACGACGGCAATCGTCCTTCAGCCTTGGATCCTTATCTCGCCTTTGCTCGTGCGGCGCCGAACGGCCCGGTCGAATATTTCGACCGCGGCGAGATCGAACGCGGCGCGCTTGCCGGAAAAAGGCTGGAAATCGCCTGGCTCGCCGACAAGGTCGACGCCTTCTTCATTCACGTGCAGGGCGCGGCACGCCTCAAGATGACCGACGGCAGGCTTCGCCGCATCACCTATGCCGCCAAATCCGGCCAGCGCTTTACCGGACCGGGCAAGATCTTGAGCGAGGAAGGCGAGATCCCGCGGGAGAAAGTGACGATGCAGTCGATCCGTGCCTGGTTCAAGGCGCATCCGGAACGCGTCGACGAGATCCTTTGGCGCAACCGCTCCTACATCTTCTTCCGCGAGATGGGCGTCGACGACCCAGAGCTCGGCCCGATCGCTGCCGCCAAGGTGGCGCTGACACCCGGCCGCTCGATCGCCGTCGACCGGCTGCTGCACACGTTCGGCACGCCCTTCCATATCGATGCGCCGTCGCTGACCGCTTTCGACGGAAAACCGTTCCGGCGGCTGATGATCGCGCAGGACACCGGCTCGGCGATCACCGGGCCGGCCCGCGGCGATCTGTTTGCCGGGTCGGGCGATGCTGCCGGCGAGATCGCCGGCGTTATCCGCAACGCCGCAGATTTTTATGCGCTGGTCCCCCGGCCGCTGGTTTCAGGAGCAGGCCGATGACCCGGCGCATCGATAGGCTGAGCGAGGACGACCGGGTGCTGTGGAACCTGGTGGCGCACACGGCAAAACCGCTGAAGGGCAGAACCGCCGTCGAAATTCCGCACGTCGGGCCGGAGATCGACGAGACCAGGCAGGCGCCGCCGCCGGCACAGGTCGCGGGCAATGCTGCCACGGCCGCAAAGCCGAAGGCGCAGCATGTCTCCCACGCACTCGATGAACCGACGCTGGACAAGCTGTCGAAGGGCCGGCTGCCGATCGAGGGCCGCGTCGACCTGCATGGCCTGACGCAGGACGAAGCCTATTCGCTGCTGTTTTCCTTTCTGCACCGGGCGCATGCCGGCGGCATCCGCTACGTCCTCGTGATCACCGGCAAGGGCTCTTCGTCGGGCGGCGATGGCGTCTTGCGGCGCGCCGTGCCGTCATGGCTGTCGACACCCGCCTTCCGGCCCCTCGTCTCCAGCCACGACCATGCCGCCCGCAAACATGGCGGCTCGGGTGCGCTCTATATCCGCTTGCGGCGGGCGCGCTCATGAGGAAACGCCGATGAGGGACGCACCTATGAGGATGCACCCATGAAGGTGCGCTTGTGACCCCATTCGGCGAAAAGCTTCGCGTGCTGCGAAACGAGCGCGGCGTCAGCCAGAAGGACATGGCCAAGGCGATCGGCGTCAGCGCAGCCTATCTCTCGGCGCTGGAACACGGCCGCCGCGGTGCGCCGAGCTGGACGCTGATCCAGAAGATCATCGGCTATTTCAACATCATCTGGGACGACGCCGAGGAACTGGCGCGGCTGGCCGAAACCTCGCATCCGCGTGTCAAGCTCGACACGTCGGGCCTTAGCCCGGCGGCGACCGAGCTTGCCAACCTTCTGGCCGACAACATCGAAAAGCTTGACGAAGCCGAGCTTCGCCGCATCATTGCGTCGCTCCGCGCCGCACTGGCACGACCGAAATGAGCTGCCTTGTTACTGGACAGAGCCGACCAGCACCTGCTGGCCGCCGCGGATCGAGACCCAGCGGCCGGTATTGTCGATCGCCTGCCGCTTGAGGAAACGATAGCCGGTCTGGTCCCAGGAGCGGACCTGGTCGGTCAGATTGTCGAGGATGTAGTCGCCCTTGTCGGTGCGCACCGTCAGCACCGCGTGGCCTTCGCCATCCGGTTTGCGCACGACGGTCATCAGCAGATCGGCAAACGAGACGCCCAGCCGGTTCAGCTCACGGCGCTTTTCCAGGACATAGTCCTCACAATCGCCGACGCCCTTGTCGGGATAGGCCCAGACCTCGTCCTTGCCGTAGATGTCGAAGTCGCTCTCCGGCTTGACGGCGGCGTTGACCCTTGTCGTGACGCTGAGCAGCTTGCGCCACAGCGAGCCGGTCAGGCTGGCGGGCGACAGATCCTTCGGGCGGATCGAACATTCGGACGCGTAGCTCTTGCAGAAATCATAATGGCCGATCGGCTGCGAGGTCGGGCCACCTGTTATCATCGGGCTGGCTGCCGAGGCCGAACCGGCCCAACCTGCCGCCACAGTAAGTCCGGCCAGCGCACACAGGCGCAGCGTTCTCGCCATTGGTGAGGAAATCATTGTCCCCGCTTGTCCCTTGTTGTTAACGAAACGTTAAGGGGTATTTACAGTCCGTGTCAATTATGAGGATGGATTGATTTTTGCGGCATGGTTACCCGCGTGGCGCCAACGCGACTATTGTGCAACAGGTCGACCGGCCGCACGGCCCCGCCAACCGATGATTTTGGCATTGACCGACCTGATGCGGATTGACGGGCATCATCACTGGTCGCCTATTTCTTGCCGGTCCTGACCAGCTTGGGCTTGACCGCAACACGGTTCTGACGGCCGTAGCTGGTAATGAAGTCGACGATGCGCGGCACGATTTCGGAGCGGAAGCGCGAGCCGTTGAACACACCATAATGGCCGACCGCCGGCTGCATGTAATGGGCGTGCCTGTCGGCCGGGATGTTGATGCACAGGTCGTGCGCAGCCTTGGTCTGGCCGAGGCCGGAGATGTCGTCGTTCTCGCCCTCGACCGTGAACAGGGCGACATTGCGGATCGCCGAAGGGTCGACCGCCACGCCGCGATGCGTCATCGTGCCCTTGGGCAAGGCCTGGCGGACAAACACGGTGTCGACGGTCTGCAGGTAGAATTCCGCCGTCAGATCCATCACCGCCAGATATTCGTCGTAGAACTCGCGGTGCTTCTCGGCATTGTCGCCGTCATGCTTCACCAGATGCATGAAGAAGTCCTTGTGGGCGATGATGTGGCGGTCGAGGTTCATGCTCATGAACCCCGAAAGCTGCAGGAAGCCGGGATAGACCTCGCGGCCGAAGCCCGGCACCGGCCAGGGCGCGCGCATGATGACGTTGTCGCGGAACCAGTCGATGCCCTTTTCCTGCGCCAGCAGATTGACCGCCGTCGGATTGCGGCGCGTGTCGATCGGCCCGCCCATCAGCGTCATCGTCGAGGGCACGAACGGATCACCCTTGGCTTCCATCAGTGCCGCCGCCGCCAGCACCGGCACCGAAGGCTGGCACACCGCCATCACATGGGTGTCGGGACCCAGCGCATGCAGCATGTCGACGATGTAGTCGATATAGTCGTCAAGATCGAAGCTGCCGTCGGCAAGCGGCACCATGCGGGCGTCGACCCAGTCGGTGATATGCACGTCGGCATAGGGCAGCATCGCCTCAACCGTGCCGCGCAGCAGCGTCGCGTAGTGGCCAGACATCGGCGCGACGATCAACAGTTTCGGATCCGGTCGGCGCCCAGCAGGAACCGCCCGCTCGAAACGGACCAGGTTGCAGAACGGCCGCGACCAGACGGTATGTTCGCTGACCTCGACGGTTTTCCAGTCGACCACGGTCTTGGTCAGGCCGAATTGCGGCTTGCCGTAGCGGCGCGTCGTGCGCTCGAACAGTTCGGCCGTTGCCGCAACCGAGCGACCCCAGGACGTGTGTGAGACCGGGTTGAGCGGATTGGAGTAGAACAGGCGCACCGCATCGGCATAGAGGCGCGCCGGCTGCAAGGCGGCGTGGTTCAGTTCGTAGAGCTGGTAGAACATCGAGAACCCCGCTGCCGACTGCGATCGAAGGGCCGACGAGCAGCGCCGAGCCTTGAATGCCTTGCGGGGAAGTTAGCAACAATCTGCTGCGATGCAATACGTCAACTTGCGTGATTTAGGCTCGTTCTTTCGTCCAAGGCGTTGAGAATCCGCCTGGAACGGCAACAGCCGGCTCAATGTGCACCTGCGAAGGCCAGGCAGGCAGCACGGCTATTGGGGACGAGCGTCGGAGGCGGTGTCCGGCCGTGGCGGCCGTTAGACCCGTGCCATGCAGACGGCCGTATGGCCCGAGCTGATGAAGCCAAGCTGACTGGCGGCGCCCTTCGACAGATCGAGCATCCGCCCCTTGATGAACGGGCCGCGGTCGTTGATGCGCACGACGACACTGCGGCCATTGTTGCGATTGGTCACCTTCAGCTTGGTGCCGAACGGCAGGCTGCGATGCGCGGCGGTCAGCGCCGACGGGTTCATGCGTTCGCCGGAAGCGGTTCTGGAATGCAGTGAGTACCAGGACGCACGGCCGCACTGAGCGGCGGCGCTGGCAGTGGATGCGCCGACCATCAGGCCAGCCGCGATCGTGGCCGCGACAAGCGCGGTCTGGTTGCTTTTGTTCATGTGTTGGGGACTGGCTCCGTTGACAGACCCGCAGCGGTTAGGGACGAATGAGGCAGCAAATGCGGCAATGATCTGTCGGTTCCATGGCAATGTTACACGTTTGGAGTCGATGCGAAACAATTTGTCAGAGATTTCCCGCAGCGCGGCACAGCTTCCTTGATGATCTTTCCACCGATCTCCGCATGTCTTGCGCAGGATCAGAGGTTAGCATCTAAGTAGAAGTTGGCGTGATTGGGTTGCTTCTTTTAGCTGTTCCATTTCGGCCGGAACGCGGCTGATGATCGACTTGGAGAGGAGTTCTAGCGATGAGATTGATCAAAAATCTGCTGGCCTTGATTGTGCTCGCCATCGGCGTGCTGTGGTCATTGCAAGGCATCGGTTGGGTCCAGGGCAGCTTCATGACCGGCCAGTCGCAATGGCTCTATGCCGGCATCGTGACCGCGCTGGTTGGCTTGGTCGGCCTGGCCTGGGCAAACCGTTCGCGCGGTTGAGCAGGCGTCCATGCTCAAGCGCCCTTCAGAGCAGCGCACAACGGACCGGTGGCGGCCGCTCACCGCGACCAGTACTGCCAGCCCCAGTAGAAACTTTCGTCGCGCGGCGGCAGGCGGTTGCGCTCGGCGTCCAGATGCACCGGTGTCGGCGTTTTGCGTTCGTCTTCAGGCGGCTGTTTGTCTCCGGCCTTGATCAGGCGGAGCCAATGGCCGAAATGCGCAAACAGTACAGCGGTGGAATGGGGCATCGTCACGTCTCCGGTCCGGTTACTCCCGCCCCGCCCACGGGACGAGCACCCACTCGATCCTGCGGATGATGAATTCGAGCACGAAGGCAATGGCCGCGATCACCAGTATGCCCATCACTACCACGTCGGTGACGAGGAACTGGGCAGCGGACTGGATCATGAATCCGAGCCCGCGCGTCGCGGCCACCAGCTCGGCGGCGACCAGCGTCGACCAGCCGGCGCCAAGCGCGATGCGCAGCCCCGTCAGGATCGAGGGCAGCGCGCTGGGCAGGATGACGTGCCTGATCACCTGGCGCTGCGTGGCGCCAAGCGAGCGCGCTGCATTGATGCGCTCCTGCGAGACGCCGCGAACACCCGATGCCGTCGACAGCGCAACCGGCGCCAGCATGGCAATGGCAATCACCAGGGTCTTGGACGGCTCGCCAATGCCGAACCAGATAATGATCAGCGGCAGATAGGCGAGCGGCGGGATCGGCCGCAGGAATTCGAGCAGCGGATCGAAGATGCCGCGCCCGATCGTGCTGATGCCGATAGCCAGCCCGATGGGAACGCCGACGAAAACGGCCGCGATCAGCGCCGCAAACACCCGCCACAGGCTGGCGGCGATATGCTGGAGCAGCGTTGCGTCGACAAAGCCGTCACGGGCGACGACGACAAATTTGTTCCAGACTGCCACAGGCGACGGCAGGAAAACCGGCGACACCAATTGCAGGCGGGCCGATGCCGTCCACGCCGCCAGCATCATCAGAATGGTGATCGCGCTAACCACGCGGGCCGAAACGCGGCGGCGTTTCCGCCGCGGCCGCGACCATGGCACCGACAGCGCGTCGGCTCCGTCGTCGACCTTGCGCTGCGGCCGCTCGGTATAGGAGGTAACGGTCATGCTGCCTCCCCTTCGAAGATCGCGTCGGTCAGCTCGCCGCGCGCTGCGGCGAAGGCGGGATCGGCCTTGATGCTGCGAATGGCCTCGCCGGCTGCATAGCGCCGGCTGAAGCCGGTCTCGAAGCTCCACACCACCCGGCCAGGGCCGGGAGCGAGCACAATGATACGGGTTGCCAGCACCAGGGCTTCCTCGATGCCGTGCGTGACCATCAGCACGCCGACCTGGCTTGCCGTCCACAGATCGAGCAGCGTTGTCTGCATGCGTTCGCGTGTCAGCGCATCGAGCGCGCCCAGCGGCTCGTCGAGCAGCAGGAATTGCGGCTCGGCCGCCAGCGCCCGGGCCAGGCCGACCCGCTGGCGCATGCCGCCGGAAAGCTCCCAGATGCGCTTGTCGCCGGCGCCGTCGAGTTTCACCAGCGCCAGAAGGTCGTCGGCAGTCCGCGCCCGTTCCGCGGCCCTGACACCGCGCAGCCTGAGCGCAAAGGCGACATTTTCCCGCGCGGTCAGCCACGGAAACAGCGCGTCGTTCTGGAACACGACGGCGCGGTCAGAGCCTGGCGCCGTGATCGGCCGGCCGCCAATCGTGGCGCGTCCGCGCACAGGCTCGACCAGGCCCGCAGCGACGTTGAGCAACGAGGTCTTGCCGCAGCCGGAGCGGCCGACCAGGACAACGAAGTCATCCTTGGCGACATCGATCGACACATTTTCGACCGCCGGCGCCGGCTGACCGTCATAGTGGACCGAGACCTTGTCGAGCACGAGATGCGTCATGGGAACCTCGCCGATATTCCGAATCTGTCTGCCCCGAAGCCGCTCCTCGCAAGCGGTTCGGGGCAGGGAGCACGCGGCGTCAGGGAAGGAGAACCGCGCGCGTTGGCGTCAGTTCGAGGCAAGCGCTTCGCTGACATATTTCGACGACACGTATTCCGAATAATCCGGCAGCACGGCGTCGATCTTGCCCTGCTCCTTGAGGAAGGCCGATGTCGCCTCGACCGCCTTGACCGTGCCGCCACCGAGGAACTTGTCCGAGGCTTGCTCCTCGAGCGTCGGGAAGACATAGCCCCTCAATAGTTGCGGCACGTCCTCCAGCTTGGCCCCGGTGATCGTGGCGATCTTCGCCGCTTGCGGCGACGTCACCGACCAGGCGTCCGGCTTGGCCAGGAACTCGGCATAGGCCGCGCCCGTCACCTTGACGAAGTCGCGCACCGCTTCCGGGTTCCTTTCGGCGAAATCGGTGCGCACGATCCAAGCGTCGAAGGTCGGCGCGCCCCAGGCGGCGACCTGCGAGGAATCCAGCACGACCTTGCCCGAAGTCTTGATCTGGCCGAGTGCCGGATCCCAGACATAGGCGGCGTCGATGTCGCCGCGCGCCCATGCCGCCGCGATCTCCGGTGGCCGCAAATTGAGAATATCGATCGACTTCGGGTCGACACCCTCATGCTTCAGCGCGGCAAGCAGGCTGTAATGCGTCGTCGAAACGAAGGGCACCGCCACCTTCCTGCCGGCAAGGTCGGCGGCCTTCTCGATGCCGGCGCCGTTGCGGGCGACAAGGGCCTCGGATTCGCCGATCAGCCCGACAATGAAGATTGTCTGGATTGGAAGCTCGCGGCTCGCCGCCGCCGCCAGCGGGCTCGAACCGACATAACCGATGTCGACCGATCCGGAAGCGATGGCGGCGATCACGTCGGCGCCGGAATCGAATTTCCGCCAGTCGATTGCCGCCTTGGTCGCGCTCTCATAGGCGCCGTCGGCCTGCGGCACCTTCGAGGGCTCGACGACCGTCTGGTAGCCGATAGTGATCTTGAGGTCCTGCGCATCGGCTGGGCCGAGAAAGGCGGCGCCAGCCAAGGCCGCCGAGGACAAGAGAACGATACGTCGCGAAATGGTGGACATGAAACGCTCCTTGGAAACGAGGAAAACCCGGATTGCGTTTCATAGTCATCTAACTCTATCGTTCTTGTAGAGTTAAATCCTTCCAATCGGTGCGGTCTTGTTAGAAAAAGTCATCTGGCTATGGCAGTTCGCGCGCTTCTGGGTGACGGCTCGGGTGAGAACCATCGTCCTTGCCCGGGAACCTCTTCCACGTCGTCCTTGCGCGCAACAAGGATTTTCCCGTTTTCGCCCCTGCATCGGCAAATCCATACTGTGGATAGCCAAGAAATTGGAAACAAGTTCCCTGTGTTCGCGGTTAAGTCTAGTATCCTTATCGACATTGAAGGATTGGAGAGGACGATGAGCGACGCCACCCTCCTTGTTGCCGCGCGCGGCATGCTTTGGCCTTCAAATTCAGGGGCAGAAGCTGCTGTTGGTATTCTCGCCGATCGGGACATTCCTGCCGCCGGCCAGTTTGCCGGTGTGTCATTCGCGGTGGCTCCTGTGCTCGCAAGAGCACAAGCCCCGGCCAAAATGGCCATTGCGGCGTGAAAACGAAGCAAAATCAACGTTTCTCGGCTTGTATATCATGTCACTAGAATTTATCTGTAGTGACAGCTTGGACGCGGCGGGGAGGCACGCCAGGCGTTTCGCAACCGGTGGCCTTGCGCCATCGCATGACAGAGAAACGTGCGGGTTATGCTCACGAAAAAAGGTAAATACGGCCTCAAGGCGCTCGTCCATCTGGCGCGCCTGCCGGTTGGACAGCTCGCCTTCGTCAACGACATCGCCACAGGAAACAATATTCCGAAGAAGTTCCTCGATGCCATCCTTGGCGAATTGCGCAATGCCGGTTTCGTTCAGAGCCGCAAGGGCAAGGAAGGCGGCTACCGGCTGGCACGCCCGGCGGACGAGATCAAGGTCGGCCACGTCGTGCGCGTGCTCGACGGGCCGCTTGCCCCCATTCCTTGCGCCAGCCGCACCCAGTATCAGCGCTGCGAAGACTGCAACGAGGCGACATGCCAAGTCCGACACCTGATGCTGGAGGTCCGGCAGGCCATCGCCGAGGTGCTGGATCAGCGCAGCCTCGCGGAAATGCGCGACATCGCCGGCGACGAGGATTTTTCGGCGGCGTTGAAAATCCAGGCCTGAACCAATCTCTCCTGAGCCGGCGACGATCGCCAGGACAGCTGGTGTGCGCATGACCGGGCGCGCTACGCCAAGTTCGATCATCATTGTCGGCGGCGGCGCCAGCGGTGTCGTGCTTGCCGCTCATCTGCTGAAGTCGCCCAATCCCGATCTACGTGTCAGCCTGATCGAAAAACGCCCGCATTTTGGGCAAGGCATGGCCTATTCAACGCTGCTGTCGGCGCATGTGCTGAATGTCAGCGCGTCGGGCATGAGCGCCTATGCCGACGATCCCGGCAATTTCTCGCGCTGGCTGCTTGAACGCGGCCTGGCAACGCCGGAACAGGCGCCGGTCTATGCGCCGCGCAGCGTCTACGCCCGCTATCTCAAGGAGTTGCTCGACGAGCTCGAGGCGCGTGAGCAGCAGACGGGCCGGCTGCGCTTGATCCGCGAGGAGAGCCTGTCGATCTCGCCGACCGCGTCAGGCGTCGAAGTGGCGCTGGCCAACGGCACCAGCGTGGTTGCGCATCTTGCCGTGCTCGCCACCGGCCACGACGAAGAGCCGGGGGCGGGGCAGGGGCATGCGATCAGGATGGGATCCGAGGCGGACACTGCGCTCGACCCCGAAGCCCGAGTCCTGGTGCTGGGCACCGGCTTGAGCATGGTCGATGCCTTCCTGTCGCTCGAGCAGCGCGGCCACCGCGGCGCGATCGTCGCGGTGTCGCGGCGCGGCCTGCTGCCTTCGCCGCATCGCAAGGGCAATCCGATCAAGCTCGACGTTGCCGACATTCCGCTCGGCACCCAGCTTTCCTATTTCGTCGGCTGGTTCCGCGACCTGATCCGGGAAAACCAGAAGGCCGGCATCGACTGGCGCGACGTCGTCGACGGTCTGAGACCCTTCAACCAGAAGATCTGGCAGAACTGGCCGTCCTCGGCCAAGCGCCGCTTCGTCGAGCACACCAAGGCCTGGTGGGACATCCACCGCCATCGCATGGCGCCGGAAGTCTACGCCCGCGTTGCCGAGGCGGTGCAAGCGGGCCGCATCCGCCTTGTCGCCGGCCGCGTCGTCGAGATCGCCGCCGGCGACGGCTTCAGCCTACAGGTCCAGTCGCGCCACACGCAGCAGCTCGAAAGGTTCGACGTCACCCGCATCTATGATTGCACAGGCATCGCCAGGGACATCTCGACCACCTCGAACAGCGTGGTGCGGTCGCTGGTCGAGCGTGGGCTGGCACGGCCGGATCCGCTGCGCCTCGGCCTCGACGTGACCGCGAACTGCGAGGTCATCGCCGGCGACGGCACGGTATTCGCCAATATCCTCGCCGTCGGTCCACTGACGCGCGGCACCTTCTTCGAAATCGACGCCATTCCCGATATTCGCGTGCAGTGCGCGCGGCTGAGCAAGCGCTTGCTCGGATGAGGCCGCCTCTGTCTTGACGCGATCTCGGATGCAAGACCGCTGTCGCCGGGTGAAAAGATCTCGACCGCATAGCCGCGTTCGGTGAAGGCGAACCAGGGTGCGGGAGCTCGCTCCACCAGAGCCGACCAGCAGCCTGTGGTGGTCGAGACAGCCAGGCGATGACGCCACACGTTTCGGCCGTCTCGCATCGACCGGATTGATGTCGCGCACGCTCGTCTTCGTTCTCCTCCATGGATTTTGTAGTCGGCGAGGCCGTGAGCCGCGACCCTGGCCAGATGGCCGGGCAAATTCTGCTTTCGTCGTCACCGTGCCTTGCCTACCATGGCGCATGACCCAACGCGGAAGACTCTACGGCTGTCCGGTCGAGTTCGCGCTCGACGCGCTCGGGGGCAAATGGAAGACGGTGATCCTGGCGCGCATCAAGGAACAGCCGATGCGCTATTCCGACCTGCGCCGGCTGATTCCCTCACTCTCGGACAAGATGCTGACGCAGCGCCTGGCCGAGCTTGTCGAGATCGGCTTCGTCACGCTCCAGACGTCGCCCGACGGCAAGGGGCGCTACGCCTTGACCGGGCGCGGTGAAGATCTCGCCGCCGCGCTCCAGGCGCTCTACGACTGGGGCAGCGTGCACGGTCGCGCCGAAGGCGTGCGCTTTCGCACCGACAGCGTAGCCACCACCTAGATCAATTCCGGGAAAGCGCGGAGCGGTTTTCCGTCCGCAATTGCGTGAAACCGTGAATGGCTCCAGCAAGCCGATTGCCCTCAACCCGCGCCGGCAAGGGCGCTGCAGAAGCTTGCGACGTTGGTGACGACGGCTTCGCCGAGGAAGCGTAGCGTCGCCATCGAGCGGTCGCGCGCTTCGCGGTTGCCGAAGCCACAGGCATCCTCGATTACCACGGAGACAAAGCCATTGTCGGTCGCCTGGCGAACGGTCGGCTCGATGCCGATCTCCATGGCGATGCCAGCGAGCGCTATCGTGCGCACGCCGCAATCGCGCAAGGCAAAGCCGAGCGCGGTGGAATCGAAGGCCGACATCGTGAGCTTGTCGAATACCGCCTCGTCCGCGCGGGGGTCCAGCTCGGGCACGATCCGCGTCGCTTCGGCGTCGCGCGGGAACCACGGCTCGACCGTGTCGGGGCTGTCGCGCCGCTGCCAGGCCATGGCGGTGCGCAGCTGCGTCGCGCCCATCCATTTGCGCGGCAGCGACAGGTGGCGCGTGAACGCCACCCGCATTCCGGCCCCGCGCGCCGCTTCCAGCACCGTGCCGGTACGCTCGACGATGGTCGCGGCGCCGGCCACCTGCCGGCAGATGCCGACCTGCATGTCGTAGACCACCAGCGCCGTGCGGCGCGGATCGCACCACTCAGCCAGGCTGGCCGGGATTTCGATCCCGTCGCTCGACCGGATCATGCCGCAGTCCGGTCCCATGGCTTGGCGATATCGACCGTCGGATCGAACAGGAATTCCAGCGGCAATGGCGCGTCGAAGGCGATGAAGTGCCATTCTAGCAGCCCGGCCTTGGACAGCGGGAAGTCCTCGGTGTAGCGCCGCGCTTCCGCGACGCTGTCGAGCTCGAAGACGATGATGACGCCGCCAATATCGGCGCGCGCATAATTCTCGCGCACGATCCCCGCCTTCCAGAGCCGCCAGACATTCGACACTTCGTCGCGCAGATAAGGCCGCAAATCGTCGAGCGTGACGCCGGGCTTGAAATTGTCATAGGCAAGAATCTTCATCGGCCGTTCCTTGTATTGCTGTTCGCCCAGCGCCGGGTAGCATGGCCGAATCGGCGGCCGCAACGAACGAGATGGTGCGTTGAAACGCCCGCACGATTGCCGTTGATCCTATGGGCGGCCGCGGGATAATTTTTGCTGAAGAGGAGGAAAAAGTGCGGTGACCATCGAAAGGCTGAACCCCGAGGGCATGCACAGCAATCCGGCCTATTCACAAGGCGTGTCGCTGCCGGCATCCGCGCGCATCGTGCTGGTCGGCGGCCAGAATGGCGTCGACGCGCAAGGCCGGATCGTCGCCAGGGACGATCTCCCTGCGCAGACCGCTCAGGCGCTTTCCAACCTGGCAAAGGTGCTGGAAGCCGGTGGGGCAAAGCCTGAAGACCTCGTCAGCCTCTCGGTCTATATCGCCGGCGACCTGGACATAGGGCCGGCCTTCGGCGCCTGGATGGCGTTCTGGGCAAACCGTGGCGCGCCGCCGATCATCAAGGTGCTGCGCGTCGCCGGCCTCGGCAATCCGGATTTTCTGATCGAGATCGAAGCTCAGGCCGCGATCGCCTGAACCCTAAGCGGGTTCTGCAAATCTTTTGCCCCTGCCTGCAGGCCGACGAAGCTTTCGCGAAATTCCATTCCCCTGCTGGCGGCCGGATTGGCACGATCTATCTTCTTTCCAACTGCAAACGGCTGGAAAAGACGGTAGGTTGCCGTCTTCCAGGGCGGTTGCTCATTCTGGCAACGGAGCATCTGACATGAGCAAGCACAAGATCGTGGCACCGGACGATGCATCGTCCCGCCTGCGCCCGCCCTATGCCTCGGTTCTCGACCTGATCGGGCAGACGCCGGTCGTCGAGCTGACCAAATTCGACATCGGCAAGTGCCGGCTGTTCATCAAGCTCGAAAGCCAGAATCCCGGCGGCTCGATCAAGGACCGCATCGCGCTGTCGATGATTGCCGCCGCCGAAAAACAGGGCAAACTGAAGCGCGGCGGGACGATTGTGGAGGCGACCGCCGGCAACACCGGTCTTGGTCTCGCTCAGGTCGGCATTCCCAAGGGCTACCGCATCATCCTGGTCGTCCCCGACAAGATGTCGCGCGAAAAGATCCAGCATTTGCGGGCGCTCGGCGCGGAGGTGCGGATGACGCGTTCCGATGTCGGCAAGGGTCATGCCGAATATTATCAGGACATGGCCGAAAAGATCGCCGCCGAGCTGCCCGGCGCCTTCTATGCCAACCAGTTTGCCAATCCGGCCAATCCGCTGGCTCATGAAACCACGACCGGACCGGAAATCTTCCAACAGCTCGAAGGCGACGTAGATGCGGTTGTCGTCGGTGTCGGCTCCGGCGGCACGCTGACCGGGCTTGGCCGCTATTTCGCAAAGGTTTCGCCGAAGACCGAGATGATTTTGGCCGATCCGGTCGGCTCGGTGCTGGCGCCGTTGATCAAGACCGGCAAGATGATAGAGGCCGGGAGCTGGACCGTCGAAGGCATCGGCGAGGATTTCGTCCCGCCCAATGCCGATCTGTCGCTGGTCAGGAAGGCCTATTCCATCCCCGACAAGCAGAGCATGCTGGCGGTGCGCGACCTGCTTTCGAAGGAAGGCATCCTCGCCGGCTCGTCGTCCGGCACGCTGCTTTCGGCAGCGCTCCGCTATTGCCGCGAGCAGACCATGCCGAAGCGCGTCGTCACCTTCGTCTGCGACAGCGGCAACAAGTATCTGTCGAAAGTGTTCGACGACTTCTGGCTGGCCGAGCAGGGCCTTGCCGAGCAGGAGCAGCATGGCGATTTGCGCGATCTGGTGATGCGTTCGCACCGCACCGGTGACACCGTGTATGTCGGTCCGGACGAAAGCCTGCTCAACGCCTATGGCCGCATGCGCCGCTCGGACGTTTCGCAGCTGCCGGTGCTGGACGAGGGCAAGCTCGTCGGCATCATCGACGAAAGCGATATCCTCGCCAAGGTCGAAGGCCCCTATGACAGCCGCTGGGACCGCTTCAAGGCTCCGGTCAGTACGGCCATGACCTCTACCCTGCACACGCTGCAAGCCAGCCAGACGCTGGACGCGTTGCTGCCGGTGTTTGATCGCAACGAGGTCGCCATCGTCTTCGACGGCGACGAATTCATCGGGCTGATAACACGCATCGACCTGATCAACCATCTGAGGCGCGCCCGATGACCGTCAAAGCCACCGTATCGGGCAAAAACCGCCTCGCCTTTTCGACGCGCACCATCCATGGCGGCCAGAGCCACGACCCGACGACGGGCGCGGTGATGGTACCGATCTATGCCACTTCGACCTACGGTCAGCAGAGCCCGGGCGTGCACAAGGGCTTTGAATATGCCCGCAGCCAGAACCCGACCCGCTTCGCCTTCGAACGCGCTGTGGCCGATCTCGAAAGCGGCACAGCCGCCTTCGCCTTCGCTTCGGGGCTGGCAGCGATCGCCACTATTTTCGAACTGCTCGATTCCGGCGCCCACATCGTCGCCACCGACGACATCTATGGCGGCACGTTTCGGCTGCTCGAGCGGGTGCGCAAGCGCTCCGCCAACCTCCAGGTCGACTTCGTTGACTTCACCGATCTTGCCGCGGTCGAGGCGGCGATCCGCCCGGAAACCAAAATGCTCTGGGTCGAGACGCCGACCAACCCGCTCCTGCGTGTCGTCGACCTCGAAGGCGTCGCAGCACTTGCCAGGCGCAAAGGCGTGCTCTCAGTCGCCGACAACACTTTCTGCAGCCCCTATCTGCAGCGGCCGCTGGAGCTCGGCATCGACATCGTGGTCCATTCGACGACAAAATACCTCAACGGCCATTCCGACATGGTCGGCGGCGTCGCCGTGGTCGGCGACAACAAGGATCTCGCTGACCGGCTGAAATTTCTGCAGAACGCCATCGGCGCCATTTCCGGGCCGTTCGACAGTTTCCTGGCGCTGCGCGGACTGAAGACGCTGGCGCTGAGGATGGAGCGTCATTCGTCGAACGGCCAGAAGATCGCGCACTGGCTGGAAAGCCGTCCCGACATCCGCCGTGTCATCTATCCCGGCCTGCCCAGCCACCCGCAGCACGCCATCGCCAGGCGGCAGATGCACGCCTTCGGCGGCATGATCACGGTCGAGCTCGACCGCGACCTCGCCGGCACCAAACGCTTCCTCGAACATACGCAACTGTTCACGCTGGCCGAAAGCCTCGGCGGCGTCGAAAGCCTGATCGAGCACCCGGCGCTGATGACGCACGGCTCGATCCCGGCGAAAAAACGCGCCGAGATCGGGATTTCGGATTCGCTGGTAAGGCTGTCGGCCGGGATCGAGGATGGCGACGATCTGATCGCGGATCTGGATCAGGCGCTGGCGAGCTGAGCCCGCCAACAAGAACCTGCGAGACGTCGGCAGGACAGTGCCACCCTCTGCCCTACCGGGCATCTCGGCCACGAGGGGGGAATTTGGCCGTCATCTTGCGCTTTCGCCAACCTCCAACGCTGAAACACGCACGGGACGGCGAAGCTGCCGATCTCCCCGCTTGTGGGGGAGATGTCCGGCAGGACAGAGGGGGCGTGAAGGATCGCGAACGAGCGGCGCTTATTCTGCATCCATATCCATGTGTCTTACATTCTATTCCGTTGACCTTGGCGCCATCTGGCAGAATTGTAGCTTCCTGATCCACCTTGCTGCCTGGCTCCGGAAGCTATGAACAACCGACAACGCAACCAACCGACGGCAAGCGATACCCCGCTCACCTTCGCCATCCTGGTCTTCCCAGGCTTTCCGATGATGGCGTTCAGCTCGGTGATCGAGCCGCTGCGCGCGGCGAACGTGCTGGCCAAGCGGGACTGGTACCGCTGGATCATCGTCGGCGCCGCCGAAGGCCCCGTCGAGGCCTCGAATGGCGTCGTCATTCAGCCCGGCTTTTCCGCTCATGACGCGCCGAAGGTCGATCGCATCGTCGTCTGCTCAGGCGGTGACGCCGATCATCTCGTCGCCGAGGATGCCGTGAGCTGGATCCGCAAAAGCCTGCGCGGCGGTGCCCATATCGGCGCGGTGGCGGATGCCGCCTTCTTCCTGGCTCGGGCCGGCCTGCTCGACGGTCATGCCTGCACCTTGCACTGGACCAGCCAGGCTGCCTTCACCGAAGCGTTTCCGGACATCGAGCTGAGGCGCGATCTCTATGTCATCGACCGCAAGCGCTTCACTTCGGCCGGTGGCGTCGGCAGCCTCGACATGATGCTGGAGATCATCACCGGCGATTATGGCGCCGAACTGGCCGCCGGCGTCGCCGAATGGTTTGTGCACAGCCCGCTACGCTCCAGCGTCGACCGCAAGCTGATGCCGCTCAGGCTGCGGACCGGCGTGCAGAACGAACTGGTGCTGTCGGCCATCGCCATCATGGAGGATGCGGTGGAGGAGCGGCTCGGCATGGCGGAACTGGCGGGGCGACTTGGTATCTCCTCCGATAAGCTCGAACGCAATTTCCGCTCCGAACTCAGTATCTCGCCCAACGGCTATTACCGCCGCCTGCGGCTGAAGCGTGCCGCCGACCTCCTGGCGCATTCGACGCTGATGGTGCGCGACGTGGCGCTGGCCTGCGGCTTCGCCTCGATGTCGAGTTTTGCGCGGGCGTTTCGGGAGGAGCATGGCCATGCGCCGAAGGTGATGCGGAGGCATTAGGTATTTCGGATGTTGGCGGGACAGCGCCCCCCTCTGCCCTACCGGGCATCTCCCCCTCAAGGGGGGAGATTGGCAGCTTCGATGCTCCGCTCCTCCTGCGACGGTGGAAATTCACGAAAGCGGCGATGACGAGCCGATCTCCCCCCTTGAGGCAGGGCTATCGCAGATGGAAAGCCGAGGCTTTCGCTCTACGACGTACCCCCACCCCTAACCCCTCCCCACAAGGGGGAGGGAGACTCCCGTTGGCGCTGACCTCGGCAAATTGCCTGCCTTTCGGCGCCAAAAGGGGAAGTAAGGGCGGGCGGCAGCGTTCCCTCCCCCTTGTGGGGAGGGTTAGGGTGGGGGTCCATCTTCGTAAGAATCCAAATGCGATTGCCCTGCCCCTTGAGGGGGGATGTCCGGCAGGACAGAGGGGGGCGCCGTAGAACGCTACGGAACGACTTCAAGCGGTATTTCGCACAACATCTGCGGTATCTCGCACAGCCTCTACGCGGCGCATGGCCCATCCTCGCCGCTTCCAGGAGGCACCCATGAGCATCGTCGTTTTTGACCCCGACAGCACCGAGGATGTCGACTTTAGGGATCGCATGCGCCATCCGGCGGCGGCGGATCCGGCCGGCGGCATGTGGCTGTCGGACACCGAGCCGTCCTTCATCGACGCCGACGCGCTGCGCAAGGGCCGGCTGGCCAGGCTGCGCGCCTGGATGCGCGAGGCCGGCTATGGCGGCGTCGTTTTGTTCGACCCCTACAACCAGCGCTACGCCACCGGCTCGCGCAACATGTTCGGCTATTTCCTGCGCAACTCGACGCGCTACTTCTTCATCCCCACCGAAGGGCCGATCGTGTTGTTCGAATATCCGCAGAGCTACCATGTCTCGATGGTGCTCGACACGATCGACGAGGCGCGTCCGTCCAAGCTGGTCTGGTCATCGGTGTCAGGCCGCGACGACGAGACCGCCGGCCCGTTCGCCGATGAGATCGCCGAATTGCTCAAGGCGCATGGCGGCGGCTCGATGAAGCTCGGCCTTGACCGCTGCAGCCATCTGCAGGCACTGGCGCTGGAAAAGCGCGGCTGCGAGGTGCGGGATTGCCAGGGCGAGATTTTGGCGGTGCGCGCGGTCAAGACGCCCGAGGAAGTAAAATGCCTGCAGGTGTCGATGGCTGGCGCCGAGGCCGCCGTCTATGCCGTGCGCGAGGCGATCAAGCCCGGCGTTTCCGAAAACGACCTGTTCGCCATCATGTATGGCGAGGTGATCCGGCAAGGCGGCGAGTTCATCGAAACCCGGCTGCTGACCTCGGGCCAGCGCACCAATCCGTGGTTCAACGAGGCGAGCGGCCGCAAGATCAGGCCGGGCGAACTCTTGGCGCTCGATACCGACACGATCGGCTGCTACGGCTATTATTCGGATTTCTCGCGTACCTTCCGCTGCGGCCCGGGCAGGCCGACGGATTACCAGAAGTCGCTCTACAAGATGGCGCACGACCAGGTTCAGCACAATATCGGGGTCGTCAAGCCGGGCATGGCATTTCGCGAGATTGCCGAAAAGGCCTGGAAGATACCGGACCGCTTCGTCGACCAGCGCTATACCTCGGTCATGCACGGCGTCGGCATGCATGGCGAGACGCCGTTCATCGCGCATGCCATGGACTACGAGACCTATGGCCGCGACGGTGTCATCGTGCCCGGCATGGTGGTCAGCGTCGAAAGCTATATCGGCGAGAAGGGCGGCCGTGAGGGCGTCAAGCTGGAGGACGAGATCCTGATCACCGAGACCGGCACCGAGCTTCTGTCGCGCTTCCCTTATGAGGACGAGTTCCTTGACAGGCAGGTTTGAGTGCTGACAGGCAGTTTTGCATGAAAAGCCCGATCTCGATCAAGCGCAGCAAGGTGGCGGCGGTGTTCATCGATCTCCAGGAGGAGCATCGGCGGGACAAGCGCTATCTGGTCGAAGGCTATGGCGATATCCTCGCCAACGTCCAGCGGCTGCAGACAGCAGCACGAGCCAATCATGTGCCTTTGTATCACTGGGCCTATATCGTCGATCTCGCCACGGCGCGGCCGTTCCACCCGGTCGAGGCCAGCGGCAAGTCGGCATTTTCCGACAAGGACGATCCGCTGACTGCCATCTGCGCGGAAGTAGGCCCGGCGCCAGGCGAGATGATGCTGGTCAAGACCGATGCCAGCGCCTTCCGCGCGGGGCCTGCCGCCGAACGGTTGAAGGCCGATGGCATCGAGTGGCTGGTCGTTGCCGGCGTCTGGACCGAGGCCTGCATCGATGCCACCGTCAAGGATGCGGTGGCGCTCGGGTTTCGAGTGCTGCTGGTCAAGGATGCCTGCGGCAGTGGCAGCACGGCGATGCACCAGACGGCCATCCTCAACCTTGCCAACCGGCTCTATGGCGGTGCCGTCACCACCACCGACGGCGCCTGCCGGCTGCTGACAGGCGAGACGGTCGAAGCCTGGCAGGTCGAGGGCTCGGTGCCGCTGCGCTTTAGCTATGAAAATGCTGCCCGGCTCTACGCCGAACTCTGAGCGGGATCGCGCAGCGATGATCACCGAGGCCGAGCGACCCGGAACGAGAGGGCGCGGAAAATACCAGACGCTGCTCGATCCGGAGCTGTGGGCCTATATCGATCGGGTCAACGAGTGGTATCCGCCCGAAATCGTCTACATGCCGATCGACAGGCAGCGGGCGGTCTATAATGCCATGTGCCGGACGTTTCGCGAGCCCTATCCACCTGGTGTCAAGGCCAGCGACAGCGCGGTTCCTGCCGGCGACCGTGCGATCCCGGTCCGACGTTACCAGATGGCGGGCACGGCGCCGCAGGCGATGGTTGTCTATTATCACGGCGGCGGCTTCGTCCTTGGCGGGCTCGACAGCCATGACGACATCTGCGCCGAGATATGCGCCGGCACCGGCTTTGCCGTGCTGTCCGCCGATTACCGGCTGGCGCCCGAGCATCTGCATCCAGCCGCCTTCGACGATGCGCTGGCCGTATTCGAATGGGCGACGGCGACGGCCGGCCTGCCGATAGTGCTCTGCGGCGAAAGCGCCGGCGGCAATCTGGCCGCTGCGGTGGCACTGGCGACACACCGCCATCCTCGCCATGCGATCGGCCAGGTGCTGATCTATCCCGAGCTCGGCGGCCCGGAACCAGTTGGCAAAGAGAGCGCCGGCTCCTGTGTCGAGCACGCCGAAGCGCCGCTGCTGACGTTGCGCGATATCGAATTCTATCGCAACGTGCGCTCCGCCAAGGCACAGTCGCCCGACGATCCGACCTTTTCGCCGCTCCGAGGCAGCAATTTCTCCGGCCTGCCGCCGACCTTCATCATCACGGCCGAGTGCGATCCGCTGTCCTCCGACGGCGAGGCCTATCGCGACTGCATCCTCGCCGCCGGCGGCCGCGCCTGGTGGCGCGAGGAGCCGCGTCTGGTGCACAGTTTCCTGCGCGCCCGCAAAACCGTTCCGCGCGCCGGTGAAGCCTTCGCCCGCATCATTGCGGCAATCGCCGCGCTCGGCAAAGGCGACTGGCCTTACTGAGGTTGCGAAGGCCCCCTCATCCGGCCGCTTCGCGTCCACCTTCTCCCCGCTGGGGAGAAGAGGCTGGCATCAACGCAGGCGACCTCCTCTCCCCCCGGGGGCGAGGTCGGATTGCCCCGAACTGCCCTTCGCAATTCGGTTGGCGATCCGGGTGAGGGGGACCTTCCGCTTGCGGAACAGCGCACAAGAACTGCGGAAGTCCGAACACTCCCGCACGGGCGCTCGCCCTATCATCCCCGAGGCAATGGCGCTCCGGCGATCGCATCCGTCCCCCGCGTTTGGCGATCGGCAGAGGTGCCCAACAACAGGGGAATGACGACAATGAAGTTCATGCTGACCGATCGAAAACTGCATCCGCAGGCCGAGCCCGTCGCCGATGGCTTCAAGAAAGGCCAGATGAACCGCCGCGAATATCTCGCCACCATGGCTGCGCTCGGTATCAGCGCTGCCGGCGCGCTGGCGCTTGGCGGGCTTGCTCCGTCACCGGCCAGGGCCGAGGAGGCGAAGCGCGGCGGCGTCTTGCGCGTTGCCATGAACGTCAAGGGCTGGAAGGATCCGCGCACCTTCGACGGCGTCGAGATGTCCAACGTCGCCCGCCAGTGCAACGAATATTTGGTGCGCTGGAAGCGCGACTTCACCTTCGAGCCATGGCTGCTCGAGAGCTGGGAGACCAGCGACGACGCCCGCGTCCTGACGCTGCATGTCCGCAAGGGCATCACCTGGTCGAACGGCGACACCTTCAACGCCGACGACGTGATCCACAATCTGACGCGCTGGTGTGATGCGTCCGTCGCCGGCAATTCAGTCGCCGCGCGCATGGGCGCACTGGTCAACGCCGATACCAAGAAGCCCGTCGACGGCGGCATCGAGCGCGTCGACGACGTCACCGTGCGGCTCAATTTGCCGAAGCCCGACATTTCGCTGATCGCCGGCATGGCCGACTACCCGGCGCTGATCATGCACCGCAGCTATGAAGGCGACGGCGATCCGCTGAAGGCATTGGCGATCACCACCGGGCCTTGCGAACTCGTGGCATGGGACGCCGAGGTCGGCGCCGAAGTCCGCCGCAAAGACAAGCCATGGTGGAAGGGCGAGTTCTACCTCGACGGCATCAAATGGGTGGACTACGGCTCCGACCCCAATGCGATGCTGTCGGCCTTCGAATCGGGCGAGATCGACACCGATCACGAAACCGCCTCCGACACGGTTGCGCAGACCGACTCCATGGGCCTGAGCAATTCGGAAATCGCCACCGGCTCGACCATCGTCGCGCGGTTCAATATCGGCAATCCGCCCTATGACGACATCAAGGTGCGCCGCGCCGCCCAGCTCGCCGTCGACAACGCCGCCGTGCTGAAGATCGGCATGGACAACCGCGGCAAGCCTGCCGAGAACCATCATGTCGGGCCGATGCATCCCGAATATGCCGATATCGGCCCGGCCGTCCGCAACATTGATCAAGCCAAGGCCCTGCTCGCCGAGGCCGGCAAGGCCGACCACGAATACGAACTCATCTCGGTCGACGTGGACTGGCAGAAGAGCTCCGGCGACGCCATCGCTGCGCAGATGCGCGAGGCCGGGCTGAAGATCAAGCGCACCGTGCTGCCGGCCGCGACCTTCTGGAACGACTGGAGCAAATATCCTTTCTCCTGCACGGAGTGGCTCGGCCGGCCGCTCGGCGTCCAGGTGCTGGCGCTCGCTTATAAGTCTGGCGCCGCGTGGAACGAGACCGCCTACGCCGATCCGGAATTCGACAGTCTGCTCGACAAGGCGCTGGCGATGCCCGATCCCGGCGCCCGCAAGGAGCTCATGGCCAAGATCGAACAGAATCTGCGCGATTCCGGCATCATCATCCAGCCCTACTGGCGCTCGGTCTACCGCACCTACCGCAAGGGCGTGCATGGCTGCGAGCAGCACCAATCGCTCGAGCAGCATTTCGAGAAGGTCTGGCTCGAGGCGTAGCCTTGCAGACGACCAATTGTCGGGGCCAGCGCCGCTCTTTCTTCCTTCTCCCCTTGTGGGAGAAGGTGGATTGGCGCGCAGCGCCAAGACGGTTGAGGGGTGCGGACGGAGTGCCGTCAGTATCAAGCTGGAACACCCCTCATCGGGCCGCTTCGCGTCCACCTTCTCCCACAAGGGGAGAAGGAAGAGCCACGCCAGGCCTTGAAATCTCCAGTCCAAGCCGCACGGTCTCCCGCACCAGCAGGTCCAGATCGTCGCGCCGGGTGCGGTGGTTGTTGATCGCCACCCTGAGGCTATGCTGGCCATGCACCGTCGTGTCGGAAATGGCGGCGATGCCTTCTTCCTGCAGCCTCAGCATGATCTCGGTATTGAGCGCTTTCAGGCGCTCCCCGCCCAGTCCGTCCGCGCGGTAGCGAAAGCACACGATGTTGATGCTCACCGGCGCTACCAGTTCGAGTGCCGGTTCGGCCGCGATCAGCGCGCCGAGATAATGCCCTTGCGCGATGTTCTGGTCGATCAGCCGGCTCCCAAAATCGCGCAAGCTGTGTGCGCTGCTCGCCTATCTGGCGCTGGCGCCGCATCCGGTCGGCCGCAGCCGCCTCTGCGAGCTTTTGTGGGATGTGCCGCCCCCACTGTGCCTCTATTTGGCACTCCGCAGCGTTGAAAAGTCGGGCAAAGGGCACGTTTCTTTCGGCCCTCGCAAGGGTTGGCTGGGTTCGAAAAAATACCACAATAGATCGCGATTGGGGTGGGTTCGTCGCGCCCTTTTTGTAGAGCTGGCGCAAAATTCACAACAGCATAGAATATTGCTTGTACTAACTCGGCTTAATGAGAACAAACCTAAGGAAGCATTCCGGAATCTTGCTGCTGGTCACATTTCAGTATCTGCTAAGATAGCCCGTGCTGATTCCGAATTATTAAGCATTTGCAAAATTCAATCCTGCGATATTGGGATTTGTCCTTGTCATAGGCTGACTTGGATGCATTTCTTGGAAGCACAGCCGCGTCAGCGGATCGTTGAAACATGCTTGGGCGGACGGGGCACTAAGCATGGAGAGGAATATTGACACTCGCTAATGCGGCGGCCCCGGCCGGGAGCGTTCGACCCGACGCAAGAGACTACGGCAACCGTCGGCTAAGTCGTCGAATGCATCGCCCACAGCCTGGCTCTCGTTTGATGGCCGGCGAAGCTTTGCCCTCCTCCGATTGGCGCCAGCCTTCGCGGCAAAAGCGGGGATCGCCGCCTGCAATGGCCTTCCGATATGGACGATGTCCGCCGCCAGCCAGTCGGAGGAATGAATCATGAAATTCGTAATCTATGCGACCTTGGCCACTGCTTTGATGGCGATCGCCGGTTGTACCACCGACGACTACGGCGGTTGTCGCGGAAAGGGCTGCCTGGCTGATCGGCCCCATAAAGGTGGCCGACAGATTGACTATCGGCCGCAGTTCGACAGGAACGGCAATCCCAACTTCGATACCAGGGGCCGTTACATCGGCTGCCATGGGCTCGGATGTAAAGTCGACGATCCTGATGACGGGGATCAAAGTATCGACGACAGACCGCAGTACGACAGAGAAGGCAATCCCAACTTCGATACGCAAGGCAACTACCAAGGCTGCCGCGGCATCGGCTGCGAGGTCGATACACCGGACGATGACAATTCATCCGACGATGACGATTCCGATTAACGGACTCGGGGGCGAACAAGGAGGAAGCCAATCATGTCTGAATTCAGCGGCCTGGTCCGGCGACATGCCAAAATCGTTATGGTCGGCCTTGCGGGGTTGGGAATGGCGCTGACGTCCGCTTTCGCTGCGAATAACGCCTGTGACGGTATAAAGGTCGAAGTGACGAAGGCGCGCAAGCAGGAATATGCCCCTCTCGTCGTCTCGGCGATGACCAATAAGTTCAAGCCCGCTCAGGCAAAGTTCTTCACGATCATGGAGAGCGGCAGCTGGAGCGCCGCCTACGTCTCCACGCCGGTGAGCGACGACGGCGTGATGTTCTTCCAGACAGTCGACGGAAAGAAGCAGTTTCGCGACGTGTGGGGCGGCTATGCCGAGCCGTCGGAAAAACCTGAACTGGTATCCTGGGCGAAGAAGCTCGGAGCGCCGCAAGACCTGGCAAAGTGTTTTGCCGAGGAAGTTACGGAACGACGGTGATGATCGCTGGAAATTGCCGCTGACCGTTGGTGCAGGGGGAGAATGATTGGTGAGCGCTCCGGGGCGCCGGGGCTCTGAGATCGACTCCAATCATCAGCTGCAGGATGTGCAAAATGCAAACCGTTCGAAAATCCAGACTGATAATGCAGCTCGCCCGTGCATTGGCAACTTCAGTGAAAATGACGGCTGTTGTGAGTGTAGCTGTCCCGCACACGATCAATGTTGCGTATGCCAGCAAATATGATCTGCCGAAACCCTATGTTTCCCGGGCTCTTAACGCGGTTCTGATACCGATCAATCACGCCTCTCGGCACCGCTACCAGATCCCGCCCAAGCTTCGCGGCGTGTATGTCCTGGCCGTTGCACCCCACGGTGTTGCCGCGCGGCGAGGCATCCGACCGGGTGACGTGCTTGCCACAGTGCGGCATCAGCCGATTTCGACGCCGCGCGATGTCGATAGGTTCGTTTGGGCCGCCCTTGCCGCGAGTGCCACCAGTTTCCTGTTTGGCGTGAACCGCGGGACAGAAGTCACAGACGTCGTCGAGGTCAACACCAACATCACCGTCAACAACTTCAACACCAACATCTCGGTCAACAATATCTCCCAATGGACGAGCGTCGACAATCGAGAGGAATGGACGCAGATCGTCGATGAGTATGACGAGGAGATGGAGACGGGCCTCAATGACACAAGCTATCGCGGGGACGACTCGCAGCCTGGGGACGCCAGTCAGGACGCAGAAACGTCTCCTCCCGATGCCGATGACAAAAGTTCCGATGATCAGGACGATCCGAGCGATCAGAACGACGACACTGACGACGATAGTACGGATAACGATGCGTCGGATGACAGCACTGACAACAAAAGTTCCGACGATCAGGACGATTCGAGCGATCAGAATGACGATGCAGACCCAACGGACGGTGGTGATGGCGACAACAACACCGACACTGACGACAACAGCTCGGATGACGATGCGACGGATGACAGTACCGACGACGATGCCAACTAGCAGCCGACCGGGCCGGCAGTTCTAAACAGAGGTCAACCGATGAAAACCGCGACGCTGACCATTGCCATGGTCCTGGCCATGCCGGCTTTCGTTTTTGCCCAGGACAAGTGCTACGACGCCGCCAAGGATCAGGCCGCCGCGAACGAGTGCGCCGATGCCGCGTCCAAGAAATCCGACAACAAGCTCAACGAGCTTTACAAGCAGATTGAAACCCGCGTGAAGGATGATGTGGATACCAAGACGCTTTTTGTTCAAGCACAGCGCGATTGGGTCAAATTTCGCGACGCGGAGTGCAGTTTCCAGACCGTGGGAGCGGCCGGAGGAAGTGTAATGCCAATGCTCGTCGCGCAGTGCATGGACAGCCTGACGCAATCCCGTGTCAAAGACTTCGAGGATTACCTGAAATGCCAGGAGGGCGATCCGAGCTGCCCCGTTCCGGCAGCGAACACATCACATGCCGCACCTGCGGTGGCCGAAGAGACCGTCCCTGTCCAGGCTGCCGGCCCGATACTTATTCCATTGCAACACGTCAGGGAATACGGAACCGACGGTGGTTATCACAAACTCGGGATCATGGTGGGCATCAATAGTGCCAAGCCTCGTCTGTTCGAATTCGACACCGGGTCGGATGAGTTCAACGCGGAGATCGATTCGAGCGTCCCTGGCGTAAAGCCGGTGCCCGGCAGCAAGCCCGCAATGTACGCCTATGGTGACGGCACCTATGGCGATTGGGTACAACAGGTACGGTTCGACAGCCTGTCTTTTTACGATCCGGATGATGCGTGGGAGCCTGTCGTAACCTTCGACGGCGGCTTTAGCGCTGCTCGGGTGGTGGATTACGTCTACACCAAGGGTTTCGGCGACCTCGAGGATGTGAAATTGATGCAGAAGCCCGTTGGTCAATACGGCGATACGCCAGTCTATGCGGATCTTAATGCGCGCGAGAGAATGCAGAAAGGCGAACCCGGTGGTTCGACGACGTTTTACGGCATCTTTGGAGCCGCCGATTTTATCTTTCCAGGAGACCAGACCAGTGCCCCCGGCGGTCAAACCCGAAGCGGCTATGTGGTCTCTGCCAATGCAAATCTTGGAAAAAGGAAGACGACACCGGGCTGCGGTCCGTGCCTGACGCTGAATTTGTCCCCCAGTCTGAGATCCCAGTTTACGGCCCTGACGCCGTGGGGCGAAGGGGATTTTCAGGCTTACCAGAGACGATTCCCGCGATCAGGCGCGAATGCATCCAATGAGTACGAAGGGTCTTACCGTTATACGATTTCTTTTGACCATAAGGGAAAGAAGCAATCGGTTGATTTCAGCGGACCCGTCTTATTGGATACAGGAACAGCGACATTTGTTCATATTACGGATGAAGATACTTTAAATAAGCTAAAGTCGAAAGGTTTTAAAATTGATAAATACAGTTCTGGCATAATAAACTTCAAGTTTTTTGGATTTGACGATAGTGTCAACAACAGGGAATACAGCGATGTCGTTATCGATCGCCAAAGCGATGAGGAGAGAGGCCATGGAATTTGGGTCGGCCTACCCTTCTTTCAGTCCAATTCCGTGATGTATGATCTGGAGAACAAAACAACCGCCTATTCACCCTATTTTGTCAGCGCTGCCGACTTTACGACAGACGCGGCTGTCAAGGATCAAGTGCAGCTCAACCGAGTGAACGGCGAAATGGGCAGCGACGGATGGCTCGGATTGGCCGGGAACATCTTCGGCGCCGGCGACTTCACGATCGAGAAGGACGCGGACGTGCGCATGACCGGGGCCAATACCTACACGGGCACAACCCACATCGCGGCCGATGGCTATCTTACTCTGGCCGGGCCGGGCAGCATCGAGCATTCCTCGCGCGTCATAGTCGACGGTGTGCTCAACATCGATCAGAAAGGAAACCACCTGAAGCCCTGGGGAGTGGCGCACTCCCTGAACGATACGGCCATTCGCAACCTTGGCGGTAAAGGCGAGGTCTATCTGGGCGCGGGCAGACTGATCCTGACAGCAGCCGACGGGCAATTTGATGGAACCATCGCGGACTTTGATGACGCCGGCGACAGCGGCGGCCTCGTTGTTGCCGGTGGCAAGCTGACGCTGAGCGGCAAGAACAAATATTCGGGCATGACGGAAGTGGTGGCGGGAGCGGAGTTGCACGTGACCGGCTCTTTGACCGGTGACGTTTCCGTCTCGGGACTGCTTGTCGTTGACGGAGAGGTCTCCGGCGAAGTCATGGTCAAGGAGGGCGGCACGCTGACCGGCTCAGGAAAGGTCGGCAACGTCACGGTCGCCGAAGGTGGCAAAGCTGATCCAATGAAAACCAGATAATCGGGCCATGGGCCGATCGTGGCAATAACGGACAGCTGACGAGAACATAGGGCGGGGCTGAGCAACTTAAGAGCTTGACTGCAATCGGAAAGGGAAATCGATGAAAATAGCGATATTGACTGCTGCCGTGGTTCTGGCTGCGCCGACATTCGCCCTTGCCAAGGACAAGTGCGCCGATGCCAAGGATCAGGCCACCATGAATCAGTGCTTCGGTGCCGAGTTCCAGAAATCCGACAAGAAGCTCAATGAGCTTTACAAGCAGATCGAAGCCCGCCTGAAGGACGATGCGGATACCAAGAAGTTTCTTGTTCAGGCACAGCGGGATTGGGGCAAGTTTCGCGACGCGGAGTGCAGTTTTCAGACTGCTGGATCGGCCGGAGGAAGCGTAATACCGATGCTCATCGCGCAATGCATGGACGGCCTGACGCAATCCCGTGTCAAAGCCTTCGAGGGTTACCTGAATTGCAAGGAAGGCGATCTGAGTTGCCCCGTTCCGGCCGCGAACTGACACGTGCTGCAACTTATTTGATCATGATGAAGCCGGCGGCGAGCATGACGTCGCTGCCAGATATGAACAATGCGAGGGGCATCATCACTGCGTGGGGACTTGAAGGAGGTGGATTGTGAAACGCTGCGGATCATCGCTCGCAATGGCGATTGCGGCATCTGTGCTGCTGGCATCTGCCGTGCCGGCAACAGCCCAGGATGACATGGGCTTCGACGTCAACGTCACGCTGTCCAAGAAAGCAGCCGCCAAGCTCGCGGCTGAAAAGGAGGGAATCGTCGTCTTCGCCTCCTATTACGGCGACCCCAAGCCGAGCGCCGCGAAGCACGCCAACGAAGTCGGCCTGATCGATCTCACACCGCACGACGAAGAGGTGGAGATACCGGGCACAGGCGGCCACGCCCGCATCAGCGGCGCCAAGGTCGACGCAAAGCGTCTCGACTGGCTTGCCGGCCCTCCCGATGTCAACGTCAACGTTGCGTCGGCGCGCAAGAGCAGCTCGGTCAATCTGCTCGGCTGCGATTTCATCGACGGTCCACTCAGCAACGTCCAAAGGGCGCCCGTGACGCTTCATTGCGGATTGATCGAAGAACATGTGGACACGAAGTTGAAGCCATAAGGCTCGCAAAAGTCATGCGCGTCCCCGGCGCCAACGGATCGGCGGCACGACCTGACCTACTTCAGGGAGGAGATATTCATGCGCCCACTGTTCGCTATCTGTGTCTGCCTGGCTATTATGTCCTTGTCTGCAGCCGCCCATGCCGAGCGCCGTTGTGGCTGGTACTCCAGCCCGACCCCCGGCAACCTCGTCCTGACCGACAGTGACGGGGATTGGTGGATCCAGATGCAGGGACGCCCGGATCCCAAGGGCATCGACAATGTGCCGGCCTTTGACGAGCGGCAATTCGTCGAGACCAATGTGCCTGGTTCGGGTCACGGCTACGGATGTGCGTGCATGAACGTCGTAACCAACGCCAAGCAACAGAAGATCACCAGAGTGATCTCGGGCCAAATCCTTCCGCTGCTGCGCTGTCGCAACGACAGATCGCTGCCTAACCCGGACGGATAATTGTTGGATATCTTGTGGATACCATGGCTGACGGTAGGCAGCTTAGAGCATTGGATCAAGAAAAAGCCCGGCAAACCGGGCTTTTTCTTGGGTCTCTGAAACCGCATCAATCGGTTCGAAAACGGGAATTTGGTGCCCAGAAGAGGACTCGAACCTCCACTCCTTGCGGAACACGGACCTGAACCGTGCGCGTCTACCAATTCCGCCATCTGGGCTGGTGCGCGCTCATTAAGCGGGCGAGGGATGAGTGTCAACGCGCTTTTTTGAAAGCCGCGTTCCTTCTCCGGCTCAATGCTCCAGCACTTCCTTCGACGCCACCGTGGAATCGGCGTTGAGCGTGTAGATGATCGGCACACCGGTGCCGAGCTCGAGCTTGACGATCTCCTCGCCCGATTTGCCGTCCAGCGCCATGATCAGCGCGCGCAGCGAATTGCCGTGCGCCGCCACCAGCACGGTGCCGCCGCGCAGCACATGCGGTTGCAGATCGTGCAGGTAATAGGGCCAGACGCGCGCGCCGGTGTCCTTCAGGCTTTCACCGCCGGGCGGCGGCACGTCATAGGAGCGGCGCCAGACATGCACCTGCTCCTCGCCCCATTTCTTGCGCGCATCATCCTTGTTGAGGCCGGAGAGATCGCCATAGTCGCGCTCGTTCAGCGCCTGGTCGCGAATGGTCTCGAGATCGCTCTGGCCAACGGCGTCGAGAATATGCTGGCAGGTCTTCTGCGCCCGGATCAGCGACGACGTGAAGGCGATGTCGAACTTCATGCCGCGCGCCCTGAGCTTGGCGCCGGCCGACTTGGCCTCGGCATGGCCCAGTTCGGTCAGGTCGACGTCGCGCCAGCCGGTAAATAGGTTCTTCAGGTTCCATTCGCTCTGGCCGTGGCGCACGAGCACGAGAGTTCTCGACATATTTGCTCCTTCAAATCTTGTGGATCAGCCAAATCTTGTGGATCAGCTTGTCAGGCCGAGCACGTCCCGCATCGAATAGAGGCCCGGCTTGCGGCCGCGCGCCCACAGGGCTGCCTTGACCGCGCCGCGGGCAAAGATCGCCCGGTCCTCGGCATGATGGGCAAGCGTGATGCGCTCGCCGGTACCGGCCAGCACCACACTGTGGTCGCCGACCACCGAGCCGCCGCGCAAGCTGGCGAAACCGATCGAGCCTGCCTTGCGCACGCCGGTATGGCCGTCGCGCACGCGAACATCGTTGCCGGCAAGTGCTACGCCGCGCCCGGCAGCGGCGGCCTCGCCGAGCAGCAGCGCCGTGCCCGACGGCGCATCGACCTTGTGCCGGTGGTGCATTTCCAGGATCTCGATGTCGAAATCGTCGGCATCGAGCGCGCGCGCCGCCTGCTCAACCAGCACCGCCAGCAGATTGACGCCGAGGCTCATATTGCCTGACTTGACCACCGTCGCGTGCCGCGCCGCCGCCGCGATCCTGGCATTGTCTTCAGCCGAGCAGCCGGTGGTGCCGATGATATGGGCGATGCGCGCCTGCGCCGCATAGCCGGCGAATTCGACGGTCGCTGCCGGCGTGGTGAAATCGAGCACGCCGTCGGCCTTGGCGAAGGCCGGCAGCGGATCGTCGCCGATCGCCACGCCGAGCCTGCCGACGCCGGCCAGCTCGCCGGCATCCTTGCCGAGATGTGGCGAACCGGCCGGCGCGATGGCGCCGGCGACACGCGCGCCCGGTATCGTGTGGATGGCGCGGATCAGCGCCTGGCCCATGCGGCCAGCCGCGCCCACCACCACCAGGCCCATTTCACTCACGGTCGGCGTGTCGCTCATGAATGTCTCCCGACCGCCTTTTTCGCGTGATCATTTTGCGCCGCAGTCTGGATTGGCTTGGCGTCATCGACAAGCCCCAGCCCTTTCCTGCCTTGCACCCGATGGAACCGGGCATAGACGCTGTGCGGGTCGGCCATCAGCGAGGCATGCGTGCCCTGTTCGACCAGCCGGCCCTGCTCCAGCACGATGATATGGTCGGCATTGACCACCGTCGACAGCCGGTGCGCGATGACAATGGTGGTGCGCCCTTCCATGACATGGGTCAGCGCTTCCTGGACGCGGGCCTCGGCCTCGTTGTCGAGCGCCGAGGTCGCTTCGTCGAGCAGCAGGATCGGCGCCTGCCGAACGATGGCGCGTGCAATCGATACGCGCTGGCGCTGGCCGCCCGACAGCGTCACGCCATTCTCGCCGACCGGCGTGTCGTAGCCTTGCGGCTGCTGGCGAATGAAATCGTGTGCCGCGGCCTGTTGGGCGGCGCGTTCAATCTCTGCGTCGGTGGCGCTCAGCCTGCCGTAGCGGATGTTGTCGCGGATGGTGCCTTCTAACAGATAGGGCTGCTGCGATACATAGGCGATCGAGCCGCGCAGCGAATGCTTGGTGACCTTTGAAATGTCCTGGCCGTCGATTTCGATCCTGCCCGACTCGACATCGTAGAAGCGCTGCAGCAGCGCAACCAGCGTCGTCTTGCCAGCGCCCGAGGCTCCGACGATGGCGGTCACCTTGCCGGCGGCGGCGACAAAGGTCAGATCCTGCAGGACCGGCGCCTCTTCGACATAGCGGAAGGACACGTTGTTGAAGCGCACTTCGCCAGAGGTGAATTTCGCCTCGGCGGCTGCCGGCACGTCACCTTGCTGCGGCTCGAGGTCGAGAAGCTCGTAGATCATGCGCGCATTGACCAGCGACTTTTCCATGCCAACCTGCATACGCGCCAGCCGCCTGGCCGGATCATAGGCAAGCAGCAGGGCGGTGATGAAGGCAAACACCGCGCCCGGCGGCTGGCCGCCGACGGTCGCCCGGTAGCCGGAATAGGCGATGACGCCGGCGACGGCGAAGCCGGCCAGCATGTCGGAGATCGGCGTCAGCCGTTCCGAGACGCGGGCGATCTTGTTTGCCCGCTGCTCGGCGCCGGCGACCAGGCCGCCGATGCGGCGCGACAGCTCGTCTTCCAGGGTGAAGGCCTTGACGATGGCGATGCCTTGCGTCGCTTCCTGCATGGCGCCGATCAGCCGCGAGTTGATCTGCACCGATTCACGGGTGATGCGACGCACCCGGCGCATCAGATAGGTGACACTGTAGATCAAGGGCGGGCCGATCAGCAGCGACATCGCCGAGAGCATCGGGTCCTGCCAGATCATGACGCCGACTAGCGCGACAAGCGATACCGCATCGCGCGCCAGCGATGTCAGCGTCATCGACAGGAGATCGCGGATGCCGTTGACGTTCTCGTTGATCTGCGCGGCGAGCCGGCCCGAGCGGGTGTCATTGAAGAAGCCGACGCCGAGCTTCATCAGATGGTCGAAGATGCGGCGTTGATAGCGCGCCACCAGATTGTTGCCGATTTTGGCCAGCGTCACTGCCTGGCCGTAGCTGGCCAGGCCGCGCAGCATAAAGGCGGCCAGGATCGACACGCTGATCAGCGCGATAAGATCGCCGCGCCGTTGGTAGAAGATCTGATCGATGACATCCTTCATGATCCAGGCTGTGAAGGCGGTCGTCGCCGCGATCGTCACCAGGCACAGCACGGCAAGAGCATAGTACCAGCGATAATCGCGGCTGTTCTCGGCGATGATGCGGCGGATCACCGCCACGATCTCGCTGGGACGGACTTTCCCTTTGGTTGGTGCTGGAATTGTCACGTTGGAGCGCTTTGTGGTTTCGGTTCGGCCGGACTGCAATTCGGCAACCTCTTAACGCCCCGATGGCGGCTTGCCTATGGCCGGGGACGGCGAAACTTCGTCGCGGCGCAGCTTGTGTCCTAAACCCGCCAGCGCCGCCCCGCCGTCTGCACGCCGAACAGCGACGGATTTCTGGCATAGGCGGCCAGCCCTAAAAGCGCCGCAAGCGGATGGGTGATGACGTAGACCGGCATGCCGCGCATCAGGGCGCTGTGCGGCGCCTTGTCCTCGAAGGCGGCGCGGAAATTGCCGGTGCGCAGCGCCGGCAGGATTTTTTGCGCGATGCCGCCGGTGAGAAACACGCCGCCGCGGCTCATGAACACCAGAGCGAGATCGCCGGCGGTGCGCCCTAGGCAAGTGACGAAGATCGACAGCGCCTCTTCGGCCACCGGATCGTTCTTTGCCAGCGCCGCGGCGGTGACCTCGGCAGGCGTTGTAAAGGGCGACGGCTTGCCGTCCGCCTTGGCCACCGCCCGGTAGGCATTGACCAGGCCGCGTCCGGACAGGATCTGTTCGCCGGAGATGCGGCCCTCGAGCTTCTCGATATGCGGAAACACCTGGAAATCGCGCGGTGAGCGCGGGCCGATATCCATATGGCCGCCCTCGCCGGGCACCGGTATCCAGTGATGCAGCGCATAAACCAGCCCGGCGACACCGAGCCCGGTTCCCGGGCCGAGCACCACCCGCCCGGAATTCGGTTCCGGCTCGTCGCCGCCGATCTTTTCCATATGCTCTTCGCCGAGCGCGACGACAGCCAGCGCCTGTGCCTCGAAGTCGTTGAGCACCACGACGTCGCTGAAACCGAGACTGGCGAACATCTGTCTCGGCTTGACGATCCATGGGCAATTGGTAAGCGGGATCTCGTCGCTTTCGACAGGACCGGCTACCGCCAGCACAGCTGAATTCGGCCGGACCGACGAGCGGTCGAGCACGGCCGACTGGATCGCCTCGTCAATCGTATTGAAGTTGGCGGTCTGGACGATGGTCGGCTCGCCGGCCTCGGAATTCGCGTCTAGTACGATCGAGAAGCGCGCATTGGTGCCGCCTATGTCGCCGATCAGGATCGGAAATCGCAACAGAGTGTCGTCGTCGCTTACGCCTGGCATGCTCTCGTCCGTTCCCGACGCGTATCGCCGTTCTCTCGTTGACTAGCGCATGACCGCAAAAAGGGAAATCGGTTTTCGAAGTGGAGATGCACGGATGCAGACAGCGAACACGCTGCCCGCATCAGTGCCCCGGTCGTGGCCGGGGCAGCGGAATGCCGATCTCGGGCGTCGCCACAAAGGCGTTCGCCGAGGCCGGAAGCGCTCCCGCGCCGGCTGCGACCGTTGGCTGCGGCGCAGGCTCGGCTGCGAGAGCGGGTGCGGTGGCCGCGATCGGCACGCCGTCGCCATAGTAGGTGACTGCTTCCGCCGACGGCGGAGCTGGCGCGTCGAGCACGAACTGGCATTGCCTGGGCAGGTTCGCCATCGTCATCAGGTCGCGTGCCTTCGGCTTGTCCGGGTTCTTGTTGGGGCGCCACGGCTCCTCGGTGAACCACCAGGCCAGCGCCTGGTCGCAGCCATCGCCTGGCGCCGTCGCTTCCTGTGCCTTGCAGTCGGGTGATCCAGCCTGGCAGCCGATGCGAATGTGGAAGTGGTAGTCGTGGCCCCAGAACGGCCTGACCTTGCGCAACCAGCTACGGTCGCCTTTGACCGTGTCGCAGAGCTTCTTCTTGATCCCGGGATTGACCAGGATGCGCTCGACTTCGGGATAGCTCGCGGCGCGCTTCAACAACCGCGTGTGCATCGGCGTCCACAGCCCGTCCTTCACCAAATGGGTCTTTTCATCGACCATCAAGGTAGCGCTGATGTTTTCGCGCTCTTCGGCCGAGAGCTTACGGTCGGGCATCGGCGTCAGCCAGATGTCGGCGTCGAGGCCGATCTGGTGCGAGGCATGGCCGGTCAGCATCGGACCGCCGCGCGGTTGCGAGATGTCGCCGATCAGCAAGCCCGGCCAGCCGTCGGCAGCGGCATCGCGCGACAGTTTCTCGATCAGCGCGATCATTGCGGGATGACCCCAGCGGCGGTTGCGCGACGGTCGCATCACCTCCCAGTGCCGGCCGTCCATGGGTAGGGCGACGCCGCCGGAAAAACAGCCTTTGGAATAAAAGCCGATCGATTGCGCTGCTGCGAGTGCCGGCAGCTTTTTGGCGCCGAACAGGTCCTTTGCCCGTTGCTCGGCGCTCCCTGGCTGCGTTGCAAGCGCCGCCAAGCCGGCGATGGCCAGTACTGCCGTCAGCAGCAGCGTTTTGCCCGGCAAGGCTCGCGCTAACGTCTTCCCCAAGCTGGACCCCTCCGCGATTTGAACCGCATCATACCATAGCCCGCGCAACGTATCGATCATGACCGTTTCATCGGGCTGCGCGCCTCGCCGTCGCGCCAGTCGCCGCTCGCCCACATGGCATCGAGCGCCGAGCGATAGTCGGGAAAGCGAAAACCATAACCGGCCGCCTTGATTGCCGCGTTGGCGACACGCTTGTTCTCGCCGTAGAAAGACCGCGCCATGGGCGAAAGTTGGGCGGTCTCGAACGGAATTTCGGGCGGCGGCTCGATGCCCATCAATTGGGCGGCATAGGCGACGACGTCCTGCGGCGGCGCCGGCAGGTCGTCGGTGACGTTGAAGATGCCGCCGCGATTGCCCTCGGCGAGATGCCAGAGCGCACCGGCAATATCGTCGCAATGGATGCGGTTGAACACCTGGCCCGGCTTGACCAGCCGCCGCGCAGTGCCGTTTTCCAGGTTGACCAGGGCGTTGCGGCCCGGCCCGTAAATGCCGGAAAGCCGCAGGATCGCCACCGGCCGGTGGATGTCATGGCCCAATTGTAGCCAATCCTGCTCGGCTGCGACACGCATCACCGACCGCTTCGACAGCGGCCGGCATTCGGCGGCCTCGTCCACCCAATTGCCGCCACGGTCGCCATAGACGCCGACGGTGGAGAGATAGGCGATCCATTCGAGCTCCGGCATGTTGGCCGCGATCTCCTCGCGTGCCGCGCCCAGCATCGGGTCGCCGGCCTCGTCCGGCGCGACCGAGACGACGAGATGGGTTGTCTTCCCAAGGGCATCGCCGATTTCGGAGGTCAGCGTGCCATCGAAACGCAGCGGCACGATACCGGCTTGCCGCAGCGCCGCGAATTTTTCCAGCGACCGTGTTGTACCGAAGATCGTTGTGTCGGCATCCCTGTTGGCGCGGGCGAAGGCCTTGCCCGAATAACCGGCGCCGAAGATGAAAATCTGCTTTTTTGTCATGTATGCGCCTCGATCGGCTTTGGCAGGGCCAGAAGCCATTCGCCCCTCACCGCCTCGTCATGTTCTGCTTGCAAAGCGGCTGCGGCACGTTCGGCGAACTCCCGACCCGGCACCAGCCGCGACAGCGCCCATACCGCAGCTCCGCGAACCAGGGGCGAGGCGTCGTCGAGCAGCGCGCGAACGGCGCCGGCCAGCGACAAGTCCTGGGAATTGCCGGCCGCTATCAGCACGTTTCGGATAAAACGGTCGCGGCCGATGCGCTTGATCGGCGAGCCCGAAAAAAGCGTGCGGAAGGCAGTGTCGTCGAGACGCAGCAGCTCGGCGAGCGGCGGTTCGCGCAAGTCCGCGCGGGCGGCAAGCTTTGCCTCCGAAGCGGCTTGGGCGAACTTGTTCCACGGGCAGGCGGCCAGGCAGTCGTCGCAGCCATAGATGCGATTGCCGATCTTTTCCCGGAACTCATGCGGGATCGGTCCTTTGTTCTCGATGGTGAGGTATGAAATGCAGCGCCGCGCATCGAGCCGGTAAGGCGCCGGAAAGGCGTCCGTCGGGCAGGCGTCGAGGCAGGCCCGGCAGGAGCCGCAATGATCGTTCTCAGGCGCGTCCGGCACCAGCTCGGCCGTCGTGAAGATGGTGCCGAGGAACAGCCAGGAGCCATGCGCGCGGCTGACCAGGTTGGTGTGCTTGCCTTGCCAGCCGAGGCCGGCCGCCTCGGCCAGCGGCTTTTCCATCACCGGCGCGGTGTCGACAAACACTTTCACGTCCCCGCCGGCGCGCGCCACGATCTTGCCGGCGATCTCCTTCAGCCGGCCTTTCATCACGTCATGATAGTCGCGGTTCTGCGCATAGGCCGAGATCGCGCCGCGGTCGCGCTTTGCCAGGATGTCGCGTGGGTCGTGGTCGGGGCCGTAATTCATCGCCAGCACGATGATCGAGCGGACCTCTGGCCAAAGCGTCGTCGGTTTGCCTCGCCGCTCGAGCGTTTCGGCAATCCAGCCCATCGAGCCGTGAAAGCCGTCGGCAACGAATTCGGCCAGCCGTTCCGGCGCCTGCGGAATCGCATCGGGCGTGGTGACGGCAACGGCGTCGAAGCCGGCATTCCGCGCCTCGCGGTCGATCAGCGCGCGCAGCTTTGCCGTATCAGAAATCGAGATCCGCATAATGTGACACCGGCGACAGGCCGCGCACCCGGTCGGACAGAAGCGGCCGGAACGAAGGCCGTGATTTCACCCTTGTATACCATTCGCGCGCGGCGCTGTGTTCGCGCCAGTCGATCTCGCCGAGATAGTCGAGCACCGACAGTGCCGCCGCCGCCGCGAGATCGGCATAGGTGACCTTGTTGCCGGCCAACCAATGACGGGTGCCGGCCAGCCAGTTGGTGTATTTCATGTGCTGGCGGATATTGGCGCGGGCGGCGCGGATCGCCGCCGAATCGGGCGAGCCGCCGCCTGCCGTTTCCGGCATGACCGGCTTAAGGACGCGCTCGCGCACTAGGTGCCGGGTAACCTCGCTTTCCGCCTTGTTGAGGTACCAGTCGGTCAGCCGTCGGATTTCGGCGCGCTCCATCGGATCCTCGGCGAACAGCCGCTTGTCGCGCTTGAGTACCCCGCGCGTCTCATCGAGATATTCGGCGATAACCATCGCGCCGACGATCGGCACGTCGCCTTCGGCGAGCAGGATCGGCAGCGTGCCGGCCGGGTTCAGCGCCAGGAACTCCTTGCGCCGCGTCCACGGCTTCTCTTCGATCAGCGCCAGTTCCTCGCCATACTCGCCAAAGGCAAGGCGGACGAAGCGGCAGCTGGCGAACATCGGATGGTGGAAAAGCGTCAGCATGGTCCCGCGATAATAGAGCGCACTGGCAAATCGCCGGCTGCGCCGGTAAGTCTTGGCCGCCCGATTCAGCGGGCTGTCAGGGTGCTGCGTCCTATAGGGGGAGTTCCGCGCCGTGACAAGCAAGCCCTTTTCTCACGCCCTCACTCCAACGCCGAGGTTGCCATGGAAAGCCAGACCGTCGTCGAAGCGCTGCTGCTCGGCATGCTCGAGGGCCTGACCGAGTTTATTCCGGTGTCTTCAACCGGTCATATCCTGCTTGCCGGCCATTTCCTCGGCTTTCATTCGACCGGCAAGGCCTTCGAGATCCTGATCCAGCTCGGCGCCATATTGGCGATTCTCAGCGTCTATTTCCGCCGTCTCTGGAAGATGCTGCTCGAGCTGCCCTACGATCGGCTGACGCGGCATTTCGTCCTTGGCATCCTCATCGCATTCCTGCCGGCGGCCATTATCGGCGCGCTGGCGCACGATTTCATCAAGACGGTGCTGTTCGAATCGCCGCGGCTGATCTGCATCATGCTGATCATCGGCGGTGTCATCCTGCTGCTGGTCGATCGCATGAAGCCGAAGCCCTATTACCACGATGTCGAGCGGTTTCCGACCAGGCTTTATCTGCAGATCGGGCTGTTTCAGTGCCTGTCGCTGATCCCCGGCACGTCGCGCTCGGGTTCGACCATCGTCGGCGCGCTGCTGCTCGGCGTCGACAAACGGGCGGCGGCGGAATTCTCCTTCTTCCTTGCCATCCCGACGATGGTCGGCGCCTTCGCCTTCGACCTGTTCAAGAACCGCAATGTGCTGAGCAGCGCCGACCTGCCCATCATCGCCGTCGGTTTCGTCGCCGCCTTCGTCACCGCGCTAATCGTCGTGCGCTTCCTGCTCGACTACGTCTCGCGCCACGGCTATGCGCTGTTCGGCTGGTGGCGTCTGGTCGTCGGCATCGTTGGCCTGGCGGGGCTGGCCATCTGGGGATGAGCCGGCGCAGCTATAAGACTGAGATTGGCGGTGATTCTAAGCCCCTGTCGGAACGCAATCGATGCGGCACGACAGGAGCCCCGGATTGGGGCCTGCCTAGTTCGCTGGCTGGAACTGGATTTCCCCCTTGTTCAAGAAGCAAGTCTTGTCAAACAGCTGCAAATCCAGAGGGTTCGGTAACCGGACATCTCGAATATCCGGGCACGGCTTCTTCAATGGATCATATGATCGATCGATCTGAGAAATAAAGACGATGATCAGCCCTCGATCCCGCGCAAATACCCTCAGCGCGCGGACCTGCACGGCCAATTCGGGATTTTTGCGCTTCTGGTCGAGCAATTGCAGATAGTCTACGACCATCAGGGTGCCGCGAGGCGCTGACGCGGACGTGTTGACGATGTAATCGGCACTTATGGCGTCGGAGCAGTCGAATTCGAACAGCCTATCGAACTGCGCGTACTCCGCCCCGATTGCTTCGAAGCGCTCAACAACGTCTTTTTTGGTGTATTCCAGCGTGAAGAACATGGCTCGATTGCCGGATTTCATGGCCTCCACGGCGAGTTCGAGGCTCATTAGGGTTTTGCCTTGCCCCGGCCGCGCGCCGAGTAGCACCAGGTCACCGGGCTTCAATCGCGCAATCAGCTTGCCGGCCGGCCTTGCAGCGGACAGTTTCGCGGCAAGGAGGCTCCAATCATTGTAGCCTTCCTGAAGGGCTATGCGGTTAAGCGCTTCATGAAGTGGGATTTTTTCTTCGCGGGATAAGAGCCTGGCCTTGCGCTTCAGATGGTAAATTGGCGCCGACAGCTTCATTCCAACCTCCTATTGCGAGCAGTTTTGGCAATCCCTCCTTATGCTTGGTGCTCGAACAGTCGGTTTGATGACTAGGTAGCCCCGTATGAATTATACTTTCCCGAGCGGAGGGAGGAGGCGTGGGCCGCACCCGAATCGGAAGATAGCGCAATCCCAGCGGGAACTCTATTCTTGCCCGAAGCCGAGCCACACGATCTTGTGGACGTATGGTTGGCAGGGGAATGCATGAGCGAAGTTCTTGACGCCCTCGTTATTGGCGCCGGTCCGGCGGGACTCGGCGTCAGCTACTTCTTGAAACGGCAGGGCCGCGACCACCGTGTGCTCGATCGAGGCCGGATTGGCGAAACGTGGCGAACGCAGCGGTGGAACTCGTTTCGACTGAATTCGCCGACCATTCGCTCCATCTTACCCGGTGATTCCTACGAGGGGCCCGAGCCGTGGGGCGCGATAACCCACCACGAATTTGTCGCGTATCTCGAAGGCTATGCCGAGCGGCACCGCCTGCCGGTAAGCACCCAAACTCCGGCGCAAGAGCTGACGAGAGACGACGGGATCTTTCGCATCACCACGACGGACGGGGCATTTCTGGCGCGCAATGTGGTGATCGCCACCGGCGACCAGAATCGGCAGGTCCGGCCAGCAGGGTCGGCGGATTTGCCAACCGCAATTCGCCAAGTCGATTCCTCGGCTTATCGCAACCCGGCCGAGTTCGAGAGTGGCGCGGTGCTGGTGGTCGGCAGCGGTCAGTCGGGCGGCCAGATCGCCGAGGATCTGGCGCTGTCCGGACGTGCGGTCTTTTTGGCGACCAGCCGCAACGGCCGTTGGGTGCGGCGCTACCGCGGGGGCAACATACTTAAATGGCTGACGCTGTCCGGTTTTCTCGACGTTCCGCGCAAGGAACTCGTCCTCCCCTCCGGCAAGCTGCAGGCCCGCGCGCTGGTCGGCGCGACCCATACGATCAGCCTGCAATCGCTGAGTGCACAGGGCGTGGTGCTGCTCGGCCGCTTTAGGGGTGTGGAGAACGCCAACCTCGTCTTCGGCGACGAGCTCGACGACCATATGCGATTTGCCGACGAGGTCTCCGCGAATGCCAAGCGCCTGATTGACGAGTACATCGAGCGCGCCGGCCTCGATGCGCCACTGGCCGAGGATGATCCAGCCGAGACGATTGAACCGCGCTTGCCCGATCCTCCGATCCGCTCCCTCGACTGGACGGCGAGCGGCATCAGATCAGTGATCTGGTGCACGGGCTTCACTGGCGATTTCTCATGGGTTCGGCTTCCCGGCGCGCTCGATGCCGCCGGCCAGCCCGTCCACGAGGATGGCGTCGGCGTTGTTCCAGGTCTCTTTTTCGCCGGCCTCGATTTCGGATCGACGCGGAAGTCGGGCACCATACCGGCCATTCCAGAGGAGGCGGCCGCCGTCGTGGAGCGACTCGTCCAAGCGGGAGCCGACTTGCCACGGAACGACGTCTAAACGAGCCGTCGAACGCGGGTTCTTGAACGTGCAAGAACATGACAGCTCTGGCGCGATCAAGACGACGCACGCTGCCTTTTGTCGAAGCGCACCGACAATTTTCCGTAGTCCGATTGGTGCGACAGCCAGAAATCGCCGGCACCTTCGATACGGCGCTCCGATTCGTGGCCGACTGCATCCATTGCCTCCATCAACGTGCGGCGGCCTTGACCTCGGCGTCTTGACCTCGGCTGGTCGTCGTCGTGCTGACAGCACTGGCAATATGGGGTGAGCCGGCGCAGTCGTTCGGAATGGTCGACCCGGAGACGCCAAAGGAGGTGCATCAAGGCGCGCGATCGGTCAGCGCGTTCGCACCTTCCTCCGCGGCGCAATGTGCGCAGCAGTAGATGATGTCATCCTGTTCGACGCCATGTCCGATGATCCGGCATCCGCAATGCGGACATATCGGAGCAAGTTTCTGGACCGCGCATTCGAAGCTGTCGAACGTGTAGGTCTCCTCGGCCATCGTCACTTTGAAAGCCTTGTCGTAGTCATTCCCGCATTGATCGCATCTGGCCATAGTTCGTTTCCTTCTTTCACGGCTTCAAGCTCGACCAACCTGTCGCGCGGCGATAGGTTCCCGCCAGGATCAGGGGCCGTCCTAAGGCGGAGACGAGCGCGAGCCTACGCCACGGCGCTGTTCGATCGCACGGATCACCTCGTCGATATCCCGCGGCTCGATGTCGAGTTCCTTCAGGCCAGGCGCGTCGATTGCTGCCACATTGTCCTGACGCATAAGATCGATCTGGTTGCGCGTTATGGGGGCAGCCGGGAGGAGTTCCGCGACGCCAGCCAAGGCGTTCCATACCGCAAACGGCACCGGCATCAGCTTGACGTGCGTATCGAGCTGTCGGGCGATCTCCCGAAGCAGTTCCTTATAGGTATAGATGCGCGGGCCACCGAATTCGAATATGGATGAACCCGTGTGGGTTCGCCCGTCGATCAGCCGGCTCACTGCTTCGGCGACGTCTGCCACATAGACCGGCTGAAGCCGTGTGCCACCATCGCCGAACAGTGGATAGACCGGCAGGAGGCGTATCATCCTCACAATGGTCGTGAGGAAAGCGTCGTCAGGTCCTGTCATGACGGCGGGACGCACAATGAAAGCGCCGGGAAATGCGCTTTCCACGGCACCTTCTCCGCGCCCACGCGCCCTTATGTAATTCGAATCCGATTGAGGATCGGAGCCGATCCCTGAAATCAGGACGAACTGGTCGATCGCGCGGTCGCGCGACGCGGCAGCCAGATCGGCCGCGGCTTTCACATGCACGCGTTCAAAGGTCTGGACGCCGTGCTCGATGTAAAGACTGACAGCATTCACGACCGCCTGTGATCCGGTAATGGCCGACCCGATCGAGGACGCATCCAATATATCCGCCTCGACTGCCTCGGGCATCCTTGTAATCGAGGAAAAGACCAGGGCCACGCGAGCCGGATGGCGAGATGCGGCGCGCACCGTGAAACCTCTTTCCAGGAGCCGCTTCACGATCCTGCGCCCGAGAAAGCCAGTTCCGCCGAACACGGTGACGATCCGTACCGGGTTGAGATCGTCGGGATCCATTTGCCTCGCCATCCCTTTGTCCTCGCATAGCTGCCACGAGGACTGCCCAGGCCGGCATTTGAACCAGCCCGTCGAACATCAGGACGATTGGGGAACAACGCAGGAACGCTTTTGTTCCAGTCAGCGCTGGGCGGATGCTTGACGGATCGGCAAACCATGATCTGAACCGCAGGGGCAGCAAAACGGTCCCACTTCGAGAATGGCCTAGTTTCGCCCGTAAAACACATTCTCGACATGCACCGGCCAGCGCCACGGCAGCACCGCCACCATGTCGAAGCGCACCGATAATTTTCCGTAGTCGGATTGGCGCGAGAGCCAGAAATCGGCGGCGCCTTCGATGCGGTGCTCCGATTCGCGACCGACGGCTTCCATTGCCTCCCTCAGCGTGCGGCGCGCCTTGACCTCGACGATCAGCACCAGATCGCCACGCCGCGCGATCAGGTCGATCTCGCCGAACCTGGTGCGGTGGCGGCGGGCAAGAATTCGGTAGCCTTTCAGCATCAGCGCCGCCGCCGCCAGCCATTCGCCGTGATGGCCGCGCCGGTAGGCCTTTTGCCGGCTGGCGCTCGGCCGTTCAGCCATCGCCGCCTCCGCCGGTCCCGTCTCTTCCGGCATTCTTGAGGTCGAGCAGCCGACGATAGAGCGCCTGCTTCTGGCCACCCGTCATCTTGGCGGCTTCCGCCGCTGCCTTGGAGGCCGGCATCTCGGCGGCGAGCGAAAGCAGCAGCCGGTCGATGTCTTCTGGCTCATCAGCGACCGCATCGGCCGGGCCGACGCAGATGACGATTTCACCCTTGGGCGTATCGGCTCCCGCATAATGGCTGGCGAGCGATTGCAGGGTGCCGGTCCGCATCTCCTCGAAAGTCTTGGTCAGCTCGCGGCCGATCGCCGCCTTGCGGGCACCGCCCAGCACCTCGACCATGGCACTGAGCGTCTCGGCCAGCCGGCGCGGCGATTCGAAGAAGATCAACGTTGCCGGCACCGCCTTCAGCGCTTCCAGCCGCGTCAGCCGCTGCCCGGTCTTCACCGGCAGGAAGCCGGCAAACAGAAACGCGTCCGAGGGCAGGCCGGATGCCGTCAACGCGGCAAGTGGCGCCGACGGTCCGGGGATCGGCACGACACGAATGCCGCGATCCAGCGCCTCACCAACCAGCCGGTAGCCGGGGTCGGAGATGAGCGGCGTGCTGGCATCCGAGATCAGCGCTACGCTTTGGCCGGCCTCGAGCGCCGCGATCAGCTTCGGTCCGGCCTCGCCGGCATTGTGCTCGTGGTAGGCGGTGGTGCGGCGGCGGATGCCGTAGCGGTCGAGCAGCACGCGGCTGACACGTGTGTCCTCGCAAGCGACGATATCGGCGGCGGCGAGCGTTTCCAGCGCGCGCAGCGTGATATCGGCGAGATTGCCGATAGGCGTCGCCACCAGGTAGAGCGCCGGCTCGAGCGGCCGGGCGGCGATTTCGGTCTGCCCGACCACATAACTGCGTTTGGCCGATTCGCCGGTCACCTGCACAACTCCGTTCGACCCTGTTTGGCACGGCTCACGCTTGGTTGCAAAAGCCTGGGTTGCAAAGGCCCTGGTTCCAAAAGGGATGCCGACGTGAACCGGCCGCCATGCCTTCGCCACAGTAGGGAACGAAACCGTTGCCGGCGAATTTTACCCCTGATCTCGGGAGGAGCAGGATGGACAGCCTGACGATACAGGACGTTTTCGAACCCTACTATGCCGGCCGCAAACGCTTCGCCGCACCATGCGACAAGAGCCGGCCTGCCGAAGCCGCAGATGGCAGAGCCAAGAAGCCGCTTGCACGCCAGCGATCGGCAGAGAGCAAGCCCGCAAACGAAACCGCCCGCACGATGGAGCACTGACCGGACGATGCCCAATCGCTTCGACATTTTCATCACCCGCCTCGAAACAAAAAGCGCCCGCGATGGCGCAGCGTCACATTCCACAGACGACCAGCACCATGCCTCACGCGACAAAAGCGAGATCAAGCCGGTCCGTTCCGGAGAGACCAGCGAAAAAGATCGCGCCAAACACCGCCACAAGCACGAGGCTTGACCCCGCAATCCTTAGCGATCGGTCGAGACAGTTCTCGAAGCGCGGTTGCGCATGCTCCGCGATGTATCGTTCAACCCAGATACTTCGAGACACGCGCCTCCAGCAGGCCCACCAGAGCCGGGTCCATGAATGCATCGTCGTCGGGAATATCGAGGCAGATTACCCGAACCTTTTTCAGGCTTGTCTTGAATTTCTGCTGCAGTTTGGCGCGGTGCGTTTTTCCATCACGAAGATGATGTCGGCCCAGGCGACGAGTTCATGCGTCAACGGAATGTCGGCATCGTGATTAGTGCCGGCCGAAGCGACCTCGATGTCCCGTCGCTTGGAAAACACCTGCTCCGCCGTCGGGCTGCGCAAGCGATTCTGGCTGCAGATGAAGAGAACGTTCTTCAACGTGCTATCTGGCCAAGTCCGCCACGACCGCATCGAGCACGATCATGCCGGCCGGCGTGGCGCGCAGGCGCGCATTGCCGATCGGCGCCACCAGGCCTTCGTCCTGCAGTACCGACAGCCGTGCCGTCGACAGGCCGCGCCCTGAAAATGCCTCGTAGCGGGAAAGGTCGATGCCTTCCGCCAGCCTCAGCCCCATCAGCAGGAACTCGTCGGCCTCTTCCGACCGCGTCAGGATCTCGCCGCCGGTAACGCCATGGCCCTTGGCCTCGACCAGATTGGCCCAAGTCTCCGGCATTTTCTCGGCGATCGTCACCACGCGCCGGCCATTTTCGACGAACCGGCCATGCGCGCCGGGACCGACGCCGACATATTCGCCATAACGCCAGTAGGTGAGATTGTGCCGGCTTTCGGCGCCGGGCCTAGCATGATTGGAAATCTCGTAGGCCGGCAGTCCGCGCGCGGCGGTGATCTCCTGTGTCAACGCATAGAGATCGGCGGCAAGCTCATTGTCTGGAATGATGAACTTCCTTGCCGCATGCAGCGCATGGAACGGCGTGCCTTCCTCGATGGTCAGCTGATAGAGCGACAGATGGTCTGCGGCGTGGCCGATCGCCTGCTCGAGCTCCGCCTGCCACGCTTCCGGCGTCTGACCGGGCCGCGCGTAGATCAGGTCGAACGACAGCCGTGGGAATATCTCGCGCGCCAGGCCGATCGCATGCAGGGCCTCATTGACATTGTGCAAACGGCCGAGGAAGCGCAGATCCTTGTCGTGCAGCGCCTGCACGCCAAGCGATACCCGGTTGACGCCGGCCGCGCGATAGCCGCGAAAGCGCTCGGCCTCGACGGAGGAGGGATTGGCCTCCAGTGTCACCTCGATGCCATCAGGCACCGTCCAGTTCTTCGCCACTGCATCCAGCACCGCCGCCACGGTCTGCGGTTTCATCAGCGATGGCGTGCCGCCGCCAAGAAAGATACTGGTCACCTCGCGCGGCCCGGTGCGGCCGCGCATCGTCGCCAGCTCGGCCTCGAAGGCGCGGGCAAAACGCTCCTGGTCGACCGGCTGGTGGCGGACATGGCTGTTGAAGTCGCAATACGGGCATTTGGCCGCGCAGAACGGCCAGTGGACGTAGACGCCGAAACCAGGCCTGCGGTCGAGCAGCATGGTCATACGGCGGCCAATCGGGCTTGCGCGAATTTCTGGAAGGCGCGGGCACGGTGCGACAATGCGGTTGGCTGGCCGGGCTTCCAGCCATGCTTGTCCTTCGCGCTCATCTCGCCGAAGGTCTTCTCGAACCCATCGGGCAAGAACACCGGATCGTAGCCGAAGCCGAGCTCGCCGCGCGGCGGCCATACCAGCGTGCCCTCGACCTCACCGCGAAAATATTCCGCCTGGCCATCGGGGAAGGCCAGGCAGATGACCGCGACAAAGCGGCCCTTGCGCTGGGCAGGCGTGATCGCGCCAACTTCTTGCAAGGCCACTTCCGTGCGCTGCATGGCCATGCCGAAGTCGCGGGAGCCGTCCGGCGTCTCAGCCCAGTTGGCGGTGTAGACGCCGGGTGCGCCGTCGAGCGCGTCGACACACAGGCCGGAATCGTCCGACAGCGCCGGCAATCCAGTGGCCTTGGCGGCGGCCAAGGCTTTTATGAGGGCGTTCTCCTCGAAAGTGGTGCCGGTCTCGTCCGGTTCCGGCAGGCCGTATTCCTTTGCGGACTTCGCTTCAATGCCGAATGGCGCCATCAGATCGGCGAATTCTCGCAATTTGCCGGCGTTGTGGCTTGCGACGATGATCTTATGCCCATCAAGCGAATGAATAGTTGGCGAATGCATCAGATGCCCCAAATTCGTGGCTCGGCGAATTCGATCGAATTGCCGGAGGGATCGCGAATATAGATCGAGCGGCCGCCTTGCGGCCACTCGAACTCGCTTTCGATGGCGATTTTCTTCGCCTCAAGATGCGCTTTCCAGCGTGGGATTTCATCCGCGCTTGCGGCGAAGCAAAGATGGCCCTGGCCGACCGCGCCATGCGGCGGCACGGGCAGCTTGGCGTCGGCCCGCGGCGGCACTTTGGTGGCCTCGGCATTGAAGATAAGCAGCACGCCGTCGCCGCAGCGGAAGAAGAGATGCCTGCCATCGACCTTACCGAGCAGATCGAGCCCGAGCACGCCCGAATAGAACCGTTCCGCGGCAGCAAGGTCGGTCACGTAGAGTGCTGATTCCAGGATTGCGGAAGGAGTCACAGGATCGCCAATCTCATCAATATTGGACCGCAGCTAAGCCACCGCCATTTGCTGCAAGCTGACCAGGCGCTGAATGCCTTTCTTGGCGAGCCCCATCAGCGCCGCGAACTGCTCTTCCGAGAACGGCTCGCCCTCGGCCGTGCCTTGGATCTCGACGATGCCGCCCTTGCCGGTCATGACGAAATTGGCGTCGGTGCCGGCCGAGGAATCCTCGATGTAGTCGAGGTCGATGACCGGCTGGCCATCATGGATTCCGCAGGAGATTGCCGCAACGTGATCCTTCAGCACCTTGCTCAGGCTCGCCATCTGGCGGGCTTCCATCCAGCGCAGGCAGTCGTAGAGCGCCACCCAGCCGCCGGTGATCGAAGCGGTGCGCGTGCCGCCGTCGGCCTGGATCACGTCGCAGTCGACGGTGATCTGCTGCTCGCCGAGCGCCTGCAGATTGACCACGGCGCGCAGGGAGCGGCCGATCAGCCGCTGGATTTCCAGCGTGCGGCCGCCTTGTTTGCCGGACGAAGCCTCGCGGCGCATGCGCTCGCCGGTCGAACGCGGCAGCATGCCGTATTCCGCCGTCACCCAGCCCTTGCCGGAGTTGCGCATCCAGCCCGGCACCTTTTCCTCCAGGCTGGCCGTACACAGCACATGCGTGTCGCCGAACTTCACCAGGCACGAGCCTTCCGCATGCTTGGAGACGCCGCGCTCGAAGGAGATGGGGCGCATTTCGTCGAATTGGCGTTTGGAAGGGCGCATTCAGGCTTCTTTCTTTCTTCGGAATCTTGGCCGGGGAATCTTGGCCGGCTTGTAGCCGCACGGGGCGTGACGCGCAAAGGAAAATGGACCGGTTGCGCCGACACCGCGGAAGTCTATATCTTCGGGGCGGAGGTTTTGGCTCGAAATGACAAAGGCAGTCGATCCCGGTTTGCAGTCGCACGTGCTCCCGTCGCACGCGCTGCAATCGCCCGCGCTTCAATCGCTCGACATGCGTTCGCGCGACATCTTCCGGCGCATCGTCGATTCCTATTTGAGGGATGGCGAGCCGGTCGGTTCGCGCAGCCTGTCGCGCATCCTGCCGTCGTCGCTGTCGCCGGCCACCATCCGCAACGTGATGAGCGACCTTGAGCATCTCGGCCTGATCTATGCGCCGCACATTTCGGCTGGCCGGCTGCCGACCCAGGCAGGCCTGCGCTTCTTCGTCGATGCTTTCATGGAACTTGGTGACCTCTCCGACGAGGAGCGCCGCACCATCGAGGCCCAGGTGCGCGCCTCCGGCTCGGGCGCGACGCTGGAGCATATGCTGACCGAGGCCAGCCAGATGCTGTCCGGCATGTCGCGCGGCGCCGGCCTCGTGCTCGCCGCCAAGAATGAGGCGGCGCTTAAGCACATCGAATTCATCCAGCTCGAGCCGACCAAGGCGCTGGCCGTGCTGGTCTCGCAGAACGGCGACGTCGAAAATCGCGTCATCGATCTGCCCGCCGGCATCACCATCTCGCAATTGCACGAAGCCTCTAACTTCCTCAACGCCCATATCCGCGGTCGCACCCTGGCCGAGGCGCGGGTCGAGATCGCCCGCATCAAGGAAGAGACCAGGGCGGCCCTCGACACGCTGTCGCAGGATCTGGTCGAGAAGGGCCTGGCGGTCTGGGCAGGCGCTGAAAGCGGCGTGCCTGGGCGGCTTATCGTGCGCGGTCGCGCCAATCTCCTGGAAAACGTCACTGCCCAGGCCGACATAGAATTGCTGCGGCATCTGTTTGAGGATCTGGAGACGCAGGATGGGCTGATCCAGCTTCTCGACCTCGCCGAGGCAGGCCCAGGCGTGCGCATATTCATCGGTTCGGAAAACAAGCTGTTTTCGCTGTCTGGCTCCTCGCTGGTGGTGGCACCCTATCGCGACAAGGACGCGCGTGTCGTCGGTGCGCTCGGCGTCATCGGGCCGACGCGGCTGAATTATGCGCGCATAGTACCGATGGTCGACTATACGGCGCAGCTGATTTCGCGCATGCTGAGCTAGGAGCCGCCGCGGGCCTGCCGCAAGGAGGAGAAAAGAATGGCGCTGGAATCGTTCAAGGCCCAGATCAGTCTGCTGCTCGAAGAAATGATCAACCAGCCAGAGGATCAGCACGAGGTACAAGAGCAGTTGCGCGAGAAGCTGCAAGAGATGCGGGCGATGGGTTTACCGCTGCCGGCCGATCTGGTCGCGCTGGAAAAGCGCCTCGACGACGACTTTTACGCCTCTGGCAACTGAACGGGTTCGGCTTCAAATCCTCGTGTGCTGGACGGCCGCTTGGAACGATCAATGCCTGATGCCGTTTGCCCCTGTTCGAGGCGTATCCCGGAGGACGTTGATGATCCGACCTGGCGGCTTTGCGGCCTTGGCCGCTGCCCTCCTTGTTGCGACACCGGCAGCCGCCCAGCAGGCGGACCAGAATGTGCTCAAAGGCGAAGCCGCGTTTGGCGATTGGCACGCCGACAGGCCTGGCGTCCGACGCCTGATTGGGCCGCGAGACATGCCGGCAGCCGACCCCGCCCAATCCGCTTCGAACGGCGCCGGCGTGGCGGAACGGCCCGAAAGCGCCAAGCCAGAATTGCCGTCGGGCTTTTCGGCTGAAATGATCGTATCCGGCATCGTCAATCCACGTGTCGTGCGCGTCGCTCCGAATGGCGACCTGTTTGTTGCCAACAGCCATGCCGACCAAATACGCGTCTATCGTCTCGCCGAGGGCAGCGCCAGGCCCATCGAGAAAGCGATCTTCGCCAAGGGGCTCAATTATCCCTACGGCATCGCCTTCTATCCGCCAGGAGACAAACCGCAATGGGTTTATGTCGCGAACAGCGACAGCATCGTCCGCTTCCCCTATCGCGATGGCGACCTGAAGACATCCGGCAAACCAGAAACCATTGTCGCCCAAATCCCGTCGGGTGGTCACACGACCCGCGACATCGCCTTCTCGCAGGACGGCAAAGCGCTTTATTTGTCGGTTGGCTCCGCCTCGAACGTAGCCGAGGATATAGGCAAGGAGCCGGATAGCGGCCTCGACGCCTGGGCCAAATCAAAGCCGCTCGGGGCGGCCTGGGGCTCCGAGGACGGCCGTGCCGATGTGCTCGCCTTTGACCCGGATGGGAAAAATCCGCGAACTGTCGCCACCGGCCTGCGCAACTGTACGGGCATGACCGTGCAGCCCGCCACCGGCGCATTGTGGTGCGTCGTCAATGAGCGCGACGAACTCGGCGACAATGTGCCGTTCGAATTTGCAACGGCGGTCAAGGACGGCGGATTCTATGGTTGGCCTTGGTACTACATCGGCAATAACGAGGATCCGCGCCATCAGGGCGAGCGGCCAGACCTCGCCGGCAAGGCCACTGTCCCCGATGTATTGATGCAGGCGCATTCGGCGCCGATGAATATAGCCTTCTACGACGGCAAGAACTTCCCGGCGGATTATCAGGGTGACGCCTTCGTCGCCATGCATGGTTCGTGGAACCGTGGCGCTAGGACCGGCTACAAGGTGGTGAGGCTCAAATTCAGGGATGGCAAGCCGACAGGCGAATATGAGGACTTCATGACCGGCTTCGTCATCTCGAACGACGCCGTCTGGGGCCGCCCGGTCGGTGTCGCGATGGCCAAGGACGGCTCCCTGATCGTCACAGAGGACGGTAACGGCACCATCTGGCGCGTTACCTACGAAGACGGCCGCTCCTGAACGGCGGTGTCGCCTGCTGCGCTGGCGCAATCGAATCCGGCCCGAGGGAATTCACCCAACTTCAACATTGTGCGACAAGCGCCAATCATGACACTCACCGGGTTCCTCGCCTATAGTGCTGCCCTCGGCATCGCCGCGGCCATCCCCGGCCCAGGCGTCACCGCGCTTGTTGCGCGTGCTCTGGGTTCCGGCTTCCACTCGTCGCTGGCCATGTCGTTCGGGCTGATGCTCGGTGACCTGACCTATCTCACTGCCGTGGTGCTCGGCCTGGCTTTCGTCGCACAGACTTTCGGCATGGTCTTCCTGGCCATCAAATGGCTGGGCGTCGCCTACCTCGCCTTTCTTGGCTGGCGTTTCTGGACGAGCGGCATCACGCCCGAAACGGTGGAGGCGAAGAAAGGCAAGGGCGGCTTGGCATCCAGCTTTGTAGCCGGCCTTGCCGTCACGCTCGGCAATCCGAAGACGATGATCTTCTATCTTGCCATCACCCCGACCATCGTCGATCTGAAGACGATCACGCTGGCCGATTACGGCATCCTCGTCGCGCTCACCATCGTCGTCCTGCTCGTCGTGCTGGTGCCCTATCTGGCGCTGGCGGCCAAGGCGCGCTGGTTCCTGAAGTCGCCGCGGGCGCTGAGGGCACTCAACCGCACCGCCGCCGGCTTTATGGTCGGCGCGGCGGCGGCAATTGCCGCCCGCCAATAGATCTCTTTCGCCAATCCGCCCAAGGATTGCCACCCCTTGCAAAGGCGGGGGTACTCAGCACGAACTTCACTCGGATATTTTTCGATCGACAGCCTATCTTGCGCGGTGGATGGCTCTATCCTATGCCCGCGCGACTCTTGCCGCTTTACCTCTGGGAGGAAATCAATGAACAAGCCCGCCACCCCCACACACGTGCCCGGCCGCGGCCGCATCTACAATTCGATCACCGAGACGATCGGTGACACGCCGCTGGTGCGGCTTGATAAATTCGCCAGGGAGAAGGGTGTCGTCGCCAATCTGCTGGCCAAGCTCGAATTCTTCAACCCGATCGCCTCGGTCAAGGACCGCATCGGCGTGTCGATGATCGAGGCACTGGAGGCTTCCGGCAGGATTACGCCCGGCAAGACCACCCTGATCGAGCCGACCTCGGGCAATACCGGCATCGCGCTCGCCTTTGCCGCCGCTGCCAAGGGCTACAAGCTGATCCTGACCATGCCGGAAACCATGTCCGTCGAACGCCGCAAGATGCTGGCTCTGCTCGGTGCCGAACTGGTGCTGACCGAAGGGCCGAAAGGCATGAAGGGCGCCATCGCCAAGGCGGACGAGCTGGCGGCAACGCTGCCCGACGCTGTCATTCCGCAGCAATTCGAAAACCCGGCCAATCCGGAAATCCATCGCCGCACCACGGCCGAGGAAATCTGGAACGACACCCATGGCGAAGTCGATATCTTCGTTGCCGGCATCGGGACCGGCGGCACCATCACCGGCGTCGGCCAGGTGCTGAAGAAGCGCAAGCCCTCGGTGCATGTCGTCGCCGTCGAACCGGAAGCCTCGCCGGTGCTGTCGGGCGGCCAGCCAGGCCCGCACAAGATCCAGGGCATTGGCGCCGGCTTCGCGCCAAAAATCCTCGACACGACGATCTATGACGAGATCGTCAAGGTCTCGAACGAGGATTCGGTTGCCAATGCACGGCTCGTCGCTCGGCTCGAAGGTGTGCCGGTCGGCATCTCGTCGGGGGCCGCCCTGCAAGCGGCGATCGTCGTCGGCTCGCGGCCCGAGAACAAGGGCAAGAACCTCGTCGTCGTCATCCCCTCCTTCGCCGAGCGCTATCTCTCGACGATCCTGTTCGAGGGATTGGGCGCTTAGACACGAGCGTTTTTGACCGGTCAGTAGCGATCCTTCGCGATGCCCTCCGACATCAAATACTCAGTATCACGCGTCGGCGTGGACCGCTGAAAAACCACCTGTGGCGGGCGTCGTTCGCTTGAGCGGCGGGTCACTTCCGTATCAATCGTCGCTGCCCGGCAGGTGGAGGACTTTATGTACAAGCTCTATACGCGTGCCAATACCGGCGGCTTTGTCGTCGAGGCGGCGCTCGCTTTGGCGGGCGTGCCTTTCGACCAGATCGACGTTCCGAAGGGCCGACCCGACCAGGCCTTTCTTGATATCAGCCCCTTGAACCAGGTGCCGGTCCTGATCTTGCCGGACGGACGCTCGATGACCGAATCGGCGGCGATCTGCATCCTGCTGGCCGAGCGCCACCCCGAAGCAGGACTGGCGCCCGCAGCAAGTTCGGCTGACCGCGCCGACTTCCTGCGCTGGATGTTTTTCATGTCCTCCGTCATCTATTCGGCTGACCTGCGGTTCTTCTACGCTCATCGCTACACGACCGATCCCCGGGGCGTGGACGCTGTCAAACAGGCGGCGGTCTCGGAAATGGATCGCAGCCTCGCCATTCTCGATGCCGCCCTCGACGGCCGCGACTGGCTGGCCGGCGACCAACTCTCGCTGGCCGACGTCTATCTCGTCATGCTGGTGGCCTGGCATCCGGAGGTCGCGAAGGTTCCAACCGCTTGGCCGAACATCGAACGCCTGTGGGCCAATTTGCGGGAACATCGGGTGATGAAGAGGCTGAATGCTTCCCACGACATGTGGCCGGCCTAAGCACTCCGCCTTGTCTCAGTGTCTTTCCGCGCGGCCGAGCCCTGCCCGTCGTTCCTGCAGGAACCGGCGGACGGCCGGATCTCGTTCGAGGCCGATAGCCCGGTCATAGGCCTCGCTCGCTTGTGGAACTTTGCCGAGTCTGGCCAGCAGGCCCGCGCGGGCGGCCCAGTAAGGTTGATAGTCATACAGCCGCTTGTCGCCGCTGAGTTGATCAAGCGCGCCCAATCCTTGTGAAGCACCTTCGGCCTCGGCAATCGCCACCGCACGGTTGATCGACACCACCGGCGAGCCGGCAATCACCGACAGCGCGTCGTAGAGCTCCTTGATCGCGACCCAGTCGGTACAACCGGTCAGCCGCCGTGTCGTATGGGCGGATTGCACGGCGGCCTCGAGCTGGTAGCGGCCGACAACACCCTCGGCGGCCGCGCGCCCGAGCAGCGCCTCCGCTTCATCGATCAGGGTATCGTCCCACAATGCAAGATCCTGCTCGGCCAGCGGCACATAGTCACCCGCCGCATTGCGCCGGGCTGCACGCCGCGCCTCGGCGAACAGCATCAGCGCCAGCAGGCCGAGTGCTTCCGGCTCATCCGGCATCAGCGAGGCGATCAAACGGCCGAGCCAGATGCCTTCGGTCGCGAGATTGCGGCGCCGCGTTTCGGTGCCGGCCGGGTCGGACCAACCTTCGGCAAACGCCGCGTAGATCGCTTCCAGAACGGTGCCCAGCCGCTCGCCGAGCTCGGCCCGCTCCGGCACGCGGAACGGAATGCCTGTCTCGCGAATTCGCGTCTTGGCGCGCACCAGGCGCTGGCTCATCGTGGCTGGCGAGACAAGAAAAGCCGAGGCGATGGTCGCTGCGTCGAAGCCCAGGACCGTCTGCAGGATCAGCGGTGCTCGCACGCCGGCCTCAATCGCGGGATGGGCGCAGGCAAACATGAGCCTGAGCCGCTCGTCCGGCAGGTCTTCCTCGGCCATGCGCGCCTCCATCTCCTCGGCGATCAGTCTGAGGTGGTCGCGGCCCGCCTCGCGTGTCAGCCGCCGTCTGATCGCGTCGACGCGGCGCTTGCGTGCCACCGCCAGCAGCCAGGCTTCCGGCTTGTCGGGCACGCCCGCCTGTGGCCAACGCTCGAGCGCCGCTGCAAAGGCATCGGCCAATGCGTCCTCGGCAGCGGCCACGTCGCGCGTGCGTGCGGCGAGATAAGCGACCAGCTTGCCGTAGCTTTGCCGGGCGGCCGCTTCCGCCGCCGCCCGCGCAGTATCGGGCAATTCCGGCATCACATGGTGAGTTCCCAGATCGGCCGCACCTCTACCGTGCCGGTGCTGGCGCCCGGGCAGCGCGCCGCCCAGGCGATGGCGGCGTCGACGTCCTCCGCTTCGATCATATAGAAGCCGGCAAGCTGCTCCTTGGTGTCGGCATAGGGGCCGTCGAGCACGTTGGTCTTGCCATTGGCCATCCGCACCGAGGTAGCGGATTGCGTCGGCTTCAGCCGGTCGCCGGCGAGCCAGGCGCCGGATTTCTTCAGCGCTTCGGTGTAGGCGACGTACGCGCTCGACATCTGTGTCACCGCATCTGGTGGCGCGGCTGCCATCCCCGCTTCGTTTCCATAGATCAAAAGCATGTATCGCATGGTCTTCTCCCGTTTCTCGAAGGCCGCATCGTTGCGAGCCGGACTTATGTCGCGCGGCCCTGCCGGATTTCGACAAGCGCTGGAAAAATCTTTCTGCCGCGATGCGACCTCGCGCAAGCGCCAACGTGTTGCGGCACTGCTTAGCCGTTCGTCTAATCGCTGCTATTGCGGGTTGGCATTTCCCGCCCGCTGTCTAAACTCGCTTCGTGCCGCCGAGGAGGGCACGGCGGCGAATTTTCAGGGAGGAAATCGCATGCTCAATTTCAGAACGAAATTTGTTGCAGCCGGCGTGCTGGCGCTGTCGCTTGGCCTTGGCGCGGTATCGGTCAAGGCACAGGAATTCATCAACGTGCTGACCGGCGGCACGTCCGGCGTCTACTATCCGCTCGGCGTCGCGCTGTCGGAAATCTACGGCAAGGGCATCGAAGGCGCGCGTACTCAGGTGCAGGCGACGAAAGCGTCGGTCGAAAACCTCAACCTGCTTCAGCAGGGCAAGGGCGAGATCGCCTTTGCGCTCGGTGATTCCGTCAAGCTGGCCGCCGAAGGCAATACTGAAGCAGGCTTCCCAGGCAAGCTCGACAAGCTGCGCGGCATTGCCGCCATCTATCCCAACTACATCCAGATCGTCGCCAGCAAGGAATCCGGCATCAAGACGCTCGCCGATCTCAAGGGCAAGAGCCTTTCGGTCGGCGCGCCGGCCTCAGGCACCGAGCTCAACGCCCGCACGATATTTGCCGCTGCCGGGCTGAAATACGAAGACCTCGGGCGGATCGAATATCTGCCCTTCGCCGAATCGGTGGAGCTGATCAAGAACCGACAGCTCGACGCCACGCTTCAGTCGGCTGGCCTTGGGGTCGCGTCGATCCGTGACCTCGCCACCTCATTGCCGGTAAACATCGTTGCCGTGCCGGCGGAGGACGTCGCCAAGATCGGCTCGCCCTATCTTTCCGTGGTCATCCCCAAGGGCACCTACGAGGGCCAGACCGAGGATGTTGCGACCGCCGCCGTCGGCAATTTCCTGATCACCAGCGCCGATGTCTCCGACGAGACCGCCTACCAGATGACAAAACTGCTGTTCGAGCATCTCGACCAGCTCACCGCTGCCCACGCCGCCGCCAAGGCGATCGACCCGGCCAAGGCGCTCGACGGCATGCCAGTGCCGCTGCATCCAGGCGCCGAGAGGTATTACAAGGAAAAGGGATTGGTGAAGTAAGGAGCCATCCCTCCCCCTTGAGGAAAAGGTGAACAGCTGCCGAAGGCGAATGGACCGGTAGGGTCGGTTGAGGCCGTACACTGCCGCACCGACCCCACCCGCCTAGCTTCGCTCGCACCTCCCTCGGGGAGGGGAGCGCCCCGCCAGGAACCCCGCTAATGACCGCAACCCCGACCGTTCTTTCCCCCACAGCGGAAGCTCCTGTCGAAGGATTGCCGCCTGGCTTCGGCGAAGGCATCGCTGGCAAGGCGGCTTTTTTTATCGCCATCGCCTTCTCCATCTTCCAAATCTACATCGCCGCCTACGGCAGCCTACCGAGCCAGGTCATACGCGCCATGCATGTCGGCTTCCTGCTGCTGCTCGGCTTTGCCCTAATCGCCAATCTGCGCGCCAAAAGCGTCCCGGCGAAAGCAGTGTTCTGGACGCTCGGCCTGCTTGGTTTCGCCACCGGTCTGTACAATTGGGTGTTCTATGCCGACCTCATCCGCCGCTCCGGCTTTCTCACCACGCCTGACCTGATCGTCGGCGCGGTGCTGGTCGTGCTGGTCTTCGAGGCGGCGCGGCGGTTGATGGGGCTGCCGCTTGCCGTCATTGCCTTCATCTTTCTCGCCTACGCATTCGCCGGCAATCATCTGCCACCGCCGTTCATCCATCGCGGCTATGATTTCGCCCAGCTCGTCGACACCTTCGCCTACGGTACCGAAGGCATCTACGGCACGCCGATCTATGTCTCGGCCGCCTACATCTTCATCTTCGTCGTTTTCGCCGCCTTTCTTGAGCGCGCCGGCATGATCGCGCTGTTCAACGATTTTGCGCTTGGCCTGGTCGGCTCATGGCGCGGCGGCCCGGCGCAAGTCTGCGTGCTGTCCTCGGCGCTGATGGGCACCATTTCCGGCTCCGGCGTCGCCAATGTGGTGGCCAGCGGCCAGTTCACCATCCCGCTGATGAAGCGCTTCGGTTTCCGCTCGGCTTTCGCCGGCGCCGTCGAGGCGACCTCGTCGATGGGCGGTCAGATCATGCCGCCGGTGATGGGAGCGGTTGCCTTTATCATGGCCGAGACCCTGAACATCCCCTATGCCGCTGTGGTCAAGGCGGCGATCATTCCGGCGCTGCTCTATTTCGGCGCCTGTTTCTGGCAGGTGCACCTGGAAGCCGGCAAGGCCGGCCTGCACGGCATGGCCAAGGCCGACCTGCCCAACCCGTGGGATGCGGTGAGACAACATTGGCCGCTGGTACTGCCTCTCGCAGCACTGATCTACCTGCTGTTTGCCGGCTACACACCGGTGTTCGCCGGCACCATGGGCCTGGCGTTGACCATTGTGCTTATCCTCGGCACGCCGCTGGCAGCATCGATCGGGCCGCTCGCCTTCCGCATCGTCTTCTGGCTGGCGCTCGGGCTTGCCGCGGCTTCCTTCATGAAATTCGGCGTCAACATCCTCAGCCTGGTCATCGCCGTGCTGGTCGCCGCCTGCCTCACCTTCAAGGGCGGGCGCGAGACGCTGCGCATATGCGTGGATTCGCTTGCCGAAGGAGCAAAGAACGCGCTGCCGGTCGGCATTGCCTGCGCCATTGTCGGCATCGTCATCGGCACGTTGACGCTTACCGGCATCGCCTCGACCTTCATCGGCTGGATCATCTCGATCGGCGAGAACAATCTGTTCCTGTCGCTGCTTTTGACCATGCTCACCTGCCTGGTGCTCGGCATGGGCATACCGACCATTCCCAACTACATCATCACTTCGTCGCTGGCCGGGCCAGCGCTGCTGTCGCTCGGCGTGCCGTTGGTGGTCAGCCATATGTTCGTCTTCTATTTCGGCATCATGGCCGATCTCACCCCGCCTGTGGCGCTGGCCGCCTTCGCCGCCGCGCCCATGGCCAAGGAAAGCGGCCTCAAGATCGGCGTCCAGGCCACCAAGCTTGCCATTGCCGGCTTCGTTGTGCCGTTCATGGCGGTCTATACCCCGGCGCTGATGCTGCAGGACCCCGGCCTGATCGCCGCCCAGTTCGGCTATCCCGTCGAGGTCGCCTATATCGTCATCAAAGCCTGCATGGGTATCGTCCTGTGGGGCGCCGCGGCCGTCGGATTTCTCGCCCGGCGCATGGCCTGGTGGGAACGCCTCGTCGCCTTCGCCGCCGGCGTGCTGCTGGTTGCGGCGCTGCCGCTCACTGACGAGGCGGGCTGGGCGCTGTCCCTTGTCTGGATCGGCTGGCACTGCTGGCGCGCGCGGCAGGCTTCGCTGGCTAATTCAGCATGAGCCTCTGCATCGTCGCGGCCGGCAAGACGGTAACGCTCGCGGTCGCTGCCTTCACGCTCTCCTGGGTGCATTCGGTGGAGAAGACCCAGTGGCAGGAAGACTGGAAGGTGCTGCCGTCCGGCCTGCAGCTCGTCGAGGCCCGCATCAAGGGATCGGGCGCCGGGATGGAGCCGCCGCAAGGCTCGGTGCTGAGAAACGGCTGGTGGGTCTATGCGCCCAAGGTCGGGCCACAGCGGCGCCTCGCGCTCGCCGCCTCGGGCGCAACGGGTCAGGGCTGGACGCTGTGCACGGCGCAGGACTGTCGCGAATTGGCCAAGCTGGCAGGCGGCACGATCTCGCTGGAGCCGTGCGGGCCGGAGGGCTCCAGCCAGCCGCGGTAGCGGACGATCATGCCGGCAAGCGGATGCGAGATCTCGACATGGAAGCGGAAGCGGCCATCCTTCACCGTTTCGTAGGAAGTCGAGCGTGGACCGAGCCACATCGGAAGCGGCAGGCCAAAAAAACTCCAGCGGCGCAAGACCAGCGCCAGCCGGCCGTCTTCTGCAACCAGCGCCATCGCGAAGGTCAGCGGGCCGAAGCGTTCGCACAGCAGGCGCTGCGATCGACCCCGGCCCGCGGACTGTAGGCTCGAAAAACTGTGCTTGCCGAATGTGCGGGTCCAGGTCTCGCCGTCCTTGTCGGTGTCGAAGCGGACATGAACCGGGATGTCCTCGCTTGCCCCGGGGAAGCCGACCGTCCAGGCCATTAGCCGGCCAAGAACATTGCGCCCGCGTTCGACGCGCGCGCGGCCTGCGGCCGTGATCGTACCGTCATGCATTGACCGAATTGCCTCGGGAAGGCCTTGCCAGGCGGCACCGAGCAGCGCGGCATAAAGCGGCTTGTCCTCGTCCGCCGCCCCGTTCCTGAAGCCGGTGTAGATTGTCCGCCCGGCGAACAGGGCTTCATAATCCCGGAGCTCCAAATCGCGCACGGCAGCCCGTGCGCCCGGCGCGGGCTGATCTCCGGCCAATGCTTTGCGGACCAACGCTTCGACCGCCATCGACGGGATCAGCGGCCCGTCATTGCCCTCCGCCAAGAGATGCCACGAGCGCTTAACGGTGGCGCCCGCCCGGTCCGATCCCTCCACCTCGACGAACATGCCGCCGCGATGCTCGCCCCAGCACAGCCGGTTCGTTGCCTGATGCATCAGCGGCGCCAGCGGCGAAAGCGAACCGATCAATCCGGCGCGCACAAGCCAGGCGAGGCCGATCAGGGCGCGGTGCAGCGTCTCGGGAACCGGCCCGGCGCCCATCCAGATGGTCTTCGCCTCCGGCCAAAGCTTGGCCAGAGCGCGCAGGTCCGGAACGTCGACCAGCGAGAACAGCGTGTTTCGAAGCGGCAGCCGGCCCGGCGGCGCGACGGAGTAGCGCAATTGCTCTGTGAACGGATGGCCTTGTTCGGGACGGCCATTGCGAACAAGCCGCACCGGCTGACCGGCGTAACCGGCGATAGCCCGAATGACGTTCTCGCCGACTCCGGCAAAGGGCGACGGCGCGATGCCGCCGCGAATGCCGTCGACCCGCGTCAGGTCCGAAGACAGGCGACGCACCACTGCCGCCGTCAGCACCGGAAAGCTCGACACGCCGGACAGCACGAAGACGCCGGCGTTTCGCGCCGCCTCGTCGAACGCAGAGACACCGGCGACGAAATCCGAGCCGTCGGCTAGATCGAGATAGTTGATGCGCCGGGCGATGCAGCCCTCGATCAGGCGATAGCGTCCCTCGCCATAGGCCTGGAACGGACCGCTCGCGTCGACTACAATATCAGGCTCTAATGCAGCGAGTTGCGCGGCGAGATCGCCGTCACGGTCGAACAGTGCCGGCACCAGCTGGGCTGCTGTCGGGGCGCGCTTCTTGCAATACGCGTCAGCCTTGGCGAGCGAGCGCCCGGCGACAAAGAGGATCAGATGCGGCTCGCCCTCCAAAAGCTCGACAGTGCGACCGCCAAAGGTGCCATAGCCGCCGACGACAAGAACCTTCATCCGCAGTTCCCCCAACAGTTCCCCCAAAATGCCCCGCCCGCTCCCGGCCACGGCAACGAATCTAGCCGATCAATCTTGCCCTCACCTCGGCGGAAGGGATTTCGCAATTGTCTTTCTTGCCGAACAGGGCGTAGCGGTTCTTTGCGATGCGGCCGTAGAGCCAGTCGCGAAGCGGGCGCGGCAACAGCAGCAGGATCCGCGCCGACCGACACGGCCAGCCGAGTTCGGCCATGACGGCAACGAAACTGTCCAGGCGGGTGAAAGCCGCGCCATCGACGATGACGAGATTGGTCTCGTAGCGATCCGTCCGCAGCCCGTATTTCTTGAACAGCACCTCGCCGAACGGTGACTGCGCCGTTACGAAATGGAAGTGGCCCTTGCGGTCGAGCTTCACCACCATGCGCACAAAGCCCGAGCACAACACGCAGACGCCGTCGAACACGATCAACGGGCGACTTGCATCGAATTCCGGCGGTTCAGGAGAATGGTTCGGCTTGACGGTCACGTGGCGCCTGACAGCTGGTGTCAGATGAAACTAGGCCTGCCGGCGGCTGGATCAAAGCCCGGAATGTCAGGGCCTTGGCGTTGTCGCACGCCGTCTGTCGGTCAGCGCAGGGCGCTCGGCGCGATAGGTCGTTGACCGGTTGTCGGCGTCGGGCCGGCAGATCCGGCTGTCGTGACGGCTTTCCGTGGTCATCATCAGTGCACGCTGATCCCAAGCGTGTTGCCACGGCGCGCGCAGGCGGGGCCTGGGCCGCGCATATAATAGCGCTCAGGCCGATAGGTCGGAGCGACGAATTCGCGGATGGCGGCGGCATAGCCGGCGATTTGATTCCAGAAGCTCATTTTACTCGGTCCCTGTCCCGCTTCGGATGTCCCTTCCGAATTGCGGGGATCATAGCGTCCAGGCGTGAATAGTCGGTGAACGCGATGTTAATCTCTGGTCGAAAATGCCTTTGTTCATGGCTGGAATGCGGCTGATTCGCGGTGTTTCCATGCAGTCCGTCGGCATTTCGTCCAGTGTGACTTTTGCATCACATATGTTTCGCCTGAATGTCGCAGAGGCGCGGTTTTGTTTCAGGTTTTGCCGGACCGCGAAATTTCCGTGCACGCGGCCGGAAAACCAGGAACCGGCCCGTCAGCCGCACGTTGATTTCCCAGTGCCGGGACGAACCGGCTCCGCAGGCTGTGGTGCTCGGGTGGGCCGCAGCCAAAAAATCCGAAACCGCAAGAGCAATGGAAAGGCAAAGGCCATGGGTTTCTTTTCGAAGGATATCAAAACCCTCGACGACCTCTTCGTGCACACGCTGCGCGACATCTATTACGCTGAAAAACAGATCGAGAAATCGCTGCCGAAGATGATCGACAAGGCGAGTGATCCGCAGCTGAAAGCCGGCTTTGAGAAACATCTCGCTCAGACCAAGGGTCATATCCAGCGTGTCGAGCAGGTGTTCGAACTGCACGGCGTGAAGGCCAAGCAGGTCGACTGCCCAGCCATCGACGGCATTCTCGAAGAAGCCGACGACGTCAGCGGCGACATCGCCGACAAGGAGGTCCTCGACGCTGCGCTGATCGCCTCCGCCCAGGCGGTCGAGCATTATGAGATGACCCGTTACGGCACCCTGATTGCTTGGGCCAAGCAACTGGGCCGCAGCGACTGCGCCAATGTGTTGGCCAACAACCTCAAGGAGGAGCAGGCAACCGACCGCAAGCTTACCGAGATAGCGGAAAGCAAGGTCAACCTGCAAGCCGCCGAGTAGCGCAGTGAGCGAGAACAAGGCAAGGCTGGGTTGAAAGCCCGGACTTGCTTTTGCGCCGCCGGAACCGGAACGGACTTTGCCCGTTCTCGGTTGAACATTGTCGTGCAGGGAGTTTGTCATGGCGCCGCGCCCGGCCTGGAGAGGGTATCTCAAGCTTTCGCTGGTCACTTGCGCCGTCGAACTGACCAATGTCGTCACCCAGGCGGAGAAAGTCTCATTCCGCGTGCTCAACCGCAAGACCGGCAATACCGTCAAGCGCGTCTATGTCGATTCGGCAAGCGGCAAGCCGCTCGATGAAGGCGACGAGATCAAGGGCTACGAAATCGGCGACGGCGACTTCGTCCAAATCGAGGAGGAGGAGATCGAAGCCGTGCAGATCGAATCCTCGCACACGATGAGCCTCGATGGTTTCATCGAAAAATCCTCGATCCAACAGATCTATCTCGACGCGCCCTATTATGTGACGCCTGCGGACGAGGTCTCGGAAGAGGCCTTCGCCGTCATCCGCGACGCCATGGCCGCCAAGAAGACGGCGGGGCTAGCCCGCATTGTGCTCTATCGCCGCGAACGTCCGGTGGTCATCGAGCCGTTGGGCAAGGGTCTGCTGCTGACGACCTTGCGCTATGGCGATACGGTTCGCAGGCCCGAGATAGTGTTCGGCGACATCAAGACGGTGAAGACCGACGCCGAGATGATCAGGCTGGCCGAACACATCGTCGATGAGAAACAGGCGGCGTTCGATCCTTCCGAATTCGAGGACAAATACGAAAATGCCCTGATCGAGCTGGTCCGCGCCAAGAAGGCCGGCAAGAAGGCACCGAAGGCCAAGGCGGAACCACGGCCCTCCAACGTCGTCAACCTCTTCGATGCGCTGAAGAAGAGCCTTTCGTCGGAAGCCGGTGCGCCGGCAAAGACCGGACGCCCGGGAAAAGGCGCCAAGTCCAAAGCCGCCCGGCGCAAATCTGCTTAGGATCCGCCCATGGCCAGCCTCGAGCAGTATCACGCCAAGCGCAATTTCAAGAAGACGGCCGAACCAGCCGGCAAGGTTTCGCGCGGCAAGAAAGCCGTGGCGGGTGGCATCTTCGTCATCCACAAGCATGCCGCCACCAGGCTCCACTACGACCTTCGTCTCGAGCATGGTGGCGTGCTGTGGAGCTGGGCCGTGACGCGAGGCCCGAGCCTCGACCCGCACGAAAAGCGGCTCGCCGTGCACGTCGAGGACCACCCGATCGACTATGCGCCGTTTGAAGGCACTATCCCGAAGGACCAATATGGCGGCGGCTCGGTCATTGTCTGGGACGAGGGAACTTGGGTCCCCGATGGCGAACCGGCAAGGGCGATGAAGAAAGGCCATATCAGTTTCGAACTGTATGGCCGCAAATTGCATGGCGCCTGGCATCTGGTGCGGCTGAAGCCGCGTCCGGGCGAAAAGCGTGACAACTGGTTGCTGATCAAATCCGACGATGCCGCCGCGCGTCCGGGCGAGGACATTTTGCAGGAGGCGCCGCAATCGGTGAAATCCGGCCTGACCATCGAAGAGGTCGGCGAAGGCAAGACCGCCGACGGCAAGAAGCCAAGCGTCTGGCAGTCCGACAGGCCGGCCGCCAGCAAAGCGAAGGCCGTCGCGGCAAGGCGGCTGGAATTCATCGAACCGGCGCTCGCAACGCTGGAGCGGGACGCCCCGCCCGGCAAGGACTGGCTACATGAGGTGAAGTTCGACGGCTATCGCATGCAGGCGCAGCTTGCCGGCACCGAGGTGCGGCTTTTGACACGCGCCGGCCTCGACTGGACCGACAAATTCGGTGGCGCAATTGTCGCGGCACTTGGCGGCCTGAAATGCACCGATGCTATCATCGACGGCGAAATCGTCGTGCTGGCGCATAATGGCGTGTCATCATTCTCGCTGCTGCAGCAAGATCTGTCGGCGGGCCGTACGGATCGTTTCATCTACTACGTTTTCGACCTGTTGCGTCTCAACGGTGAGGATATCCGTTCAGAGCCGCTGGTCGAGCGCAAGGAAAGGCTGCGCACTTTGCTCGCCGGACAGGCCGAGGATCAGGCCGTGCGCTTCAGCGACCACTTTGCCGAGCCCGGCAAGATCATGCTGGAGCATGCTTGCCGGCTGGGGCTCGAAGGCGTCGTCTCCAAGCGCGCCGATGCGCCCTACCGCAGCGGCCGTGTCCCGTCCTGGGTGAAGTCGAAATGTACGGCGCGCCAGGAATTCGTCATCGGCGGCTACATGCCGTCGGACAAGACCGGGCGGGGCCTGCGCTCGCTGCTGGTCGGCTATCACGAGGGCGGCAAGCTGCGCTATGCCGGCCGCGTCGGCACCGGCTTCACGGCCAAAAGCACCAACGAGCTGAAGAGGAGGCTTGATGCGCTGAAGACGACAACCTCGCCCTTCGACAGGGCGGTGCCAAGGGGCAAGGGGCTGGTCTGGGTCAAGCCCGAACTTGTTGGCGAAGTGGAGTTTCGCAGTTGGACGTCGGACCGTATAATACGCCACGCGTCGTTCCAGGGATTGCGCGAGGACAAGCCGGCGGAGGAAGTCGTGCAGGAGAAACCGAAAGCACGCTCAGCTCCGGCAGAGTCGAAGCCAAAGCCCGCCAAACCCGCGGCCACGGCGAAAACCTCGGTTACGCTGTCCCGCCCCGACAAGCTTCTGTGGCCGCAGGAGAACGTATCGAAGCAGGATCTGGTCGATCACTACGCGCTGGTCTGGCCGCGCATGAAGCAATTCGTCATCAACCGGCCGCTCAGCCTCGTGCGGGCGCCGGACGGTGTTGGCGGCCAACGGTTCTTCCAGAAGCATGCCTCGGCCGGCATGCACGACAAGATCGCCGTGGTGAAGGACCCCACCGACGGCGAGGAGATATTGTTCATCCGCGATTTCGACGGTGTCGTGGCCCTCGTTCAACTCGGCGTCGTCGAGATCCACATCTGGGGCTCGACCACGGACGAGCTGGAAAAACCAGACCAGATCATCTTCGATCTCGATCCCGACGAGGGTGTCGACGTGAAGGCGGTGCGTGCCGCGGCGCTCGATATCCGCAGCCGGCTCGACGAACTGTCCCTGCCTAATTTCGTCAAGACCTCGGGCGGCAAGGGCTATCATGTCCTCGTCCCGCTGAAGCCGTCGGCGGACTGGGACGAGGTCAAAGGCTTCGCCCATGAGTTCGCCCGAGCGCTCGAGCAAGCCGCACCCGACCGCTACACGGCGACGCTGTCTAAGAAGGCGCGCACCGGCAGGATATTCGTCGATTATCTGCGCAATGGCCGTGGCGCGACCACGGTCGCGCCCTATTCGTCGCGCGCCAAAAAAGGCGCCACGGTATCAATGCCGGTGACCTGGGCGGAAATCGAGGCCGGATTGCCGCCGAACGCCTTTCCGATCGGCGACAAGACGACGCTGAAGCGGCTTGGGCAAGCCGATCCCTGGGAGGATTTTTTCAAGCAGGCCAAGCCGCTCAAGCGCGGCTAGAGCAATTCCAGGAAAAGTGTGGAACGGTTTTCCGTCTGGGATTGCGTCAAAACAAAAAAGATAGAGCGGTTCGGTGTTTCCGTGAAACGACGAGCCGTTCTAGTGCGTCGAAGCGAGCCGTCAGGCGAGAAACGTCTTCTCGAACGCCTGCTTGCCTGTCGGCGAGAAAATCACCGCACGGCTGTCCTTCTCGCGCCGCGCCCATTTCTCGGCGAGGATCTTGTCGAGAATGGCGGCGCCCAGCGTGCCGGCGAGGTGCGAACGCCGCACGCTCCAGTCGAGGCAGGCCCGGCACACCGGTCGCCGCGCCTTGCCCTCGACATCGATGCCGATCGCGGCGAAATGCGAGGCGGCCGACGGCCCAAGCTGAATCTCCTCATCATCTCGCAGGAGCACTTGTCGAGCGACGAGACGGTCCAGCATCGCCACCGCCTGCTCGCCGGCGAGGTGGTCGTAGCAGACCCGCGCCACGCGCATGGCCGCGTCGCGTGGGCCAGGCCGCACTCGTTGCGGCCCGGCCGCAGCGGCAACACCTGTGATCGCCTCGATCATGCCTGCTACCTGCGGGCCGGCGAGGCCGTAGTAGCGATGCCGTCCCTGGCTTGCCAGCGTCAGCAGCCCGCCTTCCATCAGCTTCGACAGATGGGAGCTCGCTGTCGGAAGCGACACCCCGGCCTCGAGTGCCAGTTCACTCGCCGTCAGTGCCGTGCCGCCCATCAGTGCGGACAGCATGTTTGCCCGCGCTGGATCGCCCACCAGGCTGGCAATGCGGGCTATGTCAGGTCCTTCGCGCATGGTTCGTTCCTCATCGAAGCATCCTCGTCAGGAAAGCATTAGTCTCGATGCAAATCAAGGAGACAACGATGCCTGCAAGGACCATTCACGGCGCCGCGCCTGCTCGCCGGCCGTTCCCGTTCATTGTCTTGCGGCGCTTGCGGCTGCGGCTCCTGAAGCGGTGGTACGACCGTCATCTGCAGCGTCTCGACCTCGCCGAGATCGACGATCATCTGCTGCGGGACCTTGGCCCGACACCTGAAGACGTCCGCCGCGAATGCGCGAAATCGTTCTGGCAGGCATGATCAGCGAAGGATTTGCCTAGCATATCGATCTTCGGAACGTTTCGATCCGGCTCGAACTGTGACCGCAAGAAAACATCCACCGCCAAGGAGGCGAAAATGACCATCACCTGCTTCATCCGCTACGAGATCGATCCGTTCGGCAAGGCGGCGTTCGAGGAATATGCACGCAATTGGGGGCAGGCGATCCCGCGTTGCGGCGCCGATCTGATCGGCTATTTCGCGCCGCACGAAGGCTCGGCCACCAGGGCTTATGCCGCCTACAACATCGACAGTCTTGCGGCCTACGAAGCCTACCGCGCCCGGCTCGCCGCCGATCCCGCCGGTAAGGCGAATTACGAGTTCGCCCGGCGGGAAAAATTCATCCTGAAGGAGGACCGCACCTTCCTCAAGCTGGCCTCCGGGCCACATGCTCCGTTGGTGAAACCATGATCGCCGTCATCTTCGAGGTCGAGCCGGCGGCGGGCATGCGCGATGCCTATCTCGGCATCGCCGCCGATCTGCGCCCACTGCTCGACGGCATCGACGGCTTCCTGTCGATCGAGCGCTTCCAGAGCCTTGCCGATCCGAACCGCATCCTGTCGCTGTCCTTCTGGCGCGACGAGGATGCGGTGAAGGCCTGGCGCAACACGCAGGAACATCGGCAGGCGCAGAAGGCCGGGCGCGGCGGTATCTTTGCGGACTATCGTTTGCGTATCGCTCATGTCGTGCGCGATTACGGCCTGACCGAACGCGCCGAGGCGCCTCAGGACAGCCAGGCGGTGAATGGTTAAGCATTCCCGATCAGCACCCCTGCCGCAAACACCAGCGCGCCACCCAGCACCACCTGGAAGGCGGCGCGCCAGAATGGGGTCTGCATGTAGCGGTTCTGCACGAAGGCGATCGCCCACAGCTCGAAGAAAACCACCACGGCGGCGACAATGGTCGCCGTCCAAAAAAGCGGGATGAGATAGGGCAGCGCATGGCCGAGCCCGCCCAGCGTCGTCATGACGCCGACGGTCAGCCCGCGTTTTGCCGGCGAGCCGCGGCCAGATAATTTGCCGTCGTCGGAAGCCACCTCGGTGAAACCCATCGAGATGCCAGCGCCGATCGAGGCGGCAAGCCCGACCAGAAAGGTCTGGAACGTATCATGCGTGGCAAAGGCGGCGGCAAAGATCGGCGCCAGCGTCGACACCGAGCCATCCATCAGCCCGGCCAGCCCCGGTTGCACATAGGTCAGGATGAACTGGCGCTGCTCGGCCGCCGCCTCTTCGTCCTTGACCGCGCCCGGCACATGCTTTTGCTCCAGCCGCTGCGCCAGTGTCTCGTGGCCCTGTTCTGCGATCGCCAGGTCGTCGAGCAGCTTTCGCGTCGACGCATCGCCTGTGCGTTTGGCCGCCTCGATATAGAACAGGTAGGCTTGGCGCTCCATGGCCTCGGCCTGGCTGCGCACATGATCGATGCCGAGCGGCCTCACCAGCCAGTCCGGCTTGCGCTCGTAATAGCCCTTCACATGTTCGCGCCGGATCAGCGGTATGCGCTCGCCGAAGCGCTTGCGGTAAAGCTCGATCAGCGAATCGCGATGGCCGTCCTCCTCCTCCGCCATCTCCTCGAACACCTTGGCCGATTGCGGAAAGCTCTCCGCCAGCCCGTCGGCATAGGCGCGATAGATGCGCCCGTCATCCTCCTCGGAGGAGATGGCGAGCGCCAGGATCTCCTGTTCCGAGAGCGATTCAAAGGGACGGCGGCCGAAGCCGAAAACGCGGGAAAGCATGAGAAATTCACCCTAGTTTAGAACGGTTCTAAACTAGAGCTTCGCACATGCTCGGTCAATCGTGCCCGCTCCACTCATGCTCAAAGGTACAGGCTTCAAAATCCCGAACACATTGCCGTTGCTATCGGCAAACGTTCACCTATATAACCGAATCTCAACCAAGAGAAAGGAACCCGCAGATGCTGGAAAAACAGCAGCCGTTTGACCCCAAGCCGGTTCTCGACCTGATCGCTAACATCGAGGCGGACTTGCAGCGCCTGAAAGGGCTGGTCGAGCAGCAGGTCGAAAAATTTGATCCCGCCAATCCGCATAACAAGGCTCCCGACGGCAAGTTGACCGAGGAGGGCGTCGAGTGCTGCTATCGCCTGTTCGACGAAGGCAAGTCGCGCTATTCGGTCGCTCAGCAGATGAAGATCTCCTTCGCCGCTGCCACCCATCGCTTCAACACCTGGCGCAAGATCGGCGGCCCCAAACGGCAAAAGACGCTGTTGGGGTGAGGGGCGGCCGGCAAATGCCGGTAAATCGGCAGCGATTTGTCGAAATGACGAATGCATGGCGGAGGGCGGAGGAGAGGTGGGTGACAGTCACGCCCACTCCTGCCTCCAAGTCGAATTGTAACGGTCACATTTTTTCATTGGTGCGCGGCTTCCCTTTCCGTGCACCATAGGCCGTCTCATCTCTTGCAGGACCCAGCCATGATCACCCCTCCCGGCATCGCCGATATTCACAGTGCAGCAGCGCGATTGTCCGGACTGATCGTCGAAACGCCGCTGATCGAATCGCCGGAGTTGAACAATCGCTTCGGCGCCAGGATCCTGTTCAAGCCGGAGACGTTGCAGCGCACCGGCTCGTTCAAGTTCCGCGGTGCATACAACAAGCTCTCCTCGCTCTCGGCGGAAGAACGCGCCCGCGGCGTCGTCGCCTTCTCGTCGGGTAATCACGCGCAAGGCGTTGCCGCCGCAGCGGCGATGTTCGGCGTCAAGGCCGTCATCGCCATGCCCGCCGATGCGCCGGCGATGAAAGTCGGCAATGTCAGGAAGATGGGCGCGGAAGTGATCACCTTCGACCGGGTCCGCGACGATCGCACTGCCGTCGTCCGTTCTTACGTGGAAAAGGGCATGGTCCTGGTGCCGCCCTACGACGATCCGGCCATCATCGCCGGCCAGGGCACGATCGGCCTCGAATTGATGCGCCAAGCAAGAGCGCTTGGCGTCAGCCTCGATGCGGTAGTGGTTCCCTGCGGCGGCGGCGGGTTGAGCAGCGGCATTTCGATCGCGGTCAAGGATGCCCCGCCGGGCACCGCCGTCTGGGCCGTGGAACCTGAGCATTTCGACGACACACGCCGCTCGCTGATCAAAGGCGCCAGGGTGTCGAACGCGCCCGGCCACACCTCGATCTGCGATGCCCTTCTCGTCGCCGAGCCGGGCGCCATCACTTTCGAGATTAACCGCAAGAATCTCGCGGGCGCCATCGCCGTTTCCGACAAGGCGGTGGCACAGGCGATGCGCGATGCGATGGCTTGTCTGAAGCTGGTGGTCGAACCCGGCGGTTGCGTCGGCTTGGCCGCGCTGTCGTCAGGCGAGATCGACCTTGCCGGGAAATGCATTGCCGTGGTGCTCTCCGGCGGCAATGTCGATCTCAGCACCTATGCCGAGATCATTGCTGCCAGCTAAGATAGCAACCAATTCCAGGTCATGTGCCGGTTCGAGGCGCTCGAGCCTCCGTTGCGCCCAGCCGAACCGGTACCCTTCAAAGACTGAGATCAATGAAACTGTTCTTCAGCCGCAATCCCAATCCTCGCCTCGCGGTCGCGGTGGCACGGTATCTCAACGCCAAGGTCGAGTTTGAATTCGCCTCTCCCTTCGCTCCGGGCCAGGCCGAGCGATTTCGGCCGCTCAATCCAAATCTTTCATTGCCCATCCTTATAGGTTCGGGAAAAAGCCTCTGGGAGGCCGACGCCATAGCCTGTCGGCTTTCGCGCGATATGCATTCGGATTTCTGGCGCGCTGGCGACGACGAGCCCGAGATGATCCGATGGCTGAGTTGGGGGAAAGAGAACTTCGCAAGAGCCTGCGATGTCGTGCATTTCGAACGCGGGACCAAACAGCGCTATGGGCTCGGCCCGATCGATCAGGCGCGGGTTGAGGAGGGCCTGAGCGACTTCCGCACGGCCGCTGCCATACTTGATGCCGAGCTTTCTGAGCGAGAATGGCTGGTCGGCGCTTCGGTTTCCTATGCCGACTTTCGAATGGCGACGTTTCTGCCCTTCAACGATGTCGCCCGATTGCCGCTCGATGACTATCCCTCTGTCAGTCGCTGGTATCTTGAACTCGAAGAAATCGACGCCTGGCGCGATCCCTTCGAAGGGCTCAATGCGCCTGAATTGACACCGGTCCCGGGCTAGGCCAAGTCCGTGTAAATCTCGATCATTTGCACAAGCGGATCGAGTTCGACCCTAATCCAGCGTCCGGCGGAACCGCACCAGCGCAATACCGGCGAACAGCGCCACGAACACCACCAGCCAGCCGATTTCCGTTGCCACCGCCGGCAGCTCGGCGCCCTTCAGCATCACCGCGCGGATGATGCGCAGGAAATGCGTCAGCGGCAGCACCTCGCCGAAAATCTGCGCCCAGTCCGGCATGCCGCGATAGGGAAACATGAAGCCGGACAGCATGATCGACGGCAAGAAGAAGAAGAAAGTGAGCTGCAGGGCCTGCATTTGCGTGCGGGCGATCGTCGAGATCGTGTAGCCGAGCAGCACCAGCGCCAAGACGAAGATAAGGACCGCCGTCAACAGCAGCGACATCGACCCGGTGAAGGGGATGGCAAACAGAAGCTTCGAGGCTGCCAGCACCACCAGCACCTGCACGGCGCCGACCGCCAGATAGGGCAGCACCTTGCCCAGCATTATCTCGAGCGGGCTGGACGGCATCGCCAGAAGGTTCTCCATCGTGCCGCGCTCGGTCTCGCGCGTCAGCGCGATCGAGGTCATCATCACCATCGTCATCTGCAGGATGACGCCGAGCAGGCCGGGCACGATGTTGTATTGTGAGACGGCTTCCGGATTGTAGCGCCGGTGCACCACCACCTGGAGCTGGCCCCGGGCAGCTTCGGCCGCCGTCTCCTGCATACCGCGTGCCCTGAGCAGCGCCTGATTGGCGACGGTGCCGAGCGTCGAGATGGCGCCGCTGGCGACGGCCGGGTCGGTCGCATCCGCCTCGATCAGGATCTGCGGGCTGTCGCCGCGCTCGACCCGTCGGGCAAAATCGGCGGGAATGGTGACGACGAAGGCGACGTCGCCGCGCGCCATCAGGAATTCGGCTTCGGCGGCACTTTGCGCAACATGGTCGAAGCGGTAATAGCCGGTGGTCTGCAGCGCCGAAACCATGGCCCGCGTGTAAGGATCGCTGCTCATCGTCACCAGCGCTGCCGGCAGGCTCTTCGGATCGTTGTTGATGGCATAGCCGAACAGCACCAGCTGCATCAGCGGTACGCCGAGCATCATGGCGAAGGTGATGCGGTCGCGCCGCATCTGGATGAACTCCTTGATCAGCAGCGCGCCTAGCCTGGCGAACGAAAAGATGCTGTCTATCCCATTTTTCATCCCATGTTGTCCTTCGAACCGGACATGAACTGGATGAACACATCTTCCAGGCTGGTCTCGCCGGGCGATACCGTGACGCCCTTGTTTTCCTTCTCGACATCGGCGAGGGCTGCCTGAAGTGCCGTCCTGTCGGAGCCGACGACATGCAGCGTCGCGCCGAACGGCGCCACCTGGTCGACGCCGGGGCGGCCATGAAGTGCGGCAGCGACCTGATCGAGCCGCGGCCCTTGCAGGACGAAGGTGGTCAGCCCGGCATTCCTCACCACGTCCTCGACCGTGCCGGTGGCCAGCATCTTGCCGTAGGAGATGTAGCTGATGCGGTGGCAGCGCTCGGCTTCGTCCATGTAGTGGGTAGAGACCAGCACGGTCAGGCCGCCGCTCGCCAGCCGGTGGATCTCGTCCCAGAATTCGCGTCGCGCTTTCGGGTCGACGCCCGCCGTCGGTTCATCGAGCAGCAGCAGTTTCGGCTTGTGCATGATGCAGGCGGCCAGCGCCAGCCGCTGCTTCCAGCCGCCGGACAGGGTGCCGGCCAACTGGTTCCTGCGCGATGTCAGGCCGAGCTCCTCAAGCGTCTTAGCAACGTGCTCGTCGAGCGGCTTCAGCCGGTAGAGCCGTGCCACGAATTCGAGATTCTCGCCGATCGTGAGATCTTCGTAGAACGAGAATCTCTGCGTCATGTAGCCGACTTCGCGTTTGATCCGCAGGCTGTCGGTGCGGATGTCGAAGCCCAGAACGGTGCCTTCGCCCTCATCCGGCGTCAGCAAGCCGCACATGATGCGGATGGTCGTCGTCTTGCCCGAGCCGTTCGGTCCGAGGAAGCCGACGATCTCGCCCTCGGCCACAGCCATAGTCACATGATCGACGACGGTCTTGTCGCCGAAGCGCTTGACCAGGCCGTGCACGTCGATGACGTTCATTTTCCGATGTCCGCCAGATCGACGTCGACGATCTGCCCGGGCTGCAATGCGCTGGCGTCGCCCTCCGGCCGCGCTTCGACCAGATAGACCAGCTTTTGCCGGGTCTCGAGCGAGTAGATCACCGGCGGCGTGAATTCCGGATCCGGCGACACGTAGCTGACGCGAGCCTTCACGCCCGATCCGCAGCCGTCGCAACGGACGTTGAGCAGCGTGCCGACGTCGACCGAGGAGAACGCGCTTTCCGGCACATAGACGCTGAGCTTCACCGCGCCATCCGGCAGCATGGAGATGACCGGCGCGGTCGGCCCGGCCGTGTCGCCAGGATAGCGGATGACATCGTTGACGCGGCCGGGCGAGGGCGCCGTCAGCACGCGCTTCGACAGCCGCCATTGCGCTTGCTCCAGCGCCGACTGCGCCTGCCTGACCTGATTGTCGGCGGCCTTGATCGTCTCCGGCCGTGCCGGCAGGCCGCCGACGGCGAGATTGGCCTCCGCCTGGCCGACCTGCGCGTTGGCCGTCTCCAGCGTCGCGGAAGCCGTGTCGTAGTCGGCCTGTGTGCCGGTGCCGCGTTTGAACAGATCGCTGGCGCGGATGTAACGGCGTTTGGCGTCGGCGGCTTGCGCCTTGGCCATGTCGAGCTGCGCCTTGAGCACCGCAATCTCTTCAGGCCGCTTGCCGACCTGCAGGTCGGCAAGTTGCGCCTGGGCCTGCGCAAGGGCCGCCTCGGCTTGTGCGATGGCGATCTTGGCGTCGGCGTTTTCCAGCGTCACCACCGGCGTGCCGGGCGCGACGCGGTCGCCGCGCTTGACCGCAATCGTCTCGACCTGCGCCACCTCGATCGGCGCGAGCAGGACGTAGTCGCCCTCGACGTAGCCGACGGCGAGCGGTGCTGCCGGCGCGCAGGCGCTGAAAAGCTGGGCGGCAAGCGGCAAAGAACAGAGCAGGCTCATGATCCACGATCCTTTCGGGCAGCCAAATCGCGGCGAGCCAAAATCGCGCTGAGATTATCCGTCACCACCGCCGCGATCTTTCCGGCCTCGTCATTGCCGATCTCGCGCCAGCCCATGCGGCGCATAACCGCCTCGCGGCCGATGCGGAAATAGACGACCTGGCCAATTAGCGTGAACACGGTGAGTTTTGTGCGCTCGCTCTCGGCCGGCTCGCCCGTCGCCTGTTCCCAGATCAGGCAGAGCCGGTTATGCGCCGGTTCGAACACGCCGTCATAGATACGGTCGAGCGCCGCGGTAGGATGCGACAGCTCGCGCAGGACGAACTGTACAATCTCGCCGGCTTCCGGCCTTGCCGCGATGAAGGCGACCATCCGCTCCAGTGCGACGGCTAAATGTGCCCGCGCGGCCTCGGTGTCGGCCAATGCCGCGACCGGCGCCTGCAGATTGCCGATCGCCTGGCCGGCAACGGTCTGGATGGTGTCGACGATGTAGTCGGCCGCCGCGTTGCGGAGCCCTTCCTTGCCGCCGAAATGATAGGCGATCGAGCCGATATTGGCCTTGGCCTCCGCCGCGATCTGGCGCGTCGAGGTGCCGTCGAAACCTTGCCGTCCGAACAGTTTCAACGCCGCGCGGACAAGTGCCGCCCGCGTCATATCGGCGGCGGTCTTGGGCGCCTCATGAGGAAGGCCGCTGGCGCTGGGCGATTTGATCATGGGCCAACAATTTAATCAATCGAATGATTAAAGTCAAGTGCGGTCAAGCGGCTTGCCAACTCTGGCCGTGCGCGCTTTAGTGCCTGGCCATGGGCAAGGAAATCGAGCGTAAATTCCTGGTCTCAGGTGAGGAATGGCGGGCAATGGTCGAGGCGGACATTCATATCCGTCAATTCTATCTTGTCGCCGAACCCAGCCGTACGGTTCGTGTTCGCATCAGCAACGATGCGGCCGCCAAGCTGACGCTCAAGTTCGGCAGCCAGGCACGCGAGCGCGATGAATTCGAATATCCGGTACCTTTGGCGGAGGCGCAAGAGATGCAGGCTTTTGCCATCGGACATGTCATCGAGAAGACACGCCACCATGTTAAACATCGCGGCTATCGCTACGAAGTCGATGTCTTCGGCGGGACGCTTGCGGGGTTGGTGATCGCCGAGCTCGAGACGCCGGATGATATACAGGACGAAATGCTGCCAGATTGGCTCGGCCGTGAAGTCACCGGCGAGCCGAGATTTTACAACGCGTCGCTCGCCCTTGGGGGGATTCCGGAGATCGTCGCATGAGCTTTCGTATCGATCCGCGCATGTCGCTGACCGGAGAGGTCAGGCGCATCCTCGCCGAGGAGATCGGCAAGGTGATCGACCATCTGAACGCGGCGCGTGACAGGCCCGAACCGGGGCTGCACAAATGCCGCAAACGGCTGAAGAACGTCCGCGCCTTGCTGCGCCTTGTCCGTTCCGGAGACGAAACATTCTGCGTGACGGAGAATCGGTGCTACCGCCAGGTGGCGGCCCTGCTTGCCGGCCCGCGCGAGGCGACCGCGCTGGTCGAAACAATCGACCGGCTGGCGGCAAGCTTTCCCGAGCAAAGTGCCGGCGATGGCCTCGGTGCGGTGCGTGACAGGCTCGTCGCGCGCCAGCATGAACTGCATGGCGGAGCAGGCCTCGATGCTGCGATAGGCGCGGCGATTTCCGCTTGCGAGGAAGGTGTCGCCCGGATCGACAAGCTCGCTCTGCCCGACAAGCCGGAGCAGGCTGCCGACGTGCTCGCCGAAGGCGCGCGCACCACTTTGCGCCGTGCCAGGAAAGCGCTGGACAGGGCGGCTTCGCGCGGCGAAGCCGATGACTTTCACGACCTGCGCAAGGCGGCCAAGACGCATGGCATGCACCTGTCGCTGCTCGGCCGGCTGTGGCCGACGCCGATCAAAACGCGGCGCAGGGCCGTCGACGAATTGGGCGAGCGGCTCGGCGAGCTGCACGATGTGTTCGTCATGCGCGCGCTTCTCGATGCCGAGGACCAGCCACTCGGTCCTGCTGAAGAGACGCGGTTGCTTGCCAAGCTGCTGAAGCGTTCGGAAAAGAGCCTGAAAAAGACCTGTCTCGCCGAGGCGGCCGAGCTTTTCGGCGACAGCCCGAAGCGCTCGACGAGGAAGTTCGCCCGTAAGGCGCGCGAAGATCTCACAGTTGCGCACGAAGACGCCGGCACGCCTGGCGTGGGCTGATCATGGTCTAACTTGCCGCCCTGTGGTAATCGCCGTCTGGCATGACCGAGCCCGGCGACACGCTTCTGGACCGACTTGGCCGCTGGCTTGCCGGCCGGCTGCAGGAGGAATCGTCCGGCTACGAGCCTTACACGCCGTCGGACGCCGAAACGTTGCGCCGCACGCTCGAGCCCGGCGACATCCTGCTCATCGAAGGTAACCAGAAGATCTCGGCGGCGATCAAATACCTCACCCAGTCGACCTGGTCGCATGCCGCCTTCTATATCGGCGATGCATTGCCGGAGCCGGAGGACGGATCGGAGCGGCGGCGCCTGATCGAGGTCACGCTCGGCGATGGCTGCATCGCCGTGCCGCTGTCGCGCTATCGCAGCTACAACACCCGCATCTGCCGGGCGAGTGGCCTGGCGCCGGACGATCGCGAAGCGGTCGTCGCGTTCATGATCGGCAGGCTCGGTCTCAGATACGATCTCAGGAACATATTCGACATGCTGCGCTACTTCTTGCCGACGCCGCCGGTGCCGGTGCGCTGGCGCCGCCGCATGCTGGCTTTCGGTTCCGGCGACCCGACGCGCGCCATCTGCTCGTCGCTGATCGCCGAGGCGTACGGCCTGATCCGCTACCCGATCCTGCCGGAGATTACCCGGGCGCCTGGCCGTGCCTCGGCCCAGTCGAGCTATTCGCGCAGGGAAATCCTGCACATCCGCCATCACTCGCTCTACACGCCGCGCGATTTCGACCTGTCGCCCTATTTCCGTATTGTCAAGCCGACGCTGGAATACGGCTTCGACTACCGGCAGATGGTCTGGGATGACAAGGTGGCGAACAAGACCGCCGAATAGCCGCTCGATCTTGTGTTTGAGCAGGGGACCCTCTGAGAACCGGTTTGCGGCCGATACTCAGGGGGTAAGAAGCTCAGTCAGACTGGCTGCCGCCAACAGCCCGGACTCGGTCGTTCTGCATTTTGACCTAGGCCGGCAGACGTCGTCCGTTTGCGGCAGCCGCAACTCGATCGTCGGTCCGTGCGCCTGCGTCGCGCGGATGCGGCCCGATCGGCATGATCACCGGGAACGGCGTTGCGCCGAACGCAAACGTCCATTTGTAGCCGACCAGTCGGTCTTCAGGCGTCGTGTGCTGGTCGTGATGAGCAAGCAATTTGGCGCGCTCCGCCAATTCCTCCGCCTCGCGCCTGACCATTTCCGCCGTTTCCGGCCGCATCCGCCTGGAGAAGCTGACGAACGTCGACTCGCGCTCAAGATGGGTGATGGCCCAGCCGATGAAATTCTTGTTGGTCGTCTCGAACAGCGGCCGCAATGGCCCCTCGAAATTCCACTGGATCGGCGCCTCGATCAGCAGCCTTGCCGACAGGCCGCGACCGAGCGCGACCAGGCCGAGTTCCTCGAGCTCGCGCAGATAGAGGAACATCGAAGCCTCGCTCAGCCCTTGTGAGCGCATGATGCCTTCGGGCGTGAATTTCTCGGAAAGCATGACAAAGACGAACAGCAGTGCCGGCCGCCCGGCGAGCTTGCGCTCGATCTCCGGCGCGATCTGGTTGGCGGGTCCTGGTCCTCTGTTCATAGAGCCGAGCACGTTCTCCAACTCTACGCCGGCGGCAGTGCAGATCTCCATCAGCCGGTCGAGCTTGCAGTTGCGCTCGTGGAAGATGCGCTTCACCGTCGGCTCGGAAACACCCATCCGCTCGGCAAGGACGCGATAGGTGATGCCCTTTGCCTTAAGCGTCCGCTTCAGCGCTTCGAAGATCAGGCCGTTCATGGGATGCACCTCTTTTGCACGATTTGGTATCAGCCTTCGGTACTAGTCCTGATAGCTCTTCCCGAAAAGTATCGAAAAGCCTAGCTCTCCGCCAGTCCATTACAGGAGACTAGCCATGAAGAGCCTCTTCACCTCGATACTTCTCGCCCTGGTCGGCATCGCCGCCGCGCCGGCAGTTCAGGCCGCTGAACTGTGGCGCACCGGCGGCCTCGAGCAGCCTGAATCGGCGCTGTTCGACGCCGCCGGCCAGCGCGTTATCGTCTCGAACATCGTCGGCAATCCCGGCGAAGCCGACGGCAACGGCTATCTGTCGATCCTGTCGATGGACGGCAAGCTCGTCACGCAACACTGGACCGACGGCATGGACGCGCCCAAGGGCATGGCGATTGTCGGCGGCAAACTCTACGTCGCCGACCTCACCCATGTGCGCGTCGTCGACCTCGCAAGCGGCAAGCTAACATCGACGATCGACGTGCCGAACGCGGTCTTTCTCAACGACATGACCGCCGACGCGTCCGGCAAGATCTACGTCACGGATATGCTTGCCGATACGATCTATCGCATCGACCGCGACCGGCCCGAACTGTTCGTCAGGGATGCGGCGCTTGCTTCGCCGAATGGCATCTTCGCCGATGGCGGCCGGCTGATCGTCGCTTCCTGGGGCAAGGGCATCAAGCCCGACTTCAGCACCGCGGAGCCGGGCGGCCTGCTCTCGGTCGATCTTGCTACCAAGGCCGTTTCGCCACTGACTGGCGCGGAAAAGTTTGCCAACCTCGATGGCGTCGTTGCCATCGGCGGCAGCATCTACGCCACTGCCTATATGACCGGCACGCTCTACCGCTACAAAACCGGCGGTACGCCGCAAGCGGTTGCGACGTTCAAACCGGGCAGCGCCGACATCGGCACCGACGGCAGGTCGACAATCTTCGTGCCGCTGATGAACGAGGGCGAGGTCTCAGCGTTGGGCCTCGACTAAGCCGGCGTTGCCAGCTCAGGCGGCGGGCGCGGCTCTCCTCAGCTGCGCCCGCGCATCCGTGATCGAGGCGCGTAAGTCACCAGCGGCCGCTTGACGCCGTGGTTGATCAGCATGCGGCGTATCCTGCGCTGAAGCGCCTGATATAATGAAGCGAACGCCGGCGCGGCTCGCCTTGTGGGCCCGCGCCCTCGATGACATTGGCTGCCGTCGAATCGAAGAACGGCACCGCCGAACAATCGAGGATGAAGTTCCTGCGCTGGCGTGGTCGGCGACGTCTTCCTGCACCAAGGATTGATGATCTGCCTCCAAACATGCAGCACTCTTTGCCAGCCGATGCACTGTGATGCTACAAACCTCGGCATCGTTTGGCGGGACATCCACTGCGATCCCGATTTCACAGGCACGACTTCAAAAGGATGAGCGGGTGAAGATATTCAAAGCGTTGGCAACCTCGACAGCCTTGCTGTCGATGGTTTTCCTGCTGGCAGGCTGCGGTCATGGCCTGATCAACAGGCTGATTTGAGTCAGGTGCCGTCGGCCCGCCCAAGCCATCGCTGCAGGAACCGTGCCGCAAGCCAGCACAGCATCGCCCAGGCAAAGCCGGCGCACCAGCCGGCCAATACGTCGGACGGCCAGTGGACGCCGAGATAGATGCGGCTGATGCCGACCACCACTGTCGTCAGCACCGCCAGCCCGAGTACATAGATCTTCGTTGTGCGCCCGGGCAAAACCCGCGCCGCCATGCTGCCCAGCGTCAAATACGTCACCGCCGACAGCATGGCGTGGCCGCTCGGAAACGAAAGCGATGCCACATCGGCGAGATGCGAGACCAGATCGGGGCGCGGCCGGTCGATATCGAATTTCAGCACGCTTGACAGGAGCTGGCCGCCCGCTACCGCGACGAACATGAGAAGCGCCGCGCCTGGCCTGCGGACAAGAAGCAGATAGACGATCATTGCTGCCGTGATCAGCAGCAGTACGCTGGCGCTGCCGAGGCTGGTGATGTCGCGCATCGCCCCTTCCAGCCACGCCGGTCCGATCGGATTGTCGGGCTGGCCGGCCTTGCGGAAGGCAAGCAGGATTTCGGTGTCGAAGGCATGCGGCGTGGTCGCCCGCGCCAGCTCCATCAGCTCCTCGAACCCCCACAGCCCGCCGGCAATGACCAGCCCGGCCAGCAGAACCGGGAACTCCAGCCAGTTGGGCAGTCTGCTTGCAATCTTCTTCATCGGCCCGATCGCAGTTACAGCCTTTGCAGATAGGGCCCGAGCGTGATCAGCGCCACAGCTGCGATGGCAAGCACGATGCCGGTTGCCTGCAAGGCATTGACGCGTTCGCCGAAGAAGACCAGCGCCACCACATTCACCGACACCAGCTGGATCACCGCCGACAGGCTGAACGACACCGACATGCCGAATTCACGGATCAGCCTCAGCATGATCAGATTGCCCAGCGAGTAGAGCGCCAACGTCAGCACGATCTTGCCGAGGCTCGGCGCCAGCCCCCACTGTTTTGCGGCCATCGCCGCCAGCAGGAAGATCACCGTCGAGACGCAGAGCTGCCCAAGTCCCCAGAAACTCACTTTTGTTCCTCCCGATGCGGTCCCTACCGCCTGCCGCAGCTCTTGTTTCCGAAGCGCCGGTCGCGGTCAAGCGGGGCCGATGTTGGATACGAAATCGCAGGTGGCAATTTAGCCGGCATGTCATCAAACTGTGACCTGCCGGTAATACCGGATTGGCCAGGCAACACGCTCCAGCAATCCATCCAGCCAGAGGCAGGCCCTATGACCGAACATCGCACCCCTGACGCCCATTTCCGCACCAGCCTGCTCGAGGAAAACGATGGGCCAGGAGCCAATCCCACCGACAACCGCACCATGGGTGAGATCATCGCCGCGCGGTTCTCACGCCGCGGCTTCCTCAAGGGTTCGCTTGCCGTCTCGGCCATAGCCGCTACCGTCAGCCCGCTGGCGCTGATCACCGCCGACAACGCCCGCGCCGGCGAAGGCTCCGCCTTCGCTTTCGACGAGCTCGAGGCCGGCATCGACGACAAGCATCACGTCGCACCTGGCTATGACGCCGACGTGCTGCTGCGCTGGGGCGATCCGCTGTTCGCCGATTCGCCGGGATTCGATCCGACAAAACAGTCGGCGGAAGCCCAGGCCAGACAATTCGGCTACAACAACGACTATGTCGGTTATATCCCGATCGACGGCTCGGCCGAGCACGGCCTGCTGGTCGTCAATCACGAATACACCAATCCGCACCTGATGTTTCCGGGCCTCGTCACCATCGTCGATGGCAAAGCCAAGCAGGCGCCCCTCAGCAAGGAGCAAGTCGATGTCGAGATGGCCGCGCATGGCGGCACTATCGTCGAGATACGCAAGGTATCAGGCAAATGGCAGGTCGTTCGCGACGGCAAGCTCAACCGCCGCATCACCTCCAACACCGAGATCGCGCTCTCCGGCCCGGTCGCCGGCCACGACCGCGTCAAGACCAGCGCCGATCCGACCGGCACGAAGGTCATCGGCACCATCAACAATTGCGCCGGCGGCGTCACGCCGTGGGGCACCTATGTCATGGCCGAGGAGAACATCCACGGCTATTTCTCGGGCGAGCTGCCGCAGGGCCACAAGGAGGCGGCCAATTACAAGCGCCTCGGCATTCCCGAAGGTGCCTATGAATGGGCAGCGCATTACGACCGTTTCGACATCGGCAAGGAGCCGAACGAGCCGAACCGCTTCGGCTGGATCGTCGAGGTCGACGTCCAGGATGCGACTTCGGCGCCGAGGAAGCGCACCGCGATGGGCCGCTTCAAGCATGAGGGCGCCGAATCGATCGTCGCCCAGGATGGCCGTGTCGTCTTCTATCTCGGCGACGACGAGCGCTTCGACTATGTCTATAAGTTCGTCACCACAGGCAAGTTCGATCCGGACAACCGCGCCGCCAACATGGATTTGCTCGACGACGGCACCTTGCATGTCGCCAAGTTTGCCGACGACGGTTCGGTCGAATGGCTGCCGATCGTCTTCGGCCAAGGGCCGCTGACGGCGGAGAACGGCTTTGCCGGCGAGGCCGATGTGCTGATCGAGACGCGCCGCGCCGCCGACCTGCTCGGCGCCACCAAGATGGACCGCCCGGAAGACATCCAGCCCAATGCCGCCAACGGCAAGGTCTATGTCATGCTGACCAACAATTCGAAGCGCAAGGCCGACCAGGTCGACGCCGCCAACCCGCGTGCCGAAAATGCCTTTGGCCACATCATCGAGATCGTCGAGGACGGCGGTGATTTCACCGCGACAAAGGGCAGGTGGGAAATCCTGCTGAAATGCGGCGATCCCGCTGTGGCCGACGTCGGCGCCACCTTCTCGACCGCAACCACCGCCAATGGCTGGTTCGGCATGCCGGACAATTGCACGGTAGATTCGGCTGGCCGCCTCTGGGTCGCCACCGACGGCCAAGGCCCGAAAGCCACCGGCCGCACCGATGGTCTGTGGGCTGTCGATACGGAGGGGACGGCACGGGCGACATCAAAGCTGTTCTTCCGCGTGCCGATCGGCGCCGAAATGTGCGGTCCCCTGTTTGCGCCGGACGACCAGACCGCCTTCGTTGCGGTCCAGCATCCGGGCGACGGCGGCGAGGACTGGGAGGCTTTCGGCCGTCCGTCCTACTATGAGGATTTGTCGACGCGCTGGCCCGACTTCAAGCCGGACATGCCGGTGCGCCCGGCGGTCGTTGCCATCACCAGGCAAGGCGGCGGCAAGATCGCGGTCTGACACGCAGCCAGCTCTTGCAGTCTCAAGGAAGGATTTCGGCGGTACGAAATCCTTCCTTCCGATACGGGATGCATCCATGCTGCGCATCATGCGCCGACTAATCATTCGGTGCGCTGAACCACGGCCACATTCATTGTGCTTCGCAACCTGAAGCCGATGGACTCGTATAACGCTATGGCCGCGGCGTTGCTGGCATAGGCGTGGAGATAGGGAACTTCGCCGCGCGCCACTATCCGGTTTGCCACTAATAGGGACAGCAGCTTTCCTAGGCCACCGCCGCGAAATTCCGGATGTGAGCACACCCCGCTGAGTTCGGTATAGCCAGGTTGCTTCATGCGCTCGCCGGCCATTGCCGCGAGCCTGCCCTCGATTTTCACACCCCAAAAATCGCCCAGGCTCAAGGCTTCGAGCGTGAATGGGCCAGGCTTGGTGAGCAATGCCAGGGCGAGCATCTCAGCAGCATCGTCTCGGGTCAGACGATGCACGCGCGGGTCGGAGACGATCTGCAATGGCTGCTCGGCGATCATCTGAACCCCGGCTGCGGTCGAAGTCGCGGAAAGCCCCGTGGGCAGAGCAATCGCGTCCGCTTGAAGCAGGATCATACTCTCGCCCGGGGAGACAAGGTTTTCGAGCGCCCGCAGGCTTTCCGGGTCGTCCGCGCCAGTGGCGGCGAAAGGGACGATCGACGGCCGATATCGCATGGCGAGGTTGTCACCCTCCGCGAAGGCCCGATGTCGCGTCTGAAGCGCGCTCCAGATAGGGCGGTCGAGCAGATGTCTCATTGCGCGGCACCCTCAGGCTTATTTACACGACGGTCGAGAGGAGCAGCGGCGAGGCCGTCCTCGATGGCAGCCAGCTGCTCAAGAAGCGGCCCCGAAAAACCTGCGCACAAATCCGCGACCACGTTCTCGATGCAAGGCCAGACGTCGCGCTTTGCGACATCGACCAGCCGCTGGCCGTCCCGAGTAAGCGAGACGATCCTGCGCCGCTGGTCATCGGTCGACGGACTGACTTCGAGCAGTCCCAATTCGGCCAGAAGCGAGACGCTTCGCGTTACGCCTGGCTGCGCGATGCCAAGGGATTGCGCCAGTTCCCCGACCGACAGCGGACCCAGCCTGTCGAGCGCGGCCAGCAGCGGGTATTGGCTCGCCTGAACCGGGACATCCAGCCTGTCGAGCAGGCGCTGCGCCTCCGCTTGCAGTTGCTCGCCTATACGCTTCAGCCTGCTGCCCAGGCACAGAAAGCCAAGCGATCGTATGACGTCTTCCATAGGCCAATTCATCCCCATGAACACCGATAACATGATATATAACAATGCATGAAAAGCAAGATCGAGGCATTCAAGCGCGGGTTCCAGGCATCGGGCGCAGGCCTATCGCCTTCGGCAAGGAAAGGTCGATCGGTCAGGCTGCTTCGCCTGGACGAGGCCCGTTCGATCAGTTGCGCAGCCGGTAGCCGGTCCTGAAGATCCAGGCGACGATCGTTATGCAGATGAGCAGGAAGACCACCGTCATGCCGAGGCTGACGCCGACCGAAACGTCGGACTTGCCGTAGAAGCTCCAGCGGAACCCACTGACCAGGTAGACCACCGGGTTGAACAGCGTCACCGTGCGCCAGATGCCGGGCAGCATGTTGATCGAATAGAAGCTGCCGCCGAGGAAGGTCAGCGGCGTGATGATCAGCAGCGGCACCAGCTGCAGCTGCTCGAAGCTCTTCGCCCAGATGCCGATGATAAAGCCGAACAGGCTGAAGGTCACCGCCGTCAGCACCAGGAAGGCGAGCATCCAGAACGGATGCTGGATCGTCAGCGGCACGAACAGCGAGGCCGTCGCCAGGATGATCAGGCCAAGCACGATCGACTTTGTCGCCGCGCCCCCGACATAGGCGATGACGATCTCCAGATAGGACACCGGCGCGGACAGTAATTCGTAGATCGAGCCGACGAATTTCGGAAAATAGATGGCGAAAGAGGCGTTGGAGATCGATTGCGTCAGCAGCGACAGCATGATCAGCCCCGGTACGATGAAGGCGCCGTAGCTGATGCCGTCGATCTCGGTGATGCGCGAGCCGATGGCCGAACCGAAGACGACGAAATAGAGCGACGTCGAAATCACCGGCGAAACGATGCTCTGCAGCACAGTGCGAAGGGCGCGCGCCATCTCCACCCGATAGATCGCCCATACCGCATGAAGATTCATGGCCGCGCGCAGGTTCATGCCGGTTTCCTCACCAGGTTGACGAAGATCTCCTCGAGCGAGCTGTTTTCCGTATCGATGTCGCGGAACTGGATGCCGGCCGCCTCGAGCTCGCGGATCAGCGAGGCGACGCCCGGCCGTTCGCTCTGGTTGTCATAAGTATAGGTCAGCTGTCCGCCATCCGGCGAAAGCTCCAGCGCGTAGTGCGAAAAAGCATCGGGAACGGTGGCCAGGGGACTGCGCAGTTCCAGCACAAGCCGTTTGCGGCCAAGCTTGCGCATCAGCTCGGCCTTGTCCTCCACCAGCACGATCTCACCGCGGTTGATGACGCCGACGCGGTCGGCCATCGCCTCGGCTTCTTCGATGTAATGCGTGGTCAGGATGATGGTGACGCCGTCTTCGCGCAGCCGGCGCACCATCGCCCACATGTCCTGGCGCAGCTCGACGTCGACGCCTGCCGTCGGTTCGTCGAGGAACAGGATGCGCGGTTCGTGCGACAGCGCCTTGGCAATCATCAGCCGGCGCTTCATGCCGCCGGACAGCGTGATCGCCTTGGCGTCCTTCTTGTCCCAGAGCGACAGGTCGCGCAGCACCTTTTCGACGAACGCCTTGTCCGCCGGCTTGCCGAACAGGCCGCGGCTGTAGTTGACCGTCGCCCACACGCTCTCGAAGGCGTCGATGGTCAGTTCCTGCGGCACCAGCCCGATCAGACTGCGCGCGGCGCGGTAGTCGCGGTTGATGTCATGGCCGTCGACGGTGACGGAACCCGACGAGCGGTTGACGATGCCGCAGACGATCGAGATCAGCGTTGTCTTGCCGGCGCCATTCGGCCCGAGCAGCGCAAAGATCTCGCCGCGCACGATGTCGAGATTGATCTCCTTCAGCGCCTTGAAGCCGGTGGCGTAGGTCTTGGTGACCCCGGAAATCGAGATGATCGGCTGCATGGCTGAAAACGACTGCTTGAAACAGAGTTGTTGATTTAATCCGCTGAATGTCGGTCCGCAAATCCGGATGTCAATGGCGCTCCCGACAGTTCTGGACATCGAGGTTCGCCGGAATAGGCAACACCTGCCCGGTCGTCCAGCCAAATTCCACGCAAAAGCAGATTAACCGCACTGCGGCGTTCCGCCTCGCGGCGGGACGCCGCTTTGACCGTCCGGTGCATCAAGCCTATCCTTCAACAAACAAGCAGCAGCCGGAGCCGCCATGGACCCGCTCATTCTGTCGCGCATACAGTTCGGCGCGAACATCTCGTTCCACATCCTGTTCCCGGCGATCACCATCGCGCTCGGCTGGGTGCTGCTGTTCTTCAAGCTCCGCTACAACGCGACAAACGATTCCGCCTGGATGCGCGCGTATTTCACCTGGGTTAAGGTATTCGCGCTGTCCTTCGCCATGGGCGTGGTTTCCGGCGTCACCATGAGTTTTCAGTTCGGCACCAACTGGCCGGGCTATATGGAGACGGTCGGCAACATTGCCGGCCCGCTGCTGGCCTACGAAATCCTGACCGCCTTCTTCCTCGAGGCGGCGTTCCTCGGCATCATGCTGTTCGGCTTCCGCCGCGTCTCGAACCGCGTCCATACGCTGGCGACGGTGCTGGTGGCCGGCGGCACCACCTTGTCCGCCTTCTGGATCATCGCGCTCAATTCGTGGATGCAGACACCGGCCGGTTTCGAGATGCGCAATCGTGTTGCGCACGCCACCGACTGGTGGGCCGTTGTCTTCAATCCGTCCATGCCCTACCGGCTCGTTCATATGCTGCTTGCTTCGGGGCTGACCGTCTCGTTCCTGATCGCCGGCCTGTCGGCGCTGCGCTATCTCTACGGCGATCGCTCGGAATCGATGTGGAAGGCCCTGCGCACCGGCGTCTTCACCGCCGCTATCCTGATTCCCATCCAGATCTTTGCCGGCGACCAGCACGGCCTCAACACGCTGGAACACCAGCCGCAGAAGATCGCCGCCATGGAAGCCAACTGGAACACCGGTCCCAACGTGCCGTTGGTGCTGTTTGCTCTTCCCGATGAAGCGGCCAAGCAGAACAGGTTCGAGCTCACCATTCCGGATGGCGCCAGCCTCATCCTCAGGCACAGCGCCGGCGGCATCGTGCCGGGTCTGAACGATTATGCCGGCAACCATCCGCCCGTATTTCCGGTGTTCTGGGGCTTTCGCATCATGGTCGGCACCGGCCTCCTGATGCTCGCCGTCTCCTGGTCGGCGGCCTTCTTCCTCAAGCGCCGCCACGGCCTGCCCAAGCCGCTGGCGCTTGTCATGGTGCCGATGGCGCTGTCCGGCTGGCTGGCGACGCTGGCCGGCTGGTACACCACCGAGATCGGCCGCCAGCCCTGGCTGGTCACCGGCGTGCTGCGTACCGCCGATGCTGTCGGGCCGGTCGCCGGCAGCCATGTCGCGCTGTCGCTCGCGGTCTATCTCATCCTCTACGTGCTGCTCTTGATCGCCTATCTCGGCGTGTTGGTGCATCTGGCATTGAAGGCGGCGAAGGATGGTGACACCTCGCCGCTACCGGGCGTCATGAACAGGCCGCTGTCGCAGCCGGTTGCGCAACCAGGAGAAACATCATGAGCGTCGACTGGCCGACCCTGCTGCCTCTGATCTTCGCCGGGCTGATGGGCCTCGCTATCCTGATCTACGTCATCCTCGACGGCTTCGATCTCGGCATCGGCATCCTGTTCGCCGCAGCCGAAGACACCGAGCAGGATACGATGATCGCCGCCATCGGCCCGTTCTGGGACGCCAACGAGACCTGGCTGGTGCTGGCGGTCGGCCTGCTGCTGGTCGCCTTCCCATTGGCGCACGGCACCATTCTGACGGCGCTCTACATTCCGGTCTTCGTGCTGCTGGTGGGTTTGATCCTGCGCGGCGTCGCATTTGACTTCCGCGCCAAGGTGCCGGCCGGCAGGAAGCACCGCTGGAACCGCATCTTTTTCCTCGGCTCGGTCATCGCGTCGCTGGCGCAAGGTTATATGCTCGGCGTCTATGTGCTCGGCCTCGACGTCGGCCCTGGCGGCGTCGCTTTCGGCGCGCTGGTGGCGCTCTGCCTTGCCGCGGCCTACGCGGCGATGGGAGCGGCCTGGGTCATCTACAAGACGGAAGGCGATCTGCAGAAGAAGGCGGTGCTGTGGCTGCGGACGGCGCTGGTGCTGACCGCGCTCGGCATGGTCGCGGTATCGCTGGCCACGCCCTTTGCCAGCGCGCGCATCTTCGACAAATGGTTCGTCTGGCCGGCCATGCTCTATTTGTCGCCACTGCCGATCCTGTCGGCAGTGCTGTTCCTGTGGCTGTGGCGCCAGACCTTCCATCTGCCGAAACCCGGCGACCGCCACGCGCTGCTCCCGTTCCTGACATTGGCCGCGATCTTCACGCTCGGTTTTGCCGGCCTCGCCTGGTCGTTCTACCCCTTCGTGGTGCCCGACCGGCTGACCATCTGGCAGGCTGCTTCGGCACCCGAAAGCCTGGCGGTCATCCTGGTCGGGACGGTCGTCGTGCTGCCGATCATCATCTTCTATTCGTTCTTTGCCTACCGGGTGTTCGCCGGCAAGGCGACGGATCTGACCTATGACTGACCGGCATCGCCGTCGCAGCCTGAAACAGAATATTCATCTTCAAGCGGAATAACCTTCTCTGGCCGGACCAGCAGAATCGCCGGCAAGAAGAAGGGCAACAGAATGAACCCCTTTTCTGCGGCAGGACAGGATCGGCTGCTGCTTTTGCTGATCCGGACGGTCGCGCTGATCGGCGCACTCGCGCTTGCCGGCCTGCTGCCGGCCATGCCGCAGGCGCATGCCCAGGACGCGGCCAACTGGACGGGCGTGTGGGACACGAAGTGGCGCGGCGGCGGCGCCCAGATCAAGTTCGAGCAGACGGGCACTGACGTAAACGGCGTGTACCCGCTTTATAACGGCCGTATCGAGGCTAAGGCCCGATCAGCTACGTTACGTCCTGGCCGAGCTGCGCAAGCTGCTGATTGCCCATCCGCGCGTCATCGATGAGCCGTGCCGCGTGCGCTTTGCCGGCTTCGGCGCCTATTCGCTCGATATCGACGTGTTCACTTATGTCAAAACCGCCGACGTGGCCGATTTTCAAGCCATACGCGAGGACATCCTGTTGTCCATGATCAACATCATGGATGATGCCGGCGCGCAGTTCGCCTTCCCTTCGTCACTGGAATACAGAGCCACCGACCTTCCGGTCGACGACGAAAAACGCATCGCCGCGGAGAAAAGGGTCAGCGATTGGCGCGAGGCGCAAAATCTGCCTTTCCCCGACTTCAGCCAGATCGACAAATTCGCCCTCAACAACACACTTGCCTACCCGCCTGAGGGCTCGGCGCATTATCGCGAGACAGAGCCCGATCCGGACTCGGCCGAGGCAAAGGCGACGCTGGAGAAGGTGCGCTGGAGCCTGCCTTGGAAAAAGGGGGACTAGTGCGAAGCGCGGAAACTGCTGATCTCCCCCCTTGAGGGCAGGGCTATCGCATTTGGATTCTTACGAAGATGGACCCCCACCCTAACCCTCCCCACAAGGGGGAGGGAATGCTGCCGCGCGCCCTTACTTCCCCTTTTGGCGCCGAAAGGCAGGCAAATTTGCCGAGGTCAGCGCCAACGGAAGTCTCCCTCCCCCTTGTGGGGAGGGGTTAGGGGTGGGGGTACGTCGTAGAGCGAAAGCCTCGGCGTTCCATCTGCGATAGCCCTGCCCTTGAGGGGGAGATGTCGCTGAAAGCGACAGAGGGGGGTCGCCGCGCGTGGAGTGCCAACTTCGTCTTCCTCGATATGCCGGACCGCGTCGCGCCAACCGAACCGACCCCCTCTGGCCTGCCGGCCATCTCCCCCTCAAGAGGGGAGATCAGCAGGCCCCCCGCAAAAGCTCAGCTCTTGTTGGCGGCCAGCACCAGCACCGGCTTTTCGCTGTAGAGGTTGGGGAACAGCCGCTTCAGGTTCTCGACCTTGGGCAAATCGTTGTAGACGATATAGGGATAGGTCGGGTTGAGCGTCAGAAAATCCTGGTGATAGTCCTCGGCCGGATAGAAGGTCTTGCCGGTCTCCAGCGTCGTCACGATCGGCTTGGGAAACACCTTGGCCTTGTCGAGCTGGGCGATGTAGCTTTCGGCGATCTTTTTCTGTGCGTCGTTTTCGGCAAAGATCGTCGAACGGTACTGGGTGCCCGTGTCCGGGCCCTGGTAGTTCAGTTGCGTCGGGTTGTGCGCCACCGAGAAATACACCTGCAGCAGCTGGCCGTAGGTCACCTTGGACGGCTCGTAGGTGATCTCGACGGATTCGGCATGGCCCGTCCGGCTGGTGCCGACCATTTCATAGACGGCCGTGTCCTTGTCGCCGCCGGCATAGCCGGAAACGGCGCTGGTGACGCCCTTGACGTGCTGGAACACGCCTTGCACACCCCAGAAGCAGCCGCCGGCGAAGACCGCCTTTTCGGTGCCGGCGGTGGCCTTCTCGTCCATTGCCGGCGGCGGGATCACCACCGCGTCCTCGGCCGAAACTGCCGGCGTCTGCCAGAATACGGCCGCGGCGGCAGTGAGGATGAGCGTGGCAAGTGCTGCTTTTGCGAAAATCGACGATCGTTTCACGACTCCGGTCATGTCTGATCTCCCATGATGCTGGTTTGGATTATACGACGGATAGGTCCGCCGGGCTCTCACATTGCTGTGCGCATCGCCTATTTGGCCGGAGCCATGGCATCGCAGGCCTTGGTCGCTTCGGCTTTCTTCATGGCGTCCGTCTCGGCGGCGGCCTTGTTCATGCAGTCGGCCTTCATCGGATCGCCCGCCTTCATCGCAGTCGTGGCCATCGCGTCAGCCGCCATGGCGCCGGCCGGCTTCATTGCGTCCGTTGCCGGCTTCATGGCGTTTGTCGCTATCGCCGGCTTCATCGCATCTTCGGCCCGCGCAGCGCCTCCGGCGAACAGCGCCGTCGAGCAAAGTGCGAAGGCGAGTGCCGCCAGGGTCGGGCGATTGGTCAAACGATTGGTCATGATGATCTCCTAGGGTTCTGGCAGGGGTTGACTGCATGCGGCGGCGCCGCTGCGGCGTTGCGCAAATTTCCGAACGGGTTCTAGTTCGTAGCGGCAGCGAGGATCGGCCCGCCGCCCGGCACCTGCACCAGCACCGCTGTGCTGAGGCCGCCCGTCGCCGCCGGCAGCGGCAGTGCGGTGGCGTCGCCGGTCCAACTGCCCAGCCTGGTCAGCGAATGCACGACATTGGCGTGCGGCAGCGTGCGGCCGGTGTTTTCGCCGCGCGCCACCGGCACCTCGACGACGCCCTTGCCGTAACGCACCAGCCAGACGTCGGCCTTGCCGCCGGGCACCGGACCGGCGCCGATGCTGACCTTTCCGCCGGCGAGCGACAGCGAAGGTCCGTCACCGTGGCCGCCGCTCGAAATCAGCTGCTCGATCTCGCCCGGCCTGGCGCCGACGGCATCGGCCCTGCCGTTGACCACCACTTGCGGCGTGAACGGGCCGGAACGGCCGAGCGACGGTTCATAGCGGACCTGGCGCTGCGTGAATTCTTCTTTGCCGAATGTATCCTTCCAGCCGAGATAGTCCCAGTAGGTGACGTTGAAGGACAGCGCCAGCACGCCGGGCCGGTCCTTGACCTTGATCAGATTGGCGTTGGCCGGCGGACAGGACGAGCAGCCCTGGCTGGTGAACAGCTCGACGACGGTCAGCGTCTGGCCGGCGGCCCCGCTGGTTGCCGACAGCACAGTCGCGGAAAACAGTGCCGCGGCGAGCCCGATCAGGGCTGTGCGTCGTTTCGATCCGGTCATCGCTGTTCTCCTGTGCGGTTCCATGTCCACACTTCGCCGCCGACACACGGTTCGTTACAGCATCACCGCTTCGTGATCGTTCGCAGCTCTCCCGTCTCCCACAGGGGGCGAAGGGGAGACGGTCGCTCGCAACCAACACGCCACCCGGTGTGACCGGGGCGGCGGTGTGATGGACGGGCAGCCTAAGCGGGCCGATATGCCCTCGCACTCAGCTGCGGCGGCCTATTGTGTCAACAGCGTTTCCGATGCCCGCTGATTGAAGGCGCACTTGCCGGTTACTGTGTAGAAAAAGTCCGCGTTGGAATCGGTGATGGTCGCAGATGTCGGCACCGACGATCCCCCGTCTTCCCACGCTTGTGTGCTGGTCTGGCCGCACGGCACCAGCGTAAAGATATCGACCGTTTGGCCACTGGCGATCTCGACGCCGTTCGCGTAGAGGCGGTTCGATGTTGCCGGATCGTTCGATTTGAGCACCGTTGGATTGCCTGACGGGACATCCATCTGCAGATATAGCTGGTCCATCTGGCTGACGTCGATCACCGCGCCGGCACCGGTCGCGGGATACATTGTGTTGACACAGGTGGTCGCGTATTTCCTGCCGTATGAGTCGGTCTGGACGATCGTGGTGCTAGGCAAGCCGTAGAAGCTGAGCACCGTGGTGGTCGTACACACCTGCTGCTGGACCATAGTGATCGTCGCTCCGTTGATGGTGGAGACGGTCGCCGTGCCATAGCCTTTCGGATCGCCATAACCGTTGTATGTGTAGGTGATCTTCATCAGCTTGTTGGCCACCGTGTCCCCGAATTTGGTGCCGTAGAGCGTCATTGTCTTGCCCCACCAGCCCGAGACCTTGGTCACCTTGAACGTGGCTTGCACCAATGCCGGCCGCTTTGTCACTGCCGACGCAACGCCGACCTGCACCGTGTTGATCCTGGCGATCTGCATGAAATTCGTCGGCATGGCAAAGCCGGCCGAAGCCTTGATGCTGGCGGCGCCGTCGGTGGCGACGACGAAGCTGTCGAGCTTGGCCGTGCCTTGCCCGCCATTGGCCAGGTATGCCTCCTGCAGTTTTACCTGGCGGTCCGCCAGTGAGGTGTCCGTCGCAAGCGTCGTGATCGACAGCGACGCTGCATCGAGGGCGTTCTGCATCGATGCCCTGGTTGAAACCGCAGAGGTATAGTCGATGGAAAAACCCAATGCGGCAACCATCGGGATAAGCAAGATGGCGAGCAATGGCGCGAACGAGCCGCTCACCGATTTGAGAAATTTGCGTGCTGACAACGGCATTCCGATCCCCCGAAACGGCGATAGACCGGTGGCTACCACGCCGGGCGCGAACTATGCTCTAATCTCATGGATCAAAGTTTAACGACTTTGCCGCCCCGCCGCCGCACCCGCGCCCCGCCGCTTGCCGATGTAGCGTGCCCCTGCTAAAGCGCGCCGCATGACCACGCCGATCAAAAACATCCGCAACTTCTCCATCGTTGCCCATATCGACCATGGCAAATCCACGCTTGCCGACCGGCTGATCCAGTCGACCGGCGGGCTGGAGCTGCGCGACATGAAGGAGCAGGTGCTGGACTCGATGGACATCGAGCGCGAGCGCGGCATCACCATCAAGGCGCAGACGGTGCGGCTGAAATACCGCGCCAACAATGGACAGGATTATGTCCTCAACCTGATCGACACGCCCGGCCATGTCGACTTCGCCTATGAAGTGTCGCGCTCGCTCGCCGCCTGCGAAGGTTCGCTGCTGGTCGTCGACGCCTCGCAAGGCGTCGAGGCGCAGACGCTGGCCAATGTCTACCAGGCGATCGACAACAACCACGAGATCGTCGTGGTGCTGAACAAGGTCGACCTGCCCGCCGCCGAGCCCGAGCGCATCCGCGAACAGGTCGAGGAGGTGATCGGCATCGACGCCTCCAACGCCGTGCTGATTTCGGCCAAGACCGGCCTCGGCATTCCCGACGTGCTCGAAGCGATCGTCAACGATCTGCCGCCGCCGCGCGAGGGCGACATCACGGCCCCGCTGAAGGCGATGCTGGTCGACAGTTGGTACGACGCCTATCTCGGCGTCATCGTGCTGGTCCGCATCATCGACGGCGTGCTGAAGAAGGGCCAGACCATCCGCATGATGGGCACTGGCGCCAGGTACCTGGTCGAGCGCACCGGCGTCTTCACGCCGGCCCGCATCAATGTCGACGAGCTCGGCCCCGGCGAGTTCGGTTTCTTCACCGGCTCGATCAAAGAAGTCGCCGACACTCGCGTCGGCGACACCATCACCGAGGACAAGCGCCCGACGGCACAAGCCCTGCCCGGCTTCAAGCCGGCGCAGCCGGTGGTGTTCTGCGGCCTGTTCCCGGTCGACGCCGCCGACTTCGAGGATCTGCGCGCCGCCGTCGGCAAGCTGCGCCTCAACGACGCCTCCTTCTCCTTTGAAATGGAAACCAGTGCCGCACTTGGCTTCGGCTATCGCTGCGGCTTCCTCGGCCTGCTGCATCTTGAAATCATCCAGGAGCGGCTGGAGCGCGAGTTCAATCTCGACCTCATCGCCACCGCGCCCAGCGTCGTCTACCGCCTGCTGTTGAACGACGGCTCGGTCAAGGAACTGCACAACCCGGCCGACATGCCCGACGTGGTCAAGATCGAGGCCATCGAGGAGCCATGGATCCGCGCCACCATCCTCACCCCCGACGACTATCTCGGCGGCATCCTGAAACTCTGCCAGGACCGGCGCGGCATCCAGGCCGACCTGTCCTATGTCGGCAAGCGCGCCATGCTGATCTACGATCTGCCGCTCAACGAGGTGGTCTTCGACTTCTACGACCGGCTGAAGTCGATCTCCAAGGGCTACGCCTCGTTCGACTATCATTTGACCGACTACAAGGAAGGCGACCTGGTCAAGATGTCGATCCTGGTCAACGAAGAGCCGGTCGATGCGCTGTCGATGCTGGTCCACCGTACGGCGGCGGAAAAGCGCGGCCGGCAGATGTGCGAGAAGCTGAAGGAGCTGATCCCGCATCATCTGTTCAAGATCCCGATCCAGGCGGCGATCGGCGGCAAGGTCATCGCCCGAGAGACCATCTCGGCGCTGCGCAAGGACGTCACCGCCAAATGCTACGGCGGCGACGTCTCACGCAAACGCAAGCTGCTCGACAAGCAGAAAGAGGGCAAGAAGCGGATGCGGCAGTTCGGCAAGGTGGACATCCCGCAGGAGGCGTTTATCCAGGCCTTGAAGATGGGCGATTGAGAAGCCGGTTGGCGCGCACAGCGCGCCAAGCCATCGATCCAGTGAATCGACGGCAGGCTTCGAAAGCGGGGGAGCTGCCGGAGGCAGCGGGCCCCCCGCCAGCGCGGCGCTGAAGCTGCATGGTGGAGATTGGGCAGAAGAGTGCGACAGGTCAGCAAGCTGGATACGCGCCGGCCATTGCGACCCTTCAGGACAGCGGACCATCATTGGAGAATGTCCCGCCTTGAAGTATCCTTGCGGCTTCAGGGGAGACATCACATGCGCTCCACTCTGGACATCGTCGCCGCAATCGGCCTCGCCATCGGCGGCGCTCTGGGCCTCGCCGGCACCTTCGTGGCGAGCGCCGAGCTTCGCGAAACGCTCTGGACGATCGACGGCGTGGCGCTCGTGGTGGCGACCGCGCTGCTGACGATGAAATATCAGCGCCAGGGCAATGACTGCGTGGCGGCTGGATTTTTGACCTTTCTCGCCGGCGAAAGCCTGCTGCTCTCTGGCAATGCGGCGGGGCTTGAGGCCAGCGTGCCCTCCTATGTCGGCGGTATCTCGCTTTGGGCGGCGGCGCTGGTCATGGTCAACGCGCCGAAAACCTTCGCGCTATGGATGCGGCTGACCGCTCTCGTCGCCGCCGTGCTGTTTGTCGTCTCGGCAGGCATGATCCTCTGGGGTGCGCCCTTGCTGCCCACCTCGTCGCCTTTGCCCGCCGCCGGCTATCCGTTCCTGGTGCTCACATTCATCGGCTGGATCTGGACGCTGTTGAAGCCCGGGCGTTGAGCCCGGTCGGACCGCCCCCTCTCCGGCCGCTTCGCGGCTCCCCCACTTTGTGGGGGCGAGGAACCCAGGTCTTGTGAGGCTTCGGCGATTGGCATTTCCTCGCCCCACGAAGTGGGGAGAGGTGGTTTGCGAAACAAACCAGAGAGGGGTCTTCCTTGGCAACGCTGCGCTTTCGCGATGTGCAAATGGCGCACCCCCTTCCACCCATCCCGCCGCCATGCCATGTTCTCGCTCGCGGCCGGGCAGGCCGCTTCATTCCGGGGGGAAATCATCATGTCGTCCTACGCTTTCGGGCGCCGCGTCGCCGCGTCGCTGTTCATTGTCACGCTGTTTGCGCCCGTCGCGCATGCCGGCGATGTCACCTTCGAGATCAAGAACAGCCATCCGAACGCCATGCGCGTCGAGCTCTACAGCCAGGACCGCGATCATGTCTGGCCGGGCAACAATCAGGATTACTATCTCAACGATGGCGAGACCAAGTCGATCCCGCTGTCCTGCAGTGACGGCGAATCGATCTGCTACGGCGCCTGGGTCGACGGCGACGAGAACACCTATTGGGGCGTCGGCCCCGGCAATACGGAAAAGTGCGACGATTGCTGCTACACCTGCAGTGGCGGCGAGACCGAGGAAATCGATCTGGTTCCGTGACGTGGCAGATCTCCCCCCTTGAGGGGGAGATGTCGCCAAAGGCGACAGAGGGGGTCGCCGCGCATAGAGCGCCAACCTGTTCTGCAGCAGTAGGCCGAGTCCGGTCGTGCCGACCCCCTCTGGCCGCTGCGCGGCCATCTCCCCCTCGAGGGGGGAGAGGGCCATCCCGCGAGTGCAGGCCGGCACCGGAATTCAAAGCTGAAACAAAAAACCCGCCTCGGCAGGCGGGTCGTTGGAGCCAATTAGCACCATACCCAAATTAGTAGCATAGCTGCCGGCACAAAGCAAGAACAAAATGTGGTGCTGCGAGCAAAAAATGGGAATTCCCTTACCGCCGCGCCCGAGGTCGGCCCTCACGAGGGGGAGAATGCTGCCTTGACGTCGTCCTGACTGTCGCCATAGCGTAGTCCGACAGGAGACCCATCCATGGCAGTGGTCGAAGGCGAGAAAGTCGACATCGGCTTTTCGGGAAAACGTTGCATCCATTCGCGCAACTGCGTGCTGGGCGATCCTCATGTGTTCGTGCCCAATGCGCCCGGCCAGTGGATCCATCCGGATGCGGCCAGCGTCGAGAAGATCGTGGCGCTCGCCGAAGCCTGCCCGTCCGGCGCCATCACCTATGTCCGCAAGGATGGCGGGCCGCAGGAACAGCCGCCGGTGGTCAACATTGTGCGCATAAGGGAAAACGGTCCGCTTGCCGTCCATGCCGAGATCGTGTTGGGCGGCGAAACGTTTTACCGCGCCACGCTGTGCCGCTGCGGCGCCTCGGAAAACAAGCCGTTCTGCGATGGCAGCCACGCCAAGGCTGGCTTCATCGCCACCGGCGAGCCGGCGCTGAAGGACACGCCGGCGCTGGAGGTGCGGAATGGCCCGCTGACCGTCACACCGACGACCAACGGCCCGCTCAAGCTCGAAGGCAATGTCGAAATCGTCACCGGCACCGGCCACACGGTCGACCGCACGCAACGCACCTTCCTCTGCCGCTGCGGCCACTCCGCCAACAAGCCGTTCTGCGATGGCTCGCACAAGCGCGTGGGGTTTGTGGGGTAGGGGCCGCCGCTATCTCCCTCCTTGAGGGGGAGATGTCGCCGAAGGCGACAGAGGGGGTCGGTGCGTCCTGACGCCAACGCCATCGCGGCCAGAGAATGCCGGCGCTCCACGCGAGACGACCCCCTCTGGCCTGCCGGCCATCTCCCCCTCGAGGGGGGAGATTACGCTGCCTTGGCCCAGCGCTCGTGCCTTTATCGGCCCGTTCATATCCGCTAAGGGGCGGAGACGAATTCTCCGGACCCAAATATGACCGCCAAGCCCAAACCCTCACCCCTGTTCCTCGGCATCGACACCGGCGGCACCTATACCGACGCCGTGCTGTGGTCGGAGGCCGGCGGGCCAAGCGGCAAGGTGCTGGCCAAGGCCAAGGCGCTGACCACGCGGCATGATCTGGCGGTCGGCATCTCCGGCGCGGTCGATGCGGTGCTCGAAATGGCCGGCACCGACCCGGCAGCGATCAAACTGGTATCTATGTCGACGACGCTAGCCACCAACGCGCTGGTCGAGGGCCAGGGCGGCCGCGTGGCGCTGGTGATGATCGGCTTTGCCGAGGGCGACCTTGCCCGCGACGGGCTGAAGGCGGCGCTTGGCACCGACCCGGTGGTGTTCTGCCCCGGCGGCCACGATGTCCACGGCAATGCGGCAAAGCTCGATCTGTCCGGGCTGGAGGCAGCTTTGCCGGAACTGGAAAAGTCGGTGTCCGGCTTTGCCGTCTGCGCCTATTTCGCCACCCGCAACCCGGCGCATGAGCTAAGCGCGCGGAACCTGATCCGCGACAGGACCGGCCTGCCGGTCACCGCCAGCCACGAACTGTCGGCCAAGCTCGGCGGCCCGCGCCGGGCGCTGACGACATTGCTCAACGCCAGGCTGATCTCGATGATCGACCGGCTGGTCGCGGCAACGGAAGGCTTTTTGGCCGCGCGCAACATTGCCGCCCCGCTGATGGTGGTGCGCGGCGACGGCGCTCTGGTCTCGGCTGCCTTTGCCCGCCAGCGGCCGATCGAGACCATCCTGTCCGGCCCGGCCGCCAGCCTCGTCGGTGCCCGCCACATGACCGGCCTCGACGATGCCGTGGTCTCCGATATCGGCGGCACCACCACCGATGTCGCCGTGCTCGACAAGGGCCGGCCGCGGCTTGATCCGGAAGGCGCCACCGTCGGCGGTTTCCGCACCATGGTCGAGGCCGTCGCCATGCGCACTTTTGGCCTCGGCGGCGATTCCGAGGTGGCGCTGGAGGACGGCGCGCTCAATCCGAGAATCCTGCTCGGCCCGCGCCGCCTGGTGCCGCTGGCGCTGGCCGGCTTGATGCATGGCGAGGCCGTCACATCAGAGCTCGAACGCCAGCTGCGCGCGCCCAATCCCGGCCGCATGGATGGCCGGCTGGCGGTGCGCACCGGCGTGCCGGAGCGGCTGGCGGCCGGACTGACCGGCGCCGAAGCCAAGCTTTACGAGCTGATCGGTGCTGTGCCGCAGGCTCTCGACAGATTGCTGACCTCGAACGCCCAGAACGCCACCTTGAACCGGCTGGTATCGCGCGGGCTGGTGCATGTCGCCGGCTTCACGCCGTCGGATGCGGCGCATGTGCTGGGCAGGCAGGCCAATTGGGATGCGACCGCGGCGCGTCTGGGTGCCGAGCTGTTCGCGCGCAGGCGCGACGGCCGCGGCCAGTTCATCGCCGCCTCGCCGGAGGCGATCTCGGAACGGGTGCTGACCGCGCTGACCCGCCTGTCGGCCGAAGTCATCCTCGAAACCGCCTTTGCCGAGGACGGGCTGGATGGCGCGGCGACCGTCGCCCATGCCCTGGTCCAGCGCGCCGTCGACGCGCATCCCGGCATCGCCCGCTTGAGCGTCGCCCTCGACCGTCCGGTCATCGGCCTCGGCGCCTCGGCGCCGCTGCATTATGCCGGCCTGGCCGAGCTGGTCGGCAATCGATGCGTGGTGCCGCAGGATACCGATGTCGCCAACGCGCTCGGCGCCGTCGTCGGCCAGGTCCGGGTATCGGCCGAGGCGCGGGTCAGCCAGCCCAAGGAAGGGCTGTTCCGCGTTGCTTCCGGTGAAAGCGTGCGCGATTTCAACGACGAAGCAGCGGCGATCGCCGCAGCGGAGAAGGATGTGCGGGCGATTGCCGCCGGGCGGGCGAAGGACGCCGGCACCGACAGCGCCGAGATCGAAATCGCCAGCGAGTTCCGCGTCTCCACAGTAGAGGGCCAGCGCATGTTCATCGAGGCGCATGTCGTGGCGGTGGCGTCGGGACGGCCAAGGATTGCGGTGTGAGCGCGTAATCGCCCTCCTCGAGGGGGAGATGTCGCCGAAGGCGACAGAGGGGGGCGCCTCGCATGAAGCGCGAAGCGATTTGGTGCAAAGAAGAGGTTGCACTCCACGCGAGGCGACCCCCTCTGGCCTGCCGGCCATCTCCCCCTCAAGGGTCCCTCAAGGGGGGAGATCGGCAGCGAAAACGCCCTACCTTCACCCTGAGCTGAATTGACCCTGCCACCGTGACATGCCAAAGGCCCGGCCTAGCCTTTCGTCTGGAGAAGCCCTGATGACCGATCGCGTCGAGATCGCCGGATTGCGGATTGCCCGCGAGCTTCATGATTTCGTCGTGAACGAGGCGCTGCCGGGCACCGGCATCGAGGCGGAGGCATTCTGGAACGGTTTTTCGGCGATCGTCCATGATCTCTCGCCAAAAAACCGGGCGCTGCTCGAAAAGCGCGATGCCATGCAGGACAAGCTCGACCGCTGGTATCGCGACAATGGCGCGCCCGTCGACATGGAGGCCTACACGAGCTTCCTGCGCGAGATCGGCTATCTCCTGCCCGAGGGGCCGGCGTTCAGCGTGACCACCGAAAATGTCGACCCGGAAATCGCTTTGGTTGCCGGGCCGCAGTTGGTGGTGCCGGTGATGAACGCGCGTTATGCGCTGAATGCCGCCAATGCGCGCTGGGGCTCGCTGTACGATGCGCTCTACGGAACCGACGTCATCCCGGAGACGGACGGCGCCGAGCGAGGCAACAAATTCAATCCGGCGCGCGGCGCCAAGGTCGTCGCCTGGGTGAAAAGCTTCTTCGACGAGGCGGTGCCGCTCACGACAGGCAAATGGGCCGGCGTCAACGGGCTTTCGGTCGCCAACGGCATGTTGCGGCTCGGCGAGGGTGCCGGCGCCACCACGCTTGCCGACCTCAGACAGTTTGCCGGCTATCGCGGCGATGCCGCCGACCCTGAAGCCGTGCTGCTCACCAAGAACGGCCTGCACATCGAAATCGTCATCGACCGCAACAACCAGATCGGCCGCACCGATCCGGCCGGCATTGCCGATGTCGTGCTGGAATCGGCACTGACCACCATCCAGGACTGCGAGGATTCGATCGCCGCAGTGGATGCGCAGGACAAGGTGCTGGTCTACCGCAACTGGCTCGGCCTGATGAAGGGCGACTTGGCGGAGGAGATCACCAAGGCCGGCAAGAGCTTTGTCCGCAGGCTCAACCCCGACCGCACCTATACCGCGCCCGATGGCGGCACGCTGACCTTGCCCGGCCTCTCGCTGATGCTGGTCAGGAATGTCGGCCACCTTATGACCAATCCGGCGATATCGGACCGCGACGGCAACGAGGTGCCGGAAGGCATCATGGATGCGGCGCTGACGGCGCTGATCGCGCTGCATGACATCGGCGTGAACGGGCGCCGCGCCAATTCTCGCGCCGGCTCGATGTACATCGTAAAGCCCAAGATGCACGGGCCCGACGAAGTTGCCTTCGCCGTCGAGATTTTCGACCGCGTCGAGGCGCTGCTCGGCGTGCCCAAAAACACCATCAAGATGGGCATCATGGACGAGGAGCGGCGCACCACCGTCAACCTCAAGGAGGCGATCCGCGCCGCGAAAGAACGCGTCGTCTTCATCAACACCGGCTTCCTCGATCGCACCGGCGACGAGATCCACACCTCGATGGAAGCCGGCCCGATGATCCGTAAGGGCGACATGAAGCAGGCCGCCTGGATCGCCGCCTACGAAGCCTGGAACGTCGACATCGGGCTGGAATGTGGGTTGGCCGGCCACGCCCAGATAGGCAAAGGCATGTGGGCGATGCCCGACCTTATGGCGGCGATGCTGGCCGAGAAAATCGCGCATCCCAAGGCCGGCGCCAACACCGCCTGGGTGCCGTCGCCGACGGCGGCGACGCTGCACGCCACCCATTATCACAAGGTCGACGTCCATGCCGTGCAAGCGGCGCTGAAGAGCCGGCCCAAGGCAAAACTCGACGACATCTTGTCGGTGCCGGTCGCTGTGCGGCCGAACTGGTCGCCAGAAGACATCCAGAAGGAGCTCGACAACAATGCGCAAGGCATTCTGGGCTATGTCGTGCGCTGGATCGACCAGGGCGTCGGCTGTTCGAAAGTGCCTGACATAAACGACGTCGGTCTGATGGAGGACCGCGCCACGCTGCGCATCTCCTCGCAGCACATCGCCAACTGGCTGCATCACCGCGTCTGCACGCCCGAGCAGGTCATGGAGACGATGAAACGCATGGCGGCGATCGTCGACCGCCAGAACCAAGGCGATCCGCTCTACCGGCCGATGGCGCCGGATTTCGACAAGTCCATCGCCTTCCTCGCCGCCTGCGACCTGGTCTTCAAAGGCCGCATCCAGCCCAACGGCTACACCGAGCCAGTGCTGCACGCACGGCGGCTGGAGCTGAAGACGCGGGAGCGGGCGGGATAAAACCTATGACAGTCGGGCTATAAGCTGTTGCGGATCGCCAAGCATTAAATGTTTTCACAATTCACTGTAGGGTGGAGGCTTGATTGGCTATTACGATTTGCTCCGCAGATAGCGTGCGAGCGGATTCGCGAGGGGCGAATGAGCAAAAACAAGTCTGAACTAAACGTCAGAAAAGTCTTTGTATCGATATTAGTTATTTGGGGGGCATTGCTACTCGACTCGCTGCCGATCCAAGCTGCAGAAGAGGTGCCGTTAGCTGTGCCTCTGATAAAATTGGAATACCCGGGAAATCCACCCAATATCCGGATGCTGTATGTTAAGGTGCTGTCCCTCGGTAACCGAAAAATAAATCAACCACTCTTATTGGATACCGGATCCAGTGGCATGACGATCGACTGTGCTTCTGTGCTTCCTAAGAAGCTGTGTTCCGTCGAAGGAATAAAAATCACGAAAGATCTGGAACTAGATGGGATAACCGTTACCACCCAAAAAGCCGTCATGAAGTACGGAACCTACGATGAGTACGGAAATGTTGCGTTGGCTCAAGTGACTTTCGGCTCCCGAGGCGCTTCTGTTTCCACCGAGGCATCCATCCCCTTCCTTATTCGATACAAGAAAGTTAGACGCAGCACAGGTGAAATTGTCGGCGGCCGGCTCTGGCCAAAGGGCATTTTTGGCATTTCCCCTATTGGAGGCGGCGGACCAAATCGAATGCTGAAATCCCCAATGGATGCCGTGAGCCCCAAAAGTGGTTTGCGAAAGGGGTATTATCTCTCTTCGATTGGGACCGATTGGAGAGCTTGCACGAACGAGGATGCGAATTGCCCGGTGGTTAAGGCGCTTCACATTGGGATATCGGACAGCGTGAAAAGCGGGTTCAATATGAATAAATGGAAAACCGCTAGCGATCGCTATGACTTCCCAACCATAGGTTCATGTATCTTGTTGAAAGAAAAAACAACTTGCCGGCCAACGCTTTACGACACGGGAAATTCCACAATCGTAATAGCGGACAACCCGCCAAAAGATTCAAGCGGATCCATGCATATCGGTACCAGAGTCGCCGTAAAAATCGCGATGCTGGGGGAGTGGAAATTCGACACATCATACGGATCCGAGTTGGAATTCTCTCCAACGATCGGCCACAACATCATTGGCATACGATATTTTGAAACGAATAGTTTACTTGTTGACCTCGAAGCGAAAGAGATCGGAATCCGCATCGGCAACTGACCGGAGCTCTTCATCCTGTTCGGCCGCAGGACGGCCGCGTCTACGCCGCCTGCGCCATCCGTTCCGAACTCATACGATAGGAAATCGCTTCGGCCAGATGGATGCGGCCGACCGTCTCGCTGGCCTCGAGATCGGCCAGGGTCCGCGCCACCTTCAAGACGCGGTGATAGGCTCGTGCGGAAAAGCCGAGCTTTTCGCTGGCGTCCCTGAGCAGCGACAGGCCGGCGGCATCGGGCATGGCGATCTCCTCGATGACTGACGGCGAGCAATGGGCGTTGGTGGTGGCGGTCGCGCCGAGCCGCTCGAAGCGCTCGCGCTGGATCGTACGGGCGCGGGCAACACGTAGTGCGACGGCGGCACTTTTCTCGGCCCGGTCCGGCCGGATCAGATCGCTGGCCGAGACCGCCGGCACCTCGATCCTGAGATCGATACGGTCGAGCAGCGGGCCGGAAATGCGCGCCTGGTAGTCGGTGCGGCAGCGATCGCCGCGCAGGCAGCGATAGCCCGGCTCGCCGGCCATGCCGCAACGGCACGGGTTCATCGCCGCGACCAGCTGGATACGCGCCGGATAGGTGACGCGATGATTGGCGCGCGCAATCATGCAGTCGCCGGTCTCGAGCGGCTGGCGCAGTGCATCGAGCGCCTGCGGCGAGAATTCGGGAAATTCGTCGAGGAACAGCACGCCGTGATGGGCAAGCGAAGCCTCGCCCGGCCGCACGCGCAACCCGCCGCCGACCATCGCCGCCATCGAGGCCGAATGATGCGGCGCGCGGAACGGCCGCCGGTCGGTGAGTTTTCCTTCGCCGAGTTCGCCGGCCACCGAGGCGATCATCGAGACTTCGAGCAATTCCCTGGGCGCCAGCGGCGGTAGGATCGACGGCAGCCGCTGCGCCAGCATCGACTTTCCCGACCCCGGCGGTCCGACCATCAAAAGATTGTGGCCGCCGGCGGCCGCCACCTCCAGCGCCCGCTTGGCGGTCTCCTGGCCCTTGATGTCGGCAAGGTCGGGCAGGTCGCGCGCCGCGGCATGGATGCCGGCTTCCGGCCGTGACAGAACCTGCGTGCTGCGAAAATGATTGGCGATGGCGATCAGGCTGCGCGGCGCCAATATGTCGAAGTCCTTGCCGGCCCAGGCCGCTTCCGGCCCGCAGGCGAACGGGCAGATCAAGCCCTTGCCTTCGGCGTTGGCACCGATTGCCGCCGGCAGCGCGCCAGCCACCGCGGCGATGGTTCCGTCGAGCGACAATTCGCCAAGCACGACATAGCCGGCCAGCATGTCGCCCGGAATGGCGCCGAGCGCCGCCATCAGCCCGAGGGCGATCGGCAGATCGTAGTGGCTGCCTTCCTTGGGCAGGTCGGCCGGCGCCAGATTGACGGTGACCTTTTTCGACGGCATCGACAGGCCGGATGCATGCAGCGCTGCCTGCACCCGCTCGCGGCTTTCGGCTACAGCCTTGTCGGCCAGCCCGACGATGTGCATGTTGACCTTGCCCGGCGCGATCATCACCTGCACGTCGACTGGCACGGCCTCGATGCCCTGGAAAGCAACCGTGCGAACCCGCGCCACCATGTCTTCACCCCGGATGCAGGCTTTTGCCCCAAGCCTTTGCGATCATGCCGCGAACGGCGTCACCGGAGACAACCACAGATTTCCGGCGAAGGGCGATTATATATTTGACAAACCCAACGGGATGAGCGATAACGAATCCAAGGAGTTATCGCCATGTCCGTTCTGTCCCGCCCCTATTTCCATAACGAGGCCGCCGCATTTGAACATGTAGAGGGCATGCTGTGGCCACAGGGTCCGGTTTGCCCCAAGTGCGGTTCGATGGATAAGCACTACAAGCTGGCTGGCGTCCGCTCGAAGCCTTCGAAGAAGAACCCGCACGGCGTCGAGCGCCATGGCCTTTACAAGTGCTCGGCCTGCCGTGGCCAGTTCACGGTTCGCATGGGTACGATCTTCGAGGAAAGCCACCTTCCGCTGCACAAGTGGTTGCAGGCCATCCACCTCATGTGCTCGTCAAAGAAGGGAATTTCCTCGCACCAGTTGCACCGCGTTCTGGAATGCACCTACAAGACGGCTTGGTTCCTGTCGCACCGCATTCGCGAGGCCATGCGCTCGGATGACTTCACGCCTATGGGCGGCAACGGCAAGTTCGTTGAGGTTGACGAAACCTACATCGGCCGTCTCGCTGGCGTTCCGAAGCAGAGGACCGGCGCGGCTCACAAGAACACCGTGCTTACGCTTGTCGAGCGTGGCGGCATTGCCCGCTCGTTCCATATCGACAGCGCTTCGGTTGCCCGCGTCCTGCCGATCGTCAACGCCAACATCCACAAGGAAAGCGTCTTCATGTCCGATGAGGCGCGCGTTTACGACAACATCGGTCCCGAGTTCGCAGCCCACGGCAAAATCAATCATGGTCGCGAGGAATACGTTCGCGGCATCGTCCACACCAACACCGTGGAAGGCTATTATTCGATCTTCAAGCGCGGCATGAAAGGCGTTTACCAGCATTGCGCCGAACACCATCTGCACCGCTATCTGGCCGAATTCGATTTCCGTTATTCGAACCGTTCGGCCATGGGCATTGAAGACAATGTTCGCTCGCTCATCGCTTTGAAGGGCGCCAAGGGTAAGCGCCTCACGTACCGGCAACCTGCTTGACGCGAAGAAGGAGCATTATCGAAAGCCTGTCCAGCTTAAACTCCCGTTGTGGAAAGGCTCGTTTCGGTACAGGAATAAAAAATAAAGGGTTCCCGACGATAGGTGATTCACACCAGCTATTTTTTTTGCTAGGGTTGAAATGCTCAGGGGAGATCTATTTCTTGAGATACGCGGCGCGCGACACGGTGATAATCTGCCTGCCGTAGCACCATGTTAGGCCATGGGAGCGTATTGTAGGGTTCAAGGTAGGCCCTACCGCGCCAGCGACTTTGGGGGGACGGATCGCCTAGACCGTCCCCCTAGTCATAGGTGCCCTTGGAGCAATGGGCCCCTGGTAAGAATCGAGCGGGTCTGTCTGGGCTTTGTCCTGTGGAAGGTGCTCAAATAGACCTCATATCCATCGGCCGCCGACTTGACAGACCCTAAGTAGCGAATGCCTGTTTCTGGGTGGACGAAACTAACGCAGGCCGAATTCGGTCTGTCATTCCGGCCGAACCGATTGTTCTGGCCCACCCACATACCGTGTGAAATCATCATCGGGATGCAGAGTAGGTCAAAGCGAGAAACGTCATCGTGCCCTTCGAGTATGTGGTTAAGAGAGTAGTTTGATAGATACACATGCGAGAGTGACGCCGAAATGAATTCAGCTACTGACGGTGGAAGCGTCCCCACTTGGAGTGGGTCTATACGTTTTGCGAGCAAGTCAAAAAGCTGGGAAAGTTCAAGAGCCATGCCGAAAGATCAATCAATATCAACCGACAAGAGTCAACTCGACAAGTTCAAGCGAGCTGCCCGCGAACTGGAAACCGACCAGTCAGAGGAAGCCTTTGACCGCGTGTTGAAGAAGGTGGCGAAGGCGTCGCCGCCAAAAGGCCGGAAAGAAAAGAGTGGCGACCAATAAACCTACGGCTGGGTAGGCGCTTAATCCCACTACTCACCGCTGGCGACGACCGCGAATCCTTCGATGAACGGGGGGACGCCATTAGGTCTCGGGCTGATTAGATTTTTTAAGTTCTCAGCCACTTGCGGGTCAGATTTGTGGTCCTCTGACCATCTCCGTGCGGCTAAGTCCATCGCGTCACAGAACAGTTTCAAATCGAACATCGCTGCAGTCTTGTCGCCATGAACCATCGAAAACGCATGCATCGACGTTCCTGTTTCTGGTGTAGTAAAAATTACATGAGTTGTACCGAAGAATGGGTGTGCTCGGAAATCTGCCCGATGGACAACGCCGCCACGCAAGCGAAAGCAATCGATTCCTGAAAGACCAAGCTCTGGTTCGGTGGTGTATTTGTCTATGAATGCGATGTAGTGCTTCTCTTTCACGAACACATTTCGATCTAATGCCAAGGCCGCGCAAATCTCTGGAACAGTCAGGGCCACCAGAAGGGCCGGATAGTAAAGTCTAGCTGCTATGGCTCCCTTAATGTCCTGCAGCACCCGCTCTAGCGGCAAGGGCGCGAGCGGCAGCATCAATATCCACCGATCCAGGCGAAAGGTTCTCCACCCACCTGAGAACGCCCAACATATCTATGTCTGTGCATGAGAACCCCCCCTCGTTGATTGCTCTTAGCACAAGCTGACCGCTTTCGGTATCGGTCAGCAAAAGGACGGGGAATCCTGAATCCCCGCCCGTCACTCCTTCAAGGATCACTCCTTCAAATTCATTTACGCGCATGTCCTTATTCCTTTTGCCGGGTTTGTCAAATATATAATCGCCCGGCGAAGGCAAGAACATTTGGGGAACAGCTGAGCGCAACGGCTGCAATGGTTTGCAACGCGGCCGCTCGCGAAGCGAGGCTAGTTGCGCTTCTCCTCCACGGCATCCCAGAACAGGCTGGCGATGTCGGCGCCGCCGAAGCGCTGCACTTCGCGTATGCCGGTCGGTGAGGTCACGTTGATCTCAGTCATGTAGTCGCCGATGACGTCGATGCCGACGAGGATGAAGCCGCGCTCTTTCAGCGAGGGGCCGATGCGGGCGCAGATCTCGCGTTCGCGTTCCGTCAATTCGGTCTTTTCGGCGCGGCCGCCGACATGCATGTTGGAGCGCGAATCATGCTCGGCCGGCACGCGGTTGATCGCGCCGACAGGCTCGCCGTCAATCAGGATAATGCGCTTGTCGCCAGCCCGCACCTCCTTGAGGTAGCGCTGCACGATGTAGGGTTCGCGGAACAACTGGCCGAACATTTCGAGCAGCGAGGCGAGGTTGCGGTCGGCCTCGTGCAGGTGGAAGATGCCGGCCCCGCCATTGCCGTAGAGCGGTTTGACGATGATATCGCCGAACTCCTTGCGGAAGGCTGCGACCTCGAGCGGGTCCTTGGTGATCAGCGTGTCCGGCATCAGGTCGGGAAATTCAGTGACGAAGATCTTTTCCGGGCTGTTGCGCACCCAGGCAGGGTCGTTGACCACCAGGGTCTTCGGATGGATGCGCTCGAGGATATGCGTGGTGGTGATGTAGTTCATGTCGAAGGGTGGATCCTGCCGCAAAAGGATGATGTCCATCTCCGAAAGATCGGTGCGGATTTCATCGCCCAGCGAATAATGGTTGCCCCTCTCGTCGCGAACCTGCATCGCCTCGATACGGGCAAACACCTTGCCGTCGCGCAGCGACAGCCGGTCGGGCGTGTAGTGGAACAACTGGTGGCCGCGCCGCTGCGCCTCCAGCGACAGCGCAAACGACGTGTCGCCGGCTACCGACACGGTGGAGATGTGGTCCATCTGGACGGCGACTTTCAGGGGCATGGCAGCTCTCCGGCGCAGTTGCAACGAACGTGCGTCCACCTGGACGCACATACGCTCCAACACTTTGAATCGATGCATCGCGCTTTCCGAAAATCGATTCCGATTTTTCGGGCCGATGCATCGACGAGAGCGATATAAGGAAATCGGCGGCCTCTGCCAATCGGCCAAGGTCATGATGAGGCTGCGCTTCTGGCGCAGACCCCAATGCGATGTGCGTTCAGCGGTCGAAGACCAGCTTGGAATAGCCGAGGAAGGACAGCGCCATGGCAACCAGCGAGGCGACCGCAAGGGCGACGAGCGGCGGCACCATCGGCAGCGCGAACAGCATGGCGCAATAGACGAGATAATTGACGAGGCTGGTGGCGATGCCGACGCCGCCATAGCGTGCGCCCTCTTGCGCGACGCCGCGGCTGGAAGGCGAGAAGGTCAGATGGCGGTTGATCAGCCAGGTGACGGACAGGGCAAAACCGATCGAGATGATGCGAGCCGCGAAGGGGCCAAGCGGCGCTATCGCCAACACCAGCCAAAGCGCCGCCGCGTCGGCGACGAAGCCGATGCCGCCGGCGACAATGAAGCGGGCGAGGCGTCCCATTTAGGGCTCTAAGCCGCCCGCGGGGTCTTGCGCGGTCCGGTCTTCAAAGTCGCGAGCGCACTTGCGCGTTCGCGTTCGACGCGGCCGGAAGGCATCGACAGATAGAAGATGCGCTTCTGTTCGGCCCGGCCGCGCGACACCGAATCGAGGATTACCCCGGTCACCGCCGCCAGCATCGACAGCAGCAGCAGCCCGACCGACAGCACCCACGTCGGCATGCGCGGCACAAGCCCGGTTTCGGCGAACTCGATCAGCACCGGGGCCATCAGAAACAGGCTTGATGCCAGGAAGAACACCGAAAAAGCGCCGAAGAAACGCAGCGGCTGCGTCTCCTTCATCAGCATGGCGAACATCCACAGGATCTTCGCGCCGTCGCGAAAGGTCGACAGCTTCGACGAGGAGCCTTCCGGCCGGCGGCCATAGTCGAGGCCGATCTCGCTGACCGGCAATTTGAGCTGCGAGGCGTGCACCGACATTTCGGTCTCGATCTCGAAACCGCCGGAAACGGCGGGAAAACTCTTGACGAAGCGCCTGGTGAAGGCGCGGTAACCCGAGAAGATATCGGTAAAGTCCGAGCCAAACAAACGTTTGTAGAGGCTGTTGAAGATGCGGTTGCCGAAGGCGTGGCCTGTCCTGCCGGCGTCGTTGGCGACGCCGCGCCTGGTGCCCACCACCATGTCGGAGCGCTCGGTCAGCAGCGTGTTGATCAGTTGCGGCGCGTCCTCCGGCGCATAGGTGCCGTCGCCGTCGGCCATCAGGTAGATGTCGGCCTCGATGTCGGCGAACATGCGGCGCACGACATTGCCTTTGCCCTGGCGCGGCTCGCGCACCACGATGGCGCCGGCGGCGCGGGCTCGGAGCGCCGTCAGGTCGCGCGAATTGTTGTCGTAGACATAGATCGCGGCGGCAGGCAGCGTTTCGCGAAAGCGCCGCACCACTTCGCCGATCGTCAGCTCCTCATTGTAGCAAGGCAGGAGCACGGCGATGCTCGGCTCATGGCGCACTTCTTGTGGCATTTTCGTCTCCGGATGCCCTGTAAGGCCCCTGACCGCTCAAACGCCGGCCTCGCTCGGGCGGCTTTACTATTTATTGAAGCTGTTAAGGCTAGGTTTAAACCGCACCGTATTCCTTCCAAAGGTCCCGATATGAGCACAGCCGACGATGGCGCCTCCATTTGGAGGTCCGATATCGCGCTGGCGCTGCTTGCCACGGCGCTGGCGCTTGCCGTCAATGCCTTTGCCGGCTTCCCGGCACTGACCAATGCCGGCGGCGACAACGACAATCTGCTGCGCCTCGTCGAAGTTCGCGACATGCTGGCCGGCCAAAGGTGGTTCGATCTCCACCAGTACAGGATGGGCCTGGAAGGCGGTTTCGTCATGCATTGGTCGCGGCTGGTCGATGCGCCGATCGCCGCCATCATCATCGCCGTATCGGCCCTGACCGGCAGCGCGGCCTTTGCCGAGAATGTTGCGCAAGTGCTGTGGCCGGCGCTGCTCTTCTGCCTGACCGTATTTTTCACGGCTCGCGCCGCGCGCAGCTTTGCCGGTGACAGCGCCGTGCTGCCCGCTGTCGTGATCGGCGCTGCCGCACTGTATTTCCTCGGCATTTTTTCGCCTGGCGCGCTCGATCACCACAATGTCCAGCTGATGCTGAGCATGGCCAGCCTGAGCCTGTTGCTTGAAGCGCCAACGCGCAGGCCGGCGGCATTGCTCTCCGGCCTGTGCACCGGATTGATGCTGGCCGTCGGCATGGAGACCGCGCCTTATGTGGCCACCATCGGCGCCTCTGTTGCCATGCTGTTCGCCCTCGGCGCCAATGGCGAGAGGCTGATCGCCCGGGATTTCGGCCTCGGCTTTGCCGGCGTGTCCGCTCTCGTCTTTGTCGCCACCATTGCGCCGTCTGCCTGGGGTCAGGCGCAATGCGACGCCTTCTCGGCCGTGCAGTTCGTCGTCGCGGCGATTGCCGGAACCGGCCTTGCGGCGATAGCGTCGATCGAGCCCGCCGGCCGCACGCGCCAACGGCGCATCGCCTCGCTTGGCCTGCTTGCCCTGGTATTGGCCGCTGTCATCGTCTTTTTGTTCCCACAATGCCTGGCAGCGCCCTACGCCAACCTCGATCCGCGCCTCAAGGAGCTATGGCTTGATCACATCGACGAGGCGCAGTCGCTGTTCAAGCTGCTCGCTGAAGATCCGGCCGGGGTGGTGGCGCGCTATGCCACGCCGCTCATCGCGCTCGTGCTGATGGCGCTTCGCCTTGGCCGTGGCGGCTGGCGGCGGCAGGACAGCCTTGTCGGCGCGCTGCTTGTCGTGGCCTTCATGGTCAGTGCCTGGCAGGTGCGCGGTTCGACATTCTCGATCGCCTTCGCCGTCATCCCGCTTGCCGCCTGGATTGCCAAATGGCGTCAACGGGCAGAGGTCAGCCCGTCGCGCGGCGTGGCGCTGCGCATGGCCGCCGTCTGGCTGGTTTCAGTGAATGCCGTCTGGACTGGGGCTGCCGCGGCGACCTCGGTAGCCTTCGACGACAGCAACACCACGGCGGATAATGGCGACGGCGCCGATGTCGCTTGCCAGCGCATGGCCTCCTTTGCGGCGCTTGGCCGCCTGCCAGGCACCACCATACTGGCAATTTCCAATCTCGGATCGCCGATCCTGGCCTATTCCGGACATCGCGTCTTCGCCGGGCCCTATCATCGCAACGTCGCCGGCAACCTGCTGGCGCTCGATGCCTTCCTTGGGTCCGATGCCGATGCCAGGACGGTCGTGGCGGATCATCACGTCGGCCTCGTCGCGCTGTGCCCCGGCAGCGCCGAAACCAAGCTCCTCGCAGCCAATGCGCCGGCAGGCTTTCTTGCCGGGCTGATGCGCGGCAGCGTGCCGGAATGGCTTGAGCCGGTTGCCGGGACCAGCGGAGCCGCAGTCGAATTGTACCGCGTCCGGCTGGGCAGCTGATCGATCGGCGGCCCGTGCGGCCTTTTGTCGGACATAAGTCCTGACAATCCACTCTTTCGCCCTTGCCCGCCCGACACGGCTGGATAGGATGCGCGCCGGCCGACCGAGATCATTGGACCGGGAGAGAATTTCATGATGCCATCGGCACGCTTTGCCGACCTCGAAGGCGCTTCGGTGCTGATCACCGGCGGCGGCTCCGGCATTGGTGCTGCCTTGACCGAAGGTTTTGTCCGCCAGGGGGCAAAGGTCGCCTTCATCGATATCGCGGACCGTCCGAGTGTGGCGCTGGCCGATCGGTTAGACAAGGAACTGGGCCGGCGGCCGCTTTATCTCAAGACCGACATACGCGACATCGAGGCGTTGCGGCTATCGGCGGCTAAAGCCGCCAAGGCGCATGGCGACGTGACCGTGCTGATCAACAATGCCGCGCAGGATGACCGCCATGCCGTCGAAGACGTCACGGTGGAGTTCTGGGACAACAACCATGCCATCAACCTGCGCCCGCATTTCTTCAGCGCACAGGCGGTGGCGCCGGGCATGAAGCGGGCCGGCGGCGGCTCGATCATCAACTTCACCTCGACGTCGTTTCTCATCAACCATCCCGATATGCCGGCCTACACCGCCGCCAAGGCCGGCATCGTCGGTCTCACCAAGGGTCTTGCCGGCAAGCTCGGCGTCGACGGCATCCGTGTCAACGCGATCGCGCCCGGCTGGGTGATCACCGAGCGGCAGAGAAAGCTCTGGGTCACCGAAGAAGCGCTCGCCGCTCATGTCGCCAAACAGTGCATCAAAGAGGTGATGCAGCCGGAAGACATTGTCGGCACTGTGCTGTTCCTGGCGTCGGATGCCTCACGCATGCTGACCGCGCAGATGCTGATCGTCGATGGGGGATTCCTGTGATCTCATCGAGCAAGGCAGCTTCCGTCGCGGCCGTCGACTGGGGCACCACCCGCATGAGGGTCTGGCTGCTCGACGGCGCCGGCAAGGTTCTCGCCGAGCGGCGCGGCGATGACGGGCTGATCACCGCCCAGGCTAATAAAGGATTTTCGTCCATTCTCGAAGGGCATCTGGCTGCCTTGGGCGCGGCCGAGGCGCTGCCGGTCATCATTTGCGGCATGGCCGGTTCGCGCCAGGGCTGGCTGGAGGCACCCTATGTCAGCGTGCCGGCGCCGATCGGCGCTATTCTCGCCGGCGCTGCCCGCATTCCCGGCCAGCGCCGCGACATCCGCATCGTGCCCGGCCTTGCCCAGCGTCTGGCCGACGCCCCGGATGTCATGCGCGGCGAGGAGACGCAGCTTGCCGGCGCCGGTTTGCCGGCAAAGGGACGCCATCTCGTCTGCATGCCTGGCACCCATTCGAAATGGGTGCTGGTCGAGGACGGCTCTGTTGCCGGTTTCGGCACCTGGCCGACCGGCGAGCTGTTTTCGGTGCTGGCCGCGCACTCGATCCTGCGCCATTCGCTGGGCGAGCCGCCGAAGCCGGTTGCCGCCGAAAATCCATTTTTCCGGGAGTGGTGCCTGAAGGCGTTGGCCGAAGGCGGTGACATCGGTTCAAGACTGTTCTCGATCCGCGCCGCCAGCCTGCTGCAGGATCTGAAGCCCGAGGATGCCGCCGCCTGCCTGTCCGGCCTGCTGATCGGCGGCGAGATCGCTTCGGCAAGTCGCCGTTATGGGGCGAGTGCCGTGCCCGTCGTGCTGATCGCGTCGGGCGCACTCGGCAAGCTCTATGCCGACGCCCTCGGCCTTGCCGGGCTCGCGGTCAGGGTGGTCGACGCCGACGAGGCGGTGCGTGCCGGTCTTGCTGAAGCCGCGCGCGAAAATGGCATGATCGCTGGAAATGGAGTTGCCGCATGACCGAAACCGCACCTTTTCCAAAGCTCGAGCGGGGTCTGGTCGCCATCCTGCGTGGCCTCAAGCCAAGCGAGGCGGTGGCGATCGGCCAGGCGATCTTCGGCGCCGGTATCGAAGCGATCGAGGTGCCGCTCAACTCGCCCGATCCTTACGCCTCCATCGCCAGCATTGTCGGAGCGCTTCCTCCAACAGCCTTGGTCGGTGCCGGCACGGTGCTCAGCGCCGCCGATGTCGACGGCCTGCACAAGGCCGGCGGGCGGCTGCTGGTCAGCCCCAATATCGATGCCGCGGTCATGGGCCGGGCCATGCACTACGGCATGGTGACGATGCCCGGCGTGTTCACGCCGACCGAGGCATTTCAAGCAATCCGGCTCGGTGCCTCGGCATTGAAATTCTTCCCGGCGAGCGTGCTTGGCGCGGCAGGCATTTCGGCGATGCGCGCGGTGCTGCCGGCCAGTGTGCTGGTCGGCGCGGTCGGCGGCGTTTCAGATAAGGATTTTGCCGGCTACAAGGCAGCCGGCGTCAGCGTCTTCGGTCTTGGCTCCAGCCTCTTCAAGCCGGGCATGAGCGTCGACGAAGTGGCAGCGCGAGCGAAAGCCGCAGTTCAGGCCTGGGACGCGGCGTTTGGAGCGGCATGATGAGCGAGACCATTGTTTCGGTTTTTTCCGACCATGTCTGCCAACTCGGCGAGGGACCAAGCTATGACCCTGCCACCGACACGCTCTACTGGTTCGACATCGTCAACGGCCAGCTCCTCGAACAGCGCCTGTCGGGCGGTGCTGTCAAAATCCACCAGCTCGGTCAGATGGCCAGCGCCATCTGCATCATCGACGACCAACGCCAGCTGATCGCCACCGAGACCGGCCTGCATGTCCGCGACGTCGCGACCGGCAAGCTGACGCTGCACACGCCGATCGAGGCCGACAATACGGTCACCCGCTCGAACGATTCACGCGTTCACCCTTGCGGCGCGCTGTGGGTCGGCACCATGGGCAAGGGCGAGGAGAAGGGTGCCGGTTCGATCTACTGGTTCTTCAAGGGCGAGCTGCGCCGGCTTTATGCCGACATCACTGTGCCCAACTCGATCTGCTTTTCCGAGGATGGGACCATTGCCTATTACACCGACACCAGCACCGGCCTGTTGATGCGCGTCGGCTGCGATCCGGCGACCGGACTGCCGGTTGGCGAACCGAAGGTCTTCGTCGATCACCGTTCGGCCAAGGGCTATATCGATGGTTCGGTGCTCGACCGCGACGGCATATTGTGGAACGCCTGCTGGGGCGGCAGCGTCGTCGAAGCCTATGGACCCGACGGCAAGCTTATCCGTTCGGTGGCGATGCCGGCGACGCAGCCGTCCTGTCCAGCTTTCGTCGGCAGGAACGCCGACCGGCTGGCGGTCACCTCCGCCTGGTCGGGCAAGAGCGAGAAGCAGCGCCTGCTCGACCCGCAAGCCGGCATGACATTCATGCTCGACATTCCAGTCAATGGTCGCTTCGAGCCACGCGTGCTGATTGGCTAGACCCATATCTAGCACTGTCGTGCAGGCGTCCGGCTGACGTCGGTTCCGCGAAAGCCGAATGCGCTCGCCGTGCGATGCTTGAACGCTTCATCGTTTCGCGGGAACGCTGAACCGCTCTATCTCTTTGTTTTGACGCAATTCCGGACGGAAAGCCGTTTCACACTTTTCCTGGAATTGCTTTAGGCAATCGTGCTGCCGGGAAATCGTTTCGATCATGTCAAGCCGCGAGCCGAAGCTGATCCTTGTCTACGAGCCGGAAAAGGCTTGCCTCGATCGCCTGGTTGCCGATAGCCACGTGCCGGAGCGTGCCGCCGAAATCGCTTCCTATCTGGCGCAATCGACCGACTTCGCTGCTGAATTCGACGCACTTGCCGCCGCTTGCCAGAAGCGCGGCCTGTCATTTGCGCCGGTGGCGCTCGACGACGCCGCAAGAGTTCTCGGCGGCGAGGATCCGAAGACCAGGCTAGTCTGGACGCTGACCGACGGCATTGCCTATTTCCGCGGCGGCGCGGCACCGGCTCTGGCACGGCTGAATGGCGTGAAGGCGATCGGCGCCGACGATGCGCTGTTCGCGCTCTGTCAGGACAAGTTCCGGTCCGGCGCCGTGCTCGGCGCGCTTGGCCTGCCGATGCCACGGGCGGGCCTTGCCCGTGACGGCGCCTGGCTGGTCGCGCCACCGGCCTCGCCCGCCGGCTGGTTCGTCAAGCCGAACCGGCTCGGCGCCAAGATCGGCATCTGGCCGGATTCGCACTGCCACGATCTCGGCCATGCGCTGGAGCTTAGCCGGCGCGTCTTCGCCGCCTATCGCGACGATGTCATCGTCCAGCCCTATGTCGCCGGCCGCAACGCGCGCGCCAGTTTTCTCGGATTGAGGCCGGATACCGGCGTCGAGGCGCTGGGCATCGCCTTTGTCGATTCGGGCGGCGATTTCCAGACCATGCAGGACAGCTTGGCGCTTTACGGCGATACCGGCGCAGCGGCGAAAGCTGCGGGAAAATATACCGAGCCGGTGCTGCTGCCGGTCGCCGGCAGCCAGCCTGAAGCCGATGCAAGAATCCGTCGCATCGCCGAACGCCTGATGGTCGGGCTTGGCCTGCGCGACGTCTTTTCCATCGACTTCCGGGTCGAAGCCGACGACAGCGTCCACCTCATCGAGTTCGAGGTCTGCCCCGGCCTGCCCTGCTTCGATTTCCGCGATTACTGTCGCCAGCAATGGGGCTTGAGCCTCGCCGATGCGATGGCGGAGACAGCGGCGAGCCGGCTTCTCGCCTAAATCCCCTCGACCAGCACGATTTCGCCCTCGGCCACCTTCTGGCGGATCGCGACGGCGCGCTGGTATTCGGGCGAGTGGTAGCAGTCATGCGCCGCCGCAAGCGACGGAAACTCGATGATCACGTTGCGGTCGCGGCCCGGCCCCTCGGCCTTCTCATGCGCGCCGCCACGCGCCAGGAACTTGGCGCCGAAGCAGTCGAAGGCCGGTTTGGCAGCTGCGACATAGTCCTTGTAGCCTTCCGCATCGCGCACGTCGACGCGAGCGATCCAGTATCCCTTGGGCATGGTATTTCTCCTGGTTTTTGGCCGTGCGCGGACCGATGTTGAAAGTCGCTCCGGTGAGATGGCTGGGGGTGTCTTCGAGAACCGGAGCGGAGCGTACTTAAAGTACGTGAGCACCGGAAGCGGAGAAAACGCCGTCACACGGCCGCCGGAGCAAGTTTCGGAATTGGTCCTCAGGCCGAGCGCATTTCATCGAGGATCGCTTCCGCCGCCGCCCGCCTGTCGGCCGCTCCGACGATCGGCCGGCCGATGACGAGATGGCTGGAGCCGTTGCGGATCGCTTGCGCCGGCGTCACCACCCGTTTCTGGTCGCCATGGTCGCTGCCCTTCGGCCGGATTCCCGGCGTCACCACGGCCAGGTCGGGGCCGACGATGCGGCGCACCGCCTCGGCTTCTTCGGCCGAGCAGACGATGCCGCCCATGCCGGCATGCAGCGCCTGCTCGGAGCGCCTCAGCACCAGTGTATGCGGATCATACTCATAGCCGGCATCGATCACGTCCTGCTCGTCCATCGAGGTCAGCACGGTGACCCCGAGCAGGCAAAGGTCGCTGCCCCTGGCAGCCTCGACCGCCGCCTTCATCGTCTTCGGATAGGCATGGATGGTCAGCATGCTCATGCCCATCCTGGCGATGTTTTCGACCCCCTTGGCCACCGTGTTGTCGATGTCGAGCAGCTTCATGTCGAGAAAGATCCTGGTGCCGCCGCTGGCCAGCTCGCGGGCGAAGTCGAGCCCGCCGGCAAAGGCGAGCTGGTAACCGATCTTGTAGAAGGAGACGATCCCGTCGAGCTCGCGCACCGCCTTCTCGGCTTCCTTCAGCGTCGGCAGGTCGAGGCCGACGATCAGCCGTTCCTGCATCGTGTCGGCATGCGCGGCGTCCGGGATCATGCCTCGATCCGCGTCGACAGCATACGTGAGGTTTCGATCAGCGTTCGGCATAGGTGCTCCATCGATTGGCGTAGTCTCTCGTCCCTGAACTTGCCCTCGTCGTCGAAGGCGTTGCCGCCCTCCGGCACCGAGCATTCCGGTGTCACCACCTCCATCCGGCAGCGTACCAGAACGGCGCGCAGATGGTTGATGCAGCGTATCCCGCCGAAGGGTCCGTTGGAAGACGAGCAGAGGCCGGCGACCTTGCCGGCAAGCGGCCTGAACGTCCGGCCGCCATCCTTGCGCAGCTGGCTAACCCAGTCGATGCTGTTCTTGAGCAACGGTGGAATGGAGCCGTTATATTCGGGCGTCGCGATCAGCAGCCCGTCATGGGCGGCGATCATCCGGCCGAGCTTGAAAGCATTGTCGGGAATGCCTTCTTCCTTTTCCAAATCCTGGTCGAGGATCGGCAACGGATAGTCGGCGAGCGAGATGCGGGTCACCTCGGCGCCCTGCATGGCAAGTTCCTTCTGTGCCACGTCGGCGGTCCTGCCGCTATAGGCGCCGCTGCGCACCGAACCGGCGACGACGAGAATTTTCGGGATCACAGCCATGGGTCTGCCTTGTCACCCGATGGGTATAAGACAAGTGCTATTCAAACCCAACGCTTCAATTCATGCGGCCCCGCGTCGGTAGATCCAAAGCTGCGTCGGCGGAATGTTGCGGATGACGAAATGGAAATGCTCGACCGTATAGTCGCCGCGGCCCGGCGGGATCGGCGACAGCGGCCCGTAAGTCAGCTGCACGATCGGCCGGCCGGCCGGGATACGGTCGAGCAGGCTCTCGACATAGGCGATGCGCTGGGCGACAGGGAAATTGAGCAGCGGCACCCCCGATATCACGGAATCGAAGATCAGGTCGCGCTTGTCGCCAAGCGTCGCGTCGAGATTGAAGGCGTCGCCCTCGATGACGTTGACGCCTGGATAAAGCTGGCGCAGATGGCGCACGAAATCAGTGGAATATTCGACCGCGTAGAGATTCTCAGGCTTTATGCCCTGGGCGAGGATGGCGCGTGTGATGACGCCTGTACCGGGCCCGACCTCGAGCACCGGCAGGCCGGATGTCGGATCGACGATCGAGGCCATCTTGCCTGCGGTGATGGAACTGGTCGGGACGATCGAACCGACCGCCTTCGGCTTGTCGATCCAGCCCTTGAAGAACTTCAGCTCGTCGTCGAACTTTTCCGCCAGCGTCTTTCGCAGTCCGGGACTACGCGTCATCGAAAGTCCTCCTCAACGCTCCCTCGGATGCTACTTAGCAGTTACGAGGTGCAAGACAAGGCGAATCCCCGGATAAGGTGTTGATGACGCTCGGGAAGCGTTTCCAGGGATCAGCTTCAGTGCTCGCCGAACGTCTCGAAAAAGTCTTTCATGCGGGCGAAAAATCCGCTCGACTGAGGCGAATTGTCCTTTGAGGAAAGCTGCTCGAATTCCTCCAGCAATTCGCGCTGACGGCGCGAAAGGTTCTGCGGCGTCTCAACCACGGTCTGGATGTAGAGATCGCCGATATTGGGCTGGCGAAGCACAGGCATGCCCTTGCCCTTGAGGCGGAACTGGCGACCGTTCTGGGTGCCCTCCGGCACCTTCACCTTCGTCTGGGTACCGTCCAGTGTCGTCACCTCGAACGAGCCGCCAAGCGCTGCCGTCGTCATCGAGATCGGCACCTTGCAATAAAGATCGGCCCCGTCGCGCTGGAAGAATTCGTGCGGCTTGACCGCGAGGAAGATGTAGAGATCGCCCGACGGGCCGCCGCGCAGGCCGGCCTCGCCCTCATTGGCCAGCCGGATGCGGGTGCCATCCTCGATGCCGGCAGGGATGTTTACCGACAGCGAGCGCTCCTCGGTGACACGGCCCTGGCCGGCGCATTTCGGGCACGGATCCTTGATGGTCTGGCCGCGCCCCTGGCATTGCGGGCAGGTGCGCTCGATCGAGAAGAAGCCTTGCGTGGCGCGCACCTTGCCGTGGCCGTTGCACATCGAGCAGGTGACGGGCTGGGTGCCAGGCTTGGCGCCGCTGCCCGAGCATTCCGAGCAGGAAATCGAGGCTGGCACCCGAATCTGCGCGGTCTTGCCGGAAAATGCCTCTTCCAGCGTAATTTCCATATTGTAGCGCAGGTCGGCGCCGCGCTCGCGGCCGCCGGACGAGCGGCGCTGGCGCCCGCCCATCATGTCGCCGAAAATGTCTTCGAAAATGTCGGCGAAGCCGCCGGCGCCAAAGCCTTGCGCCCCGCCATTCATACCGCCGTGCTCGAAGGCGGCGTGGCCGAAGCGATCATAGGCGGCGCGCTTCTGCGGGTCCTTCAGTGTCTCGTAGGCTTCGTTGATTTCCTTGAACTTGTGCTCGCAGGCATGGTCGCCTGGGTTGCGGTCGGGATGGAACTGCATGGCGAGCTTGCGAAAAGCGCTCTTGAGCTCCTTCTCGTCGGCGCCCTTTTGCACGCCTAGCGTTTCGTAAAAATCAGCTTTCATGTTTTCCCGCAGTCCGGATAGTCAACGTCTTGAAGCATCGTTGCGTCGTTTGCCGGCACGCTGTTCCGATTTAGGTGTGATGGAGCCGCGATGCCAGTGTCTACGAGGCTTTGTCCGCATTTTTTCGGGCAGCGCAGCGTTTTTCCGGCAAAGGGTTGCAAAAAAGCCCGGCTGTGCGCCGGGCTTTCTCCCTTACCTGTACCGTCAGGCGGTTCAGGCCGACTTCTTCTTCTCGTCGTCTTCGTCGATTTCCTCGAAGTCGGCATCGACGACGTCACTGTCCTTGGCGGCATCAGCCTTGGCGTCGGCCTCGGCGGCTTCCTTCTGTGAAGCCTCGTACATGGCCTGGCCGAGCTTCATCGAGACTTCGGCGAGCGTCTGCGTCTTGGCCTCGATCTCGGTCACATCGTCGCCTTCGGCAGCGGTCTTCAGCGCCGCGATCGCATCGGCAATCGCCGTGCGGTCGGCCTCGGAAACCTTCTCGCCGTATTCCTTCAGAGACTTCTCCGAGGAATGCACCAGCGCCTCGGCCTGGTTGCGGGCCTCGACCAGCGCGCGCCGCTTCTTGTCGGCTTCGGCATTGGCCTCGGCGTCCTTGACCATCTTCTCAATGTCGGCGTCCGAAAGGCCGCCGGACGCCTGGATGCGGATCTGGTGCTCCTTGCCGGTGCCCTTGTCCTTGGCCGAGACGTTGACGATGCCGTTGGCGTCGATGTCGAAGGTGACCTCGATCTGCGGCACGCCGCGCGGCGCAGGCGGGATGCCGACCAGATCGAACTGGCCGAGCGCCTTGTTGTCGGCGGCCATTTCACGCTCGCCCTGGAAGACGCGGATGGTCACCGCCGACTGCGAATCCTCGGCCGTGGAGAACACCTGGCTCTTCTTTGTCGGAATCGTCGTGTTGCGTTCGATCAGCCGCGTGAACACGCCGCCCAGCGTCTCGATGCCGAGCGACAACGGCGTCACGTCGAGCAGCAGCACGTCCTTGACGTCGCCCTGCAGCACGCCGGCCTGGATAGCGGCGCCCAACGCGACGACCTCATCCGGGTTGACGCCCTTGTGCGGCTCCTTGCCGAAGAACTGCTTCACGATCTCCTGGATCTTGGGCATACGGGTCATGCCGCCGACCAGGACGACTTCGTCGATTTCGCCGGCCTTCAGGCCGGCATCCTTGAGTGCCGCCTTGCAAGGATCGATCGTGCGCTGGACGAGATCCTCTACCAGGCTCTCGAACTTCGCCCGCGTCAGCTTCAGCGTCAGGTGCTTGGGGCCGGTGGCATCGGCGGTGATGAAGGGCAGGTTGATCTCGGTCTGCGTGGTGGACGACAGCTCGATCTTGGCCTTTTCAGCCGCTTCCTTGAGGCGCTGAAGGGCGAGCTTGTCGTTCCGCAGGTCGATGCCCTGTTCCTTCTTGAACTCGGCCGCCAGATATTCGACCAGACGCATGTCGAAATCCTCGCCCCCGAGGAAGGTGTCGCCATTGGTCGACTTCACCTCGAACACGCCGTCGCCGATTTCGAGCACCGAAATATCGAACGTGCCGCCGCCAAGGTCATAGACGGCAATCGTCTTGCCTTCCTTCTTGTCCAGTCCATAGGCAAGTGCTGCCGCCGTCGGCTCGTTGATGATGCGCAGCACTTCGAGGCCGGCGATCTTGCCGGCATCCTTGGTCGCCTGGCGCTGGGCGTCGTTGAAATAGGCCGGAACGGTGATGACTGCCTTCTCGACCTTCTCGCCGAGATAGGCCTCCGCCGTTTCCTTCATCTTCTGCAGGATCATCGCCGAGATCTGGCTAGGCGACTGCTTCTTGCCGCCGGCCTCGACCCAGGCGTCGCCATTGTCGCCCTTGACGATCTTGTAGGGGACAAGCTTCTTGTCCTTCTCCGTCACCGGATCGTCGTAGCGGCGGCCGATCAGGCGCTTGACCGCGAAAATGGTGTTCTCAGGATTGGTAACCGCCTGGCGCTTGGCCGGCTGGCCGACGAGGCGCTCGCCGTCGCTGTTGATGGCGACGATGGAAGGGGTCGTGCGGGCGCCTTCCGCATTCTCGATCACCTTGGATTCCTTGCCGTCCATGATGGCGACACAGGAGTTGGTTGTTCCCAGATCGATACCGATTACTTTTGCCATTTCTCTAATCTCTCCGCTAAGCAGGCTCTCAGGACCCGTACAGGCGTTCCGACGAAAGCCCCTGTTCACAAGAAATTCCGCTCCGGCAACCGGCATTCGGCGCTGGACGGCTTGGCGCGTATATAAGAACAGGCTGCGTGGCGCGCAAGCATTCTGCGCAAGGCGTTCACCATTCATCGCGGTTGATCGGATTCGGGACCGGCAGGCCCGTATTTTCGGCGGTGATCCAGCCGGCCCGGCCCCCGGCCCATGAACCTTTCCGCCTCGCCCCGCGACTGACGCTCAGGTGCCGCGTGGTGCGGCCCCGGAAAGGAAAGCCCCATGACCACAGATCCCGAGGCTCCACGGTCTCCGGGAACAGCAGGAGCTCAGCGCGACCATCGCCTTCGGGACCGGGTCGATGCGCTGGGCTTTTCGCCGGTTCCGTTGACCCTGCGCGGACGCAGGCGTATCGTGACGTTGAGGAAAGCAGACAATTCGATCAGGGACGAACGTGCCGGAACGCCGCGCCTTGCCCTGATTTGCGCGCCGGGACCGGATGTTTCTCCCATGACCTGTGGGGGGAGATCCATGTCTTGCGACCACGGCGCGTTCGTGCGCTCTCGTGCCGGCCGTTTGCGCCGCGCCATCCAGGCTGCCAGCGGATTGTCGATCCTGGCGCTCGCCGCTGGGCTCTGGCTCGGTGGCTCGGCCCAGGCTCAGGAAACCCGGATCATCTATCCCGGCTCGATGGCAATGACCGGATTCTCCGGCACCATCATTCCAAATTTCGAGGAAGGCCTGCCGCCGGGCGTCGATCCCGTCGACGAAACCTTCATCGACACGGCGCGCGCGACCTTGCGCATCTTCGACGTCTCAAGGCTGGGCGGGCCGGCGTCTGGCCAATTGGTCTTCACCCCGCCACCGTTCGAGGTCACAGCCGGGCAAATCGGCCAGGTGTTCGGCATCACCTACGACGACGGCGTGCGCGACGGCGTTCCATCGGCCATTCCAAACCTCTATGCCGGCGCCACGTCGCTGCACGGCATCCGCATAGTCACGCCAGACGGCGATGCCGACGGCCGGCCGGAGCGGCGGCAGCGCCGCGGCACGGCTGACGCTGTCTTCATGGACGGCCAGTTCGGCACCGAAAACGGCGGCGGCCCCGGAACGATCTGGAAGATCGATGGCATCACCGGCGCCGTCTCGAAATTCGCCGATATCGACGCCAATAGCGGTCCCGGCATCGGCGACGTCACGTTCGACAATATCCACCGCCAGTTCTTCGCCAGCGATCTCGACACCGGCCTCATCCACCGCATCGACGCCAATGGCGCGCTGCTCGACACGTTCGACCACGGCATAGCCGGCCGCCCGGCGCACGGGCTTGCCGCCCTTGCCGACGACGGCTCGGTGATGGACATCCAGGGTGGTGCCTTCGACAGCGAGGACCCCGACAGCTGGGGCTACACGCAGGACGAGCGCCGCGTCTGGTCGGTCGCCTATCGTGGCGGCCGGCTCTATTATTCGGTCGGTGATAAGGCGGAGATCTGGTCGGTGGGCGTTGCCGGCGACGGCAGTTTCGCCGGCGACCCGCGCTGGGAACTGACGGTCAAGGCCGACAAGGATTACGCGGTCACCGACATCGCCTTCGACAACGAAGGCTTCATGTACCTGGCCCAGCGCGGCCCGGTGGAGAACCGCTACGACTACAGCCAGTTCGCCGATTCCGGCAAGGGTGAGGTCATCCGCTACTGGCGCGAAAATCCGGACGATCCGGCGACGGAATCGGCCTGGGTGGAAGTGCCGCAGGAATATGCGGTCGGCTTCCCGCAAAACAACCGACAGTCGGCCGGCGGCCTCGACCTGCAATATGGCTACGATGCCGAAGGCAATCTCGATACCGGCGTCTGCACCGACACGCTGGTCGATACCGGCGACAAGTTGCGCGACAACCCGGAGCTTGCCGAACAACTCGCAGCCGGCGGGCCGCTCGCCGTGCACGGCGTGCAAATCACGCCGACGGCACTGGTCAAGCCGGCCAACATGCCGCCTTTCGGCTCGTGGTTCGTCGACTTCGACAATTATTTCGAAGACCCGGAAGTCGAAGGCCATGTCGGCGACGTCGAGGTCTGGCGCCCCTGCGAAGGCCGTGCCGGCTATTACGAGCAGGTGCCGGGCGGCTATCTGCCACCGTTCTATCCGCCGGACTTTCCGCCCCCCGGCAATCTGCCTCCTTGCCTCGATGTCGAGGATGTCAGGTATTTCTGCACGCCCTCCGGCCTCGAGGCCGATCTCTATCTCCATGACCATGCCGGCTTTGGCGGCGATTCGATCAAGGCTCTGTCCAGGACGCCTGGCGTTGGGGTGACTTCACCTCTGTCGCATGCGCCCGGCGCGCCATACACGATCGGCATCACCGGCCATTACCCTGGCGATACGGTCGATGTCGGGCTCTGCTTCTACAGGCAGTCCGATAGCGACAAGGGTGGCTACTATCCTTGCTGCAAGATGACCTTGCCGCTCAGAACCCCAGCCGTCAGCTGCGAGCCGTGAGGAGGGGAAGATGAGCAATCTCGCATTTTTCCCGCCTGCGACAAGCAGCCAGTCAACCGGCAAACAATCATTCGTCATGGAGACCATCGTGAAACCCCTGTCACTCGCCAGGCGCGGCGCGCGCTGGCTGATGGCGGCCGGTATCGCGGTCGCCATGCTGAGCCCGCTGCAAGGCTTCGCTGAAGACCTTGCTCCGGCCAAGACCAAGCCTGCCGATGCGGGCACTGTCATTCCCGATACCAAGCTCGATTTTGACAATCCTCGCATCGTCAATCCGGAGCCGGGCCGGATCGTGCCCTTCTTCACCAAGAAAGGCACCCAGAGAGGCTGCGACTATGTCGTATACTCGCTGAGCTTTGGCTTGCGCGGCAATCCGCAGGGTTTTGCCAGCCCGGACCTCGCCGCCATGCTGAAAAAGGTCAGGCTCGATTTCAGGGACCAGCTCCCGCACGGCCTGCGCATCGTCGGCGTGCATGTGACCGGCGACGGCACCGATGCGTCCGGCGGACCGCTGCCCGCTGCTGCGATCAGCAGTTCGGCTACACCGGACGATACCGCGACGGTACCCGATTTCCGGATTTCCGCCAGCGATCTCGACGGCATCGGCGCTGCGAACGAGCGCGTCGTCACGTTCCAGATCACCGCCAAGATTGACCATGCGGCGTTTCCGTCGCCGACGACCGTTCACAACCAGGGCGTGGTCAAGGTCAGCCGCGAACGCGGCGCCGGCATCGAAATCCTGTCGCAGGATCCGGGCAAGCCGGACGACGGCAATTATCTCACGGGTGCAAAGGCGTCGATCAAGATCGACGTCACCAGGTGCAACCCGCCGCCTCCACCTCCCGGCAAGGAATGCTTCAAGGTGGAGCGCGGCACGGTCGATTGCGTGCCCGGCGGCGGCGCCTTCATCTACCACATGCCGGTCGGCCCGGAGATGGCTGGCAAATGGGTGCAGCTTTCGACGACGACACCCGGCATCACCATCATTCCCGACACGCAATTGGTGCCGGCGGGCGGCGGTGTGCTCAATTGGAAGATCGTCGGCGCTTCACCCGGCGACGTCATCCACATCATCGTCACCGGTGTCGAAACCTATGCCGGCCCGAGGGAGGGGTGGGGCCTGTGCTGTACGCAGACTGTCGATATCGTCATCCCGCGTGATCAGCGCTGCCCACCGAAGGACAAGGAACCGGATCTGAAAGTCGAAAAGCGCGCCGACGTGCAACGTTGCACGGTGGGTGGCGGCTGCGACTTCACCATCAGGGTCACCAATGTCGGCGATGCACCCTACCACGGCAAGATCGTGCTCAACGAAGTCACCCTGCCGGCTGGCTCCACCCTCGATTCAGGGCCGAACCCGCCTTGGGTCTGCGCGCCTGGAACCACCCCGATGATTTGCACTCATCCGGTGACCACGCTCAATCCGGGTGCCTCTGTCGACCTCAAGCTCGGCTTCAAGCCGGCCGCAGGCTGGCGAGGCAGCGCCTTGCGCAACTGCGCCACTTACAATTACGGCGCCAGCGGCAAGCCGCTTTTCGGCAGCCAGCAAAACGATCGCGGCTGTGCTTCGATCCCGGTCTGCCGGCGTGGCGATCGTGACCGCAACTGCCGGCCGCCGGTGGAGAAGAAGGTCGACCTGATCCTGAAGAAGCGCGCCCGCACCGAATTCTGTTCGGCCGATGGCGTCTGCACCTTCGTGGTCGACATAATCAACAATGGCAGCGTCCCCTATAATGGGCCGCTGACGGTCGTCGATACCTATCCGGGCGGCGTGCCGGCATCCTCGACCTTCGGCCCGACGCCGCCATGGACATGCGGACCGAACGGCCCCGGCCAGTTCCGCTGCGACAATGCCGGCATCGTGCTGTTGCCTGGCGCCTCGACGCCGATCTTCGTCAGGGCGGTGATGCCGGCCAACTACCGGCCCGACAGTGTCGAGAACTGCGCCGAGGTGAAAGCTATTCCCGGTGAGAACGACATCACCAACAACAGGGCCTGCGCCAAGGAACGCATCCGTCATCCGAATGCCGGCCAGCCGGCCCTGCGCATCACCAAGGTTTGCAATGGTTCGCTGGCCGGTGCTGCGGTCGTTTCCTGCCGCATTACCGTCATCAGTCTCGGCACCACTGCCCCGACCGGTCCGGTACGGGTCAACGATGCCGCGACGCTGATAGCCGGCGGAGCGCCGGTCCAGATCCAGACCGTCACCCCAGACGGCGCGGAATGGGCTTGCGGACCGGTTCCGGCCAATGCGCTGTCGTGCCAGATTCCCGGCGCCGTCATGACGCCTGGAACCAGCCGCCATTTCGACGTGACGGTTGCCGCGAACGGCGAATTCGAGAACTGCGCACGCGGCTCCTACGGCCCGGCTCCGGGAGACGACATCGTCTATCCGATCGGCCAGGCCTGCGCCAAGGGCAGCGGCGCCTCGACCATCCGCGTCGAGAAGACCGGTGATGCCGAGTGCAAGCCCGGCCAGCCCTGCTCGTTCGAGATCGCCATCACGAACGATGGCGCGAGCGCCTTCTCCGGTCCGGTTCGCCTCGGCGATGCGATCGGCGTCGAAGGCCTCGGCCGGCTGGAAGGCGTTGCGATCACCTCGATCGATCCGCCCTTCGGCTGCTTGCCGGAGCCGGCAATCTTGCCTCTGTCCTGCATCGCCCAACTCACGCTCGGCGCCGGGGAAAGCCACGTGCACACAGTGACCGTGACTATTCCCGACGACGGCCGTCTGGCCAATCTGCAGGGCATTGTCAACGGCCAGAACTGCGTCGGCATGCTGTCTCCGAACACGCCGGTGCAAGGCGGTGGCGACGTGCTGTCCCGCGGTGCGGCCGACGTGCAGGGTGATCGCGGCAAGGCCTATGCCTGCCATCCCTTCACCATTATGAATGAGGTGAAGAAGGAATGCTCGCAAGGCTTCGTCATGAACGACGCCGGCAACTGCGTCTGCCCGCCCGGCACGACCTTCCGCAATGGCCAATGCTCTTCCGGGGGCGGCACGGTCATCGTGCCGAAGCCAAAACCTTGCGTTCTGCTCAAAGGCCAGATCCGTACCGAAGACGGACGCTGCGTCTGTCCGCGCGGAACCGAGCTGGAGAACGGCGCTTGCGTGGGCAGCAAGCCGCAGCCCGAGCAGTGCACCGTCCGTGGCCAGATCCACGACGCTGCCGGCGATTGCGTCTGCCCGCGGGGCACCGAAGTCAAAGGCAATGCCTGCCGGCCAATCCAGCCGAAACCCGAGCAGTGCACCATTCGGGGCCAGATCCATAACGCCGCAGGCGATTGCGTCTGCCCGCGGGGCACGGAAGTCAGGGGCAATGTCTGCCGGCCAATCCAGCCGAAACCCGAGCAGTGCACCATTCGGGGCCAGATCCATAACGCCGCTGGCGATTGCGTCTGCCCGCGGGGTACGGAAGTCAGGGGCAATGTCTGCCGGCCAATCCAGCCGAAGCCGGAGCAGTGCACCATCCGCGGCCAGATCCACGACGCCGGAGGCGATTGCGTCTGCCCAAAAGGCACGGAAGTGCAAGGCAATGCCTGCAGGCGCAAGAAGCCTGTTGTGGTGGAGTGCTCGATACCAGGCCAGATCCACAACAAGCGTGGCGTTTGCGTCTGCCCGCGTGGGACAGAGCTGCGCGACGGCGCCTGCCGCAAACCACGGCTGGAGTGCGCACCGGGCGCGCGGCCGATTAATGGCCAGTGCCAGCCGATCCGCAAACCGAGCCTGCTGCTGAATCCAGATGTTCTTCAGCAGCTGCCAAGGCGCAAGCCGCAGCTCGAGCAATAGGATCGCGCGCGAACTTCAAACGGTGATCATTCGATCAAGAAAACCCCGCCGGAGCGATCCGGCGGGTTTTTCTTTGGCTGGCAGATGAAAGAGCAGCGAAAACCTGAAGCCGTGGCATCAGCGGAAGGACAAACCGGCTTCCACTTCCGGACTCGACTCATGGTCTAGGCAGGCGATACAGAGGGGCCGTAAACCGAGGCGTTCGGGAAAACCGCGTCATGAGCAAAAAAACCCTGATCGCGCCATCGGTGCTGGCTTCCGATTTCTCGAAGCTCGGCGACGAGGTCGAGGCGGTGGCGGCCGCCGGCGCCGACTGGATCCACCTCGACGTCATGGACGGGCATTTCGTCCCGAACATCACCTTCGGGCCACCGGTGATCAAGGCGATCCGCAACCGCACCAAGGCTTTCTTCGACTGCCATCTGATGATCGCCCCGGCCGACCCCTATCTGGCCGCCTTCGCAGAGGCCGGCTGCGATGGCATCACAGTGCACGCCGAAGCCGGGCCACATCTCGACCGGTCGCTGCAAACGGTCAAAAACCTTGGCAAGAAGGCCGGCGTGTCACTCAACCCCGCGACACCGGAGACGATGATCGAATACGTGCTCGACCGGCTCGATCTTATCCTGATCATGACGGTCAATCCGGGCTTCGGCGGCCAGGCCTTCATTCCGGCGATCGTAGACAAGGTGAAGCGGGTGAAGGCGCTGATCGGTGACAGGCCGATCCGGATCGAGATCGACGGCGGCATTTCGCCGGAAACTGCGCCCCTGGTCACCGCCGCCGGCGCCAGCGTGCTGGTCGCCGGTGCGGCCATTTTCAAGGGCGGCAGCGTCGCAGCCTATCGGGCAAACATCGAGGCAATCAGGGCAGCGGCGGACAAGGCGGCCGGCTGACCGCCGCCGTCCGGCCGGAGACAGCCGCTCGGGGGAACTTTTGAGCAACCATCTGTTCGATGCTTTCCGTGCCCGGATGCCCACGCCCGGACGCCTTTTGATGGAGGCAGATGACGGGAGCTCGATCAGCTATGGCGAAATGCTGGCGCGCTCCGCTCAACTGGCACATGTGCTGTCGCAGCTGGGCGTCGAAGCCGGCGACCGCGTCGCCGTTCAGGTCGAGAAGAGCCCGGAGGCCATTTTCCTTTATCTCGCTTGCCTGCGTGCCGGCGCGATCTTCCTGCCGCTCAACACCGCCTATACGCTGACCGAGCTCGACTATTTCTTCAGGGATGCCGAACCACGACTGATCGTCTGCGACCCGGCGCGAGTGACCGAGATCGGCGTTTTGGCGCAGGCCTCGGGCGCTGCGGTCGCGACACTCGGCAGCAAGGGCGAGGGTTCGTTGACCGATCGCGCCTCCGAGACGGCCGTGGACTTCCACGACGTGGCGCGCGGACCGGACGACCTTGCTGCGATCCTCTACACATCCGGCACCACCGGCCGTTCGAAAGGCGCCATGCTCAGCCACGAAAACCTCGCCTCCAATGCGCGGGTGCTGGTCGACCTCTGGCGCTTCACTGCCGCAGACGTGCTGATTCACGCGCTGCCGGTTTTCCACACGCATGGCCTTTTCGTCGCCACCAATGTCGTCCTGATGGCCGGCGCCTGGATGCTGTTCGAAACCAAATTCGACCCGGCCCGCATCGTCTCGCTGCTGCCGCGGGCCACCGTGCTGATGGGCGTGCCGACATTCTACGTCCGCCTGCTGCAGCAGGACGGTTTGAACCGGCAAGCGGCGAAAAACATCCGCCTGTTCATTTCCGGCTCGGCGCCGCTTTTGGCCGAGACGCACAGAGCCTGGCGAGAGCGCACCGGCCACGCCATCCTCGAGCGCTACGGCATGACCGAGACCAACATGAACACGTCGAATCCTTATGATGGCGAGAAGCGTGCCGGCACGGTCGGGTTTCCCCTGACCGGCGTTTCCCTGCGCATCACCGACCCCGAGAGCGGCGAAACACTTGCCAAGGGCGATGTCGGCATGATCGAGGTGAGGGGTCCCAATGTCTTTTGCGGCTACTGGCGCATGCCGGAAAAGACCAAAGCGGAGTTCCGTGACGACGGTTTCTTCATCACCGGCGATCTCGGACTGATCGATGCTGACGGCTATGTCCACATCGTCGGCCGCGGCAAGGACCTGATCATTTCCGGCGGCTACAATATCTATCCAAAGGAAGTCGAGAGCGAGATCGACGCTCTGCCTGGCGTCGCCGAAAGCGCTGTCATCGGCGTTGCCCATCCGGATTTCGGCGAAGGCGTCACCGCTGTCGTGGTGAGGGCGCCAGGCTCGACCATCAGCGCCGCAGCGATCGTCGAGGCCATCGCCGGGCACCTCGCCAGGTACAAGCATCCGAAACGGGTGATCTTCGTCGACGAACTGCCGCGCAACACGATGGGCAAGGTGCAGAAGAACCTGCTGCGCGAAGCCTACAAGGACCTCTATACGTCCAAAGCCGGCCAACCCTGACAAGCAGGGCTGCCTGCAAAAACCCTGGCACCATCGATCCAGACGCTTTTAATGTCCAGATCGTCCGACAGCGAAACGATGTTGGCCGCGGTACCGTTGGCGAAGCGCCCGAGCCGGTGCGACTGGCCGATCGCCTGCGCCGGATAGAGCGAGGCCATGCGCAAGGCTTCGTCGAGGTCGAGGCCGACGACGCGGTGCATGAAGCGCACTGCGGAAATCATGTCGAGATCCGCGCCCGCCAGCGTGCCGTCGGCAAGTGTCAGCCTGCCATCCTTGCGGTGGATGGTGCGGCCGTTCAGCGTGAACGAGGTCATGTCGGTGCCGATCGTCGCCATGGCATCGGTAACGAGCAGGATCTTGCCCGGCCCCTGCTTGGCGCGCAAGGCGATGGCCATGGTGGCCGGATCGACATGGATACCGTCGGCGATGATGCCGGCATAGAATGTGCCTGTATCGATTGCGGCGCCCGCCAGCCCCGGCTCGCGATTGCCGATCTGGCTCATCGCATTGAACAGATGGGTGACCACCGTTGCGCCGGCCTCGGCAAAGGCGCGAGCCGTGGCATAGCCGGTATCGGAATGGCCGATGCTGACGACAATGCCGGCCTTGCTAAGCGCCGACACCTGGCTGGGCTCGACGGATTCGGGCGCCACCGTCGTCAGCAGCACGGGCAGGTTTTTCCGTGCGGCGATCAGCATCGTCTGGTCGGAGTCTAGCATCGGCCGGATCAAACCCGGGTCATGTGCGCCCTTGCGGGCGATCGACAGATGCGGCCCTTCGAGGTGCAGGCCCAGGAACCCCGGCACCTTCCTCCGTGCCGCTTCGGCTCCGGCCGCAACCGCCGCGGCGGTGATCTCGGACGTGTCGGTGATCAGCGTCGGCAACAGCGCCGCCGTGCCGAAGGGTGCGTGCGCCCGGCAGATGGTCTCGATCGAGGCGACGTCCGGATGGTCGTTGAGCATGACGCCGCCGCCGCCATTGACCTGCAGATCGACGAAGCCAGGCGCCAGCATGCCGCCGCCGGTCTCGATACGCGCAACATCGGATGGAATGGCACCGGCGGCAACAATGGCCTCGACGAGGCCGTCGCGCACGACAAGCGCCGCATTGTCGTGCCAGTCGTCGCCATCGAAAATCCGGGCGCCAGTAAGGGCAAAACGGTCGCTCATAGGGTTTCCGTTACCTTGCGCAGATTGGGCGGCGTGTCGGGGTCGAGGCCGCGATGGCGGGCAAAAGCCTCGACGAAACCATAGAACGACACGATCAGCGTCAGCGGGTCGGTCAGCGGATGACCGGTTGCGACATGCGGCAGGCGCTGAGCGCTCTTTGCCTTGTTCGACGTCACAAAGACGGCAGCGCCCTTGCCGGCCAGGCTGTCGGCGGCATCGGCCACCGATGGCTCGGACGCATCGCGAGCAGCCAGCGCCAGCACCGGGAAACCGGGACCGACCAGCGCCAGCGGGCCGTGCATGACCTCGGCGGCACTATAGGCTTCCGCATGCATGGCGCAGGTTTCCTTGAATTTCAGCGCCGCCTCGTTGGCGATCGCCGCCGACGGGCCGCGACCGAGAATGAACAGCGACTTTTGCGTCTCCAGCGCCCCGGCCAGCGCCATCCAGTCGCAGGCGATCGCCTTGCGAAAATGCTCCGGCAAGCGCGCGAGCGCCACCAGGAGTTTCTCGTCGCCGGTGCAATGCGCCATCAAGGCGAGTCCGGCGACGGCTGAATTGACGAAGGTCTTCGTCGCCGCGACGCTGCGCTCCGGTCCGGCCAGGATGTCGATCGCGTAGTCCGAAGCCCGCGCCAGCGGCGAATCGGCGGTGTTGGTGATGGCGACGGTCAGCGAACCGCCGGTCCTCGCCGCTTGCGCCATTGCAACGATGTCCGGGCTCTTGCCGGACTGCGAGATCGCCAGGCAGGCCGAGCCGCCCAGCTTCAGCTTGGCGCCATAGATCGAGGCGATCGACGGGCCGACCGATGCAACCGCCAGCCCGGCGGTCAACTCCACGGCATATTTCATGAAGGTCGCGGCATGGTCGGACGAGCCGCGCGCCACGGTGACGACGAAATTCGGGTCGCGCTCGCGAATGCCGCGTCCAGCTTCCGTCAGCACCGCGGCCGAGCCATCGAGCAGACGGGCGGTGGCCTCCGGGATCTCCTCGATCTCGCGCCGCATATGGGTCGTTGTCGCGGTCATGGCCGGCCCTCTTCGCCCGGCCCGCTCAGCCGGAGTTCGGCGACAAAATCATAGGCGTCGCCCCTGTAGATGGAGCGGGTAAACTCGATCACCTTGCCGCTCGCCAGATAGGAGATACGCTCGATGTGCAGGCCGGCAATGCCCGGCGGCACTTCCAGCAGCTGTGCGTCGCTATCGCCGAGATTGGTGGCGGAAATGCGCTGCACCGCCCGCACCGGCCTGTTGCCGGTCTTTTCCAACGCGGCGTAGAGCGACGAACCAATCGCCGCCGGATCGGGCAGCACGCTTGTCGATAGCGAGGCGCGCTCGATCGCCAGCGGCGTGTCGTTGGCGATACGAAGGCGCGCCACGCGCGCCACCAATTCGTTCGACGCCAGGCCGAGCACCATCATCTCGTCGGGCGACGGCGGATAGAGGCCGCGGTCGAGCCAAGCCGAACGCACCGCCATGCCGCGCCGTGCCATGTCCTCGGTAAACGAGGTCAGCATCGACAGCGACTGCTCGACGCGCTCCATACGTGGCGCAACGAAGGTACCGGAACCATGGCGCTGGACGAGGATGCCGCCCTTGACCAGGTCCTGCACCGCCTTGCGCACGGTGACGCGCGAAATGTCGGCCTTGCTAGCGATGTCGCGCTCGGAAGGCAGCGCATCGCCAGGTCCGATCAGCCCGCGTTTGACCGCATCCTCGATACTCTTCCTGAGCTGTAGATAGAGCGGCGCGCCACTCTGCGACGATTGTTTCAGCGCCGCGAATATCTGGTCGGCGGCCTCACTCATCGAGCTGCCTCCGCCGTGTTTGCGAAAATCCGAGCCGCCATCTGAACCGCGCCGCCCAGCGCGTCGTCGAGCGGCGGTTTCAGCAGCGCCCGGTAGCGGGCCGACAGGCGCGGCGCGTAAAGCGGCGCCAACCCGCCGAGCAGGCAGAGCCGATCGCCGCCGCCCAGGTCGAGCACGCCAAGCGCTGCTTCGACATCGGCGACCGCCTTGTCGAGGATCCAGATAGCGACGACGTCGCCTTTTTCGGCATGTTCGAACACCTTGGGCGCGAAGCCGCCGAAATCGCCGGGCTTGGCGTTGGTGGTGAATTCGACCAGATCCTCGGGATTGTTGCGGAAGATGGCGAGCATGGTCTCCGTCAGCGGTGATCCCTGGCGGATGCCGTCATAGGCGAGCAGCGTCTGCTCGAGCAGGTCGCGGCCGATACGGGCGCCGCTGCCCTGGTCACCGACCTGGAACCCCCAGCCGCCGATGGCGCGCGACTTGCCTTGTTTGCGTGCCATATAGGCGGTGCCCGTGCCGAGTATGGCCATGGCGCCGTCGCCGGAGCCAACCGCGCCTTCCAGCGCGATCTCGGCGTCGGTCTCGACACGGCTGATGCGAAACGGCAGGATTGCTTCGAGCTGCTGCCGGTAGGTGCCGACATTGGCGCCGGCAAGACCGAGAACGGCCGGAGTTTGCGGGATCAGTGCGGGATCCCTGCCCGCGGCGACAAAGGCCTGCTGCGCTGCGTCGACGATATTCGTCCTGGCGCCGGTGAGATCGGTTCGGATGTTGGCGGCGCCGCTTTTGGCGCGGCCGAGGACGATGCCGTCGGCCGTTGCAAGGGCCGCCCTGCAGCTGGTGCCGCCGCCATCGATGCCGAGCACGAATTTCACGCGATTTCTCCTCCGGGCGGATAATACCAATAAAATACCAATAGCCAAGGATTAATTTCCGTTTCAAAAAAGTTAAGGCGTAGTTTGTTGGAAAATCAACCGATTTCGTTCGCATGCCTGCACTGCCGCAAGGATTTCATTAATGCGTGTGGACAAGTGGTATTTTTTTGGTATGGTTTTCTCGATTGGAGGAAAGCGGATGGCCGAAACGCGCACCGAAGCGCTTCACCAGAATGCCGAGGGACTGGATATCCAGGCCCCGGAAGCCGTCCTTTCCTCTTTGGCCAACGCACAGATTGAGGCCGCCAAGGCCGTGCACGGCGCCATTCCTGCCATTGCCGCGGCAGCCGAAATCATCGCAAGCAGACTGAAAAGCGGCGGCAAGCTCGCCTATGCGGCTGCCGGCAGTTCGGGCCTGATGGCACTGGCCGACGCGCTTGAGCTGCCGGGCACTTTCGGCATCCAACGCGACCGCATCGCCATCCTGATCGCCGGCGGCGACGAGGCCTTCAAGACACTGGCCGGCGGGCCGGAGGACGACACCGAGGAAGCTTCGGCAGCAGTTGCCGCCGCCCGTATCGGCAAGGGCGACTGCCTGATCGCCGTCTCGGCCAGCGGCTCGACACCTTATGCAGTCAGGGCGATCGAGGACGCCAGGCGCCGCGGTGCGGCGACCATTGCCATCGCCAACAACAGGGATGCGCCGCTGTTGCGGCTGGCCGACATCGCCATCCTGCTCGAAACGCCGCCGGAGCTGATTGCCGGCTCAACGCGCATGGGCGCAGGCACCGCCCAGAAGATCGCGCTCAACATGCTGTCGACGCTCGCCGCCATCCATCTCGGCCATGTCCATGACGGCTACATGGTCAACCTCATGGCCGACAACATCAAGCTGCGCGACCGCGCCGCACGCATCGTCGCCGCCGTCAGCGGGCGCGACAAGGACGAGGCGGCGCGCCTGCTCGAAAGGAGCGGCGGCGTCGTCAAGACCGCTATTCTGCTCGCCGCCGGCGCCGCCAGCGCCGATGCAGCCGAGAAGATATTGGAAGGGACTGGCCACAAGCTGCGGCCGGCCCTTTCCGCGATCGAGGGGAGCAAGGGGCGCAATGCCTCTGTTCTCATCAAAACCGAACCTGAAAAAGGTCAACAGGGAGACTGAGCATGACAACGAAGCTACTGACGGCACTTCTTCTCGGCACCAGCATTCTCGGCTCCGCCGGGGTGGCTTATGCCGACGACGTAACGCTCAACATCGAAAGCTGGCGCGGCGACGACCTTGCCATCTGGAAGGACAAGCTGATCCCGGCCTTCGAAGCCAAGAACCCGGGCATCAAGGTGGTGTTCGCGCCGTCGGCGCCGACCGAATATGACGCCGCCCTCGGCGCCAAGCTCGCCGCCGGCTCGGCCGGCGACCTGATCACCTGCCGCCCGTTCGACAAGTCGCTGGAACTCTTCAAGAAGGGCAACCTCGCCGACATCTCGACCCTGCCCGGCATGGAGAACTTCTCCGACGTCGCCAAGGCTGCCTGGCAGACCGACGACGGCAAGTCGAGTTTCTGCGTGCCGATGGCCTCCGTCATCCATGGCTTCATCTACAACAAGGACGCCTTCGACAAGCTCGGCATCAAGGTGCCGGAGACGCGCGACGAATTCTTCGCCGCGCTCGACAAGATCAAGGCCGACGGCACCTACATCCCGATGGCGATGGGCACCAAGGATCTCTGGGAAGCGGCGACCATGGGCTACCAGAACATCGGCCCGAACTACTGGAAGGGCGAGGAAGGCCGCCTGGCGCTGATCAAGGGCGAGCAGAAGCTGACCGATCCGCAGTGGGTCGAGCCCTTCAAGGAACTGGCCAAGTGGAAGGACTACCTCGGCGACGGCTTCGAGGCGCAGACCTATCCGGACAGCCAGAACCTGTTCACGCTCGGTCGCGCCGCCATCTACCCGGCCGGCTCGTGGGAGATCGGCCTGTTCAACACGCAGGCGCAGTTCAAGATGGGCGCCTTCCCGCCGCCGGTGCAGAAGGCCGGCGACACCTGCTACATCTCCGACCACACCGACATCGGCATGGGCCTCAATGCGGCCTCGAAGAACGCGGATGCGGCCAAGACCTTCCTGTCCTGGGTGGCCTCGCCGGATTTCGCCACCATCTACGCCAACGCGCTGCCGGGCTTCTTCAGCCTGAACAACACCCCGGTGAAGATGGAAGACCCGCTGGCCCAGGAATTCGTCTCCTGGCGCGGCAAGTGCAAGTCGACGATCCGCTCGACCTACCAGATCCTGTCGCGCGGCACGCCGAACCTCGAAAACGAGACGTGGGTTGAATCGGCCAACGTCATCAACGGCACCGACACGCCGGAAGCTGCCGCCAAGAAGCTGCAGGACGGCCTCGACAGCTGGTACAAGCCGGCGAAGTAAAGCGCGGCGAAGCGTTGTCTCCCCCCTCGAGGGGGAGATGTCGCCGAAGGCGACAGAGGGGGTCGGTCGAGGCAGACTGCGGCTTGATCGCTGCTGGAAAGCACGGTCGAACGACGATGGCGTGCTCCTCTGCCGACCCCACCCGCCTCGCTTTGCGAGGTACCCTCCCCTCGAGGGGGAGGGAGGCGCCGCGCCCTTTGGCGGCAATAGCAAGACCTGATCGGCGGGGACCGAACGCATGGCCGCAGCACCGAAAAGACCGTTCCGTTGGCATATCGGCGTTTTCCTGGCGCCGGCGCTGCTGGTCTATACGGCGATCATGATCCTGCCGCTGGCCGGCACGCTGCAGCTGTCGCTGTTCCGCAACATCAACCAGTCGCAGGTCTTCGTCGGACTGGAAAATTTCCGCATGCTGTTCGGTGATCCCAACTGGTCGGTCAATTTCTGGAACGCGCTCAGGAACAATGTCTGGTTCTTCATCATCCACATGCTGGTGCAGAACCCGATCGGCGTCCTTTTGGCCGCACTTCTGTCCAGCCCCAGGCTACGGTTTTCCGCCTTCTACCGCACGGCGATCTTCGTGCCGACGATCCTGTCTTTCGTCATCGTCGGCTTCGCCTGGAAGCTGATCCTGTCGCCGCTATGGGGCGTGGCGCCGCATATGATGGACCTTGTCGGCCTGAAAAGCCTGTTCACGCCCTGGCTCGGCAAGGCGCAATATGCGCTGACCGCGCTCAGCCTGATCTCGGTGTGGCAGTTCGTCGGCATCCCGATGATGCTGATCTATGCGGCACTGCTGTCCATTCCCGAAGAGGTGATCGAAGCGGCCGAATGCGACGGCATCACTGGGATGGCGCAGTTCTGGAAGATCAAGCTGCCGCTCATCCTGCCGTCGATCGGCATCATCTCGATCCTGACCTTCGTCGGCAACTTCAACGCTTTCGACCTGATCTACACCGCGCAAGGCGCGCTGGCCGGGCCGAACTATTCAACGGATATTCTCGGCACCTTCCTCTACCGCGCCTTCTTCGGTTTCCAGCTGCAGGTCGGCGATCCCAACATGGGCGCGGCGATCGCCACGATGATGTTCCTGATCATCCTCGGCGGCGTCTGCGTCTATCTGTTCCTCGTACAGACGCGCTTGCGTCGCTACCAGTTTTAGGGGAGCGCGACCATGAGCACCGCAACCCGCTCGCTGCCCCGCACCATCGGCGCGCATGCGATCCTTCTGACCTACACCGCAATCGCGCTTTTTCCGGTCATCCTCGTGATCATGAATTCGTTCAAATCGCGCGCAGGGATTTTCGGCGCGCCGCTGACGCCGCCGACGCCAGGGACCTTCGACCTGATCGGCTACACCACGGTGATCGGCCAGGGCGATTTCATCCACTATTTCCAGAACAGCCTTGTCGTCACCGTCGCCTCGCTGTTCTTCGTGCTTTTGTTCGGCGCCATGGCTGCCTTCGCGCTGTCGGAATACCGCTTCCGCGGCAATTCGCTGATGGGGCTCTATCTGGCGCTCGGCATCATGATCCCGATCCGCCTCGGCACCGTCGCCATCCTGCAGCTGATGGTGGCGAGCGGGCTGGTCAACACGCTGACGGCGCTGATCCTGGTCTACACGGCGCAGGGCCTGCCGCTTGCCGTCTTCATCCTGTCGGAATTCATGAAGCAGGTCTCCGACGACCTGAAGAACGCCGGCCGCATCGACGGGCTATCGGAATACACCATCTTCTTCCGCCTGGTGTTGCCGCTGGTCAGGCCATCTATGGCAACGGTCGCCGTCTTCACCATGATCCCGATCTGGAACGATCTGTGGTTCCCGCTGATCCTGGCGCCGTCGGAGGAAACCAAGACGGTGACGCTCGGCGCGCAACTGTTCCTCGGCCAGTTCGTCACCAACTGGAATGCCATCCTGGCGGCACTGTCGCTGGCGATCATGCCGGTGCTGATCCTCTACGTCATCTTCTCGCGGCAGCTGATCCGCGGCATCACTTCGGGAGCGGTCAAGTGAGTGAGGGTCGGGACGCGATCAGTCGAGGCCTCACCGAGTCGGCAATCCGCCACAGATTCCGCGGCGTTCGCAAAACAAACTATTATCGCGAATGGCCGGAAACGGTCTGTCTGCTTAACCTTCAGAAGTCTGCCTGGGGACCGCAGTTCTATCTCAATGCAGCTGTCTGGCTGACTCGGTTCGGGATCGAGCGTCGACCGAAGGAATACAACTGTCATATCGTCTGGCGTGTCAACTCCCTGATGGTTAGCGAGCAATCCAAGGCATTCACCGAGGCGCTGGATCTGGATCGTCCGTTGCCGGACGACCGGAGGTCTTCTCTGATCAAAGAGGGAGTCGATACATACGGGTTCGGACTTCTGGCACGTTGTGAAAGCGAAAAGGCTGCTCTGCAGATCGCCAGTGAGTATGGATCGAGTATTAGGATGGACCTGAAAGCCCGCGCTCTACTAAAGGCAAACTGAAATGGACCAACCCCTTCGCGTTGTCATCGCCGGCCTCGGCAATATGGGGCGCAGCCATGCGTTGGCGTATCACACCAATCCGGGATTCCAGATCGCCGCGCTGGTCAACCGCTCCGATGTGCCGCTGCCGGAAGGGCTTTCGACCTACGCCATCCGGCGTTCCTTCGACGAGGCGCTACGCGACGAAAAGCCCGATGTCGCCTGCATCGCCACCTATTCCGACAGCCATGCTGACTATGCCGTCAAGGCGTTCGAGGCCGGCTGCCACGTCTTCCTCGAAAAGCCGCTGGCAACCACCGTCGCAGATGCAGAGCGCGTCGTCGCCGCCGCCAAGGCCAACGGCAAAAAAAAGCTGGTGATCGGCTATATCCTGCGCCACCATCCGTCCTGGATCAGGCTGATTGCCGAGGCGCGGAAGCTCGGCGGCCCTTACGTGTTCCGCATGAACCTCAACCAGCAATCCTCCGGACATACCTGGGAGACGCACAAGCAGTTGATGCAGACGACGTCGCCGATCGTCGATTGCGGCGTGCATTATCTCGACGTGATGCTGCAGATCACCGACGCCAGACCAGTCGAGGTGCGCGGTATGGGACTCAGGCTGAGCGACGAGATCGCGCCGTCAATGTACAATTACGGTCATCTGCAGGTGCTATTCGACGACGGTTCGGTCGGCTGGTACGAGGCCGGCTGGGGGCCGATGATTTCGGAGACGGCTTTCTTCGTGAAAGACGTGATCTCGCCCAATGGCTGCGTGTCGATCGTCATGAAGGAGGGTGTCAGGTCCGACGACATCGACACCCACACCAAGACCTCGACCATCCGCCTGCATAGTGCGGCGACCGGCGCCGACGGCAAGTTCGCGAAACCGGACGAAATGCTGTCGATGCAAGGCGAGCCCGGCCATCAGGACCTCTGCGACCTGGAACAGGCGTTTGTGCTGAAGGCGATCCGCGAGGATCTGGACTTGACCCGCCACATGGACGACGCGGTGAAGTCGCTCGCCGTCTGCCTTGCCGCAGACGAGAGCGTGCGCAGCGGCCTCGCCGTGAAACTCTAGAACAGGGACGAAGCCGTGGGCTCGCTGAACATCGAGAACGTGAAAAAAGCCTTCGGGCCGGTCGAGGTGCTGAAGGGCATCAACCTCGAGGTGACGGATGGCGAGTTCGTCGTCTTCGTCGGTCCATCCGGCTGCGGGAAGTCGACGCTGCTCAGGGTCATTGCCGGGCTGGAGGACTCGACCTCGGGCCGCGTGGTGATCGACGGGGCGGACGTCTCCGCCACGCCGCCGGCCAAGCGCGGTATCGCCATGGTGTTCCAGACCTATGCGCTCTATCCGCATCTGACTGTGAAGAACAATATGGGCCTCGGCCTCAAGCAGGCGGGCACGCCGGCGGCCGAGATCGACCGCCGCATCGGCATCGCTTCCTCGATGCTGTCGCTGGAGCCCTACCTCTCGAGGCGGCCGGCCGAGTTGTCCGGCGGCCAGCGCCAGCGCGTCGCCATCGGCCGCGCCGTGGTGCGTGAGCCCAAGCTTTTTCTGTTCGACGAGCCGCTGTCGAACCTCGACGCCGCACTGCGCGTCAACACCAGGCTGGAGATCGCGCAATTGCATCGCCGGCTGAAGGCCACGATGATCTATGTCACCCACGACCAGGTCGAGGCGATGACACTGGCCGACAAGATCGTCGTGCTGAACGCGGGAAAGATCGAGCAGATCGGCGGACCGATGGAGCTTTACAATTCGCCGGCAAATGAATTCGTCGCCGGCTTCATCGGCTCACCGAAGATGAACTTCGTCGACGGGGCCAGGCTTGGCGAGACGGCCAAGACCATCGGTGTCCGCCCCGAGCACCTGACCGTCGATCCGAAATCCGGCGCCTGGAAAGGCACGGTCGTCCATGCCGAGCACCTTGGCGCCGACACCAATCTCTATCTCGACTGCGAGAAGGCCGGCTTGATCACAGTGCGCATCTTCGGCGTCTATAACGCCGAACCGGGTGCCACGCTCTACGCGACGCCGGATCCGGCAAAGACATACCGGTTTGGGGCCGATGGGAAGGTGCTGAAATAGCGCAGGTGCCGACTCCCCTTCTCCCCTTGTGGGCTAGCGTGCGCACACCTCTCCGAAGCCGATGTGTGCGCACGCTAGCCCCCAGGGGAGAAGGCAAAGCGGCGCCTACAAATCCGCCTTGAACGTCTGCTTCTGGATGCCCAGCCCTTCGATACCGAGCTCGACCACGTCGCCGGGCTTCAGGAAGACCGGCGGCTTCATGCCGAGGCCGACGCCGGGCGGCGTGCCGGTAGAGATGATGTCGCCCGGGTGCAGCGACATGAACTGGCTGAGATAGGAGACGAGATAAGCGACGCCGAAGACCATGGTCTTGGTCGAGCCGTTCTGCATGGTCTTGCCGTTGACCGTCAGCCACATCGGGATGTTCTGCGGGTCCTTGATCTCGTCCTTGGTCACCAGCCACGGGCCGATCGGCCCGAACGTGTCGCAGGACTTGCCCTTGGTCCACTGGCCCTGGCGCTCGGCCTGGAAGGCGCGCTCGGAGACGTCGTGCGCGACGCAATAGCCGGCGACATAATCCAGCGCCTCGGCCTCGGTGACATACTTCGCAGTCTTGCCGATCACCACGCCGAGCTCGACCTCCCAGTCGGTCTTCACCGAGCCGCGCGGGATCAGCACGTCGTCGTTCGGCCCGACAATAGCCGAGCTTGCCTTCATGAAGATGATCGGCTCCGGCGGCACGGTGGCGCCGGTTTCGGCAGCATGGTCGGAATAGTTGAGACCGATGCAGATGAATTTGCCGGTGCCGGCGACGCAGGCGCCGATGCGTGGCTTGCCGGAAACCGCCGGTAGCGTTTTCGGATCGAGCTTCGACAATGTCTCAAGCGATGCCGGATCGAGCGTCTTGCCGGCAATGTCGGTGACATGGGCGGAGAGGTCGCGGATCGTTCCATCCGCATCGAGCAGGCCGGGGCGTTCGCTCCCCGCCTCGCCATAGCGCAGCAGTTTCATGCAGTTTTCTCCCAGTTGCGACCAGAGGCCGTTTGCAAACTCGCTCCGCTGCGGCGAATGGCGTGGGTTTCGAGAACCGGAGCGGAGCGTACTTAAAGTACGTGAGCACCGGAAGCGCAGAAAGCCGCGTCAGGCGCCCGGCGGAGTAGGGTTTTCAAATGGCCTCTTAGATCGACCAGCCACCGTCGATATTATAAGCCTGCCCCGACGTATAGGTGGCGCCGGCCAGATAGACGGCGAGGTCGGCGATTTCCTCGGGCGTGCCGAGGCGGCCCATCGGCTGGCGGGCGATGAAGGCGGCGCGAGCTGCTTCGTAGTCGCCCTGCGCATGCATGCGGTCCTGCAGCGACGGGCTTTCGACCGTGCCCGGACAGATCGCATTGCAGCGTATGCCCTTGCCGATATAGTCGGCGGCGACCGACTTGGTCAGGCCGATGACGGCTGCCTTGGTTAGGCCATATACGAAGCGGTTCGGCACGCCCTTGGTCGAACTGGCCAGCGAGGCCATGTTGATGATCGAGCCGTCGCCGCGCTCCAGCATGCCGGGCAGCACGGCGCGGATGGTGCGGATCATCGAGCGGACATTGAGATCATAGGCAAAGTCGAGATCGCCGTCCTTCATCTCGAGGATCGAGCCGGAATGGACGAAGCCGGCGCAGTTGAACAGCACGTCGACGGCGCCGATCTCGGCAAACGCGGCGTTCACCGCCTCGTCGTTCAGCACGTCGAGCTTGCGGGTCTTGATACCGGGCGTCTTGCCGAGGTCGGCGAGCACCACCTCGTTAATGTCGGTGGCATGGACGACGGCGCCGGCCTTGGCGAACGCCAGCGCGCTCGCCCGGCCGATGCCTTGCGCCGCCGCCGTGACGACAACGACCTTGCCTGTCAGATCCGCCATGCTTCTCTCCTCGCCCGTCTGTGATCGTTCGGCTTTTTACCGGCATTAGGCCGGGGCGCAATGTGCCAGCCGGGCACTACCATCCCGCCTGTTTCGATATTCGCCTGCCGGCCAAATGTTTTTTCTCGGTAAAGAACATTTGTTGGCCCGTCAAGCCCGGACGTCCCTCCGGGACACTCAGTCGCCGTAGGGCACCCAGACGTTCTTGACCTCGATCGCACGGCGCAGCAAGGCATCGCCGGCTGCTTCGTTCGAGGGCCAGTCGAGGCTGTGGCCGTTGCCGGTCCAGACGCGTTTGAGATTGCCGATGGACTCGGCCTCGGCCTTGGCGCAAGTCTCGGCGTCGGCGAACACCCAGAGCCCGTCGACATCGTCATGCTTGGCCAATACGCCGGCAAGCTCGGCGCTACGGCCGGTGACGATATTGATGGCGCCTGCCGGAACGTCGGAATATTCGATGACCTGGTAGAGGTCGGTGGCAAGCAGCGGGTATTTTTCGGATGGCACTGCGACTACGGTGTTGCCCATGGCAAGCGCCGGCGCCACCAGCGAGATCAGGCCAAGCAGAGGCGCATTATCCGGCGCGATGATGCCGACGACGCCGACTGGCTCGTGCAGCGCCAATGTGACGGCGCGGGCCGGCGGCTGGTGGACGCGGGCCTCGAATTTGTCGGCCAAGCCGGCATAGAGGAAAAGGCGCTCGATCGACAGCGCGACCTCGTCACGCGCCGCCTTGGCGGTCGCGCCGGTGAGCTGGGTCAAACGGGCGGCAAACTCGTCTGCGCGGCCGGAAAGGTTTTCGGCCACGTAGTAGAGTACCTGGCTGCGGTTGTAGGCGGTCGCCTCCGGCCACGACTTGCAGGCGCGCGCGGCCGCGACGGCGTCACGGATATCCTTGCGGTTGCCGAGACCGATCTCGCCGGCAAGCTTGCCCTTGGCGCTGGCGATGGCGAAGGAATAATTGCCGTCCGGCCGGACCTGCTTGCCGCCGATGAACAGCTTTGCCGTGCGGTCGATGGCGCCACCTTCCGCCTGCTCGACAGGTCGGGCCGAAGACGTTGCCGGTTTGATGATCGGGCCGAGCGGCAGTTTTGCCGAGAGATATTCGAACATGCCCTCGCGCCCGCCTTCGCGGCCAAAGCCGCTCTCGCGGTAGCCGCCAAAGCCGCAGGAGGCGTCGAACATATTGGTGCCGTTGACCCAGACGACGCCGGCCTTCAATTGCGGCGCGACGTGCAGGGCAAGATTGATGTTCTCGCTCCACACCGAAGCGGCCAGGCCATAGCGTGTGTTGTTGGCGAGCTCGATCGCTTCCTCGGTGTTGCGGAAGGTCATAGTGGCGAGCACCGGCCCGAACACCTCTTCCTGTGCCAAGATGTTAGCCGGCGAAACACCGGTCGCCAGCGTTGGCAGATGGTAATAGCCCGCGGCGGGCAGTGCCGAGTCCGGCTGCCAGCAGATCGCGCCCTGCTTGGCGCCTTCGGCGATCAGGCCCTTGACGCGATCGAGCTGAGTCAAATCGACCAGCGGGCCGATATCGGTGTTCTTGTCGAGCGGACTGCCGATGCGCAGCCGGCTCATCCGCGTCTTGACCTTGGCGATGAAGGCGTCGGCGATGCCTTCTTGCACCAGAAGGCGCGAGCCGGCACAGCACACCTGGCCCTGGTTGAACCAGATGCCGTCGACCAGACCCTCGACGGCGCTGTCGAGGTCGGCATCCTCGAAAACGACGAATGCCGACTTGCCGCCAAGCTCCAGCGACAGTTTTTTGCCCGAGCCGGCAGTGGCCTTGCGGATGATCTTGCCGACCTCGGACGAACCGGTGAAGGCAATCTTCTGGACGCCGGGATGGTTGACGATGGCTGCGCCCGCCTCCGGCCCGCCCTGGACGATGTTGACGACGCCCTTCGGCACGCCGGCGCGTCCGCAGATCTCGGCAAACAGGATCGCGGTGAGCGGCGTGAATTCCGCGGGTTTGAGCACCACGGTGCAGCCCGCAGCGAGCGCCGGCGCGATCTTCCAAGCGAGCATCAAGAGCGGGAAGTTCCACGGGATGATCTGGCCGACGACGCCGACGCCCTTGTGGCCGGGAAAATCCCTGTCCAGCGCCTGCGCCCAGCCGGCATGATGGATGAAATGGCGGATCGCCAGCGGCACGTCGATGTCGCGGCTTTCGCGGATAGGCTTGCCATTGTCGATCGATTCCAGCACCGCGAACAGCCGTTGGTGGCGCTGCATGGCGCGGCCGATGGCATAGAGCACTTTGGCTCGGCTGTAGCCGGTGCTGGCGCTCCATTTCGGCAGCGCTTTTGTGGCCGCCGCAACCGCCGCGTCGATATCGGCGGCACCGGCATCCGACACCTTGGCCAGCAGCTTTCCCGAGGACGGATCGCTGGTGTCGAAGGTTTTGCCTCCGCTGGCTGCCTTCCAGTCGCCGCCGATAAACAGCGCTTTGCCGAAATCCCGCGCGGCAAGCCACGCATCCGCCTCGTTGCGCGCCTCCGGCGCCGGGCCGTATTCCATGGCGTGATAGCGTTCGAGAATGTTCATGGCGCGCTCCGAATCACGCCATCGCGTGGCGATGATTGGCCGAGTAGTGGCCGGTCAGATGATGCTCGAGCTGGCGCTCGATGTCGGTCAAAAGGCTCGATGCTCCGAAGCGGAACAGCTCCGGCTCCAGCCACGGCCGGCCCAGTTCTTCTTTCATCAGCACCAGCCAGTCGAGCGAGGCTTTTGCCGTGGAAATGCCACCGGCCGGCTTGAAGCCGATGAGATAGCCGGTTTCCTCGAAATAGGCGCGGATGGCGCGCACCATGGCAAGGCCGACCGGCAGCGTCGCGTTGACGCTTTCCTTGCCGGTCGAGGTCTTGATGAAATCTGCACCCGCCATCATCGCCACCATCGAGGCGAGCATGACGTTGCGCAGCGTCGCGAGGTCGCCGGTGCCGAGGATCACCTTCAGATGGGCCTCGCCGCAAGCGGCGCGCATCGAGACAATCTCGTTATAGAGCTCCTGCCATTTCGCCCCGAATACCAGGCCGCGCGGGATGACGACGTCTATCTCGTCGGCGCCGTCGCGGACCGATGCTTCGATCTCTTGCAGGCGCGTAGAAAGCGGTGCAAGGCCATGCGGGAAGGCGGTCGAAACGGCGGCGACATGGACGCCGCTGCCGCGCAGCGCTTCTACGGCGGTGGCGACGAAGGGATGATAGACGCAGACCGCCGCCGGGCGGATCTTTTCACCAGTAATGCCCAGCCCCTCGACGACGTCGCGGCGGAACGGGTTGACCGCCTTGGCACAGAGCCTGCGCACGCGCTCTTCCGTGTCGTTCGAGTTCAGCGTCGTCAGGTCCATGCAGGCGACGGCGCGCAGCAGCCAGGCGGCCTGGTTATCGGCCTTTATCGAGCGTCTTTTGGTCAGGCTGGCGACGCGGCGTTCCAGCGCCGAGCGGTTGACGCCGCGCATCGATTCCATGAAGCCGAGATCGAGCCTCATGCCGGGATTGCGAGCAATGCCATGGGCTTGCGGGATTGGTGCATTGGCGGCGGCGCGCGCCGGCAGCGGCGTGACCTTCGATGTGCCGACGTCGGTTTCGCGGATTGTGCTGCTCATCTCCTGCCCCTTGTTCAGCGACTTATGCCGAAGATAGACCGTGAAGCAGCGCTTCACGAGTCCTTCAAGCGGTCATAGCGGAAAAAGACAGTCAAGGCAGCCGATTTTTGACCGCATGATCAAAATCAGGGTCTCGAACCAGTGGACGCTGAACTGCGCGTCTCAGCCGACGAAGGCGCGCTCGACGACGAAGCTTGCCGGATGGTGCAGCGAGCCTTCCTGGAAGCCGAGGCTTTCGGCCAGTTCCTTGACGTCCTTGAGCATATGCATCGAGCCGCAGATCATGATGCGGTCGGTCTCGGGATTGAGCTTGTCAATGCCGAGATCGGTGTAGAATTTGCCCGAGCCGATCAGCGCGGTAATGCGGCCCATGCGCTCGGAGGTCTCGCGCGTCGTCGAATTGTAGAGCGTGACGCGGCCGCCGGTCAGTTCGCCGATCAGCGGATCGTTCTCCAGTGCGGCCACCAGCTCCTGGCCGTAGGTGAGCTCGGCATTGTCGCGGCAGGTATGGGTCAGGACCACCTGCTCGAACTTCTCATAGGTGTCGGGATCGCGCAGCAGGCTGGCGAAGGGTGCGATGCCGGTACCTGTCGAGATCATGAACAGGCGCTTGGCCGGCGTCAGCGCGTCGACCACCAGCGTGCCGGTCGACTTCTGCCGCATGATGACTGTATCGCCGATCCCGATTTTCTGCAGCTCCGAGGTAAGCGGGCCGTCCGGCACCTTGATCGAGAAGAATTCGAGTTCGTCGTCCCAGGACGGGCTGGCGATCGAATAGGCGCGGAACACTGGCTTCTCGGCATTGGGCAGGCCGATCATGACGAATTCGCCGGAGCGGAAGCGCAGCGACTGCGGCCGGGTGATGCGGAACGAAAACAGCCGGTCGGTATAATGCTTCACCGAGACCACGGTTTCGGCATAGACATTGGCCGGTATCGGGAACTGCAGCGGCCGGGCGCCGGCTGTGTTGAACGCGGATGTGGTGTTCATCAAACCTAACCTTCTGGGCCGGCTCAGCGCCGGCGCCAAATCTCCACCTGCGCGCCCGAACCGGTCAGGTTCCAGCGTGCCGTTTGCACACTCCGAAGCGGTAAGCTCTTGTGTCCGGAATTTATTAGTATACAAACGATATTTGCGTCAAGACGCCACCGTAAAACAGCTTTCCAAACTAAGGCATCTAGGCAGTTCGGGCATTTCGGGTTTCGACAATGGGACAGAATTTTTCGGCGCAAGCGCTGGATTCAACTGGCGGCGTCGTCGCCGGCATCGATGTCGGTGGAACTTTTACCGACCTGCTTCTGATCGACGGCCGTGACGGTGGCCGGGTTCACATCGCCAAGACCCCGACGACAGTCGACAACCAGGCGTTCGGCGTCGTTGCAGCACTTGGCGCCACCGGCTTTCCGGTCGACGGCATCGACCTCATCGTGCACGGCACGACGACTACCACCAACGCGGTCCTGGAGCGCCGGCTGGCCAAGACCGGCATGATCACCACGCGCGGCTTTCGCGACGTCATCGAGCTTGGCCGGCGGACACGGCCGCAGGCCTATGGCATGACGGGCACGTTCGTCCCGATCATTCCGCGCAATCTGCGGCTCGAAGTGTCGGAGCGGGTCGAGGCCTCGGGCGCGGTGCGCATCCCGCTCGACGAGGCCGAGATGCGGACAGCGATTTCACAACTGATCGCAGCCGGCTGCGAATCCCTGGTCATCCATTTCCTGCATTCCTATGCCAACCCGGCGCATGAGCGGCGCGCCGCCGAGATCGCGGCCGAGCTTTGGCCGAACGGCTACATCACGACAGGCCACGCCCTGCTTTCGGAAGCGCGCGAATTCGAGCGCGGGGTGACCGCTTCGGTCAACGCTTCGGTGCAACCGATCCTCGAACGCTATGTCGAGCGGCTGCGCAAGGAGCTGGCGTCAAAAGGCTACGCCCGCGACTTCCTGATCATGAACGGCAATGGCGGCATGATCTCGGCCCGCTTTGTCACACGTGAGTCGGCCAAGACCGTCATGTCCGGCCCCGCTTCCGGCGTCATCGCTGCCGCCTATACCGGAAAACGCGCCGGCTTCGAAAACCTGGTCACCTATGACATGGGCGGCACCTCGACCGACGTGGCGCTGATCCGCAACGCCGAGCCGGCGGTGTCGAACGAGATCGAGATCGAATATGCGATGCCGATCCACGTGCCAATGGTGGCGGTGCATACGGTCGGCGCCGGCGGCGGCTCGATCGCCCGCGTCGATGCGGCCGGCCTGATCCAGATCGGCCCGGAAAGCGCCGGCGCCAATCCCGGGCCAATCTGCTACGGACGCGGCGGCTTGGAGCCGACCATCACCGACGCCAATCTGGTGCTCGGCAGGCTGGCGCCGAAGAAGCTGCTCGCGGTGGAAAACCCGGTCACCGTCGAACGCGTCACCGGCATATTCGAGGACAGGATCGGCCGACCTACCGGCCTGTCCGGCGTCGAGGCAGCGGGTGCGGTGTTGCGGCTCGGCAACATGAGGATGGCCGGCGCCATCCGCATGGTCTCGGTGTCGCGTGGCCACGACCCGCGCGATTTCGCGCTGTTCGCCTTCGGCGGCGCCGGGCCGCTGCATGCGACGGCATTGGCGCGCGAGCTCGGCCTGCCCAAGGTGCTGGTGCCGGCGCGGCCGGGCATCACCAATGCGCTCGGCTGCGTCGTCGCCGATCTGCGCCATGATTTCGTCAATACAGTCAACCAGCCGGTGGCCAGTCTCGATGAAATCCAACTCCACGAGACATTGGAACGGCACCGAAACGAAGGCGAGGAGCTGATCGGCAAGGAAGCGGTGAAGCCGGAAATGATCCGGGTCACGCATTCCGCCGACATGCAGTTCGTCGGCCAGACGCATATCATCAACGTGTCGCTGCCGTCGTCTGCGGTGACACGCCAGGGACTGCAGCAACTGTTCGAGAGTGCCTATTTCGCCCGCTTCAAGGTCGAGCTACCCGAGATCCGCGCCAATCTGGTCAACCTCAACACGTCGGTCACCGGCGTGCGGCCGGCAATCGATCTGTCCCGGCTGATCGACCCGGCTGGGCGCGCCAAAACGCTCGAAGAGGCGCGGCGCGAGATCCGGCCTGTCTGGTATGGCGGGCGCTGGTACGACACGCCGGTCTACAGCAGGGAAAAGTTGCCGCTCGACGCAACAATCGAAGGTCCGGCGATCCTCGAACAGATGGACGCGACGACTGTGCTGGAGCCCGGCGACCGGGCGCGATCGGATGCCGACGGCAACATCATCATCGACATCGGTGAGGCCTGAGATGGAAGAACTCGACGCCATCACCCTTTCGGTCATCCAGGCGGCCCTGCAGCAAGTCTGCGACGAAATGGACCTGACGTTTTCGCGCGCCGCGTTCTCGCCTGTAATCGCCGAGGCCAATGACCGTTCGGATGGCATCTATTCGGCGCTCGATGGTTCGCTGATCGCGCAAGGCAGCCAGGGCCTGCCGGTGTTCGTCGGCGTCATGCAGTATTCGACCAAAACGGTGATCGAGATGATCGCCGACGGACGCTGCCTGCCGCCCGAGCCGGGCGATATCTACATCGTCAATGATCCCTATCTCGGCGGCACCCATCTCATGGATGTGCGCTTCGCCATGCCGGCCTACCGGGAGGGGAAGATCTTCTGCTGGCTGTCGAACACCGGCCATTGGCCCGACATTGGCGGTTCGGTGCCGGGCGGATTCTCCGCCTCGGCAACGGCGGTCGAGCAGGAAGGCTTGCGGTTGCCGCCGGTGAAACTGTTCAAGAAGGGCGTGCTCGACCCGGAGATCTACGCCATCATCTGCTCCAACATCCGTGTCGCCGACCAGCGTATTGGCGATATCCGCGCGCAGGCGGCGGCACTGCTGATCGGCCAGGACAGGCTTAACGGAATCCTGGATCGTTACGGAGATGAAACGGTTGTCGAAGCGATCGACGAATTGCGGCGCCGCGCCGCTGAACAGATGCGCGTCAACATATCGGCCATTCCCGACGGAATCTATCGCTCGCGGGCCTTCGTCGATTCAGACGGCGTGGTAAACGAGCCGCTGATCATCGCGCTGGCAGTCGAGAAAAAAGGCGACACGCTCAGCTTCGACTTCTCGGGCTCATCAAAGCCCTGCGCCGGGCCGATGAACAGCGTTCTGGCGACGACCTTGTCCTCTGTGTATCTCGCCATGCGCCACATTTTCCCGGATGTGCCGATCAGCGCCGGCGCCTTCGAACCGCTGATCGTCAAGCGGCCGGAAGGCACCTTCCTCGACGCCAAATATCCGCGCCCGGTGTCGGGCTGCGCGGCCGAGGTTTCGCAGCGCATCGCCGAGGCGGTGTTCGCGGCGATGGTGCAGGCCCTGCCGGACAGGGTGACGGCGGCTCCGGCTGGCTCCAGCGGCAATTTCGCGCTCGGCGGCAACGATCCGGTCCGTGGCCGCGATTATGTCATGTACCAGATCTCCGGCGGCGGCTATGGCGGCAATGCCGGTCACGACGGCCTGACCAATGGCTGCTCTACCATCGGCATCTCCAAGTCGCCGCCGGTCGAGATCATGGAGCAGGCCTTCCCGGTGCTCTACCGGCATTATGCGCTGCGCGAAGGCTCGGGCGGCGCCGGCAAGCACCGCGGCGGGTTTGGGCTCGCCTATGAGGTAGAGATCCTGCGCGGCGACGCCCGCGCCTCTTTCGTCATGGATCACGGCCGCTTCGGCCCGCAAGGCGCGCTCGGCGGCAAGGACGGCGCGGTCAACACGGTCACCGTGTTCCGCAACGGCGAGGAACATGTGCCGCAGCACCTCTCCAAGGAACAGGACATCGCGCTGAAGACAGGCGACCGCGTGCGCGTCGGCACGCCGGGCGGCGGCGGCTACGGCGATCCGTTGCAGCGGGATCCGGAATTGGTCGCTCGGGACGTCAGGCTAGGGTACTATACCGCCGAGCAAGCCAGGGACCTGTTCGGAGTCGTAGCGGATGAGCAACCCAAATCCCCTGGAGGCTGATCTCTCGTCTGAACTGGCCCACGCAGTCGAACGCGTCTATGCCGCTTTCGCGTCTTATCCATCGCCCCGCCACCTGCATGGCTCGCCGTACAAGGATTTGGAATCGATCTTTCGGGGAGTATCCAGTGGTCCGCTTCGGGAGCTCAGTGGTGAAAACCTCGGCGCCTATGCCGGATCGGCCATATGGACGGTCGGCGACGTCGATGACTACCGGCACTTTCTGCCGAGAGTGCTTGAACTTGCCATCCAAGGCGAACCTTCGATGGGGTTCGACGCCAACGTGATTGCCGCAAAGCTCGAAAGGACCTCCTGGCGCGATTGGCCGTTGGAAGAACAGCAGGCTGTCGAGGAGCTGTTTCAGGCTGCCTGGCGAAAAGCGATGACCATGCATCCCGATGAAGGGAACGCGGTTCCCTGGCTGGAGGGCATAGTGCTTGCCGGAATGGATGTAGCAGCTGCATTAGCGGCATGGCGTGATAGCCCTTACCCCGAGGCCATGTTGCACTGTGCGGACTTGATTACCGGCAACATCAAGACACTCGATAAGGGGCACGTGATCTTCAGCGAACAGGTCACCACATGGCTTCTATCCGACAGTCTCGCCTGGCACTTGTTCACCGTCGCGGTCGAGGCTCCCTTGCGCCCCGACGATCGCGAAAAGCTCGCTTGGGCCAGCGAGACCATCGAGAACAATCTGAACTTTCTCAGAAATTAAAGGCGTTGATTGGCCGCGGTTCGCCGGTCACGCTCTGTGGTCCAGCCTCGCGACCAGCCGGTCGCCGGCCCACTGGATGCCGCAGACCAGGATGATCAGCACAATGACAACGGCGATCATGACGGACGTCTCGAAGCGCTGGTAGCCGTAGCGGATGGCGAGGTCGCCGAGGCCGCCGGCGCCGATCAGCGTCACCAGCGTCACCGTGAAGCCGGCGACGATGCCCGGCAACGCTTCCGGCACCAGCACCTCTCGAATAATCGTCCAGCGGTTGCCGCCCATGGCGCGTGCTGCCTCGATCAGCCCATGGTCGACCTCGCGCAGCGACACTTCGGCGATCCGGGCATAGTAGGGCGTCGCCGCGATCGACAGCGGCACAATCGCTGCCCAGGTGCCGATCGAGGTGCCGACGATCAGCCGCGTCACCGGGATCAGCGCAACCAGCAGGATGATGAAAGGCACCGAGCGGAAGCCGTTGATGACCGCTCCGAGCGCGCGGTTCACCCACAGGTTTTCGGCGATACCGCCGCGGTCGGTGGCGACCAGCGCCAGGCCGAGTGGCAGCCCGAAAACCAGCGAGATGAGGCCGGAGGCGGCCGTCATCAGGATCGTTTCCCAGATCGAACGGACGAGAAGCTCAAACAGAACCGGCGACATGGCCAAGCACCTCTACCCGCGCTTGGCGGGCTTTCAAGAACGCGATCACCTCTGCCAGGTGAGCTTCATTGCTGCCGGCGACCGCCACGAACAGTGTCCCGACAGGCTGCTGCTGAACGTGATCGATGCCGCCATGCACGAGGCGGAACGAGCCGGGAACTGCCGAGGCAAGATCGGACAAAAGCGGGCTTCGGGCGGCCTCACCCGCCACGTCGATCCTGAGGATCGCCTCCAGGCCGGCGTTCTGCGTTAGCCGGCTTGCGATCTCCGCCGGCAATTGCGGCCGGATGCCGCCGAGCAGGCTTTGTGTGATCGCCGACTTCGGATCAGCAAACACCGACCACACCGGCCCTTGCTCGACGATCCGCCCAGCGTCAATCACCGCGACACGATCGGCGATCGAACGGATCACCTCCATCTCATGGGTGATGAGCAGGATGGTCAGGCCGAGCTGCCGGTTGATATCCCTGAGCAAGGCGAGGATGGAGCGCGTCGTCTCCGGGTCCAATGCCGAGGTCGCTTCGTCGGACAGCAGCAGCGCCGGGCGCGCCGCAAGCGCCCGGGCAATGCCGACGCGCTGCTTCTGCCCGCCCGACAGCGACGCCGGATAGGCTTTCGCCTTCTCCGACAGGCCGACGAGCTCGAGCAGCTCGGCAGCGCGCGCCAGGCGTTCGGCCCTGGGCCGGCCTTCGATCTTGAGCGGCAGCGCTACGTTGTCTTCGACCGTCTTGGCGGACAGCAGGTTGAAATGCTGGAAGATCATGCCGATACGCCGGCGCAGCGGTTGCAATTCGCGCTCGCCGAGCCGGCTGATGTCGCGGCCTTCAATGAAGACCTGTCCTGTATCCGGCCGCTCCAGGCCGTTCAGGCAGCGTATCAGCGTCGACTTGCCGGCGCCGCTCCGGCCGATGATGCCGAGGATCTCGCCCTGGCGCACGCTGAGCGATACGCCGTCCAGCGCCGCCGTCGCGCCGAAGCGGCGCTTCAGCTCGATGAGGCGCACGACGTCGTTCGGTCCGGCGGAACGGCTGCCGGCGGGATGCATGACTTCGGTAGCCGTGGCGAAATGCTGGTTCATGAAAGTTCCTGTATTGGTGTCCCGCAAAACGCGATCGCGGTCCGCGTTGGAGCGCGGACCGCTTTATCATGCCGGGCTTCAGCGCCAAGTCGAGCTCGGCATCAATAGGCGCTGATGCCGGTTCCCTTGTAGACTCGGTCGAATTCCGCCTTCACCTTTTCGTTCTGGTAGGAGGCGACCAATGTCTTTACCCAGGGCTGGTTTTCATTGCCGGCCTTGACCGCGATGAAGTTGCGGTAGGGATTGTCGGCCACCGCCTCCTGGGCGATGCGGTTCTCCGGTGTGAGGCCGCTTTTAAGCGCCCAATCCGTGTTGACCACGGCCCCGTCGAGGTCTTCCACCGAGCGCCCGACAATCCCGGCGTCAAGCTCCTTGACGACCAATTTCTTCGGGTTTTCGGCAATGTCGGTGGTCGTCGCCAGAATGCCGGTGCCTTCCCTGAGCTTGATCAGACCTTCGCTCTGCAGAACGCGCAGTGCGCGGCCCTCATTGGACGGGTCGTTCGGCACGCCAATGACGGCGCCTTCGGGCAGGTCGGCAATCTTCGTGTACTTCTTGGAATAGAGGCCGATCGGCCAGACCCCGGTATAGCCGACCGGGACGATGTGATAGCCCTGCGTCTTGATCTGGTTGTCCAGATAGGGCTTGTGCTGGAAGGCGTTGGCGTCAATTTCGCCACGCTCGAGTGCTTCATTCGGCTGGGTGTAGTCGTTGAACACCACGGTCTCGATTGTCAGGCCCCTCTCCGCCGCCTGGGCGGTGACGACGCGCCAGACGTCCTCGTCCTCGCCGCTCATGATACCGACCTTGACCGCCGTCTTGTCCTCGGCGAGCGACGGCGCAGCAAGGCCGACAATCGCAACCGCCGACGCGAAAAGTACAGCCAGACCGGCGCGCCGGCTTATACTTGCGGAGAGAAATGAGAGCAAAGTGTTGGTGTTCCCAGACATGATCTATCCCGTCGGTTCTGAAGTCGTTGCGGCCAGGCGGAGTGCCAAGCCTTGCCGGCATCATCGGGAATGCTGACCGTCGGATCAAAGCACCGTATTTCCCGCGAAATGCGAAGCCAGGAATATTCTCTCAAAGTTTCGGGCCTGGCGAGCACAGGGCGTGCTGGGATCATGTGTTCTAAGCCAATGCTGGTTCAGAAATTGTCCGGACGTCGTCTCCGCTATGAGGCCCGCCGTGCTTCGAAACGGCGGGCCTTTCTGCGTCCGAATGCCCAACACGGGCAGCAGTGTGGGATGTCGACAATGCTAGACGCGCCGCATGTCCCTTCAAAGCGACGCGCTTGCTCACTGGATGACCTTCACGATCCTGCGTGTGCCTGGATCGACCAGGACGGTCTGGTTGTCGACGACGACGTAGCGGTATTTGACGTTGGGGACTTCATGAAGCTCGACGGTATCGGGCAGGGTCGAGCCGACATTGAGCTCCACGCCGGGGAGCTGGACGGACGCCAGAGGCTGCTTTTTCACATACTCGCGTACGATCGTCTCCTGCTGCGGTTCGATGACCACATCCTGGGCGGCAGCGGCGCCGACACCCGCAAGCAGCAAAAACCCAGCCGCGGCTGCGGAAAGATGCATTCTCATGATTGTCTCCTTTCCTCGTGAGCCACCTCTGCGCTGCGCCGCGTCATGCCGTTCGCAGCGGGGTCGCTATAGGCCGGTAACGTCATCAGGTGGAGCTTGTTCCGCCACTCGGATCGCTTGCCGTTTCCTTCCATTAGTTTGGAACAAAGTTTTTTAAACGCAGTTTTGCGGGGTGAAGGGACGCATTTTCCAAGGAGATCTCTCATGAAAGGCGTTCTGATCACCAGCATGTTAGCAATCAGCGTCAGCTGCGGGGCCGCACTTGCCCAGACGCAGCAGTCGACCGACGATCAGTCCGGCGCCAATTGTGCAGCCGGCACTGCCAATTGCCAGAACGGCGCCAAGATGGGCGAGCAGGCTCAGGGCAAGGCCGGCGCCACCACTGATCAACAGGCGCAGGGCAAACCGAAGCTGAAGACCGGCGAGCAGGCTCAGGGCAAGGCTGGCGCTACGACTGAGCAGCAGGCCACGGGCAACACGAAGATGAAGACTGAAGAGCAGGCCCAAGGCAAGGCTGGCGCCACGACTGACCAGCAGGCCACGGGCAACACGAAGATGAAGACCGAGGAGCAAGCCCAGGGCAAGGCTGGAACCACCACCGAGCAGGCTCAGGGCAGCTCCAAGATGCAGACCGAACAGCAGGCTCAGGGTAAGGCTGGGACCACGACCACAAACCAGGCTCAGAGCAATACTTCTACCCAGCAGGACCAGAGTTCGACCGCTTCCATCAGCAATGTGACCGTTGAGCAGAAGACAGAGATCACTCAGGTCATCAAGGAGACGAACGTCCAACCCGTTTCCAACGTCGATTTCGACATCTCCGTCGGTGTCGAGGTCCCGCGAAAGAAGGTCCGGCTGCATCGCCTGCCGGCGCGCATCGTCAAGATCGTTCCGGCTTACGAAGGCTATGAGTATTTCGTGCTCGCCGACGGCCGGATCGTCATCGTCGACCCGAATACCTACAAGATCGTGATTATCCTGACCTAGTCGTGGCCAGACGGTCTACCGTGGGTTGATTCACCAAAAAAGCCCGCCGCCCGAGCTGCGCGGCGGGCTTTTCCGTACCCAGCTCCAGCGTCTGCAAATCGCAAATCAAGGTCCGTCCTCGGGGCGAGGAGTGAGCACGGTATGATCGATGGTGTCGGGCAGGCAGGGACTGGGCAGGCAGCTTGTTCGGACTGACGCGGTGGTCATGGCATCGATATCCGTAACCAGCACCATTCTCGCGTAGTGCCGCGGCCACAGCGGCTCTCCAAACAGGACGAAGACGCCGCCAATCATCAAGGCCAGCAACATGAGTGCCGTAACATTTGCAAATATCTCGCCGTAGCGCATGAAGGCAGCCTGTCCCGTTCGGAAAGCGATTTCAGCCTGTGACAGCGGCGACCAGGACGGCGCCGAAAGCCGGCGCTACTATCCTTGACGCCCCGCGAACGCCGCCTTCCATTGGATCCTCCCCGAACAAGCCGGGTAAATAACGGCACTCTCGGTGCTTTGTTCCCGGCCGTGTGGCCGGACGACAGCCGCGTCACATAGGCCGTGTGTGGGGCGGCCTTTCGTTTGCAAAAGGCACTCTTCGCTCTCATTGATGTGCGGCAGCGAGGTCCTTGACGTGACGTTCGTGCATTTGCAGCACCGGCAGCGTCTTCTTGGCAAACTCCTTCATCGCGGGATCGTCGCCGGAATTCGCGTAAGCGGAAAACAGCGCCACCGCTTCCTTATGCGCCTGGGTCTGCATGTCGATATATTTCGATTGGAAACTGTCCCCGCTGGCCTCCTTGAGTTGGTCGAGCAGCGCCTGGTGCTTGGTGTCCAGCGACGGGCCGGCCGGCGCGGTGGCCGAAGTCGTCTGCCCCTTGCTGAGCGCCGCCTTGAAGTCCTCGCCGGCCTTGGTATGGTCCGTGACCATTTGCGCCGCGAAGGCCTTCACATCGTCAGCCGTCGCCTGCGTCTGCGCAAGTCGGCTCGATTCGATTTCAAATGTATTGGCGATGGGCACGGTCTTGACGAATGTCGCGGTGTCAACCTTGCTCATGGTGTCGGTCGTCAGCGGCGTCAGCGTCGCCGATTGGGCAAAAACAGCCAAAGGCGCGCCGGCCATCATCGCTGCCGCAGTGATGGATAGAAGCGTTTTCATGGGGGTTCTCCGAGGCTGATGTCATCCCTCCGATGGCTCAACGCGGAAGCTGCGACGAGGTTGCCTGGTCGCAGTGGCCACAGCCGCCGCGAGCCAAACAAATGATTTGGATAACACAAAAATACAAAAATAGAGGACGCCGGCTGGGTCCTGCAAAGTGCAACGCAACCCGTAGGACCGTACGGAATCGTACAAGCTCTTTCGCTTTGCCGCAGTCTTGCTATCGTCTGCCGGGACAGATGGGTGGAGGCTTCCGTGGGGCAGATCAAGTCGCCGCTTGGAATCGGTATTGATACCGACAAAGCCGTTCATATCGTCATGGCCGACTACAATTCGGGCGACATTCTCTCGACCACTGTCGTCATAGCCGATTTGCGCAAACGCTTTCCCTGGTTCCGGCAAACCGACGAGGAACTGGTTGGCTTCATCGTTCGGGCGCTGGACGGTCGGGATATCGCGGTCAGCTTCGACCACCGCTGCCGTTAGACGGCCGATTTTCAATACAGCTGCGGAGCGTACGCTCCGCAGCCTCATCACAGACTATGATAAACCGGGCGCTTACTTGCCGCAGTGGTTGTCGTTCACCGTCGGCGCCATCGTGCCCGGAGACTTGCCGGTCGCGTCGGGCAGAGCCCCCTGCGGGCCTGGTGGGCAATTCCGGTCGGCATTCGAATTCGTCGTTGAGAAATCGCGAATGCTGTTGGTGATGGTCGAATCCGTGCCGGTGTCAGGGCCGCCATTATCCGGGACTACTATCGTCCGCCCGCTGCCGTCGGCAGCAGCTCCGGAGGGATCGCCGACGTTCTGGGCCATCGCTGACGTGGCCAGACCGATCGTAAGCGCCGAAGCTGCGAGAATTTTCGTGAGCATGATGCTTCTCCTTTTTACGAGGGTCGTCGCGTTGCGACTACGAAAACAACCGTTCGGGCGGGCGAAGGTTCCGACAAATTCCCCATGAATTTCAGCATGTTCTTGGGTGTTCAAGGCGGCCGCCATGCCATTCTCCTCGGGCATGCATCTGTGGACTTTTCTGACGGCCCGGCCCGGTATTTTGCTCGCCGCATGAGCGTACGCCTTACCGTCCGCCGGAACAGGAATGCTCCTTGTGAGTTCATACCTTTGTACAATGCGACGCGCTGATGCGAATGGCGGCAGCGCAAACAAGGAGAGCAGACATCATGGGCCTTGGAACCATTCTCATCATCATCTTGGTCCTTGCCTTGCTTGGCGGCTTCAGCGGCTTGGGCGGCGGACCGTTCTATGGCACCGGCTATTACGGTGGTGGCGGCCTCGGCTTGGTGCTGCTTATCGTCATTGTCCTGGTCCTGCTTGGGCGCATTTGATGCATGTCGTGCAAAAGTGTGCAGCGGTTTTGTGATAACGACATGCATAAAACAGGAAGCTAAAGCGCGTCGCATGAGGCCGGCCAAACGCGACACGCGTTAGTGTCACGCTCGCGACAAAAAACGCCTGCCGCTTGGTAATTAGCGCCGGGCGTTTTTGTCGTGAAAAGACTAGATTTCCAAGATCCTTGGCAAACCGGGACCCTGGCTAGAAAGGGCGACTCGGTGCCGAACCTTTCGGCGCCGAGGACGCCACCATAGCAGCAGCTTATTGTTGGCGATCGGCGGCCAGCGCTTCTTTCAGATCGGCGTTGAGCACACCCTCGTTGAACAGCGACATGATACGGGCTGCCAACCGCTCGCGGACAGGACTGTCGTCCGCAACACCCAACTCGCGGCAGCAGTCGTCGAGCGCTTTTCTCAGCACGCTCAGTTCGGCTGGAGTTGCTGCACCTTGCATCGGCATGCCATCCTCCCTTGAAAAGGGCGAAAGCGCGAAGCGTCTTTCAAGCGTCCACTCGCCGTGCCTGTGTGGACGACTCCAATTCAATTAGCGCCGCTCTCGTCCAAACTCAATGTACGGAAATTACCAAGCAGACAGTTTGGGAACGACTGCCTTGCACCTGCATTGTTGCTGCGATCCAACCCACCCCTCATTTGGATCACTGGGCGTAGCCCACGACGCCCGAATGGAGCCCGTTGCATCCCTCGCGACGGGCTCTTTTCGAGCCCGGCGATCTCAATTGTCGTTTTCGTACCAAACCGACTTTGGTACGTTTCCAACTCTAACTTTCAGCCGGATGTTTTCGTAGGCAAGCGGCAGGAGAAACTGCCGTGCATCGATTCATTTTTTTATTTAGTAGGCTCCATACCTTTCAGTGCTTATATAAGCGTTATCGTCCGCAGGTTATACCGGGCGCGGACGGCTGGGAGATAAAAAGGCTCTTGCCCTGTTTTGGGCCCAGCTATGTCTGATCCAGCAAATTCCAATAAAAATCCGTACAAAAACAAGCTGTTGCGCCGAATGAGCGCCGGCGATTTCGCATCTCTCGAGCCGCACATCGAGCGCTGTTCGCTGGAGTTACGGCAATCGCTCGAAGTGTCCGGATCGCCGATCGAGGCCATTTATTTCCTCGAGGACGGCATCGGTTCGGTGGTTGCGAAAATGCCGAACGGCAGCGATGCGGAAGTTGGCCTTGTCGGCTTGGAAGGTATGACCGGCTCGGCCCTGATAATGGGCGACGACCGTACGGTCCATGATTGCTATGTGCAGCTGGCGGGAGAAGCTGCCAGGATCGACGCCGAGCCGTTCAAGGCGGCGCTGACGCAAAGCCCGACGCTGCGGCTGTTCTTGCTGCGCTACGTGCAATATCTGCATGTCCAGACTGGCTATACCGCGCTGGTCAACGCGCGATCGAAACTTGAAGACCGGCTGGCGCGCTGGCTTCTCATGTGTGACGATCGGGTGGACGGCGGCCGGCTGACGATCACGCACGAATTCCTGTCGATCATGCTTGGCGTAAGGCGCCCGGGTGTAACGGTCGCGCTGCAGCTGCTCGAGGGGCGAGGGCTCATCCGGTCCCGCCGCGGCGAAATTATCATCCGCGATCGCGATGGTCTCGTCGCACTGGCGGATGGCGGCTACGGCCTGGCCGAGGCCGAATATACCCGCCTGGTCGAGCATATCGGCGAGCGCTGACGGCGCTTTTCTGGCCGATTGCTGCCGCAGGTCGAAGGCCCCTGCGACACCACACGGCGGGTCGGAAAAATTTGCAAAGCTGCCGGACCGTCAGGGAACTTGTTTCCTGTCGGAGGGTTATCGGACGCCTCCACTTTGCGAGGCGGCACCAACCATTCGGGAGAGGATCATGGCGACTACGAAAAAGGCCGCGAAGGCGGCAAGCAAGGGCCTTGAGGATCTGTTCCTCGACGGGCTCAAAGACCTCTACTACGCCGAGAAGAAGATACTGAAAGCGCTGCCCAAAATGGCCAAGGGCGCGGAGTCGGAAGAAGTGACCGCCGCTTTCGAGAAACACCGCATGGAAACCGAAGGACATGTCGACCGCCTCGAGGAGGTGTTCGACAAATTCGGCAAGCCGGCCCGCGGCAAAACCTGTCCGGCGATTGACGGCATCATCGAAGAGGGCTCGGAAATGCTCGAGGAGTATAGTGGTGCTCCCGCGCTCGACGCCGGGCTTGTCGGTGCGGCGCAAGCCGTCGAGCATTACGAGATCGCTCGCTACGGCACTTTGATCGCGTGGGCGGAAGAACTCGGCAAGAGCGACGTTGTCGAGCTGCTCAGGGCAACTCTCAAGGAAGAGGTCGCGACCGACGAAGCGCTTTCCAAGCTCGGCGAAAGCGGCGTCAACGAACGCGCCATGCAGGAAGCTGCCTGATTTCAAAACCGCAACCGAGCCTTGGTTGCCAAGGCTCGGTTGGCCGCGGCGAACCGGTGAAATGATGCATTGGTCCGTCATGAACGGTAGAGCGGGCAGCAAGCGCCTTGAAGCGGTTTCTCGGATCGGACTTACTCGATCTGCTCGAACGTGCATTGCCGCGGCTCCTTGTCCGGCCGCCAGCGCAACAGCTTGGTTCCGTGCCGGAACCGGTCGCCTGTCACATGGTCGAACCGAACCTCGACCACCAGTTCAGGCTTTATCGGTTCCCATTGTCCGCTCCGCTCCGTGCTCCAGCGGCTTGGTCCGCCCGGCGCCTTGCCGGTGAAACCTGGTTTGGCCCGCAGTTTTTCCAGCCGTCTGGTCAGCGCCGCCCTGTCGTCCTTGCCGATGGTCGAGGTGAATCCGACATGATCCAGCCTGCCTTCGTTATTGTAGAGGCCGAGCAGCAGAGATCCGACTTCGTTGCTGCCGGCGAGATAGCGAAAGCCGCCGACCACGCAATCCGCAGTGCGCAGCCGCTTGACCTTGACCATGGCGCGCTCGCCGGGCCGGTATGGCCCGGCGATCAGTTTTGCAACAACACCGTCGGTCGAGCCGTGGCCGGCGCCCTGCAGCCAGCGCTCGGCGGTGGCGGCGTCGTGCGTATATTTGGACAGGTGCAGTTGGGGCCGTGCCGCCGACGCGACAAAGGCCCCAATCGCCTGCCTCCTGGTGGTGAGAGGCTCTTCGATGATGATCCTGCCGCCGGGCTCGGCCAGCATATCGAACAGGATCAGCATGGCGGGCGTCTCGAGGCTTAATTTGCGGATCCTGCTTTCGGCGGGATGGAGGCGCATTTGCAGGGCCTCGAACGAGGACGATCCGTCGACCTCGATGACAATCTCGCCGTCGGCAACAAACCGTCGCGAGCTCACATCGCGCAGCACCGCGACCAGTTCGGGAAAATAGCGGCCAAGCGGCTTGCCCGATTTTGCACGCAGATCGACGGCATCGTCGCCCTTGAACACGAGGCAGCGAAACCCGTCCCATTTCGGCTCGTATTGCCAAAGCCCGTCGCCGCCAGGGATTGCATCGGCGGCTTTGGCTTCCATCGGACGAAGGTCGAGCGGCAACGGAAATGCGGTCATGGCTGGTCCGCGCCGCCGCTACGGCATTCGCTACCGCCGTCGGCCATTCCTCTGTGCCCCGCTTTGCCGCCTCGGCGCCTTGCGGCCGGTTTGCTCGGGCGAAGGCGACAGCGGATCAACCTCGTCGGTCCCGCCGATCTCCTTGGTGATGCGATAGGCCAGATAAGCGACGGCTCCGGCAAGCAGCAAGCGGACCATGACTGCAAATCCTTCGTTGGTGTGAACCCACCAACCCGCAGGCCGAAGGTTTTGTTCCGCCGCTGCCCATCGCCGGGGTGAATCGTCGGCGGCGCAACCAAAATCCAAGCGCATCGTTTGTTGCTTATCGACGAAAAGAATTTGCGATGAAGACGCTCTTGCCCTTGTTCGCTTTGACCATGGCGCTATTCCTGGCCAGCAGCGCTTGGCCTGACGGGTGACCGCGATGCTCCTCGTTGTTCCGGTCTGGCAGGACATCGCGGCACGACTGCTTCTGACCGCGCTCGCCGGCCTGTTGATAGGCCTCAACCGCGAGGCGCGCGGGCACGCGGCGGGGCTACGCACCACCGTGCTGGTCGGATTGGCCGCCGCCATCACAATGATCCAGGCCAGTATTCTGCTCGAGACCGTTGGCAAGCACCCGGATTCGTTTGCAACGATGGACGTCTTGCGCTTTCCGCTGGGCGTGTTGACCGGCGTCGGCTTTATCGGCGGTGGCGCCATTCTTCGCCGCGGCAATCTTGTCAGCGGCGTCACCACGGCGGCCACGTTGTGGGTGATGACGGCGATCGGATTGGCTTTCGGTGGTGGCCAATACGGCTTGGGCGCGGCCGGCACGGCGCTGACGCTGGCCACCTTGCTGGTCCTGAAATGGGTGGACCTTCGAATGTCGCGCGAACACCATGCCCAGTTGGCACTGACCTGGAAGGCCGCGGCTCGACAGGAGCTCGATGCGCTCATCGGGCCGCTTGGCTACCGGGCACGCCTCGTCGCGATAGAGAGGCGCCCGGATCTCAAAGACCCTGTTTTCTCGTTCGAGATCAGTTGGAGGCGGCCGGACACTGGGGCACCGCCAATGGATCTGCTGGAATCGGTGGGCGAGCATTGCGAGATCCAGAAGTTTGATCTCCTCAGCGAACCTGCCCGCTAGCTGGCGGCTTGCAACGATCGCGGCCTGAATCGGGCCATAGCTTCTCCACACCCCTTTCGATACCTATCTGTCGAGGCAGGACTCAAGGAGCAAGCAAAAGACCGTGGCACAGCGATCGGGAAGTGCTGATCTCCCACTTCACGGCGGGCGCGTACCGAAATGGCTCGGCGACCGCATGACGCGGCTTGGCGCGGTCATGTGCGAGGCGATCATCCACCATTACGGCCGCGATGAATTGCTGCGCCGGCTGGCGCATCCGTTCTGGTTCCAGTCTTTTGGCGCCGTGATGGGGATGGACTGGCATTCCTCCGGCATCACCACCAGCGTCGTCGGAGCGTTGAAGCGCGGTCTGTCGCCGCTCTCCGGCGAGCTCGGCATCCACGTTTGCGGCGGCCGCGGCGCGCATTCGCGCAAGACCCCGCACGAGCTTGCCCTGATCGGCGAGCGTGTCGGCCTCGACGGGCAAGGCCTCGCGACTGCCAGCCGGCTTGTCGCCAAGGTGGACAGCGCCGCGGTCCAGGACGGTTTCGATCTCTATCTGCACGGCTTTATCGTCACCGACGACGGCAACTGGGTGGTGGTGCAGCAGGGCATGAACGGCGACAGCAAGGTGGCGCGCCGCTATCACTGGCTGTCCGAGGGCCTGAAGAGCTTTGTCGACCAGCCGCATGCTGCCATCGAGGGCGCCAACCAGGGCGAAATCGTCAACCTGACCGACCGCCGCGCTGAAGCGTCGCGCCAGGGACAACTGGACCTTCTGCACGACCTTGGACCGGATCGCATCGTGAGGGAGCTTGCCGCTTTGGAGCGGGGTTCGGCGCCAGCGCCGGAGCCGGCACAAAAGCTGCTGCCGCATCTGGTGATGCCGGCGCACCACGATGTACGCGAAAGCGATGTCGTCATGCGCCGCCTGCACGGCAACATCGCCGCGGCGGCCGAGCGCGGCCCGACGGATTTCGCCGGGCTTCTCCTAGTGCCCAATGTCGGCGCGCGCACAGTGCGGGCGCTGGCGCTGGTCGCCGAAGTGGTGCATGGCGCGCCGTGCCGATTTTCCGATCCCGGCCGCTTCTCGCTGGCGCATGGCGGCAAGGACAGGCACCCGTTTCCGGTGCCGCTGAAGGTCTATGACGAGACGATCGGCGTGCTGAAGTCGGCTGTCCAGAAGGCCAGGCTCGGCCGTGATGAAGAGATCGGCGCGTTGCGGCGGCTGGACGACCAGTCGAGGCAGGTCGAGCGCTATGTCACCGGCCCAAGCCTGAAGGAAATCGTCGCCGGGGAGTTCGAGCAATCGCATCTGCTCGGCGGCCGCAGCGTCTTCGGTTGGGAGGTCGTACCCGAAACGGCCGCAGTCAAATCAACGAAGTGATCGGCTCGGATCAAGCCTCCAAGTCGATCAGGGCGACGCCGAGTTCGGGACGGTGCCTGCGGCGCAGATGGCCAGGCGTCTCCACCAATGTGACCTCGAGCGTCGGCCGCACGATGCCGTCCAGCAGATGACCGCCCCTCGTGGTGCCGTCACTCAATCCAAGGACTGCGTGGACGTGCAAGCTGGGCCTGCCGTCGTCGCCGATGGCAACATCGCCGATCGCGCTCAGCACTTCACACTGTTCCCGGACGGGGATTTTCCGGTAGGTCCTTTCTCCAGGGTCGAACCAGCCGACGGTCGCCCTTTCGAAAGCGCCGAGCGCGGTCAGCGACGCGCCGCCGACGCCACGGTCGACCGCAAATGACGTCAGCTGCGCAAACGCCTCTTCGCCGGGATCAAGCACAACGACGAACGTTCTCTGTCCGGCGCTTTCGGCAACAAGCTGTGATTTCATGATTTCGCTCCAGCCGTCAGGAATTCAAATCCACCACACCAGCAATGCCAGCAAGACGAGACCCACTAGGCCGGCGATGAAAATGATCCGCGCGCCCGCGTCCGCAGGATGATCTCGCCCTGCCGCGCCTGCTCCGCCGAAAAGACAGGACCATTCTTGTCCCGGTCGCTGCTCATCCATCGTCTCCTTCCGGGGCATTATTCGGCATTGAATGGATCTGGCGCCCGATAGAACACAATCTCGTTTGGCGGATGAGGTTCCACGGCGGGGCGCCGTTGCAGCTATTCCTTTGGCGCGGTGGCGGGCGCGGTATAGCGGCGGCGCACTGCGTCCAGGATGTGGTTGCGGCTCTCCTGCGCCGAAAGTGTGCCGTCTTTCTCCGCTTCGGCGGTTTCGCGCGCCAGTTCCTTGTCCCTGATCTGGTGGCGAAACCATTCGGAATAGTCGCCGGCGCGCAGATGATGTTCCCAGGTCCTGTCGTCGATGCCCTCGGCGATCTGGGCGAAAATCATCAGATTATGGGCGCGGAGGTTCATCGCATTGTCGGGGCCGCGGAAATAGAAGCTGCCCTTCTCGTCCAGCTGGCCCTCGGCATATTTGCGGCTGTGGCGCTTGAGCGACTGCCGCGGTTCGATCGGCTCGACCATGGCAGGTTTCTTGCGCGCCTGCGGCCGCCAGAACAGCACGCGCTCGTCTTTTGGAGAGTTCAGGTCCTTGTCCTTTGGCGGTTCGGTGCCGGTCTCGCGACAGAACGTCTTGATGACCTTTTTCGCCTTGGGGCCGAGTGCGATGACGGCGGTGACCAGCCGCAATGCCTCGGTTGAGATCGCGTCCGGATGAACCGTGATCAGGATCGTGCCCGGCAATTCCATGGCCAGCACCATTGGCGTGTCGTCGCGCCGCTTCGGCAAGAGGTGATGCGCCTCGTCGATGATCAGCCAGTGTGGTCGTGCCGTGCGGAAGCGAACACCGCCAAGGCCCGGCAGCAGGTCGGCAAAGAAGTCCGGCCGCTCGTTGACGCGCAGCGCCAGGCCATTGACGACCAGATTGTTGTCCGGCTTCCCCAGGAGATCGAGCAGTTGAGTCTTCGTCGGCGCGTTCGAGCCGTCGCCCAGCCGGACGGCGCCTTCGAGGCCGTCATAGTCGCCTTCCGGATCGAAGATGCAGAACTGGAACTTTCTCTCGACGAAGCGCTCCGTCAGTGCGGTTGCCAGGGTCGATTTGCCGATGCCGGAGCTGCCGGCGATCAGCACCGTATCGGTTGGCGACAGATACACCTCCTTGCCATCCTCCGAGCCAAGCACAATGCCGTCGCGGCTCGGCACAAGCTCGCGATCGCGCTCCACCACCTTGGCGATCAGTTCCTCGACGCCTTTTCCGCGCGCGCCACGTGTCACGAGATCCGCCGTATCCTTGACTGCCGGCAGTGCGTTTTCGACGGCGACGCTGAAGCCGCAGGCGCGCAGGAAGGCGTGGTCGTTTTCGGCGTCGCCGACACCGACGACGTTGTGCGGCGACAATCTGAGGTCCCGAAGCGCGGCTGTCAGCCCGGTCGCCTTGTTGATGCCGCTGGGCAGGATCATCACCGCGCCCTTGTTGAAGATGATTTCCAGCTCCAGCCCCAATTTCTTGATGACCTCGAGCGCGGTAGCCTGATGCGGTTCCCAGGTTGCGACGATCGAGCGTCCGACCGAAAGCGGTTTGACACCGCGTTTCCTGAGTTTGGCGATGAACTCGGGGGCGGGCGGCGGAGATATCGTCCGCTCCTCCTCGCTGGCCGGCGTGTAGATCAGCGCCCCGTTTTCCGCGACCACCTTGTCGATGATCGCGACTTCGGGAAAGACGCGTTTCAGGTCGGGCAGCTCGCGCCCGGTGACGAGAATGAGTTTGCGGCCGCTCTTCTTGAAGCGTTCAAGCGCCGCAAGCGTCTTCTCGGCAACGACCCCTTCATGCGCCAGCGTGCCGTCATAGTCAGTGGCCAGGGCAATGAAATACATGCCGTCAGTAGCCGCCCACGATCGGCAATATCTCGCCGGTGATGTAGCTCGAGCAGTGCGACGAGGCGAGGAACACGTAGGCCGGCGCGATCTCCTCCGGCTGGGCCGGCCGTTTCATCGGCGTGTCAGCGCCAAATTTCGAAACATCGCCGGCTTCCTTGTCCGAGGGGTTGAGCGGCGTCCAAACCGGGCCTGGCGCCACGGCGTTGACCCTTATGCCCTTCTCGACAAGGTTGCCTGAGAGCGCGCGGGTGAAGGCATGAATGCCGCCCTTGGTCATGGAGTAATCGACCAGTTGCTTCGAGCCCTCGATGCCGGTCACTGAACCGGTATTGATGATCGCCGAACCGGGTTTCATGTGCGGCACGGCCTCCTGCGCCATGTGGAAATAGCCATAGAGGTTGGTCTTCAGCGTCGTGTCGAAATGCTCCTCGGTCAGCTCGCTGAAATCGCTGGAGTGGATCTGGAAAGCGGCGTTGTTGACCAGCACGTCGATCCGCCCAAACTCCTGCACGATCTCAGCCACCGCGTTGTGGCAGTGGTTGCGTTCGCTGACGTCGGCTTTGATCAGGATGCAGCGCCGGCCTTCCGCTTCGACGGCCCTTTTGGTATCTTTGGCGTCCCTATCCTCCGAGAGATAGACGATCGCCACATCGGCGCCTTCACGCGCATAGAGCACGGCCACCGCACGGCCGATGCCTGAATCGCCGCCGGTAATAACGGCCACTTTGCCGTCGAGCTTTTTCGATCCGATATAAAATGGCGCATCGTAAAGCGGCGCCGGCTCGATGGCCCATTCATGCCCCGGCTTCGGCTGGTGCTGCTCGGGGAAGGGCGGCTCGGGATATTTGCGGGCGCCGGCCTGCATGGCGCCTTTTTGCTTGCCATTGGATTTGGACTTGTCCTTCTCGTCGATCCGGCGCTGGATGTGCCGTTGCTTGGCGGCCTCGCCGGCGACTTCCGATTTCATCTGCATGGTCATCTCCCTGGCTTGAAACCCAACAACGCATGTCCGGCGAAAAGGTTTATGCCACCACGTCATTCCTTGAGCCCGGCGACACGCTCCAGCAGCGGCCGTTGCAGCAGCGGCAGATGGCCGACGACGCTGAAGGCCGCGTTTCTGACGCCTTGCATGATGCCGTTGTCCGATTGGGCCACCGAGAGGATGCGCTCGCTGAGCGTGATCCACCGTTGCCCCACCGGGTGGCGTTCGCTTGTGTAGCCGGCAAGCGTGCCGTCGACGAAACGCCTGGCGAATGACGCGGCGTCCTCGATGCCGAGATTCATGCCGCGCGCGCCCAGCGGCGAATGCACATGCGCGGCATCGCCTCCCAGGAAGGCGCATGCGGTTTGATAGCGCGGCGCCTGTCGTACCGGAATATGGAAGCGGTCGGCCCGCAACAACCGCGTGATCCGGTAATTGCCGGGGATGCGCGCCAACGCATCCTCGCTGTTTGAAACCGCGCGATAGCGCTTCTCGCCGATCGGGATGATGAAACCGACGTCGCCGTTCCTGTGAAGAAATGCGTGGGCGGCCATCGGCTCATAGGGCCAATCGTCGATGTCGGCGTCGGCAATGCTCCATCGCCGCCGATGCGTGTAGCCATCGAAGCCGATGCCGATGGCATCACGCACCGTGCTTTGCGCACCGTCGGCTCCGAAGACAAGGTCGAAACTTGCCTCGTCACGGCCGTCTGGCGCCTCGATCCGCACCTCGGCCCGGCCTTTGTGCTCGGCCATCCTGACAAATGTGCTTCGCCATTCGACGTCGACGCCGAATCCCTTGAGCGTGTCGGTCATCAGCGATTCGGTGTCGCGCTGCGGCAATGACAGCAGAAAATTATGGCGGTGCGGCAGGATCGAGAAATCGATCTCGCCGAGTGCTCGTCCTTCGAAGTAGAAACGGGCTCGACGAATTTTCAATCCCTCGGCGAGCAACCGGGCAGCGACTTTGGACGGTTCAAGGACGTCCAGGCTATGCGAACTGATGCCGACCGCCTTGGCGAGCGGCGTAGGGCCTTCCTTGCGGTCGATGACGCGAGGTGCAATGCCGCGCCTTGCCAGTTCGACTGCCGCCGTCAGCCCGGTCGGGCCGGCGCCGACGATCAGGATGGAAGCGTCCCGCGAAGCCGTCATCGTCGGGCGTCAGCTTTTTGGCAGTGCGTAGGCAATAATGGCGTCGCCGATCCTGGTCTCCATGAAATGGTGGCTGCCGGGTGCAAGGGTCGCCAGCCAGGTCAGGACGTAAGCCATACACCGGCGGCATTGCCGGCAAGCAGCAGGCTGCCGGCGGCCAGCAGGGCGATCCCGGCGGGCAGATAGTACCAGGATCCGCCCAGCGCGATCAGCCAGGCACCACCCCCTCCGATCAGCAGGCCGAGGATCGTCAGCAGCGCGCCGACGAACATCGTCCACCAGAAGGCAACGCCGGACCGGCGAATGGGATGGGGTGGGGGATGGTCATGATCATGATGCTTATCCGGGTGAAACAGAACGTGACCTCATCCGAACGTATGGAGGGTTCGATGGTTTCCGATCAGCCCGACCAGATGGGCCAGGGCGGGGTAACCATTCTGTGATCTCCGCTGCCCCAGCCGGAACTTACCCACGCAGCCGCAGTTAGGGGTTTTGGGGGGTGAATACGGTTTGCTGGATGCGAAATCGGCGAGGGAATGCCGCAGGTCTTTTCAAGGAGCGCCAACGGCATTTCACGCTTCGCTCTGTGGGGCGTGTGTTTCATGGCGATCTTTGCGGCTCTCGGCGGCACCGCCATCCTGCGTTCGGACTTCGTCACCGGCGTTGGCCGGCCGTTGGCGCAACCAGTGCCGTTCAGCCACAGGCACCATGTTGGCGAGCTTGGCCTCGATTGCCGTTATTGCCATAGCGGCGTCGAGACTTCGTCATCGGCGGGTCTGCCGGCGACCGAGGTGTGCATGACCTGCCATTCGCAGCTTTTCACCAACGCGGACATGCTGGCGCCGGTACGGGCAAGCCTTGCCTCCGGGCAGCCATTGCAGTGGCAGCGGGTGAACAGTGTCCCCGACTTCGTCTATTTCAATCATTCGATCCATATCGCTAAAGGCGTCGCCTGCGAGACGTGCCATGGCGAGGTCGATGACATGATCGGACAATAGGCCGAAGCGGCGCACCTCGTGATGCCTTGCCTGCGCTCGGACCGGCCTCATACGGCCCGCTTTTGCCCGGCCGCCAGCGTAGAAATCTTTTGGCCGTGGCCATTGAGTTGCCGGGCCTCGTCCTCGGCTGCGTCTTCAAGCTTGGCGACGAGCAGGTCCTTGAGGTCGCCGACCTCTTCCTCGATGTCTTCGATGGGTACGCCGGCATCGGCAGCCTCTTCCTTGCATTCCCTGGCGAGGATTTCCGCCTCCCTTTCAAGCTTGATCGGAGGCGGCGGCACATGAACGTTTTCGTGGATCCAGTCCTGCAAGAATTCTATCGCACTATCACTCATGGCGCTCACCTATAGCGGCAACCTGTAGTGCACATTAACGTACGTGCTGCAAAATGGATGCTTGGCAACGCCGGATTTCGAATAGCGATACTTGACGATAGCGTGATCGCAGTAGGGGATAGAGCTTCTGCAGCCAAATGGGATTATCGGCGTCGCGGAAATGCGGCTAGCCAGACAGTCGGAGCGGGATCATTCTGCCCTTAGGACGTATTGCGCCGCCGCGCCGGTGCTGCTCGATTAGGATCGCCTGACGGCCGAACAGCGTCATCCGCAGCAGCCGGTCGTGCCGGCCACTCGGCGGCGCGGTCGGCGCGCATTTTGCGTTTATGCGCCATCCAGAACGGCAAGAGCTCAGCAAGAAAACTGTATATCGTGGTCTTCATCGGCATGCTCCGGACACGGGTTACAACTCGTGATCCCCGAGTTCCGTTCCGACAAAGAGTTCCGTTCCGACAAATCCGTCGCTTCTACAATTGCGATTCGATCGGCAGGCACCCAACCAGCGCTGCAACGATGCGCCGATAGAGACTGGCCTCCGGTTCACGCGAATATTGCCGCATCTCGCCATCCGCCATGCCGAGCCACCGCAAGGCGCCTTTGTCCAGGACCAGCTGATAGCTCGTCTGCGGTGACCTTTCGTGCTCGAACAGCCGGCGCAACTCCATCACCAGATTGGTATCATGGAAAAGCACGCCCATTTCCGCATTCAACGACACCGAACGCGGATCGAAATTGAAGGAGCCGACAAACCCGAGCGTATCGTCGACCGTGAAGGCCTTGGTGTGGAGGCTGGCTCCCTTTGAACCGAAAACGGAGATGTTGGCCTGGCGGTCGAAGGGCTGCAATTCGAAAAGCTGGATACCTTTTTTAAGCAGCTTGCGGCGGCATTTGGCATAGGCGCCGTGCACGGCGGCGACGTCCGTCGCGGCGAGCGAGTTGGTCAGGATTGCAACCTCGGCGCCACGATCCACCAGCTTCGACAGGATGGCCAACCCGGTGCGGCTGGGGATGAAATAGGGCGAGACAATTTCGAGGCGCTGCCTGGTCGCCGCGATAGCGGGAAGCAGCTCTTTGGTCAGCCAGTTCCTGCGCCTTTTGCCGCGCACCTTTTCCGGCGGATCGGAAATGACGCGAACGTCTTTGGTCCAGCAGACGTCGCTGTGCGCTGCAACGAACTCCGTGATCGTGCGCCAGGCACTGAGGCTGTTCAAAAGCTGGCCGTCTGCTGTCGCATCGAGATTGTCGAGGAAATCGGCGCGCGAGACCACCGCAGCCGGGTTGAGCAGCTGGATCGGCTTTGCCGCCTCGCAATTCCAGAACGCCTCGAATATCTGCATCGTCTGCCCTACGGCAGGACCGAGAAGCAACAGGTCGAGATCGCGAAAATTCGTCTCCGCAGCGTCGAAATAGGCATCGCCGATATTTCTTCCGCCGACGATGGCCAAGCCCTCATCGGCGATCCAGGCCTTGTTGTGCATGCGGCGGGTCATCGCAAACAGCCGGGCGACCATCTCCAGCGTGCGAAAGATGCTGCCGTTCCTCATGCCGCTGGGGTTGAACAGCCTCAGCTCGATGTTCTTGTAGCTGTTGAGCGCCAGGTAAGCAGCGTCGCTGTTGCGCGGATTGATATCGTCCAGCAGCATGCGGACGCGGACACCGCGCTCCGCCGCCTTGACGACCTCCTGCATCAGCAGCCGGCCGCTATGGTCGTCGTGCCAGAGATAGTACATCAGGTCGAGGCTGCTTGTGGCACTGCGCGCAGCAAGGATTCGCGCGGCAAACGCGTCATAATTGTCGGCGATCAGCAGCAGCCCGCTATTGCCGGCAGCGATCTTGTCCCGGGCAAACCGCGAGATGGCTGTATCCATGAAGTGCACCGATAAACATCAGCGAAGCAAACCGTCTGAAATCTGACTAACAACCCTTCAGGTTCATTCTGGTTGCAGCCGCGGCTGCCGTATCGCGTCCAGGTTCAGCCGGGCCTTGATCGGCAGATGATCGGAAGCCCGCTGCGCCAGCGGCGTCTTGTGCACCTCGATGCTGGAAATCAGGTGCGGCGGCCTGGCCAGGATGCGGTCGAGCGCAAACAGCGGAAAGCGCGACGGAAAGCTCGGCAGAACCGCATCGATCGGACCGAAATGCGGCAGCAGGGCCAGCAGCGAAGACCTGTTGCGGACGCGCCATTCGTTGAGGTCGCCGAGCAGGATTGTTGGCCGCAGAACCGGGTGCGTGGCTTCGACCAGCGCGTTGGCCTGCTGCGAGCGCGACCGCCGCAGCAAGCCGAAATGTGCGGCTATGATCCGGAGGGAGACGCCCTTCAGTTCCAGGTCCGCGATAACCGCACCGCGCGGCTCGAGGCCGGGCAGCCGGATCTGGTTCACGCTTTCGACCACGCCGCGGCGTGCCAGGATCAGATTTCCGTGCCAGCCATGGCTGCGGCGGTTTTCCGGGACATGGGTGGGGACGAGGTCGCTGTCCCGCTCGAGCGCTGCGAGATCCAGCAAACCCTGCCTGCTTCCGGTTCTTTCGTCGGCCTCCTGCAAAGCAATGATGTCGGCGTCGAGTTCCTTAACCACGGCCGCGACCCGCTCCGGATCGAACCTGCCGTCGGTGCCGACGCATTTGTGCACGTTGTAGGATGCGACCGTGGTGCACGAAATTTCATTGCCGGGTGCCGTAAACCGCGGCACTTCCCTTCGCAGCGCAGCGCCAAGCGACCTTGGAAGGGTAGGCGATCGATCCAGCATGTTATCCATTTGCTGTTGAGTCGGTGAGTGGCGGCCATTGCGATTATGGCGCGTGCGGAGGTCTGAAACAACGACGACCTTGCAGAACCGTTCCACCATCCGGGCTCGGCGCGCCGGCGGTCTGGAACCCTGACGGGCAACAACACGTTTCGGGAAGGCAGCGCAGTCAACGGAGAAGTCGAATGCAGTCCTTAGCCGCAGATTCCGCCCCCCGCCCAGGCCCGCTCAGGATTGTCCCGTTCGATGGAACCGTGACCGTCCGGTTCTCCGATGCCATTATTGCGTCGAGCGAGCGGGCAAAGGTGCTCTATGAAGACGGCCATGATCCTGTTTTCTACATACCCTTCGAGGACATCTATTTCGACCTTCTGGAGAAGACGAACACGACGAGCCACAGCCCGCTGAAGGGCACGGCAAGCTATTGGCGGGTTCATGCGGTCGGTTCGTCGGCAGAAGACTTCATGTGGGCCTACGAGACGCCCGACACCCCGGCATTGGCGATCGCCCGCCACGGTGCGTTCGATCCCGGCAGGGCGCGGATCGAGGCCGATCCCGCGGAAGACAAGCGGCACACACCGCACGTCACCGAGTAGACCCACATCGGCGACAGCCGCCAGCGGTCCGTCAGCTCGCGAACTCTTCTCTGAGGATGCGCAGGCCGTCTTCGTATTTCGCCGTCGAGGCCCCGATCTGCCGTGCCTGCCATAGATTGTCGGCAAGATCGGCGCGCTTGACAGGCAACGCCAGCGGGTTGGCCGCAGCCCTGCGAACGAACGCGGCATCGTCCTCGTTCGGCAGCCGCGTCATGGCGTCGACGGCAGACACGATGGACGGCCCGAACCCGGCCGCCTCAAGCCGGTCGCGGTTCCAGCCGTCGCCTTTTTCGATGACGTCGTGAAGATAGGCGATAGCTTTCTGGTCGAGCGTTTCGACGGCATCGACGAGCCGGCGGCAATGTTCGATATATGGCCGCCCTGTCTTGTCCGCCTGCCCGGCATGAGCCTGTTCGGCGATTTTCGCTGCGCGATAAAGCACGCTCATTGGGTCGACCCCGTAACGAACAGAGCATGTCCTGGCGCACCAACGCGCCATCGTCGGTGCGAGTTCCTACGCGCCGCGGCACCCTGCTGCCTCACTTGCGAGCGGCGGGCGCGAGGCGTCAGGACACGCGTTCAAAACTGTCGAGGCTGGTTCCAAAGGCGCGCCAGGCGGGCAGTTTCCTGGCTCGGGCCGGGGCACCTTCCTTTTCCGCCGACAAAGCGGCATCCGCAACGGTGTGCCACAGCATCTCCAGCTTCCCATCCCTGAGAATGCCGGTATAGCTCACCGCTGCGGCTCCGACCCGCCCTTCGGCCGCGCAAGTGAAGCCGATGACATCTCCATGGCAGGCTCCGAACAGCGGCACGGTCATGCCGAAAAAGGCGCTGTCCTCCAGCGCCGTCCTGAAGGTTCCGCTGATCCGTCCGCCCTCTTCGCTGGTCAGTTCGACCACCGACCCGTACTGGTTTTGCCAGATGCCCAGCCAACTCATCGCTGCTCCTCCTGATTGCCTCCATGGGGATTGTGCTGCCACACGGCCGCCAAGCCGCGGCCGGTGTAGCTGCCTTCAATCAGCCGCGATGCCAGCCGTCGACATCTGCACGAAGCGTAGCGGCGCTTCCAGCGTCCAGCTGATGCCGTGCCTGGCGAATTCCAGGCGGCCGGTGCCGCTGAGCGCCTGCGGCGTGACGCGTTTGAGCACAACCGTTCCGAACCCGCGTCGCGTGTTTTCATCCACCAATGGCCCGTCCAGTTCCCGCCAGACAAAGCGGAAGCCATCGCTGCCGTCGGCGGCTGGCGTCACGGTCCATTCGACCTCGACCCGTCCGTCATGGTGCGACAGCGCTCCGTGCTTTACCGAATTCGTGGCCAGCTCGTGAAAGGCAATGCCGAGATATTGCACCGCGTTCGGCTGCAGCATGATCATCGGCCCGCTCATCGACAGACGGGCCTGTGTCGCGAAGGCCTTGGTCTGGGCATGGATCAGTTCGCCGATAGTCGCCCCACGCCATTCGGCATCGACCAGCAGATCGTGCGATTCCGATAGCGCCATGATGCGTTCCCGGACCTGTGAAAGGAAAGCCTCTGGCGTCCCCGCCAGCTTGCTGGTCTCGCGGATCATCGAGACGATCACCGAATATTGGTTTTTGACGCGGTGGTTCACTTCGCGCATGAGTGTGCGGATGCGCCGTTCGCTCTCCTTGTGCGGGCTGATGTCGCGCGCGATCTTGGAGGCGCCGATGATACGCCCAATGCCGTCGCGTATCGGCGAGATGGTGAGCGAAACCGGTACCAGGGTGCCATCCTTGCGCTGCCGGATAGTCTCGTATGAAGGAATCCGTTCGCCGGCGCGAATGCGGCTGATGATCATGGCTTCCTCATCCAGGTGGTCGGGCGGGATGAGGATCGTCACCGGGCGCCCGATCGCCTCGGCGGGCGTGTAGCCGAACAGGCGTTGTGCCGCGTCGTTCCAACTGGTGATAATGCCGTTCAGGTCTTTCGACACGATCGCGTCCATCGAGGATTCGACGATGGCAGCGAGCCTCATGCCGGCGTCGTCAGCCAGCGCCTGGGTGCGCAGGTCGAGCAGGGTGTTGATAGCGCCGACGACCTCACCGCGCACATTGCGAAGCAGGACCGGGTGCGCGCTGAACGGGATGAACTGGCCGTCCGGCCGCTCGGCGATCGCCCGGCCCCCACGAACGTCCCGCTCCTCCAGCAAGGCAACGGCCATCGGACATTCGTCATGCGCCATCGGTCGCCCATCAAGGTGGCGAAGCTTCCATGAACCGCACCAGAGGTCCTGGCCAAGCGTCGGACGATGTCCCCAGAGATCGGCAGCGGCTTCGTTGAAGAAGGTGATGTAGCCCTGTCTGTCGGTGGTGTAGACAGCCACAGGCAACGCCTGCATCAGATCGGCGGAAGAAACTTGCGGGATTCCGCCAGTCCTTAGTTCAACGACGTCCACCAGTCCCCCGCTCCGCTTGGATTGCCGACGGATTGCTACGTCATCTAAATGCGCGCGAGTGTTTTCGGTTCCGTTCGATCTGCTTTCGGACATTCAGGCCGATTTGCGTTTCGCCGCCGCCCTCGGACTTTTGTTCGGAGCCTTGCCGCCCTCCTGCGCCAGGCTCTTGCGCAGAACATCGGCGAGATTGACGACGTTCGTCCTCGGCTCGGGTGCCGGCTTGGGCGGTTTCTTGCCCTTGCGCTTGGCGTCGATCATCGCAACCAGCGCCTGTTCATAAGTGTCTTCGAACTTCGACGGGTCGAATTTGGCCGGCTTCTTGTCGATCAGCAGTTGCGCGATTTCCAGCATCTCGGGATCGACCTTGCGAGCCTTCAGCCCTTCGAACACCGCGTCCGCCGCGACCACTTCATTGTGGTTGCGTAGTTCCGTCATTACCATGCCCTTGCCAAGCGGCTGGATCAGCACCTCTCGGCCACGCTGGTACAGCACGACGCAGGAGCGGGCTGCCACTTTCTTCCTGGCCATGGCGTCCCGGATCACCGCGAAAGCCTCCGTGGAGGGCGCGTCGGCCGGAACCAGATAATAGGGTTTTTCGAGGTAGCGTGCGTCGATTTCGGCGGCGGGCACGAACTCGCCGATCTCGAGCGTATGCTGCGATACCATCTTCAGTTTCTTGATTTCGTCCGGCTCTATATGGATGAACTCGCCCTTTTCGACCTCATAGCCTTTTACCTGCTCCGCCGCCTCGACCGTGTCGCCGGTCTCCTCGTCGATATAAGCGCTCTTGACCGGGAGACCGTCCTTGCGGTTCAGGATCCTGAAATGCACTTTCTCGGCCTCGCTGACGGCGCCGATGATCTTGACGCCACAGGAAACCGATCCGACTTTCATAAAGCCCTTCCAGGCAGCTCGCGGCGTCGCCATGTCGATCACTCATTTGTCGAACGGACGGAACGGCTGCGAGCCGAAATCGTTCCGCCATGGCAGGCTGTTCCATATGCCGGCCCGGACGTTCGTTTCAGTTTCGTCAGGGGAATAGCGGGATGGCCCAACGCAGCGCAGGATTGCTCATCTTTCGCCGAAGGGAAGGACATCTCCAGGTCTTGCTGGTGCATCCGGGCGGACCATTCTGGGCGAAGAAGGACGACGGCGCATGGTCGATCCCGAAGGGCTTGGTCGACGAGAACGAGGACGACCTGGCGGCAGCAAAACGCGAGGCCGAAGAGGAGCTAGGCGTCGCCATCGATGGCGTTTTCGAACACCTTGGCAGCTACAGGCAGCCGGGCGGCAAGCTCGTCATCGCATGGTGCGTCGAGGCGGATTTCGACAGCGACGCCATCAACAGCAACACCTTCGTCATGGAATGGCCGCCAAGGTCCGGCTCGATGAAGGAATTTGCCGAAGTCGACAGAGCGGGCTGGTTCTCCCTGCCTGAAGCCAACCTCAAGATCCTGAAAGGCCAGCGCGCCATGCTGGCGGAGTTTGCCGGTCGGCATGGCGACGGATGAATTTGTTTCAGCCCAGTTCTTAAGGGCAGTGCTCGGGCTTGCTCCCGCTCTGCTTTAAGCGCGTTGCGGCCGCAGCGTGCGCAACGTGATCGAATAGCGGTGCTCGGCAACCGGCGGAATGCTGTGCTCCCATTCGTTGCGCGCAGCACCCGTCATCAGATAGGCCGATCTTGGATCGACGGCGACCGTCTTGCGGTCCCATCGCGTGCCGTTTTTCCGGCGCAGGCGGAAGCTGCAGGCGGCCAGCAGCGAAACGCCGGCGACCGCCTCGAAATGAGGCTTGTCGCGGTGCCAGCCGATACCGGCGCCCGGCCGGTACTCGTTGATCAGCACCTGCACGAAGGTTTCGGCGGGCAAGCGGGCAAAGGCTGCAACCTTTTCCCTGAGCGGCAGCAGAAAGCCGGGTATCGGCGGTGCCTCGACGACTTCGCCCCGGTCGTAATCATAACGCTGCCCAAAACCGACCACCCGCCGGTTTGCCAGATGGCCATAGAAGTCGAAGGGCTGAAAAGGCAGGGTTGCGAGCTGGCTCGCCAACGCTGCCTCCTCGTCCGGCGTGATCAGTTCGGGCTGGTAGCGGAATCCTTCCGGCAGGTCGTCGGCGGCGGCAAAGAGATCGCCCTGGCGGGCTGCAGCCGATGTCTTGAGCGGTGGCATCAACCGTATTTGGTGAAGCCGGCCCGTAGCGGCAAGGCTACTTCGGCAGGAAGGAACCTCGCTCTCCGTGCAGGGTTATTCACACGACGGCGTGGATTGGACCTGTTGAGAATGCCTTCAACTGCGATCAGAAGCATCGATTACCAGCCGGCGACGAGGGTACTCTCCGTATGGTTCGTCCCGAGCGGAAACCGCTATGATTACGAGGACGTGCCGCCGCAGGTCCACGCGGCATTCCGCAAAGCCTCGTCGAAGGGCCGGTTCTTCAACGCGCATATTCGCGACCGGTACAAATACCATCTGGTCGAGCAGAGCCATTCGAGCTGAGCCGAGGCCATCCGCCTCAGCCGGGCCCCTCCATCACCTTGCGCGTGTGGCGGGCGATCACACCTTCCTCGTCGGTCGCGACGATGCGGACTTCCACTTTGCTCTCCGCCTGGCTCATCAGCGCGGCATGAGAGCTGTTGGCGGCCTCGTCGATCGCCACGCCGAGCCAGTCAAGCCTGTCGCAAATCGCTTTACGGGCCGTGGCCGAGTGCTCGCCGATGCCGCCGGTGAACACCAGGCATTCCAGCCCGCCCAGCGTGTTGGCGAGGGCGGCAACTTCCCTGGCGGCGCGGAAGGCGAAAAGCTCCACCGCTTCGCGGGCCCGGCGGTCGTCGCTGGCCTCCAGCGTGCGCATGTCGCCGGAAATGCCGGACACGCCGAGCAGGCCGGATTCCTCGTAGAGCATGTCTTGCAGCGCCTCTCCGGAAACGCCTCTTTCCAGCAGCAGGTACAAAAGCACGCCCGGATCGATGGCGCCGCAGCGTGTGCCCATGACCAGGCCATCAAGCGCCGAAAAGCCCATCGTCGTATCGACGCTTCGCCCGTCGCGCATGGCGCACAGGCTCGCCCCGTTGCCGAGATGGGCGACGATGGTTCTTTTCGCCGCCAGATCGGGCGATATCTGCTTGAGCCGGCCGGCAACATATTCGTAGGAAAGCCCGTGAAAGCCGTAGCGGTGGATGCCGTCCGCCTCGTAGCGGCGCGGCAGCGCAAAACGGCTGACCAGAGGCTCGATGGTCCGATGGAAGGCCGTGTCGAAGCATCCGACCTGCGGCAGGTCGGGCCGCAGCGCGGCAAGCGCCCGGATTGGTGCGAGGCTGCGTGGCTGGTGCAATGGCGCAAGCGGGGTCAGCCTGTCGAGAGCCTCGATAACTGTCGGCGTCAGGCGGACAGGTTCGACGAACTCGCGTCCGCCATGGACGATGCGATGGCCGGCGGCGATCAACTTCCTTCCGCCAAGTTCGTTCTCGATCCACTGCAGCATCTGGCCGAGGCCCATGTCGCGTGATGCGTCCGCGGTAAGTGGCCGATCGCACTGCAGCTCCCCATCGGCGGCTTTCGCGGTCAGCCTTGGCGCATCGCCCAGATCCAGCGAACCGCGCGAGGCAAGATCCGGCTCGGCGGACGCTGCAAGGTCGTAAAGTCCGAACTTGATGCTGGACGAGCCGGCATTCAACGCAAGGATCGATCGTCGCATCAATCGCCGGCCCTCGTCGCGCCGTCCTGCGGCCAGGACCATTTCTGGATCTCGGGCATGTCCTCGCCATGTTCGCGGACATAGGCCGTATGCTCAGCCAATTTCCCATGCAGCGCCGCGGCAAGCTCCTTCGCCCGCTCGGCCAGCCCCGGCACGCGCGCGATCGCAGCGAGCGCCAGATGATAGCGGTCGAGCTGGTTGAGCACGACCATGTCGAACGGCGTCGTCGTCGTGCCTTCCTCGCGAAAGCCGTGCACATGCATGTTGTCGTGATTGGCGCGCCGGTAGGTCAGACGGTGAATGAGATAGGGGTAGCCGTGATAGGCGAAGATGACCGGCTTGGCCCTGGTGAACAGTGCGTCGAATCTGTCGTCGGCAAAGCCATGCGGATGCTCGGAATTCGACTGCAAGATCATCAGGTCGACGACATTGACGACGCGGATCTTCAGGTCCGGAATGCCCGAGCGCAGGATGCCGGCTGCGGCAAGCGCCTCCAGTGTCGGCACGTCGCCGGCGCAAGCCAGGACCACATCCGGTTCTTCGCCCTTGGCAACCGTCCCGGCCCATTCCCAGATGCCGGCGCCGGCCTGGCAGTGCGCTTCCGCGTCCTCGGCGGACAGCCATTGCGGCGCCGGCTGCTTGCCGGCGACGATGACGTTGATGCGGTTGTAGGTTTTCAGGCAATGGTCGGTGATCCACAGCAGCGTGTTGGCGTCGGGCGGGAAATAGAGCCTTACCGTGTCGGCCTTCTTGTTGGCGACGAAATCGGCAAAGCCCGGGTCCTGATGGCTGAAGCCGTTGTGATCCTGTCGCCAGACATGCGAGGTCAGCAGGTAGTTGAGCGAGGCGATCGGCTTGCGCCAGGCAAGTTCGCCGGAGGTCTTCAGCCATTTGGCGTGCTGGTTGACCATGGAATCGACGATGTGGACGAACGCCTCGTAGCACGAGAACAGGCCGTGTCGGCCGGTCAGCAGATAGCCCTCCAGCCAGCCTTGGCAAAGGTGCTCGCTGAGCACTTCCATGACGCGGCCGTCGCGGGAAAGATGGACGTCGTAAGGCTCGATCCGCTCCATCCAGATACGATCCGTGACTTCGAACACATCGTCGAGGCGGTTGGAGGACGTCTCGTCCGGTCCCATCAGTCGGAAGTTCCTGGCATCGGCGTTCAAGCGGATCACATCGCGAAGATAGCTTCCGACGGTCCGCGTCGCCTCTCCGACAGCACCGCCCGGACGCGGTACGTCGAGCGCCAGGCCTTTCCAGTCGGGAAGCACCAGGTCTTGTTTCAGCAGGCCGCCATTGGCGTAGGGGATTGCGCCCATTCGTCTTGGTCCTGTTGGCGCTAGCGCCGCGAGCTCCGCCAGGAGATGGCCGCCTTTGTCGAACAGTTTTTCCGGCTCGTAACTGCGCATCCAGTCTTCCAGGATCTGGCGGTGCGCCGCATCGCCGCGTGCATTCGACACCGGCACTTGGTGCGAACGCCAGAAATCCTCGACTCGTCTGCCGTCGACCTCTTTCGGCCCGGTCCAGCCCTTTGGGCTGCGCAGCACGATCATCGGCCACAGCGGCCGGTCTCCCTTCCAGCCCGCGGCTCGTGCCGGCTCCTGGATGGAGTGGACCCGGTCGAGCACCGTATCGAGCGTGCGGGCCATCTCGCGATGCATCGCGGCAGGTTCATGACCTTCGACAAAAAAGGTTTCGTAGCCATAGCCGAGGAACAGGCTGCGCAACGCCTCGTCTTCCATGCGGCCGAGGATCGTCGGGTTGGCGATCTTGTAGCCGTTGAGATGCAGGATCGGCAGGACGGCACCATCGGATGCCGGATTCAGGAACTTGTTGGAATGCCAGGCCGCGGCGAGCGGGCCGGTCTCGGCTTCGCCGTCGCCGACGACGCAGGCAACGACAAGGTTCGGATTGTCGAAGGCGGCGCCGAAGGCATGGACCAGTGCATAGCCGAGTTCTCCGCCTTCGTGGATCGAGCCGGGCGTCTCCGGAGCCGCGTGGCTCGGCACTCCGCCGGGAAACGAGAACTGCCGGAACAGCTTTCGCAGGCCGCCTTCGCCCCTGCCGACCTCGGGATAGATCTCGCTGTAGGTGCCCTCGAGCCAGGTGTTCGCGACCATTGCCGGGCCGCCGTGACCCGGACCGCAGATGAACAGGACATCGAGACCACGTTCGCGGATAATCCGGTTCAGATGCACATAGATGAAATTGAGGCCGGGCGTCGTGCCCCAATGGCCGAGCAGCCGCGGCTTGATGTGCTCGGGCCGCAAGGGCTCGCGCAAGAGCGGATTGTCGAGCAGATAGATCTGGCCAACCGAGATGTAGTTCGCGGCGCGCCAGTAGCGGTCCATCAGATCGATCTGGTCAAGGCCGGTCATGTGCGTAGTGGTGCGGGCCTCGTCGTTCATGGAAATGCCTCCGGAATACCCTCGTCCGTCGTTATCTGGAGTGGCGTCGCGTCGGAGAAAGGATTTGCCTCGAAATAAGTTTGGGCGGCGCGGCCGGCGCCCGCTTGTCGATCCTGCAACGCGCCTCGCCAGACAAAAGCGGGTCGGTCTTTTGGGGAACCTCGGGGCTTGCCAACGGTTAGGAAGATGCACCGCATTGCTTGAATCCAAGGGGACCGCCGAGGCCCTGAGATATGAGCCGGCCGAAGTGCCGTTGAGTAGCTTGGGCGATTGCAGCGGAAGCCCTAGGAGGAGCAGAAAGATGCTCGATCTCTCCCATGCCCGCAACCAAATGGTCGATATCCACCTGAGCCGCCGTGGCATTCGCGACCGCAATGTCCTTCTAGCGATGCGCGAGGTCCCGCGCGAGGCTTTCGTCGAGCCTGGTTTCGAAGAATTCGCCTATGAGGACGGGCCGCTGCCGATCGCCGAAGGTCAGACGATATCGCAGCCCTATATCGTTGCGTTCATGATCGAAATGGCGGAGGTCGGAGCCGGTGACCACGTCCTCGAGGTCGGCACCGGATCAGGCTATGCGGCTGCCGTGATGAGCCGTATCGTCGAACGCGTCTACACGATCGAGCGCCACGCCGCGTTAGCTGAAACGGCGAGGCAACGGTTCAAAAAGCTCGGCTACGATAATATCGAAGTCCGCACCGGCGATGGCACCAAGGGCTGGCCAGAGGCGGCACCCTTCGATGCGATCCTGGTTGCGGCCGCCGGACCCGGCGCACCTCTCGCTCTGCAGGAACAGCTCGACGTCGCCGGCCGGCTTGTCATCCCGGTCGGCGACGAATTCGACTCGCAGCGTCTGCTCAAGGTCACCCGGACCGGCGCAGCAACTTACACCGAGGAGGATTTCGGCGGCGTGCGGTTTGTTCCGCTGATCGGCGAGCAAGGTTGGGGCGAGCCAGGCAGCGACAGCCAGATAGCGGCCGAGCTTCCGCACCGGCATCAGCGCAGGAGCAGCCTGCCGCAGATGATCGCGGCCGCCGCCGAGCCGCTTCCGGATTTCGACGATCCGGCCTTCGGTGCGCTGTTCGACCGGTTTGCCGACCGCCGCGTCGTCTTGCTCGGCGAAGCCAGCCACGGCACGTCGGAGTTCTACCGCGCGCGCGCCGCGATCACTCGCAGGCTGATCGAGAAGCATGGCTTCACCATCGTCGCGGTCGAGGCCGACTGGCCCGATGCCGCGGCGATCGACCGTTATGTCCGCCATCGGCCGCGGCGGCCGGGCGCCGCGCCGCCGTTCCAGCGCTTTCCCACCTGGATGTGGCGCAACACCGACGTCGCGGCGTTCGTCGACTGGATGCGAGTGCGTAATGAGCGGATCAGCAAATCCTCCCGGCGGGCCGGATTCTATGGCCTGGACATCTACAATATGGGCGGATCGATTGCGGCGGTCCTGCAATATCTCGACCGGGTCGATCCGCAGGCGGCGAGGATCGCGCGCGAACGCTATGGCTGCCTGACGCCGTGGCAGAACGACCCGGCCACCTATGGCCGTGTCGCACTCACCTCCGGTTACCAGAAATGCGAGAAGGCCGTGCTCGAGCAATGCCGGGAACTGCTTTCCAGAGAGCTCGACTATGCGCAGCAGGACGGTATCGATTTCCTCGACGCCACCCAGAACGCCCGCCTGGTCGCCTCCGCCGAGCGTTATTACCGCACCATGTATTATGGCGGCGCGCAATCCTGGAACCTGCGCGACACCCACATGTTCGAAACGCTGGAGCACCTGCTGCAGGCCCGCGGCCCGAATGCCAAGGCGGTGGTGTGGGCACATAATTCCCATATCGGCGATGCCCGCTATACCGAAATGGGGATCGTCAGGGACGAACTGAATATCGGCCAGCTCTGCCGCCAGCGTTTTGGCGACGAGGTTGCCTTGATCGGGCTCAGTACGCATTCCGGGACGGTGGCCGCCGCCACCGACTGGGACGGCGACATGGAAGTGAAACCGGTTCGGCCTTCCCACAACGACAGCTATGAGCGGCTTTGCCACGACAGCGGCGTCTCGCCTTTCCTGCTCGATTTCGAGCGCGACGACACGCTGCGCGAACGGCTTCTGGAGCGCCGGCTGGAACGCTTTATCGGCGTCATCTACCGGCCCGAAACCGAGCTCCACAGCCATTATGCGGACGCATCGCTCGCCCGCCAGTTCGATGCTTTCGTCTGGTTCGATGAAACCAGTGCCGTGACGCCGCTTGGGCCGGAACATGCGGGGACAGGCCTTCCCGAGACCTATCCTTTCGGGCTGTAGCGAATTTGGACCTTGGGAAAGCGGAAAATCAAAAGAAGGAGGTCACCGATGGCCGGAAAAAAGACTCATGAGCAGCAATTGCGCATCATCGAAGAGCGCGAGAACACGAAAAACGCCGGCAAGGATTTCGACGCGGAAGCGGATTTGAAAAAGACCAGGCAAGAGCGCGAGGCGTTCCGGCGCGGTGCCGAGCTCAGATCGGACCCGAAGGATATTGCCGATCCCGACGATCGCAACATCATCCGCGGCGAGCACCAGGAAAGCGCCCACAACAAGCATCGCGCCGACCGCTGAACGGCCGGATCGCTTGACGTTAAGACAATACGGCGCCGGGTCCGTTCCCTGATCTGACGGATGCAGCGTTCGTGGCCGCAAAATTGGCGGACGAGGGCGCCGTCTCGATCCCTGGGGCTATTCGGCAAAGAATGTCGCGGCGACAGCAATTGAGACGAGGCTCAGCATCGCCAGGCCTGCCCTGGCGACATGCGAAGCCTCCCAGACGCTGCGCAAATCTCTCCAGTCGCCGGTCTGCTTTCGAGAGAACATTGAAAAGAACGTCGCGGCGGATTTCGGCAGGGCAGTGTCTTGCACCCAGAAATTATTGACGGGGTGCGTGACCAACCAATAGGTCGCGTGCTCCGCCAGCAGGAAGACAAGCGCCGCCAAGGTCCACCAGAATCGGGCGCTTGGATAGGGCGTCAGGTAAAGCAGGACGGCGAGTGCAATGATGCCGCCGATCTCGGCGAACCCGCCGATCGTGAAGCCGGGATAGTAGATCGCCTGCACTGATCTGTAGGTGGCCTCCTTGAGGCGCAACTTGCCGGGCAATTCCAGAGCGTGCGCGAGCGAGAGCGCCATCGACACGGCGACCAACAGAAGCGTGGCGATCGTCAATGCGCGCATGTTCCTGCTCCCGACCATGCCCTCGTGGTGCGCGCGTAGATAGGGTGGTTGGTGATCCGGTAAAGGCAACGACACCCGACTTCGCCGGCAAGTCCGGTTCGGTCATTCCCCGATCTGGCTGGTCGACCGTTCGTGGACTGTGGCGCCGGTCTGCGCGTCGACCGCGACCATGCTGACCTCGTAGCCCCAGAGCTTGCGGATATGCCGCAGTGTGGCGTCGCGGCTGCCGCCTTCCAGCACTATGCCGTCCTTGACCTTATGCTGCAGGCGCAGATGCCGGTCGCCGAGCAGGTCCACGTCCACCACCTGGATGTCCGGCCGGCTGGCGCCGATATCGTAGCTGTGGGCGAGTGCGGCGCGGATGCTCTCGTAGCCGCGCTCATTGTGTATCGAGGCGACTTCGTAGTGCGGATCGTTGGCCGCATCGGCAAGCACAAAGAACCGCCATTTCCGGATCAGGGTAGGGCTCAGATACTGGCGGATGAAGGACTCGTCGCGATGGTTGGCCCAGGCGTCCAGCAGGGTCTGGCGCCAGTCGCCATTGCCGGCGATATCGGGAAACCAGTCGCGGTCCTCGGCAGTCGGCGCGGTCGAGATGCGCTGGATGTCCTGCATCATGTCGAGGCCCAGCGCGTAAGGGTTGATACCGGAAAAGCGCGGATCGTCGAAGCCCGGCTGGAAGATCACGTTCGAATGGTTGCGCAGGATCTCCAGCATGGCACCTTCGCCGATCAGGCCGCGGTCGAACAAAAGGTTCATCAGCGTGTAATGCACGAAGGTGGCGCAGCCCTCGTTCATCACCTGCGTTTGGCGCTGCGGATAGAAATACTGCGCGATGACGCGGACAATCCGGATGACCTCACGCTGCCACGGTTCCAGGATCAGGCTGTTCTTCTCCAGGAAATAAAGCAGGTTTTCCTCGGGCAGCTTGAGCGATTTCTTGCGCTCCGCCATGATGTCCGTCTCGCGGGGCTTGGCGCCGTCCTTCGAAGGCGGCAGCGTGCGCCATAGGTCGTTGTAGGAACGCTCCTCGTATTCCAGGCGCTCGCGAACGCCCTCGCGCTGCTTTTCCGACGACAGCTTCGGCGGCCGGTGATATCTGAACACGCCCTGCTCCATCAGCGCATGTGCGGCATCGAGGATCTCTTCCACCGCATCGACGCCATGCCGCTCCTCGCAGCGGGCAATGTAGCCCTTGGCGAAGTCGAGATAGCTGAGGATGGCGCTGGCGTCCGTCCACTGCTGGAACAGATAATTGTTCTTGAAGAAATGGTTATGGCCGAGTGCCGCGTGCGCCGTCACCAGGGCCTGCAAGGCCATGGTGTTTTCTTCCATCAGATAGACGATGCAGGGATTGGAATTGATGACGAGTTCATAGGCAAGCCCCCGTCCGCCTTTGCGATAGAGCAATTCCTGGTAGAGGTAGTGCTTGCCGAAGGACCAGTGCCGGTACATCAGCGGCATGCCGACCGAGGAATAGGCGTCGAGCATCTGTTCGGACGAGATTATCTCCATCTGTACCGGATAGACGTCGAGGTGGAGCTCTTCGGTGGCGATCGCCTCGATGGTCTCGTAGGCGCGCGACAGCGTCCTGAAATCCCAGTCGGAACCGGAAAACAACAACCCGGATCTGCTCGCCATCAGCCCCCTCTTTCACCGCTCTTTTGATAACCCGGCTGTCTGGCGAAGAGCTGGCGGAAAACCGGGTAGATGTCGGCCGCCGTGGCGATGCGGCTCATCTGGAAGTTCGACCACCTCAGCTTGACCGCACTGTAGGCACGCCACAGCGACGTGCCGTTGTCGGTGGCGCCGAAGATGTGGCTCTCGCGCTCGTCGAGGATCTCGACGTAGGCAAAATACTGGCAAAGCCGCATGATCTGTTCGTCGAGCAGGGTGATGCAGCGCTCCGAATCGGTGACGAAATTGTCGCCGTCCGAGGCCTGGGCGACATAGATGTTCCATTCGCGGCTGGGATAGCGCTGCTCGACGATGCGGTGCATCTCCTCGAGCGCCGTGGAAACCACCGTGCCGCCGCTCTGGGTGTTGTAGAAAAAGGTCTCCTCGTCCACCTCCTGCGCCTCGTGCGTGTGGCGGATGAAGACCACCTCGGTCCGGTCGTAGCGCCGTTTCAGGAACAGGTGCAGCAGCACGAAGAAGCGCTTGGCCAGATCCTTCTCGCGTTCGCCCATCGAGCCGGACACGTCCATCAGGCAGAACATCACCGCATTGGCATTCGGCACCGGCTGGGCGTCGAAGCGGTTGAAGCGGATGTCGACCGGGTCGACATAGGCGATTCGCTTGCGGCGGCGCTCCAGTCGCTCAAGCTCTTCCTGCAGCGCCACGATGCGCTGGCGCATCTCGGCGTTCTGCGGCTTCGCCTCCAGCGACGTGATCTCCTGCGCGATTGCGTCGAGTTCCTCCTGCTTCGGGCGCCTGAGTGCTATGCGGCGGCCATGGCTGTTGCGCATCGTGCGCCCGACATTGATGTTGGTCGGCGAGCCGGTCGCGGCGAAGCCGGCCCGGCGCGGCTTGAAAGCGAGGATCTCCTTGAGGTTGAGCTTGACCATGTCCGGCAGTTCGAGGTCTTCGAAAAAGAGGTCGAGAACCTCTTCGCGCGACAGCACGAAACGGAAATCGTCCTCCGATTCGGTTCTTCCCGGGGCTGATCCCATGCCGCCGCCCTGGCCAGGCTTGGGCAGCCGGTCGCCTGGGGTGAAATGCTTGTTGCCGGGCAGGACGTGCTGGCGGCTGCCGCTGTTCCTGGCATCATTGAAGCTCGGCTCGCCGGTACCCCGCGCCGGCATCGAAACGGCATGCTCGGCGTCCACGTCGGCGATCTTGCCGGCGCGGATCTGATCGCGGATGGTGCGCTTCAACTCTTCGCGCGCCCGCCGCAGGAAACGCTGCCGATTGCCGAGGCTTTTGTCCTTCGGGTTCAGTCGGCGATCAATGAAGATCGGCATATGTTACCCCGGGCTGGCTTCAACCCGCCTTGTTCACCCGCATGTACCAGTCCACCAGCCGGCGGACCTGGCGCTCGGTGTAGCCGCGCTGGATCATCCGCTGCACGAATTCGGTATGCCGCTTCTCCGTCACGCTGTCCTGCTTGGAGCCGAAGCTGATCACTGGCAGCAGGTCCTCGACCTGCCCGAACATCCGCTTCTCGATGACTTCGCGCAGCTTCTCATAGCTTGTCCATGACGGGTTGCGGCCATGGTTTCTGGCCCGCGCGCGCAGCGTGAACTTCACCACTTCGTTGCGGAAGTCCTTGGGATTGGCGATGCCGGCCGGCTTTTCGACCTGCGACAATTCGTTGTCCAAGACCTCGCGATTGAGGATCTGGCCGGTATCGGTATCCTTGTAGTCCTGATCCTCGATCCAGGCATCGGCGTAGGCGATATAGCGGTCGAACAGGTTCTGGCCGTATTCGCTGTAGGATTCCAGATAGGCCTTCTGGATCTCGTGGCCGATGAACTCGGCATAACGGGTGGCCAGCTCCGACTTTATGAAATCGAGATAGTCCGCCTCGGTCTCCTTCGGGAACTGCTCGCGCTTGATCGCCTCTTCAAGGATGTACATCAGATGCACCGGATCGGCCGCCACCTCTTCGGTGTCGTAATTGAAGGTCTGCGACAGGATCTTGAAGGCGAAGCGGGTGCTGACGCCGGTCATGCCTTCGTCGACGCCGGCGGCGTTTCGGTATTCCTGGACCGACTTCGCCTTGGGATCGGTTTCCTTGAGGTTCTCGCCGTCATAGACGCGCATCTTGGTGTAGAGCGGCGAATTGTCGTGTTCGGCCAGGCGGGTCGAGACGGTGAACCGGCTGAGGATATCGAGCACTTCCGGAGCGCAGGGGCTGTTAGCCAATTCGCTTTCGCGCAACAGCTTCTCGTAGATCTGCCGCTCTTCGGTGACGCGCAGGCAATACGGCACCTTGACCACCAGGATGCGGTCGAGGAACGCCTCGTTGTTCTTGTTGTTCTTGAACTGCAGCCATTCCGATTCGTTGGAATGGGCAACGATGATGCCCTGATAGGGGAAAGCGCCGAAATTCTCGGTGCCGTTGTAGCTGCCTTCCTGGGTGGCGGTCAGCAGCGGATGCAGCACCTTGATTGGCGCCTTGAACATCTCGACGAATTCGAGCAGCCCTTGCGTCGTCCGGTTCAGCCCGCCGCTATAGGAGTAGGCGTCCGGATCGGACTGGCTGAAGTTTTCCAGCTGCCTGATGTCGACCTTGCCGACCAGGGCCGAAACGTCCTGGTTGTTCTCGTCGCCCGGCTCGGTCTTGGCAATGCCGATCTGGCGCAGCCTGGACGGCATCAGCTTGACGACGCTGAATTTGGAGATGTCGCCGGACAATTCGTCGAGGCGCTTGGCCGCCCAGGGCGAGATCAGGCCGTTCAGCCGCCGTCGGGCGATGCCGTATTTGTCCTCCAAAAGGTCGCCCATGCGGTCGGGGTCGAACAGCCCGAGCGGCGATTCGAAGACCGGGCTGACCTGGCCGCCGACCTTCAGCGTATAGATCGGACGCTGCTCCATCAGCCTTTTCAGCTGCTCCGCAAGCGAGGACTTGCCGCCGCCGACCGGGCCAAGCAGATAGAGGATCTGCTTGCGTTCCTCGAGCCCTTGCGAGGCATAGCGGAAATAACCGGCGATACGCTCGATCGTATCCTCCATGCCGTAAAAGTCGGCGAAGGTTGGATAGATCTTGATCGTCCGGTTCGAAAAAATACGGCCGAGCCGCTCGTCCTTGCTGGTATCGACAAAGGTCGGCTCGCCGATCGCCTCGACCATCCGTTCGGGTGCCGAGGCGTACATCGACTTGTCCTCGCGGCAGGCAAGCAGATATTGCTGGAGGCTTATCTCCTCCTGAGCCGCATTCTTGTAAACCTCGGAAAACAGATCGAAGACGTCGGATTGATTCTCACGCATGGTATTCCTAGCCCCGGAGCCGGTGTGGCTGCACGTTTGTCTCTTGAACAACCAAATGTCAGAAAGCCCTTGTGGTTCCCTTCACTTCGCAGAGAGTGCATGTGATCGAAGGATAAGAGTCTAGATAAGGACATCCTGAGTGCAGACAAGGCGTGCAACGTCCTGACCGAGGCATAAAATCCTGAATTGCACCGCGCCCCGCTGACGACTCCCAACAAGACGGAGGAACGGTTCGGGTCCTTCCCGGTTGTGAGGGAAAGGAGACGGTCGATGTCTGGGAATAGTTTGTGGTTGCTCGTTGTTGCAGGCGGTCCACTGCTGCTGGCAATCCTGATCGCCTACGCCCTGCTCACGCAGCGCCGTCGCGGCCCCGCGGAGCGCAGGGAAAGCGAGCGCGCCACCGAGCGCCTGTATCAGGAAAAGAAGGACTGACCGACAGGATCGCAGCTCAGCTGCCGGCGGCCGCCAGCCCGGTCGCTTTTTCGGCGCGCAGCAGCATGCCAAACAGGTCACGCGGCTCATCGGGATCGGCCAGAAGGTCTAGTTCCTCGTAAAGGCCGGTCCGCTGAAGCTGATCGCGAACGTAACGCAACGCGGAAAAATCCTCGATCGCAAAGCCGACGGAATCAAACAATGTGATCTGTCGGGCGTCCGTCCGGCCTGCTGCCTTTCCTGTCATCACCTGCCACAATTCGGTGACCGGATGATCCGCATCGAGCTGCTGGCTCTCGCCTTCGATGCGCGTCTGCGGCGGGTATTCGACGAAAATATCCGAGCGCAGCAGAATGTCGCGATGCAGCTCGGTCTTGCCCGGGCAATCGCCGCCTACCGCATTGATGTGCACGCCGGATCCCACCATGTTGTCGGTCAGGATTGTTGCCGACCGCTTGTCGGCGGTAACCGTGGTGATGATCTCTGCACCCTCAACGGCCTCCTGCGCCGACGCGCAGAGCTTGATGTCGAAGCCCAGGCCGGCAAGGTTCTTCATGCATTTGGTCGAGGCCGCCGGGTCGATATCGTAGAGGCGCAGCCTGTCGACGCCAAGCAGCGCCTTGAAGGCGATCGCCTGAAATTCCGATTGCGCGCCATTGCCGATGATCGCCATGCACCTGGCGGCCTCTGGAGCGAGGTATTTCGCCGCGACGGCCGAGCTTGCGGCGGTTCTGAGCGCCGTCAGGATGGTCATTTCCGAAAGCAGCATCGGATAGCCGTTGCCGACATCGGCAAGCACGCCGAAAGCGGTCACGGTCTGGCGGCCGTCACGCGTGTTCTTCGGATGCCCGTTGACGTATTTGAAGCCGTAAAGCTGCCCGTCGCTGGTCGGCATCAGCTCGATGACGCCGTCAATGCTGTGCGAGGCGACGCGCGGCGTCTTGTCGAACAGCTCCCAGCGCCTGAAATCCTCTTCGATATAGGCGGCAAGCTCGACCAGAAAGCGCTCGATGCCGATGGCAAGCACCAGCTTCATCATGCGGTCGACGCTGACGAACGGGACGATGTTCAAATTGGCGGTCATGGCTCAGAACCCCCTCGTCGGGCGGTCCATGATCCGCCGGCCCATCAGGCTTGCGGTCAGGTCAACCAAAAGAGTGGCGGTGCGGCCGCGCTCGTCAAGAAATGGGTTGAGCTCGACCAGGTCGAGACTGGTGACGAGGCCGCTGTCATGCAGCATTTCCATCGCCAGATGCGCCTCGCGGAAGGTGGCGCCGCCGGGAACGGTGGTGCCCACCGCCGGGGCGATCGACGGGTCGAGAAAATCGACGTCGAGGCTGACATGGAGCATGCCATTGGCGGCGCTCACCCGTTCGAGAAAGGCGCGAAGCAGTTGCGCTATGCCGTGCTCGTCGATCGAACGCATGTCGTGGACCGTCACGCGGGCTCTGCGCAATGCATCCCGTTCCGCCAGGTCCACGCTGCGGATCCCCAGCGCGCATATGCAAGCCGGCTCCACCTGTGCTGCAAGCCGGGGGAAATAGCCCTCGAAGCCGGGCTGCCCGCTGGCATAGGCCAGCGGCACGCCATGCAGATTGCCGCTGGTCGTCGTGTCGAGCGTATGAAAATCGGGGTGGGCGTCGAGCCACAGCACGAAGAGCGGCCGACCGGCATTCGCCGCGCGGCGGGCTATGCCGGCGAGCGTGCCGGCCGAAATGCTGTGGTCGCCGCCGAGAAAGATCGGCATCGCATCGGCGCTTGCGGCATAGGCAGTTTCGCTGATCGCTGCCGTCCAGGCGGCGATTTCCGGCAGCGCCTTCACCGCCGCGTTGCCGTGTACGACAGGGCGCATATCGGCAGGGACAATCGTTCCGAGGTCGGTCAGCGTATGGCCAAGCTCGGTCAGCGCGCCGGCCAGACCGGCCGTGCGAAGCGCGCTCGGCCCCATCTCGCAGCCCATGCGGCCTGAGCCGGCCTGGATCGGCGCCCCAACGATCGTGCAATGCATTGTCATACCCACCGAATTACGATGGCTTTATTGAAGCGGGCATCGCTGGCAAAATGAACATGTCAAATTGGCAAATTTGTTGAAGTGCCTTACCATAGCGGCAGCATCTACTTCCGTTGTGAGCAAACATGGACCGTCTCGATGAGCAGATCATCACCTCTTTGCGGCACGACGCCCGGCGCAGCATTTCCGACCTTGCCGTTAGCCTGGGTGTCTCCCGGGCAACGGTAAGGTCCCGGATCGAGCGACTTGAAAGAGACGGCGTCATCGTCGGCTACACCGTCATTCTACGCGCCGACGCGGTCGATCAGCGGGTGCGTGGCATCATGATGATCGAGATCGAGGGCCATGCCGCCGATCGCGTCATCCGGGCGCTGGGCGGCTTCTCCGAGGTCTCGACCATCCACACCACCAATGGCCGGTGGGACCTGGTGATAGAACTCGGAACCCAGACGCTGAGCGAGTTCGATGCGGTGCTGAGACGTATCCGGCTGATTCCCGGAATTACCGGCAGCGAAACAAGCCTGCTCCTGGCAACGCCGCGCACCACCAAGGCGCGGCTGTGATCTTCGCCCTTGACCTCCAGCGGCAATGAAATCCCAAGCCAGGGAACCTTCAATTGCCGCCGCGGTTAGAGTATCCGTGTTGGTCAAGGGAGAGATGGTGTCCAGGTCCGATTGTCCCTGAGTAGTGCGTTTGCGAGGATGATGAGCTTTCGCATGATGGCTGTGATGGCGAGTTTTGAGGCTTTGCCGTCGGCCGTGAGCTG
>NZ_JAMYMO010000005.1:0-295616 GCF_040318575.1 Mesorhizobium sp. M1088 | reverse complement strand
GGCGGCTTCATGTCGACCGCGAAGACGACCGTGCTCCCGGCAAACGACACCTCAATACAAATTTGGGCTTGCATTTCGGTCCGCGATTAGACGACTGAGACACTACCCGTTTCGGGCCATCCTTGCTGTTCCACCCGAATTCCGCTAATGCGCGCCTTTGTCGCCGGGGAGCAGAAGCTTGGACGATCATCGCGCCGACGTCGCCATTATCATGGGCAGCCAGTCCGACTGGGCGACGATGCGCCACGCCGCCGAAACGCTGGAGGCGCTTGGCATCCCGCATAAGCGGCTGATCGTCTCGGCCCACCGCACGCCCGACCGGCTCTATGACTTCGCCAAGGGCGCCAAGGCGGCCGGCTACAAGGTGATCATCGCCGGTGCCGGCGGTGCGGCGCATCTGCCCGGCATGACGGCGGCTATGACGCCGCTGCCGGTGTTCGGCGTGCCGGTGGAATCAAAGACGCTGTCGGGCCAGGATTCGCTGCTATCAATCGTGCAGATGCCGGCCGGCATTCCGGTCGGCACTTTGGCCATCGGCAAGGCCGGCGCCGCCAACGCTGCCCTTCTGGCCGCCGCGGTGCTGGCGCTGAGCGACGAAAAGCTCGCCGCCCGGCTGGATAGCTGGCGCGCCGCGCAGACCGCCAAGGTGGCCGCCGAGCCCACGGACGCGCCGTGAGCCTGCCGGCGGGATCGAGCATCGGCATCATCGGCGGCGGCCAGCTTGGCCGCATGCTGGCGATGGCCGCGGCCCGCCTCGGCTACCGCATCGTCGTGCTGGAGCCGCAGCCGGATTGCCCGGCGGCACAGGTCGCCAACCGGCAGATCGTCGCCGCCTATGACGACGCGGCCGCGCTTAGCGAGCTGGCTGCGGCCAGTGCCGTCGTTACTTATGAATTCGAGAACGTACCGGTCGCGGCCGCCGCGGCACTTGCCTCTACGGTGCCGGTCTATCCGCCGGCACGCGCACTGGAAGTGGCGCAGGACCGGCTGGCGGAAAAGAAATTCCTCAACGGCATCGGCATACCGACCGCGGATTTCAGCCCCGTCGACAATGACGAGGAACTGACGGCTGCGCTGAAACAGTTCAACGGCAGCGGAATATTGAAGACGCGCCGCATGGGCTATGACGGCAAGGGCCAGCGTGTCTTCCGCAACATGGAAACAGGCGGCTTTGCCGGCACTTGCGAGGCGATGGGCAACGTGCCGTTGATCCTGGAATCCTTCGTCACCTTCGAGCGCGAGATTTCGGTGATCGCCGCGCGCGGCAGCGACGGCTCGCTCGCCGCCTACGATCCAGCGTGGAATGTCCATCGCAACGGTATTCTTCACAGCTCGACGCTGCCGGGCGGAGTAAAATCCGAGACGGCGGCTGCGGCTCAAACGGCGGCGGCAGAGATCCTTGCAGCGCTCGACTATGTCGGCGTCATCGGCGTCGAATTCTTTGTCCTTGCCGACGGTTCGCTGTTGGCCAACGAGATAGCGCCGCGCGTCCACAATTCCGGCCACTGGACGGAGGCCGCCTGCACCATCTCGCAATTCGAGCAGCACATCCGCGCCGTCGCGGGCCTGCCGCTGGGAAATCCCGCCCGGCAGTTCGACTGCGTCATGGAAAACCTGATCGGCGACGATGTCAGGCGCGTTCCTGAGCTGCTCGCCGAGCCCGATCTGATGCTGCACCTCTATGGCAAGGCCGAGGCGCGGCCCGGCCGCAAGATGGGCCATTTTACGCGCGTGAGCCGCCGCAGCTAGAGCATGATCCCGAACCGAAGGTCCGCGCTAGCGAAAAGTGGAATCCGGATTTCGGAAAAGATCATGCTCAAACACAACGTTAGAACCTACGCTTACTGGATTTCGCCGCTCTCGTCCTCGTCGGGGCTGGCGCAGCTAACATCGCCTTCCGCGCAGGTCGAATCGGCGGTGAGCTGCTTGGTGCGATCGTCGGTCAGCCGCGTCAGGCATTCCGATATCAGCATCGGATAGATCGAGCCGCCTTCGCTGTCCGCGGCCGAATAGCTGCATTCCGCGTCGCGAAAAGCGATCCAGCGCGCTGCGCCGTCTGCAACAGCTTCCTGGCTTTTGCGTCACTTCCGCCGATGATATCCTGGTAGGCCTTGTTGAGCTTGGCGTCGGCGGATTTGTAGTCCGCGTCGGCGCAGATGTTCATCATCTGCTGGCTGTCGTCGTTGCGATCGCATTCCTGCGCATAGGCAACAGAACCTGCCGCGAGGACGACAAGACAGGCGGACACAAGAATTCGGCGCATGACGATCTCCAATTCGCAACCGCATCATTCCAGCCGTCTCAGTCCCGCGCAACGCCAGTGGCGGATATTTGATGATACGGAACGGTCCGTGTCGTTTAGGCAACGCGCTTGCGGTTGACACGGGCAACGCTCCTCGTCTATGAGCCACGCACAGTTCAAAGGCGCGTCTGTGGGCGCGCCTTAATAATTCGGCCCGTGACCGGGCCCAGACCGACGGGCAAGACCATGAAAATCAAGAATTCGCTCAAGGCGTTGAAGGCGCGTCACCGCGACAACCAGCTGGTTCGTCGCAAGGGCCGCGTCTACATCATCAACAAGACCGCGCCGCGCTACAAGGCGCGCCAGGGTTGAGTTTTCGACGGAGGCTGGGCGCCTCCGTTCGCATGATACGACTCTCACGCTAAATTCAGTTTGACGATCCGGCGTCGGGGGCTAGATTCCCGCGATGCGGATTCTTTTTGCATTTTTCACGGCCTTCCTCGTTTCCGGCGCTGTCTCGCTGCCGGCGTGGGCTGAAGATCCGACCACAACTCCGCCGGCAGCACCTCCGGTCGTCAAGACGAAACAGGCGCGGCTCGATCAGCTGTTTGCCGATCTCAAGCGCGAACGCAATGAAAAGGCGGCCGAGCGCATCGCCGGACGGATCGGCAGCGAGTGGTCCCAGTCGGGCAGCGCCTCTATCGACCTGATGATGCAATGGTCGCAGAAGGCGATCGAAAACCAGAAATTCGATGTTGCACTCGATTTCCTCGATCAGGTTGTGACTTTGCAGCCGACCTATGCGGAAGGCTGGAACCGGCGCGCCACTGTTCATTTCATGATGAAGAACTACGGGAAGTCGATGGCGGACATCGACCGCACCCTGCAGCTCGAACCACGCCATTTCGGCGCGCTTTCGGGCCTGGCTCAGATCATGGCCGAAACCGGCCACAAGCAGTCGGCACTTGAGGCCTGGCAGCGCGTGCTCGGCATCTACCCAATGATGCGCAGCGCCCAGGACCAGGTCGCCGCACTTTCCGAGGAGCTTGCCGGCGAAGGCATTTGAGACCAGTAAGGGAGTAGGGGAGTAAGGGAGTATGTGAGAGGTGCAGATTGCACTGTGGAACACATGCGCCCTACTCTCCTACTCTCCTACTCTCCTACTCCCCTACTCCCCTATAGGCCCGATCTATGCCGTTTGCTTCCGTGACGAGTTTCTCCACAAGGGCGGCGGCCGGCATCTCCCGCAGCTTCGCAACGCCCTGCCCGGCCCAAATAGGCAAAAAGTCAGCCCGCTTGCTTTCATCCTTTGCCATCGAAAGCGGCATGACCAGACTCGCCTGTAGCGGAAACGCCAACACTGCATCTTCCTCACCAGCCATTTCCATCACAAACCGGTTGCGCACCACGCGCGCTGGGCGGCCAGTGAAGCAGCGAGTCACCGACGTGCTCTCGTCGTTGGCCGAGCGCAATGCTACGCGATAGACTGGCTGCACATTGGCTTCAGGACAGGCCAGGAAAGCCGTGCCGATCTGCACACCAGATGCACCAAGTGCAAAGCTGGCAGCAATGCCGCGACCGTCGAAGATACCGCCAGCGGCAATTACAGGCACCCGCACGGCATCAACAATCTGCGGTACGAGTGCCATAGTGCCGGCTGTGCCGATAGCAGGGTCGCCAGTGAATGTGCCGCGATGCCCACCCGCCTCGTATCCCTGGGCGATAATGGCGTCCACCCCTCCTGCCTCAAGCTGGCGCGCTTCCGAGACGGTGGTGGCCGAACACAAGACAGTACAGCCGGCCGCCTTCAACTGCTGCACAATTGCGGTGTCGGGTAGACCGAAGTGGAAGCTGACCACCTTGGGGCGCAGCTCGAGCACAATTTCGAGGCGCTCACGATCGAAGGTGGGGAAGGGCTCGCCCGGCTCGGGCACCGGTCCGAGGCCGACCTCCTCATAGCAGCCGCGAAGGCGGTCTCGCATACTTTGGGCTGCCACATCATCGTGTATCGGCGCCGGGTGCGCAAAGAAGTTGACGTTGATCGGACGATTGGTGGCGTGGTGTGTCGCCGTGAGCTGCTCGCGGATAGCCGCCGCAGGCAGAATGCCGCATCCGAGCGAGCCAAGCGCCCCGGCATTGCTGACTGCCGCCGCCAGTTCCGGCGTGGTGATGCCGCTCATCGGCGCCTGGATTATCGGGTGCTCAATGCCGAGGAGTTCCAGAAGATCAGTGCGCATCCACATTGGATCACCCTCCTCTTTCTCCCAGGAGAGATTACCTTAACTGACTTCCAGCTCAAGTCGGATAGGGCCTTCGAACCGCTTCACGGCCGGTCACAGGCTGATGCAAGCTGGCGGAGTTCGGCGTCTATCCTAACCCGACTGCCGTCGATGCGCCCGGCTGGCGCCGTGTTTACGACGCGCCATGCAGCCGGCCTATCCGGCAGCCGCGGCCGACATTAGCGGCCGACTTCCGATCCGACATAGGCGATGCGCAACATGTTGGTCGAGCCCGGCGTCCTCAGCGGCACGCCGGCCGTGATGATGACGCGGTCGCCCGGCTTGCCGAAACCTTCATCGAAGGCGATGCGGCAGGCGCGGTCGACCATGTCGTCGAGGTCGCTGGCGTCGGGGGAAACGACGCAATGCGTGCCCCACAACAGCGACAGCCGCCGCGCCGTGTTGAGGATCGGCGACAGCGCCACGATCGGCACTTGCGGCCGCTCGCGCGCGGCGCGCAAGCCGGTCGTGCCGGACGCGGTATAGGTGATGATCGCCGACAGCTTCAGCGTCTCGGCTATTTCGCGGGCGGCGAGCGAAATCGCGTCGGCTCCGGTCGCTTCCGGTTCCGAGCGCTGCGCGTTGATGATGCCGGCATAGGTCGGGTCGGTTTCGACCTTGGTGGCGATCCGGTTCATCATCGCCACCGCCTCGACCGGATAGGCGCCGGCGGCGGACTCCGCCGAAAGCATGATCGCGTCGGCGCCTTCAAACACGGCGATCGACACGTCCGACACCTCGGCCCGCGTCGGCACCGGCGCGGTGATCATCGATTCCAGCATCTGCGTGGCGATCACCACCGGCTTGCCGGCACGGCGCGCGGCGCGGGTGATCTGCTTCTGAATGCCAGGCACGGCTTCGAGAGGCATCTCGACGCCGAGATCGCCGCGGGCGACCATCAGCGCATCCGAAAGCTCGATGATCTCGGCCAGCCGGGCGACGGCCTGCGGCTTTTCGATCTTGGCCATGATCAGCGCCCGGCCGCGTGCGATCTTGCGCGCTTCGGCCAGGTCCTCGGGCCGCTGCACGAAGGACAGCGCCACCCAGTCGACGCCGGTCGCCAGAACCGCGTCGAGATCCCGGCGGTCCTTTTCCGTCAGCGCGCCGACCGGCAGGTCGGTGTCGGGCAGGCTGACGCCCTTCTTGTCGGAAATGGTGGTGCCGGCGACGACGGTGCAGACGATCGCCTTGCCGTTGCTGCTGACCGCCTTGAGCTCGAGCTTGCCGTCGTCGATCAGCAGGCGATGACCAGCCTCGACCGAACGCAGGATTTCGGGATGCGGCAGGTAGACCCTCGTCGAATTGCCGGGCTCCGGATTGTCATCGAGCGTAAAGGTCTGGCCGACGGTCAGCACCTCTTTGCCGTTGGCGAATTTGCCGACGCGCAGCTTTGGCCCTTGCAGGTCGGCGAGAACGCCGATCGGCCGGCCGACCGCCTCCTCGACGGCACGAATGCGGCCGACAAGCGTACGCATCAATTCATGGTCGGTGTGGCTCATATTGATGCGGAACACGTCGGCGCCGGCTTCGAACAGCTTCTTCAGCATCTCCTCGGACGAGGAGGCCGGACCGATGGTGGCGAGGATCTTGACCTTGCGGCTGCGTCTCATTGACTGTTTGTTCCCGGGGCGGCTGGAGCGCCATCCGTTGCGGGCTCGTCAGTCAGCTGGACCATCCAGCTTGCCTGCTCGCCCGTGTCATATTCCTGGAATCCGGCGCGCTGAAAGCCCCGGGCGACGCAATCGGTAACGCCGGCGATCTTGAACTCTTTTTCGGCCACGCACATGTTGATCGGGCCATCCCAGCGTCCGCCGCGCTCGGCGTCTTCTGCATAAAGATAGTAAAACCTTGATGACAACGGTCCCTCGATCAGCGTCTTGCAGCTCGATCCTTCGATGTGCCACCAGCCTTCGGTGATCCAGCCGGCTTTGGCGCGATAGCCGATGCCGACACCGACCAGGTTCTGCGTGGCGTTGCAGACCCGGAAATCGGCCCGTGCCGGCGAGGCCGAAATCACCGCGAAAAGACCCATGGCCGGTACCAGGAGCGGCATGGCCAAGGCGTGGCGCACACGCAGCCTGCCGGCGAAACCCATCCTGAAACCCCTCAAGAACCACATTTGCATCTCTCAACGCCCCTTTTCGGAAAACTCGGTACGCATGTCAACGCGCCGATCTGTCCAATTCCAATCGATTTAGAAGGCTCTGGCGCGCTTGCGGTCGCCCCTGCTCAGTTTTTTGGCAGAAACCGTGGCCAAACAACGGCATTGCGCAAGCGTTCTCTTCGTGGAATGACGATACCACCTCCCCAAAAGCCAGCGAACAGACCTTTCCCGCCAATGACCCGATCCACAGTTTTCGCGCCTTTCGATATCGTCGAAGGCGATCGCAAGCGCGGCATGGTGCTTCTGGCCGATCACGCCCGCCGCGACCTGCCGGAGGAGTATGGCAGTCTCGGCCTGCCGGCGGCGGAGTTCGACCGCCACATCGCCTACGACATCGGCGTCGAGACTGTAACCCGCGAACTCGCAAGTCTGCTCGGCGTTCCGGCCGTGCTTGCCAATTTTTCGCGACTGCTGATCGACCCCAATCGCGGCGAAGACGATCCAACGCTGATTCGTCAGCTCTATGACGGCACCATCATCCCGGGAAATTATCCCATGGCCCCGGAGGAGCGCGAAAGACGGCTGGACCGCTTTTACCGCCCCTATCATGATGCCGTCAGCGCCATGATCGCCTCTGTGGCGCGAGCATCCGCGCAGGCACCCTTCATCTTTTCGGTGCATTCCTTCACACCGACCATGCAGGGATTCGTGCGGCCGTGGCACGCCGGCATATTGTGGGACCTGGACGACCGCGTTGCGCGGCCGCTGATCGACATGCTCGCCGAGGACAAGAGCCTCATCGTCGGCGACAACGAACCCTATGACGGCGCACTGCGCGGCGATACCATGTTCAGGCACGCCATCGTCAACGGCTTTGCCCATGCGCTGCTCGAGGTCCGCCAGGACCTGATCGCCGACCGCAAGGGTGCCCTCGCCTGGGCCGAACGGCTGGCGCCGATCGTTGACGCGATAGATCGACGTGCCGATATACATGCGGTGAAAATATTCGGCTCTCGCACCGGGCCGGTATGATGAGGCCCAAGGGAGGCCAACATGACATGACCGAACTCAGCGAAGAACAAAAGCGCGATTTCGAAGCCGCTGCCTTCCGCCGGCTGGTCGCGCATCTGCGCGAGCGTTCCGACGTACAGAACATCGACCTGATGAACCTCGCCGGCTTCTGCCGCAACTGCCTGTCCAACTGGTACCGCGATGCGGCGCAAGCCGAAGGTGTCGAACTCAGCAAGGAACAGTCGCGCAAGATCATCTACGGCATGCCCTATGCCGAGTGGCAGGCACTGAATCAGGTCGAAGCCTCCGACGCCAAGAAGGCCGAGTTCGAGGCAAGACGCCCTAGGGATCACTAGGGGAGGACGCCGTGCCTAAGATTGACGTTGCCGACGTGCCCGGACGCAAGGGCTCATCCTATCCACCGCCGTTCGATGCACCCTGTGCCGAACGCGTGCGGCAGCGGCTAGGCAACGCAGGCGGGCTCACTGACTTCGGCATCAATCTCATGCGCCTGCCGCCGGGCAACTGGTCGAGCCAGCGCCACTGGCATTCGCACGAAGACGAATTCGTCTACGTGCTTGAAGGCGAGCTGACGCTCGTCGAAGATGCCGGCGAGACGGTGCTGCGCGCCGGTGATTGCGCGGCCTTTCCGAAAGGATCAGGCAACGGCCATCACATGATCAATAAATCGGGCGCGATGGCGATCTATCTCGAAGTCGGTTCGCGCTGGCCCGACGACGTCGCCACCTGCTCCGACATCGACATGATGAGCACCAACGCTGACGGCCGGTTTGTGCACAAGGATGGCGCGCCTTATCTCGAGCCGTAGGGATTTCGGAGTGGACCGCCGAGATGGTTGGCCGACGCGAGAGGACGTAGCGTCTGGTCCAAGCACTTTCGGCGAAGAGCGCTTGACTGTGAATTGAATCGATCTAATTTGCCGCGCAACGCCATTTCCGGACCGGATTCTACCCGATGGACGCGCAGAAAATCACGCAGATCGCGATTCGTGGACGCTGGGCAGTGGCCGGCATCTTCCTCGCCAACGGCTTCTTGACCGGCAGTTGGGCGCCGCAGATCCCGGTGTTCCTGACGCGACTCGACATTTCGAAGTTCACGCTCGGCTTGCTGATTCTGTTGTTCGGTGCCGGCGCCGTCACCGCCATGACCTGGTGCGGCCATCTGATCTCGAAGCATGGCTCGCGCACGGTGCTGCGCTGGTTCGGACTTGCCGGCAGCTTCGGCCTTTTGGTTGTGGCTCTGGCCCCCAACGTGCCCCTTGCAGCCATCGCCATGTTCATCTTCGGCGGTTCGATCGGCGGCATGGACGTCGCCATGAATGCCAATGCAGTGGCAGTCGAACGGCGGCTGTCCCGTGCCATCATGTCGTCCTCGCACGGCTTCTGGAGCCTTGGCGGTTTCGCCGGCGGCGCTTTGGGCGGTTTCGCCATCCAGAACTACGGTCACCTCGCCCATGCGACAGTGGTGACGGCTCTTGCCTTTGCCGTCATCGCCGTAGCGATCCGCTACCTGATCGCCGAGGACAAGCACCCGGTCGCCGAGCACCACAAATTCGCGTTGCCGGCAAATCCGCTGGTCTATCTGGTCGGACTTATGGCGCTGCTGACGATGATCTCCGAAGGCGCGGTACTCGACTGGGCAGCGCTGTATCTCCGGCAGGAACTCGGCGCCGATCTTGCCGTCGCAGGCCTGGCCTATGCCGCCTTTTCCGGTGTCATGGCCGTCATGCGCTTCCTCGGCGATGGCGTCCGCAACCGTTTCGGTGCCGTTACGACGTTGCGCGCCTCGGCCCTTGCCGCGGCTGCCGGCATGCTGGTGGCCGGGCTGGCTCCCTCGCCTTGGCTGGCCATTGCCGCCTTTGCCTTTTGCGGCCTCGGCATTGCCAACATGGTGCCGATCATCTTTTCGGCCGGCGGCAACCAGGAGGGCATGGCGTCCGGCACCGGCATGAGCGTCGTCACCACAATGGGTTACTCAGGCATTCTGGTGGCGCCGTCGGCGATCGGCTTCATCGCCGAGCACTCGAGCTTCGGCCCGATCTTCGTCGCTCTGTCCGGGCTGCTGGTCGTCGTGCTGGTGATGGCCGGCCTCGCTCACCGTGCCGAATTCGCTGCCGAGCCTGCACCGGCTGAATAGCGCTTGAACTCTTCGTAGAGGAAATCCGCGACGCGGCGGATGCGGACGCTGGTACGCACGTCGCGGTGCATGGCCAGCCACACCGGCAGCGTCGGCAGCGGGAGACCCGGCAGCACTGTCTCGACCAGCGGATCACGGTCGGCGAGCGGCTGCTGGCCAAAGCCGATGCCGTTTCCCGCCCGCACTGCTTCCCACAGCACGATCTGATTATCGGTCCTGAAGCGGAAGGCATTGCGGGCGAGCGGGACGCCGAACTGGGCGAAGCCGCGAATGATCTCATCGCTGCGGTCGAAGCCGACCAGATCATGGCCGGCAAGATCGCGGGCCTCGCGCGGACGGCCACGCCGGTCGAGGTAGGATTTTGCCGCGCAGGCGCGGAGCGGAATGTCGGTCACCTTGCGCGCGACCAGTTCATTCTGCGCCGGCTTGACCATGCGAATGGCGATATCGGCGTCGCGACGCAGCAGATTCTCGACCTGGTTCGAGGCGACGATCTCGACCTCGATGCCCGGCTCCTCGGTCCCAAGCCTCGCTGTGATTTCCGGCAGCACATAGGCCGCCACCACCTCGCTGGCGGCAATGCGCACCGTACCCTCTATCGCCTCGACAGATCCCAGCGCCAGCAGCGAAAAGGCGCTCGCCTGCTCGCTCACCGCGCGACCCCGTTCAAAGAGCGTGCTGCCTGCTTCCGTGAGCGCATAGCCACGCCGCCCGCGCCGGAACAGGGTGACGCCGAGCGCCTGTTCCAGCTCGGCGATGTGGCGGCCGAGCGTCGGCTGGCTTGCGGCAAGTTTTCGTGCGGCCGCCGACAGGCTGCCGGTCTCCGCCACGGTGACGAAACTCTTGATCAGGTTCCAGTCAATATCCATTCAAAATTGAATATCACATCGCCAGTCGTAGTCAATTTCCATTCGTTTGCGGAGAGACAATATTGGGGTCGTAACGCAACACGGAGACGAACAATGACCACGATCGCAATTCTCGGCGCCAATGGCCGCCTCGGCCGCACGGTGGCCAAGGCCTTCATCGATGCCGGCTACGATGTCCGTGCCATCACCCGCAGCGGCAAGGTGCCGGCCGAGCTCAAAGGCGCCACGGCGATCGCCGGCGACGCGCTCGACCGTGCTGCGCTGATCCGCGCGACCGAAGGCGTCGATATCATTTTCAACGGCCTCAACCCGCTCTACACCGACTGGAGCAAATGCCTGCCGATGGCCGAGAATGTGATGGCTGCCTGCCGGGCGAACGGCGCGCTGCATCTCTTCCCGGGCACCGTCTACAATTACGGCTCGCAGATGCCGGCGGTGATCGCCGAAGACACGCCGTTTCGCCCGACGACGGAAAAGGGCCGTATCCGCGTCGCCATGGAAGATCTGTTTCGCCGCGAGGCCGACGCGGGTCTGGTGCGCACGATCCTGTTGCGCGCTGGTGATTTCTTCGGCGGCACCGGCAGCGGATCGTGGTTCGATCTGGTTGTTGCCGCCAAGATGACCAAGGGCGTCTATACCGCCCCAGGGCCGGTCGATCTCGTGCATGAATGGGCCTATCTGCCCGACCTGGCCAAGGCCTTCGTCGGGCTGGCTGACAATCTCGACAAGCTCGGCTTCTACGAGGCGCTGAACTTTCCTGGCCATGCGGTGACCGATCTGGACATCAAGGCGGCCGCGGAGAAGGCGCTCGGACGCACGCTGAAACTGACGTCGATGCCGTGGTGGGTGCTGCGTGCCGGCGGCCCGTTCGTGGCGATGTGGCGCGAGATCGTTTCGATGTCCTATCTCCGCTTCGAGCCGCACCGGCTGGTTTCAGGCAGGCTGGAAAGCGTCATCGGTACGATCCCGCACACGCCGCTGGAAAATGCGGTGTCGGAAGCGCTCGAGGATATCGGCATCGCCACGATCAAGACGACGCAAAAAGCTGCCTAACAACAAACCAAAAAAAGGCGGATGGCCTCACGGTCATCCGCCGCTGGTCGGGGAGGAAGGTTGCGCTCAGATCCGGCCCATCAACAGCAGCACCAGGACAACGATCAGGATGACGCCGACGATGCCGGATGGTCCGTAACCCCAGGACCGGGAATGCGGCCACGCCGGAACCGCGCCGATCAGAATAAGAATAAGGATAATGATGAGAATGGTGCTGATCGTCATCAGAAAATCCTCGCTTTGAGGTTGCAATGACGGAACAATGCAGAAGGCCGCCCATTGTTCCCGGGCGGCCTTGCTTGATCAGGACGGCGAGCCGGACTCTATTCGGCGGCCTTCGGGAAGGCGATCGCCGGTTCGGCGCCCAGATCGGCGTCCAGGCCTTTCGACGGGATTTCGGCCTTGCGACGCCCGAACAGGCGGCTGAACCAGCCCCGACGCGCACCGGGTTTGACCTTGGCGCGAGTGAACACCATCAGCATCGACGGCGTCACCACCAGCGTCAGCACGGTGGCGAAGGACAGGCCGAAGACGATCGCCGAGGACAGCGAAATCCACCATTGCGTCGACGGCGCGTTGATCGTCGTCTCGTGATGGAAGATTTCGAGGCCGAGGCCGAAAGCAATCGGCAGCACGCCGAGGATCGCCGACACCGCCGTCAGCACCACCGGACGGGCACGTTCGCGGCAGGTCTGCAGAACGGCTTCGTATTTGTCCCAGCCCTCTTCGCGCAACCGGTCATAGGTGTCGATCAGCACGATGTTGTTGTTCACCACCACTCCGGCCAGCGCGATGACACCGATGCCCGACATGACGATGCCGAATGCCTCTCCCGTCAGCAGCAGCCCGAGGAACACGCCGATCGTCGCCATGACCACGCAGGACAGCACCAGCCAGACGCTGGTGAACTTGTTGAACTGCGCCAGAAGCACGATGAAGATCAGGAAGATCGCCGCACCGAAGGCTTTGCTGAGGAAGGCACCAGCCTCTGCGCTGTCCTCATTCGAACCGGCAAGCTTCCAGCGAATGCCGCTGCTGAGGTTCATGTCGGCGACAGCTTTGGTGACCTCCTGCTGGACGGCAGCCACCTGGGCGCCGGCAGCGACGTTGGCCTGGACGACGACCGTTCGCGCACCGTCGATGCGGTTGAGGATACCGACCGTCGGCTCCGGCTTGCGCACGACGAAGTTCGAGATCGGCACCGAGCCTTGCGCGGTCTGCACCCTGAGTTCGTCGAGCGTCGACAGCGTGCGCCGATCTTCGGGCAGGCGCAGTCTGATGTCGACCGCATCGTCGGCGCCGGCGGGCCGGTACTCGCTGAGCTTCAGCCCGTTGGTCACCAATTGCACGACCGTCCCGACCGCGGTCGGGCTGATGCCGTACTGCGCCGCCTTGGCGCGATCGACCTCGAGCGCCCAGTCGACGCCGGGCGGCGCCAGACCGTCGGAAATATCGATGACGCCGGGCACCTTGGCAATGCGCGCGGCGACGGCGCGGGCCTTGTCGTCAAGGCCCTTCGGATCGACGGCCGAAAGCCTGATCTGGATCGGCTTGCCGGTAGGCGGGCCGGCTTCCGGCACGCGAACCTCGACGTCGACACCGGGAATGCCGGCCATGACGCCGCGCAGTTCGTCCAGGATTGAATTCGCCGATTTACGCTCGCGCCAGTCGACGAATTCGTACTGGATCACGCCAACCACGTCTTCCGGAACATCCTGGCCGCCGCCCTGCGTCTTGCCGACACGGGTATAGACAGACTTCACGCCCGGCCAACCGAGCAGCCGATTTTCCGCGGTCTTGGTGGCCGCGTCCATTTCTGCGAGCGAAAGATTGCCGCGGGCGTGGACATAGAGCAGGCCGTAGTCAGGCTCGACATTCGGGAAGAATTCGACGCCGGCGCCGAATTTCGAATAGGCGTAGCCGACGCCGAACAACAGCGCCACAGTGAGGACAAGCACGGTGATGGGATAATGCACCGCCTGCTTGACCACGGCCATGTACCAGCCGTCGCGATTGTCGTCGGGGTGATGAGCCGGCGCCTTGGCAAATATCGCGCCCAGCGTCGGCGCGAAGACCAGCGCATAGAGCATCGAGGCCGAGAGCGTCACGATCAGCGTGATCGGCATGTATTTCATGAAGTCGCCGATGATGCCCGGCCAGAACAACAGCGGCGAGAAGGCGGCAATGCGCGTCATCGTCGCCGCGATGACCGGGCCGGCCATGCGCTTGGCGGCAAGCGCGAACGCTTGCTCCTTCGGCATGCCCTCGCTCATGCGGCGCTCGGCGAATTCGGTGACGATGATGGCGTCGTCGACCAGCATGCCGACCGCCAGGATGAGGCTGAACAGCACGATCATGTTGATCGTGTAGCCCATCATTGCCAGCAACAGGATGCCGATCAGGAAGGACGAGGGGATGGCCAATCCGATCAGCAGCGAGGCACGGCCAGACAGCGCGTAGAGAATGACGATGAACACCAGGATCACGGCGATCATCACGTGGTTCTGCAGGTCGCCGAGCAACTGGTTCACGAAGACCGACTTGTCTTGCGTGTAGGTGACGTGCATGCCCTCCGGCATCGTCTTGATAAAGGCGTCGGACACCTCCCTGACCTTGCCAATCGTATCGATCAGGTTGGAGCCGATGCGCTTCTTCACCTCGATGGCGATCGCCGGCTTGCCGTCGAGGCGGGTGACCGTCTCGGCGTCCTTGAATGTGGAGCGGATGGTGGCAATGTCCTTGGCCTGCACCACCGCATTGGGGCCGGCGACGACCGGAAGCGCCGCCACATCCTCTGGTGTCTCGATAAGCGAGGGCACCTTGACCGCGTATTTGCCCTCGGATCCTTCGATGTTGCCGGCGGCGACAAGACTGTTGGAAGCGCCGACCGCACCGATCAACTGGTCGAGCTGCAGCCCGTAGGAAGACAGCTTCATCGGATCGATGACCACTTCGACGAGGTCGTCGCGCGCGCCCTGCAATGAGCCCTCGAGCACGCCCGGCACTTCCTCGATGCGGTCGCGCAGTTCGCGCGCCGCCGCCGTCAGCACACGCTCGGGCACCTCGCCCGACAGCGTCACGACCAGGACGGGGAACTCGGAGATGTTGACCTCGGAGACCACGGGCTCCTCAGCCGCTTGCGGCAGGTCGGCCTTGCCGTCCTGCACCTTGCTGCGTGTGTCCTGCAGCGCGGTGGCGAGGTCCGTCTGTGGCTGGAATTCGACGAGCACATAACCGCCGCCCTGGAAGGCGGCCGACCGCATCTCCTTCAGGCCCTTCAGGCTCTTCAGCTTGGCTTCCATCGGCCGCAGCAGGAGGCGTTCGGAGTCTTCCGGCGAGATGCCCTGGTAGATCAGACTGACATACATCATCGGAATCGGAACGTCGGGTTCCGCTTCCTTCGGCGTCGACTGGTAAGCGACCGCACCGGCAAGGATGAGAAAGACCAGGACCGAAATGGTCAGCCGGGCATTGCTGATTGCAAGTTTGACGATGTCCATGATTACTGCGTCCCGGCCGTCGCTTCGCCCAACAGCTTTTGAATGGTCGCCTGGTCGGCTTCGACCGGCTTGACCACTTCGCCTTCCTTCACCAGCTCCTGGCCGGCGACGATGATGCGGGCGTCGGCCGGAATGCCGCCGAGCACCAGGCCGGTCGGCGTGTCGTCGACCAGGTCGATCGGGAAGAACACGACCTTGTCGTCCTTGTCGACGGCGCGAATGCCGAGATCGCCCTTGTCGCCGAGCGTCACCACCGAGCGCGGCAGCATGACGGCGTCGGTCGGCTGGGCGCTGAGCGCAATTTCTGCCGTCATGCCGGCCGGTACGGAACCATCAGCGTTGGGGATGGCGACTTCGACGCGGAAGGTACGGGTTGCCGAAGATGCATCGCGGCTGATGTAGCGCACCGTGCCCTCGACATTCTGGCCGCTGACCAGACGCACATCGGCCTTGTCGCCGATCTTCAGATAGCCGAGATCGCGTTCGCTGACTTCGCCGCGGGCGATCACCGGATCGAGCTTCAGAATGGTCGCCACTTCGCCGCCCTGCATGACGGAACTGCCAAGCTCCACTGGCACCCGGTCGATGACGCCGTCGAAGGGCGCCTTCACCTCGTTGCGGTCGAGCTCGGCTTGCACGGCCTCCAGTTGCGACTTGGCCAGCGTCAGGTTGGAGCGGGCCGTGTCGAGCTGCAGCTTGGGCAGATTGCCGGTTTTCATCAGCCGCAGGGCAGCTGCCAGCTCTGCCTCACGTTGCACGACAAGCTGCTTGGCGTTGTCGACCGCCGAGATTTTTTCCTCGGCGGCAAGCATCAGGATCAGGTCGCCGGTCTTGACATGCTGACCCTGCTTGACCGGCAGCTTGTCGATGACGCCGGCGACGCGTGTCGCCAGGACGGCGCGCTTGTCGGCTTCGGTCAGTCCGGAAATGCGGATAGCGCGTGCATAGGTGCGCCGCGGCGGGGTTATGATCGCGACCGTGCGTAACGGCGCCTTGGGCTGTTCCGCCTCGGCAGTCCCCGGCTTGGCAGCCCCCTGTTTGCCAGTTTGGGGCTTGCCTGCGTCGGCTGCCTTGGGCTGCTCGACCTCTCCTGCCTTGGGCTTGTTGTCGGCGGACGCGCTGCCGACGGACGAGAACTCGCCTGTCGCCATCCAGCCAGCGAACCCGATGAGCACAACAATGGCTGCAAGCTTGTGAAACCTGAATTTCGGCATCGTCATTTTTTCCAGTGCGCGGGGTTCGGCCAGGCCGCATCTTCTACTTGGGGCGCGTCGCCGATATGGGTGCGCGCGAGGCCGTATTCAAATTGCCGTGATCGGCGAAGCGCGCTTCTACCTCAAAGTTGCATCGCAATATAGTCAGAAAAGTTGATGGATTGTTGCTTTGTCCGCAAAGATGCGGCCGCAGCATCGGCTGTTGATTGCCAAAACAGCGGCATGGCAGCAAGTGTCAGGATGATTGAACAGATTGCGAATGCCATCTGCTTTGCGAAGCAGCTAGGCCGGACGGCGGGCGGCCTCGGGCTGCTTGCGCGCCGCAAGAAATTCCTTGACCCGCCGGCCCGGCGCCGGCCCGCGCACCGGCTTCAAGCCGTCGTCGAGTTCGCCGGACAGATCGATCGTCGGCCGCTTGCCGACGGCGTCATAATTTTCTTCCAGCCAATCACTGGCTGCGGTGCGGCCGAGGTCGCGCAGATAGGCAAGGAACGCCCATTCGGCATTGACCTTGGACGATGCCGACAGATCCTTGAACGCTTCGTCGGCATCGATGCGGTGCATGCGGATGTCGCGATATTCGCCGTGCGGCAATCGGCCGGCGGCGATCAGTTCCTTGACGAAGGCGATCGAGCGGAATTCGCGCAACAGCCCGGCATTGAAGGTGATCTCGTCGATGCGGTTCTGGATCTCATTGGCGCTCTTCGGCGTTCCCTCGCGGACCACCGGATTGATCTGCACCAAAAGCACGTCCTCGGTGGCCGCCGTCTTGAAGAACGGGAACAATGCCGGGTTGCCGCCATAACCGCCATCCCAATAGGGCACGCCCTTGATCTCGACGGCACGGAACAATTGCGGCAAGCAGGCCGACGCCATCACCGTGTCGAGGTCGATCTCGCCGTCCGAGAAGACCCGCAACTGGCCGGTCTCGACATTGGTAGCGGAAATGAACAGTTCAATCGACTTGCAGGCGCGCACATTGTCGAAATCGATCTCACGTTCGACCACGTCGCGCAGCGGATTGATGGCGAGCGGATTGGCGACATAGGGCGAAAATACCCGAGACATCGTATCGAACAGGAAATAGCCGGGCGTGTTCTCGATCGACCAATTGCCCCAGGCGACGTCCCAGGGCATGCGCTGTACCGGGCTGAAGCGGCCCTTTGCCGCCACCGCACGCCAGAAATCGTCGAGCTTCCGCCGCGCGCCCTCGACACCGCCGCGGACAAAGCCGTCGGCCAGCGCCACGGCATTCATGGCGCCGGCGCTGGTGCCCGAAACCGCCGTTATGTCGAGGCGCCCGTCCTCGAGCAGCCGATCGAGCACGCCCCAGGAAAACGCCCCGTGCGAGCCGCCGCCTTGCAGCGCGACATTGATCTTCTTTGGCTCTTCCGCCTTGCCATTTTTCGGCATGGCGTGGCCCTTGACCGCTGGAAGGCTCACTGAGCGGTCCAGCCGCCGTCGACAGAGATGTGCGTGCCGTTGATCTGCGCCGCCGCATCCGAGCATAGGAACACCGCGGCCGCCGCAACCTGCTCGACGGTGACGAACTCCTTGGTAGGCTGCCTGTCGAGCATGACCTCACGGACCACCGTCTCGCGGTCCATCTTGTTGGCCTTCATCTGGTCGGGGATCTGCGCCTCGACCAGCGGCGTCAGCACATAGCCCGGACAAATGGCATTACAGGTGATCTTGTCGCGCGCCAGCTCCAGGGCGACAGTCTTGGTCAAGCCCATAATGCCATGCTTGGCCGAGACATAGGCCGACTTGAACGGCGAGGCGACAAGGCCGTGGGCCGAGGCGACGTTGACGATCCGGCCGCCACCGGCCTGTTTCATCAACGGGATGGCGGCTGCGATGGTGTGGAAGGCCGATGACAGGTTGATGGCTATGATCGCATCCCATTTCTCGATCGGGAAGCTTTCGACCGGTGCGACATGCTGGATGCCGGCGTTGTTGACCAGGATGTCGACCGAGCCGAATGCCTCGGCTGCCTTCGCCACCAAAGCCCGGCACTCGGCCGGCTTCGACATGTCGGCCTTGACGTAGACGGTCTTCACCTCGTGGTGCTTCGCAATCGCGTCGGCGATGGCGTGATCGTCGGCGGTGTCGGAAAAGGAATTGACGACGACGTTGCAGCCTTCGGCCGCGAGCGCGTGGGCAATGGCCAGGCCGATGCCCGAGGTGGAACCGGTGACGATGGCGGTTTTTCTGGCGGTCAAGGCGGCTTTATTCCTTTCGAGGCGGGCTCCCGTGGAACCATGCTGCACTGCAACATATAGGCTCTCTGTCACCCAAGAACAGCGGATGTGTGGAGCAATGACATGAAATTTTTGTCATGTAGACCTCTCTCGTCCCGACGAGAGAGGTGTTCGGCACCGGCTGTTGCGACCGGTTTTCGCAAGTATGCGAGGGAAAAATCCTCAGGCGACGAGGTCCGGCACCGGCCCGATATAGCGCGACTGCGGCCGGATCAGCCGTCCGCTCGTTTGCTGCTCGCGCGCATGGGCAATCCAGCCGGCGACGCGCCCGGCAGCAAAGACGTTGGTGAACGCCTCTTTCGGAAAGCCCGCCGCTTCCAGCAGGAGCGCTGTGAAGAACTCGACATTGGTCTGGAGCGAGCGCGACGGCTTGGCGATGCGGAGCACTTCGAGCGCCGCTTGCTCCACGCTTTCGGCAAAGGCCAGCCGGTGGCCGGCTTCGCCCTTGGCGCCGAGCTGACGCACCACCGCTTTCAGCACGTCGGCACGCGGATCGCGCACGCGATAGATGCGATGCCCGAAGCCCATGATGCGGCGGCCACGCGCGATCTCGCTACGCAGCCAGCCGGCGGCGTCGCCATGAGCCTCGATCGCATCCAGCATCTCGATCACCGGACCTGGCGCGCCGCCATGCAGCGGCCCCTTGAGCGCTCCGAGCCCGGCCAGCACCGCCGAAGTAAGCCCGGCCTGCGTCGAAGCGACCACGCGCGCGGCGAAGGTCGATGCGTTGAGGCCGTGGTCGCAAACCGTCACGAGATAGGCATCGAGCGCCTTCGCCAATTTAGGAGAGGCCACAATGCCGGTCAGCATCCGCAGCATGTCGGCTGCATGATCGGCCTTGCTATCGGGCGCAATCGGGCTTTCGCCGCGCTGCAAGCGCAGCAAGGCCGGCGTCAGCACGGCGGGTGCCGCAACCAGCCGCAGCGCGTCCGACAATTTGTCACCATCCGGCAGCAGGGCAATACCGGCGCGCATCGCGCTGTAGATATCGACGGATGCGAGAAACGGCAGCAAGGGTTTGATCTGCTCGAACACTTCGCTGCGCGCCCGACCGATCGCGTTCGCCAGCTCCCTGCCGTCGGGAAGATCGTCGAAAAAGCCGTCGAACAGCAGATGAACCACCTCGGCGTATTTCCAGCGGCCTGCCAGTTCGGGCAACGAATGGCCCCGGATGGTCAGGCGGCCACCAAGACCGTCGACATCGGAGAGCACCGTTTCCGCCGCCACCACATCATCGAGCCCATTCGCCATTGGTTTTCTCCTTGACCCTTTCCGGGTGGAAGATAAGGGTTGGTGACTGGACCATCAATCTTGATCAACTGAATCAATATGCCAAGGCTGACATGACGGAGTGGCTGACGCGGGACGAAGCCCTGGAGCGTCTCAAGGTGCGCGCCCAGACCCTCTATGCCTATGTCAGCCGCGGACGCATCGGCGTGCGGCCGGACCGGGCGGATCCACGCCGCAGTCAGTATCGCGCCGACGACATCGCGGCGCTGGCGAGCCGCCGGGCTCGTGGCCGAAATCCGCAGGCAATCGCCGAAAGTGCAATTGCCTGGGGTGAGCCGGCGATCGCCACCACGATCTCGACCGTTTTGCATGGCCGCCTTGTCTATCGCGGCCAGGATGCGGTTGCTCTCTGCGAGGCTGCCACGCTGGAGCAGACGGCAAACCTGCTTTGGGCATCTGACGCACCGGTGTCGTTCGTCTCGGCGAGCCGCCATGGCAACGGCGCAACTGGCCGGCCGGCTGCCTTCGCGGAATTGGCCGCGTTGGCGGCCAACGGCCGGCCTTCGCTCGGCCGAAGATCGGCTTCGCTCAACCACGATGCGGCCGGCGCCATCGCCGCTTTGGCCCAGGCGCTCGGCGCGATTCCCGGAACTGGTGCCGTGCACGAAAGGCTGGCGCGGGGATGGTCGCTCGATGCGGCCGGCGCAGACTTGATCCGCCGCTCACTGGTACTGTTGGCCGATCACGAACTGAACGCATCGACCTTCGCCGCACGGGTCGCCGCGTCCACCGGCGCACCTGTTTCGGCCTGCCTGCTTGCCGGCCTCGCCACGCTCTCCGGGCCGCGTCATGGCGGCGCCGCAGAGGCGGTCATGATGCTGGCGGAAGATGCGCAGAGATTGGGGCCGGATGCGGCTGTCGGACGCTGGCTCGGTCACGACAGGCCGCTGCCCGGATTTGGCCATCCGCTTTATCCCGACGGCGATCCGCGTGCGGAACCGTTGCTGGCCGCGATAGATGTCGATGATGGGCTGTTACGGCTTTGCGATGCGGCCTTTGCGGCAACGGGCATGCGCCCGAACGTCGATTTCGCTTTGGCCGCGCTGACGCGCGGTCTCCGTTTGCCGTCCGATGCGCCGTTCCGCCTGTTCGCGCTCGGCCGCAGCGTCGGCTGGGCCGCGCATGCCGTGGAGCAGGTGACGAGCAGCGGCCTGATCCGGCCACGCGCCCGCTACCAGGGACCGCTGCCGGAGCAGCTCTAGTCTAGCCGCGCTGCTTGCGAAGTCTCAGCAGCACCTGAAGGAAGGTCCGACGCTGCACTTCGCCAGCCGGCAGTCAGGACATCGTGTCGAGCTTGCGCTGCATCGCCGCGATCTGCTCCTTCAGCTCCTGGAGGTCGTCGGGTTTTTCCGGCGTTTCCTTCCTGGCCGGTTCGGCCGGCGCTGCTGCCGGCGCCGAGCCCGCGGGCGGGAACGGCGTGAACAGCCGCATGGCGTTCTGGAACATTTCCATGTTACGCCGCGTCTGCTCCTCCAGCACCTTGATCGGCGTAGCGATCTTCATCATGTCCATCGGCGACTTGCCGAGGGCATCTTTCATCTGCTCGCGAAAGCGCTCCTGCTCCTTCGAGAAGGCCAGCATCGACTGCTCGAGAAAGCTCGGCACGATCATCTGCATCTGGTCGCCATAATAGGCGATGAGCTGACGCAGGAACGGGATCGGCAGCATGTTCTGCCCGTCCTTGTTCTCCAGCTCGAAGATGATCTGGGTCAGTACCGGATGCGTGATGTCGTCACCGGTCTTGGCGTCCTGGACAGTAAAGTCCTCGCCTCTTTTGACCATTTCAGCGAGATCCTCGAGCGTCACATAGGTGCTGGTGCCCGTATTGTAGAGACGGCGATTGGCATATTTCTTGATAACAATAGGTTCGTCTTTTGCGGCCATCTGCATCCTCCCCGGACACCGGGCAGCTTAAGTAAGCCGCCGGTAACGATTGCGCCTTTTTAAAGGATATGCGCAAAAGCGCCATGAATCCAAGCAGTTTGTGCAGTGCGGGAACATTTTATGCTGCGCAGCACGGACGGGCCGCCGTCGCAGCGACGGGCGGCATACTTGCGGGAGTGGGACGCCATGCCCATTTCGGGTTTGACTCGGGTTGTGGAAAGGGCAAGAAAAGTCCCCGACGGCACCCGAAATCGTTCCCCGAAAGCCTGGAGAAGAACATGTCCGCTTCCAACGCCATCGTTGTCGCCAGTGCAGCGCGCACGCCCGTCGGCTCCTTCAACGGCGCCTTCGCCAACACCCCAGCCCATGAATTGGGTGCCGTCGCCGTCAGGGAAGCGCTGGTCCGTGCCGGCGTCGACGGCAAGGAGGTGGACGAGGTCATTCTCGGCCAGATTCTGACCGCGGCTCAAGGGCAGAACCCGGCGCGGCAGGCGGCAATGGCTGCCGGCGTACCGCAGGAGGCGACCTCCTGGGGCCTGAACCAGCTCTGCGGCTCGGGCTTGCGCGCCATCGCGCTCGGCATGCAGCAGATCGCCCAGGGCGACGCGAGGATCATCGTTGCCGGCGGCCAGGAATCGATGTCGATGGCTCCGCATGCACAGCATCTGCGCGGTGGCGTCAAGATGGGCGATTTCAAGCTGATCGACACCATGATCAAGGACGGCCTGACCGATGCCTTCTATGGCTATCATATGGGCAACACCGCTGAGAACGTCGCCCGCCAGTTCCAGATCACCCGCGACGACCAGGACCAGTTCGCACTGGCTTCCCAGAACAAGGCCGAGGCCGCGCAGAAAGCCGGGAAATTCAAGGACGAGATCGTTGCCTTTACAGTCAAGGGCAGGAAGGGCGACACCGTCGTCGACCAGGATGAATACATCCGCCACGGCGCGACAATCGATGCCATGACCAAGCTCAAGCCCGCCTTCGACAAGGAAGGCACGGTAACTGCTGCCAATGCTTCCGGCATCAACGACGGCGCCGCCGCCGTGGTGCTGATGACCGAAGCGGAAGCCGCAAGGCGCGGCATCACACCGCTGGTGCGCATCGTTTCCTGGGCGACCGCCGGTGTCGACCCGCAGATCATGGGGACGGGACCGATCCCCTCCTCGCGCAAGGCGCTGGCCAAGGCCGGCTGGTCGGTTGGCGACCTCGATCTGGTCGAAGCCAACGAGGCCTTTGCCGCGCAGGCCTGCGCCGTCAACAAGGACATGGGCTGGAATCCGGCCATCGTCAACGTCAATGGCGGCGCCATCGCCATCGGCCATCCGGTCGGCGCCTCGGGCGCCCGCATCTTCAACACGCTGGTCTACGAGATGCGCCGCAGAAGTGCCAAGAAAGGCCTTGCCACGCTGTGCATCGGCGGCGGCATGGGTGTTGCCATGTGCGTGGAAGCATTGTGATGAGATAAGCGATACGAATAGGATGCTGGCGCAAAGCGAGTAGGGAATAGAGGGCAAACCCCCACCGCTTCAACGCTCAGTCATCTGCATTTCCCGGGAGGACATATGACAAAGGTTGCAATCGTCACAGGCGGGTCGCGCGGCATCGGCGCGGCGATATCGGTCGCCTTGAAAAGCGCCGGCTATTCGGTCGCCGCAAACTACGCCGGCAATGAAGAAGCGGCGGCAAAGTTCAACGCCGCGACCGGCATCCCGGTCTATAAATGGTCCGTCGCCGACTACGAGGCCTGCGCCACCGGCATCAAACAGATCGAAGCCGATCTCGGTCCCGTCTCGGTGCTGGTCAACAATGCCGGCATCACTCGCGACGCGATGTTCCACAAGATGACGCGCGAGCAATGGAAAGAGGTCCTCGACACCAACCTTTCCGGCGTCTTCAACATGACGCATCCATTGTGGGGCGGCATGCGCGACCGCAAGTTCGGTCGCATCATCACCATCTCCTCGATCAACGGCCAGAAAGGCCAGGTCGGCCAGGTCAATTATTCGGCCTCGAAGGCCGGCGATATCGGCTTCACCAAGGCACTGGCCCAGGAAGGCGCGCGCGCCGGCATCACCGTCAACGTCATTTGCCCCGGCTACATCGCCACCGAGATGGTCAAGGCAATGGACGAGAAGGTCCTCAACGAGCGCGTCATCCCGCACATCCCGGTCGGCCGTCTCGGCGAGCCGGAGGAGATCGCGCGCTGCGTCGTCTTCCTCGCTTCCGACGATGCCGGTTTCATCACCGGCTCGACCATATCAGCCAATGGCGGCCAGTACGTCGCCTGATCGTTTGTCTTTACGTTGAGACAGATCCTCGCTTGGACGAACGGGCCTGCAAAACGGCCCGTTTCTATAGCGGTCTTCCCGTTGCAAGATCTCGATGCAGCACGCTGCCCCAATCCGGCACGCAAAGGTTAACGGCAAACTCGCAGCTTGTGCAAAAGCCGCCCGGCAGCCTGTGGATTCTCGGTGGAAAAGCTGTTCACGACACAACATGTTGCGGTGAACAAACCAAGAAACTTCAGCTATCGCTGATTCGTCGCCGATTCGTTCCGGCTTTGAGCGGAGCGTTAACGGCGAGAGCTGAAAACACCCGCGAAATGATTAAAGCGCATTAGGAAACATCAATAATTTCATAATGTTGTGCGAAGCAGGTGGCCAGCCACGACCATTCACCGGCAAAGGTTAACCGCAGTGCTCGCTTGGATGCCGCTTGCATAAATCGGGCCAGTTTCCGTGATTCAGCATGTGGTGAGGTATGTCGACAGAAAACCCAGATGTAGCCGTGAACAAACCCTGAATCAGCGCGAGTCAGTGATTCGTCGCTGATTCGTTCCAGACTCGTTCCAACTGTTAATCGGGAACAGATTTTCTGGCTTCGAACCAACCAATCGGCCTGCCCTCGGCATATTCCGCTTTCGCTTCGCGCCCGAAATCCCTATGTGTCGCCTGTCATACGCGGCCAATATGGGCGCGCTCCCGACAATGCGAGGCAGAGAGCCTTATTTCCAGGCCGATGAACATCCATCCGAAACATACTGAACCGCTGATCCTGTCGGGTCGAGACGTGACGGCCGTGCTCGGCCCGACCAACACCGGCAAGACCCATCTCGCCATCGAACGCATGGTGGCGCACGAAAGCGGCGTCATCGGCCTGCCGCTCAGGCTGCTTGCCCGCGAGGTCTATACGCGCGTCTGCGAGAAGGTCGGCGCCCATAAGGTGGCGCTCATCACCGGCGAGGAAAAGATCCAGCCGGCGGGCGCGAAATACTCGGTCTGCACCGTGGAAGCGATGCCGCGCGAGACCGACGCCGCCTTCGTTGCCATCGACGAGGTCCAGCTCGCCGGCGATCTCGAACGCGGCCACATCTTCACCGATCGCATCCTGCATCTGCGCGGCCGCCAGGAGACGCTGCTGCTGGGCGCGGCCACCATGCACGGCATTCTGCAGCGCCTGCTGCGGGGCGTGTCGGTGGTGACGCGACCACGCCTCTCGCATCTTGCCTATGTCGGTTCGAAGAAGCTGACCCGCCTGCCGCGGCGCACGGCGATCGTCGCCTTCTCGGCCGACGAGGTCTATGCCATCGCCGAGCTGATCCGCCGCCAGCAGGGCGGTGCCGCCGTCGTGCTCGGCGCACTCAGCCCGCGCACCCGCAACGCCCAGGTGGCGCTGTTCCAGTCGGGCGACGTCGACTACCTCGTCGCCACCGACGCCATCGGCATGGGCCTCAACCTCGACCTCGACCACGTCGCCTTCGCCCAGAACCGCAAATTCGACGGCTACCAGTACCGCAACCTGACGGCGGCCGAGCTCGGCCAGATTGCCGGCCGCGCCGGCCGGCATCTGCGCGACGGCACCTTCGGCGTCACCGGCCAGGTCGATCCGCTGGATGATGAACTGGTCAACAAAATCGAGGCGCATGATTTCGACCCGGTGAAAGTACTGCAGTGGCGCACCGCGCATTGCGATTTCGCCAACCTTGATGCGCTGAAGCGCTCGATTGAGACCAACGCTCCGGTCGAAGGCCTGACGCGCGCGCTGCCGGCAGTAGACGCGCAGGCGCTCGAGCATCTGTCGCGCGACGAGGACGTCCGGGCACTCACCACCGATGCCAGGCGCGTGGCGCTGCTGTGGGAAGCCTGCGCGCTGCCCGACTACAGGAAGATCGCGCCGGCCCAGCACGCCGACTTGATCGCCTCCATCTACATGGACCTTGCCAGGCATGGCCATGTCGACGAGAACTACATGGCCGAGCAAGTGCGCCGTGCCGACACAACCGAAGGCGACATCGACACGCTGTCGCACAGGATTGCCCAGATCCGCACATGGACCTTCGTTTCCAACCGGCCCGGCTGGCTGGCCGATCGGGCACACTGGCAGGAAAAGACGCGCGAAATCGAAGACAGATTGTCGGATGCGCTGCATGAGCGGTTGACGAAACGTTTTGTAGACCGCAGGACTTCCGTCCTCATGCGGCGCCTTAGAGAAAACACGATGCCTGAAGCCGAAATCAGCCCAACCGGAACCGTCCTCGTCGAAGGCCATCACGTCGGCGAGTTGCAAGGTTTCCGCTTCACCGCCGACCAGAGCGCCGGCGGCGAAGACGCCAAGGCGGTGCGGGCGGCGGCGCAGAAGGCGCTTGCCGCCGAGTTCGAGGCGCGGGCCGAGCGCTTCGGCGCCTCGGCCAATGGCGACATCGCGCTGGGTTCGGATGGCACGCTGCGCTGGATCGGCGCGCCGATCGGCACGCTGGTCGCCGGCGAAGACGCTTTGAAGCCGCGTCTGGTTCTGCTGGCCGACGAGCAACTCACCGGCCCGGCACGCGACAAGGTTGCGGCGCGCGCCGAGCGCTTCGTAAACTTCCAGATCGAATCCCTGCTGAAGCCGCTGGTCGATCTCAAGAATGCCGAGCAGATCACCGGCATCGGCCGCGGCATCGCTTTCCAGCTTGTCGAGCATTTCGGCCTCATCAACCGTCGCGACATCGCCGACGAGATGAAGTCGCTCGACCAGGAAGGCCGCGCGGCGCTTCGCCGTCTCGGCGTGCGCTTCGGCGCCTACCATGTCTTCGTGCCGGCGCTGATCAAACCGGCGCCGGCCGGGCTGATAACGCTGCTGTGGGCGCTGAGAAACGACGGCAAGGACAAGCCCGGCTTCGGCGATGTCGTTCACGCACTGGCCTCCGGCCGCACCTCGGTGGTCATCGATCCGACCTTCGACAAGACCTTCTACAAGCTTGCCGGCTACCGCAATCTTGGCCGGCGTGCTGTACGCGTCGATATTCTCGAACGGCTGGCCGACCTGATCCGGCCGGCGACCAACTGGAAGCCGGGCCTCGGCCCTCGCCCCGACGGCGCCTATGACGGCCAGTCCTTCATGGTGACGCCGCCGATGATGTCGATTCTCGGCGCCACCGCCGACGACATGGAAGAAATCCTGAAGGGACTCGGCTATCGCGCCGATGCCAAACCGGCGGCCGAGGTCAAGGCGCGGCTCGAAGCACAGGACAATGCCGCGCGTGAAGCTGCCGCTGCAAAGCAGGCGGCGGAAGAGACTGCGCGCGTCGAGCAGGCGAGGATGGCGGAAGCATCTGCCGCGGCAGAGCCGCCGGCGGAGGCTTCGGAACCTGTGTCGGATGCGGCTCCTGTTGCGGAGGCGGCGGCCGAAGCTGTGACCGAAGCGACGGCAGAGCCTGTCGCGGAAGCTCCAGCCCCTGAAGCTGCGGCAGAAGTCACGCAAGAGACCCGGCCCGCCGCGGAGGCGACTGCTGAAGCGCCTGCGGAACCAGCGGCCGAGCCAAGGGCGGAACTTGGGGCGGAAACTGAGGCTGCGGCACCGGCAGAGCCGCCGGTTTCCGACACTACGGAAGCATCGCCGGCCGAACCTGCAGCGACGGCAGGAGCCATCGCCGGCGAAGCTGCTCCAGAAGCCGAGGAGCCAAAACCCATCCTGTTGTGGCGGCAGGGTCGTTTCGACCAGCGCCCGCGTCATCGCCAGCATGACAACCGCCCCCGGGACAATCATCGGGACAATCGCGCGCGCAGTGGTCAAGCTGCGCCGGACAGCCGCAGCGATGCGCCGGTAGATGCCGGCGGGCAAGCGACGCCGGGCGACCGGCCCGCCCGTCAGGGGCGCCACGACCAGCGCGACGGCGCCGGCAAGCCGCGCTTCGATCGCAGCAAGTTCAAGCCCAGGCCGCAAGGCGAGGCGGTAGAGCAGCGCGCCGGCAAGCCGCAAGGTGAACGCCCGGACCGGCGCGAAAACCGGCCCGACTGGAAGGCTGGCCGGCAGGACGGCAAAGGCGGCGCCCAAGGCGCAAAACCCGCCTTCCAGCCAAAGCCGCGTGAGGAACGCCCGGTCCGCTTCGACCCGGACTCGCCCTTCGCCAAGCTCGCCGCGTTGCGCGACCAGCTGAAGAAGTAAGCTGCTCGTCCAATGGTCACTGATGCCCGCCAGCGCATCGACAAGTGGTTGTTCTTCTCGCGCGCGGTAAAATCGCGCACGCTGGCAGCCAAGCTGGTCGTCGCCGGACGCGTCCGCATCAATCGCGACAAAGCAGCGCAGGCCTCCGACACGGTCCGGCCGGGCGACGTTTTGACCATCACGCTGGAGCGGCGGATCTTCGTCTGGAAGGTCCTTGGCACCGGCGTACGGCGTGGCCCGCCCGAAGAGGCCCGCCTGCTCTACGAGGACATGTCGCCGCCCCCCGCGCCCAAGGGCGAGGCGCTTCCGGATGCGGTGCCGCCGTTGCGCGAGGCCGGCAGCGGTCGCCCGACGAAGAAGGAACGCCGCCAGACCGACCACCTGCTCGGCGACGATTGAGCAAGGTCGAACGCCCGCTTTGCCGGCCTTCCGGAATTCCATTCCGGAAACCGCGGCACCGCTGGCAGGGGCCGCCCTTGCCACCAGCGGACAAAGGCGTTACCTCACCAAAAAAGCCCAACAAAATGGGACGTCCCGGAGCCGACCAATGACCTATGTCGTGACCGACAATTGCATAAAATGCAAATACATGGACTGCATCGAGGTCTGTCCGGTCGACTGCTTCTACGAAGGTGAGAACATGCTCGTCATCCACCCGGACGAGTGCATCGATTGCGGCGTCTGCGAACCGGAATGCCCGGCCGACGCAATCAAGCCCGACACCGAGTCGGGTCTCGACAAATGGCTGCAGATCAACACCGAATATGCCGAGAAATGGCCCAACATCACCGCCAAGAAGGAGCCGCCGGCCGACGCTAAAAATTTCGATGGCGAAACTGGCAAGTTCGAGAAATATTTCTCCCCGGAGCCCGGCGAAGGCGACTGACGAGCCTGCCGGCTGCGGTGGCCTGACGCCGCGTAACAGACGTGATACATTAACTGCCTTGACAGGCGGCGACGGCGCGCGGCCTTCGCGCGTGCAGCAAAACCTTGATTCTTCCGACTTTTTGTGCTATATGAGCCAAACATGCCGGTGACACAACGTCGATTTATGGCGCAAACGCCCCAAATCACTGAAAGGTGAATTTCTCAATCCGGACCAGAGCGATCTGGGGCAGGCGGTCGCAATGTTGCGATTTGCCGGTCCTGGCCTTTCCGGTGAGTTCATCGTTGTGTGGCTAAGGACCGGTCACCCCGGTCGCACGAGTTCGGGCCGGCACGATGCCGGTACCACAACAAGGAGTTCAGGGCGTAATGGCAACGATCACCCCGCAGAAGAAGTCCACCGCAGCGCGCCACGGTTTCAAGACCGGCGAATACATCGTTTATCCGGCGCATGGTGTCGGCCAGATCGTCTCGATTGATGAGCAGGAAGTCGCGGGCCACAAGCTGGAGCTGTTCGTCATCGACTTCCAGAAGGACAAGATGCGCCTCAAGGTGCCGGTCGCCAAGGCGACCTCGATCGGCATGCGCAAGCTGTCGGAAGAGGATTATGTCGAGCGCGCGCTGAAGGTCGTGCAGGGCCGCGCCCGCGTCAAGCGCACCATGTGGTCACGCCGTGCCCAGGAATATGATGCCAAGATCAACTCCGGCGATCTGATCTCGATCTCGGAAGTGGTGCGCGACCTTTACCGCGCCGATAACCAGCCGGAGCAGTCCTATTCCGAGCGCCAGCTCTACGAGGCGGCCCTCGACCGCATGGCCCGCGAGATCGCGGCCGTCAACCGCATGTCGGAGACCGAAGCGGTCCGCCTCATCGAGGTGAACCTCAACAAGGGCCCGAAGCGCGGCGCTAAGGCCGACAACGAGGAAGCCGAGCAGGAAGAAGCCGCCTGAGCTTTTCTCGTCTTCGAATTCAGAAAAACCCGGCCTCGCGCCGGGTTTTTTTGTCTTAGCTGACCGGCGACGAGGCATATCTAACCTTCGCTGCCCTCCCTTTCCGCCTCGTGCTTCAGCGTGGCGATGAACCGCTTGGTCCGCTGGCGCTCCGGATTGCTGAACAGCACCGCGGCCGGCCCTTGTTCGACGATGTTGCCGGCATCGAGGAACACTACTTCCCGCGCGATCTTGGAGGCGAGCCGCAGATCATGCGTCGCCATCACCATGGTCGTGCCCTCGCTGGCGAGCTTGCCGAGCACATCGACCACCTCCTGCGCCAGTTCCGGATCGAGTGCCGAGGTCGGCTCGTCGCAGAGCAGGACTTTCGGCGAAGGCGCCAGCGCCCGGGCAATCGCCACGCGCTGCTGCTGGCCACCTGACAGCGTCGCCGGCCAGGCATCGGCCTTGTGCGCCATGCCGACCTTTTCGAGCAGGGCCAGCGCCCGTTCGCGCGCCCTCTCCTTGGGCCATTTCAGCACCGTCACCAGCCCCTCCATGATGTTCTCGATCGCGGTGCGATGCGGAAACAGCTGGAAATTCTGGAACACCATGCCGGTCTGCAGCCGCAGCCGCTGGATATCCCTGGTCGAGACCCTGCCGCCGGGGCGGAATTCGAGTGCATCGTCGCCGATCCGTACCGTGCCTGAAGTCGGCAGCTCGAGCAGGTTGATGCAGCGCAAAAGCGTGCTCTTCCCTCCGCCCGACGGTCCGACAAGCGCCGTAACGCTGCCTTCCTCGATGGTGACGGTCACGCCCTTCAGCACAAGATTGTCGCCGAAACGCTTTTCGATGTTGGTGAGGCCGATCATGCGCGCGCCTCCAGGAAGCCGCCATAACGGTTGAGCCGCGTTTCCAGCCGCGCCTGCAAGGCCGACAGCACCGAGCTCATGATCAGATAGAGGGCCGCTGCCTCGACATAGAGGATCAGCGGCTCATAGGTGGTGGCGACGATGCGCTGCGCTGCCTGGAACATCTCCGGCACGGTGATGGCGGCGGCGAGCGAAGTGTCCTTGACCAGCGAGATGAAGGTGTTGGACAGCGGCGGCACGGCGACGCGCCCCGCCTGTGGAAGAATGGTGCGCCGCATTGCCTGGGCCCAGGTCATGCCGATCGAATAGGCCGCTTCCCACTGACCCTTCGGCACCGAACCGATGACGGCGCGGATGATTTCCGACGAATAAGCACCGATGTTCAAGGTGAAGCCGATCAGTGCTGCCGGAAAGGCGTCGAGCAGGATGCCGACCGATGGCAGGCCGTAGAAGATAAGGAACAGTTGCACGAGAAGCGGCGTGCCGCGGAATATCCAGACGTAGAAGCGGACCACGGCGACCAGCGGTTTGGGACCGAACAGCCGGACAAGCGCCACAACCAGGCCTAGTACAAGACCGAATGCAAACGACAGCAGCGTCAGCGGCACGGTGAAGATCAGTGCAGCCCATAGCAGCGTAGGCAGGGATTCCAGCATCAATTGCAGCCAGTGCGGCACGAAGGCTCCTCCTTGCCAGATTGCCGTCGCTCATATCACGCGAAAGCGGCGGGCCGTCAAAAGACAGCTCGCCGCGATATGAACGACGCGGGCCGGCGTTCGGCCCACACGAGAAAGCCGTTTTACTTCGAAACGTCCTGGCCGAAATAGGTGTCGGCGATTTTCTTGTAGGTGCCGTCGGCCTTGATGTCGGCCAGCGCCTTATTAATGGCGGCCACCAGTTCCGGATCGCCCTTGCGCACGATGACGCCAGAATAGTCGGCGTTTTCTTCCTGGGCGGCAATCTTCACATTGGCGTCGGGCTTGTGCTTCTTGAAGTCGAGGAAGGACAGGCTGTCGTTGATGGTGGCGTCGGCGCGGCCGGTAAGAAGCAGCTGGATCGACTGGTCGAAGCCGTCGGTGCCGACGAGCTCGGCGCCATTGGTTTCAGCCAGCTTGCCGAAATTCGAGGTCAGCGATTGCGCCGCCTTCTTGCCCTTGAGATCGGCGAAAGCCTTGATGTCGGTGTTGTCGCCGCGCACGATCAGCACTGCCTTGGAGGCGATGTAAGGATCGGAGAAATCATATTTGGCCTTGCGCGCCTCGGTGATGCCGACCTCGTTGATGACGGCATCGTAGCGGTTGGCGTCGAGACCGGCGATCAGCCCGTCCCATTTGCCTTCGAGGAACTGGGCTTTGACGCCGAGGCGCTCGGCGATGGCCCGCGCGATCTCGACGTCGAAGCCGACCAGCGCGCCGGAAGCATCATGATAGGTGAAGGGCGCATAGGTTCCTTCTGTGCCGACCTTGAAGACGCCGGACTGCTTGATCTGGTCGAGATTGGCGCCGGCGTGACCGGCGGCGATGGCCAGAACCTGCAGCGTTCCGGCGATGATGAGCGATTTGAGCCATTTCATTTTTCTGTGATCCGTCCTTGGCCGGTGTCCGGCGTCATTGCGAGTGCCGGAAAATGACAGATGCGCGATGCCAGAATAAGAAACTGAATTTCAAAAATCCCGCGCCCTTGAAATCCAATTCTCAACCAGCATCTCCCGGCGCCATCCGGCTGAGTCAAGGGCCGGCGGCGAATCGCCTGGAACAGCGCAATCGACATGACAGTCCGGGGGAACATTCCCCCGCATGGCACGTTCTTCGCTGTTGTAGGGCGCGGCGCCGCCATTTCAACCATCGGCGCCAACTCACGATTCGATCGCACCGCAACGCCTGAAGCAGGAGCGCGGCATGATGGAAGACAGTGCAGGACGGACCATGGTTCGCGCGGCGATGAAAGCCCCTTATCTGGAACGTGACGAAGAGCATCTCCTGGCGCTGCGCTGGAAGGAAAACAATGACCAGCACGCGCTGCACCGCATCACCGTCGCGCATATGCGGCTGGTCATTTCCATGGCGTCGCGGTTTCGCCACTACGGCCTTCCGCTGGGCGACCTGATCCAGGAAGGCCATGTCGGGCTGCTGGAGGCCGCGGCCCGTTTCGAACCCGAGCGCGAGGTGCGGTTCTCGACCTACGCGACTTGGTGGATTCGCGCCTCGATGCAGGACTATATCCTGCGCAACTGGTCGATCGTGCGCGGCGGCACCAGCTCGGCGCAAAAGGCGCTGTTCTTCAACCTGCGGCGTCTGCGCGCCCGCCTGGCAAACGGCGCCGAGCAGACGTCGAATGCCACGCTCTACCGCGAAGTGTCGGCGGCTCTCGGGGTATCGGAGGCCGATGTGGCGATGATGGATTCCCGCCTTTCGGCGCCGGACAGCTCGCTCAACACGCCGCTAGCCGACGATGCGGGCGCAACCGAGCGGATGGAGTTCCTGGTTTCGGATGACCCGCTGCCCGATGAGGTCGTCGGCGATACGATCGACGTCGAACGCCGCTCGGTGTGGCTGAAGACGGCACTCGGCGCTCTCAATGCGCGCGAGCTCAGGATTATCGAGGAACGCCGGCTGAGCGACGAGGGCGCGACGCTCGAAGCGCTCGGCGAGACGCTCGGCATCTCCAAGGAACGTGTCCGGCAGATCGAGGCGCGCGCCATGGAAAAGCTCAAGGCAGCGCTGGTAAAGCAGAATCCGGAATTTCTCGCAGCCTGAATCGCGTCGCCTGCTATTTGTCGGTGACGATCTTGACCTTGTCGCCGGCCGAAACCGCGGCACCCGGCGACAGCGCGTTGAGCACCCTGAACAAATCCAGCTTGCGGTCGACGCCGACCATCTGTGCGGCCAGCGAGCCCATTGTCTGGCCGGGCTGCACCGTGACGATGCGGATACGCAGTGGCTTCAGTGCTGCCTTCTCGGCAGCACTCAGGATGCGGAACGAGCCGCTGACCGAGCGCGCCACCGTGCTCAGCGAGGTGCTGGCCGAAGGTGCCGCGGTCAGCAAGCGGTAGACCTGGCCGCCGGCGCGGATCACCGCAATATCGAATTGCCAGCCATCGGCGCCGGCATGCGCGGTTGCCGCTTCGTTGCCGTTGATCGTCTCCTGGCGCACGCTGCTGTCGTCGAGGCCGGCAACCCAACCGCTGCGGATGTAGTCGGTCAGCGAGCGGTTCTTGTCGATCGAAACGCCGTCGAAGCGGATCGCCATGTCGCCCGGGCCGGTCGCCGTCACCGCCGCCGCCGAATTGTCGATGACGAAACCGTTGGGCACCGAGAACGACACACCGAGGCCAGGGTGCAGGAAGGTTTCGCCGCGCACGTAGCCTTCCTCCGGCGTGTCGCCGTAAAGCAGCCCGTCTACGCCGGCAAGAAATGAATCGCGGTCGCGCGACCCGACACCAGGCGCGCCGAACTGGCGGGCGTGGCGCTGCGCGAGATCGATACGCTGCGGCGTGTTGGGGTGCGTCGCCAGGAAGTCGAGGCTGGCGTCGGTGGCGCCGCTGATCGAGCGAAAATCGGTATAGGCCGACATCGACTGCAGGAAGCGGCCGGCGGCGTAGGGGTCGAAACCGGCTTCGCCGATCGACTTGATGCCGATGGCATCGGCCTCCAGCTCCTGATTGCGCGAGAACTGGGCCAGCCTCAGCTTGCCGCGGATCAGCGCCGCCTTGGCCGTCGGGTTGTCGCCGAGCACGTCCGAAACGACCTTGGTCGCCAACCCCTCTTCGGCTTCCAGCTGCTGGCGCTGCAGGCCGTGGTTGGCGGTAACGTGGCCCATCTCATGCGCGATGACGGCGGCCAGCTCGGCGGAATCGTTGGCCAGCGCCAGCAGCCCGCGGGTGATGTAGAGATAGCCGCCCGGCAGCGCGAAGGCATTGACGTTGGGCGAGTTGAGGATGGTGATGCGGTAGGTCTGGGTTGGGTTGGCCGACACCACGGTCAGTCTGCCGACGATCTTGGCCACCATGCGCTCGAGCTTGGGGTCGGAATACTCGCCGCCATAGGTGGCGAGGATGCGCGGGTGCTGCGCCTTCGCCAGTTGAGCGAGCTTGCCGTTGGCGGCGACATTGTCGACCGTGATCGGCTTGTCTGAGGGCTGAAAGCCTGATTCCTGCACGTCGGGAGGCGTGAACATCTGGCAGCTTGCCAGCGCCACGGCAAGACCGGCCAGCGCCAGAAAGCGCGCCAGCGGTTTCACCCTCCGATTGTCGATGCCGGTCGGCAGATCGGCTTCCTTTCAAGTCCTGGCACGTGACCGCGAAAATCGGGCGCGATTTCCGGAAAGCATCACGCGCAAATCAAGTGCTACGGCGTCCTTCGTGCGTCCGACAGATACGAGGCAGCAAGGGCAAATCACGGCCTAGGCCGGACCAGCTCCTGGCGGACCTAGCCACACTACCTCGACCATGGCAAGCAAGCGCCGCTTCGCCTTCCGCCGGTTTGACCATAAATTATGTCCGCTTCCGGGCAACATCTCGTGATCCAGCCGCAAACGGACCCGAGCCGATATAGCGTCGGAATGCCTCCGGTCCAGCCCCGACGAAAAAATCGGCCGCGGTGCCGGTCGCGGCAACCGTGCCACCATCCAGGAAAACCATGTTTTGGCCGATACGGCGCGCATCGTCCGGCTGGTGCGTGACGAATAAGACCGTCATGCGCTGCTCCGAATGGACGTCGGCCACCAGGTCGAGCATGTCGTCGCGCAGTGCCGGTCCGAGCGAAGCGAACGGCTCGTCGAGCAACAGCACCGGCCGGTCGCGCACCAGGACCCGGGCGAGCGCGACGCGCTGCCGCTCGCCGCCGGAGAGTTCGCGCGGCAGCCGGCTTTCCTTGCCGGCAAGGCCGACGCGCTTCAGCGCTGCGGCGATTGCGGCGCGGTCAGCCTCGCTCAGCCTGAGCGAAGGCGAGCGGCCGAGCCCGACATTCTGCTCGAGGGACAGATGGGCAAACAGGTTGTTTTCCTGGAACACCATCGATACCGGCCGCGCTGATGGCGGCGCAGTGCTGACGTCGGCGCCGCCGATCAGCACGCGGCCCGACCGCGGCGTCTCGAAGCCGGCCACCAGATTGAGCAGCGTCGACTTTCCCGAACCGCTCGGCCCCATGATGGCGGTGATTTCCGACGCCGGGAAATCGACATCGAATATAAGCGGCGTTTCACCATAGCTGAACGAGACATTATCGAGCCGCACGGCCGCGCCTTTTTCCACCGAAATGGACCGTTCCGGGCTGATCGGCATCATGATTTCTCCCTCCTTCCCAGCCAGTCCGCGGCCAACACCAGCGCCAGGCAGACAAGGCCGAGCAGCAGCGCCAGGCCGGCGGCATCCTCGGTGCGGTAACTGCCCATGCGCGCCAGCAGCAGATAGGGCAAGGTCTGCACGGAATCGCTGCCGAACAGCGCAATGACGCCGAGATCGCCGAGCGACAGCGCCATGGCGAACGCGAAGCCGGTGGCGAGCGGCCGCCGCAGCGACGGCCAGTCGACCAGCCGCAACCGGTTCCAGCCCGAGATGCCAAGCTGTGCGCAGAGCCGTTCGTGGCGTTCGCTCGCCGCGTCATAGGCAGGGCGGATGGCGCGGATGGCGAACGGCATCGCCATCACTGCATTGACCGCAACGACCATGACAGGGGCGATCGCAAAGACATCGCCGACGGTGCGCAGGAGCAAGAACCAGCCGGCACCGATGACGATGGGCGGCACCACCAGGACGAACCCCGCACCGGTGTCGGCCAGGTGTTCGAGCAGCGTCCTCCTGCCGCTCCGCCGGGTGAGCGCCAGCGCCCGGCGCGCCATCACCAGCGACAGCGACAACGCCACAGAGAGCAGCGCCGACAGGAGGGAGAGCACGGCACTGGTCGCCGTCGCTTGCCGCACCGCGCTCTCGCCGGCCAGGCGGCCGAGATCGGCGCCAAGCCCGGCTGCCAGCGTGGCCGCCATCGGCCCGGCGACAAACAGCAGTGCGAGCCCGATCGCCAGCGCGTTCAGCACGGTCTCGGCCGCACCGGCTGAAAAATACCGGCGCGGCGCCACCGGCAGATTGGCGTCGCCGGTCATATTGGCGCCAAGCCGCGTCAAGGCCAGCACGACGACGAAGGTCAGGGCAATCTGCAGCAAGGTCAGCGTCACCGCCCGCGCCGGGTCGAAGTCGAAACGCAGCGCCTGGTAGATGGCAACCTCCAGCGTCGTCGCGCGCGGCCCGCCGCCGAGCGTAAGCACGATGGTGAAGGAGGTGATGCACAGCATGAAAACGAGCCCGGCAACGCCCGGCAGGGCCGCACGCAACGGCGGCCATTCGATCAGCCGGAAGGCCGGCGCAGCCCCCATGCCAAGCTGGCTCGCCAGCCGCCATTGGTTAGCCGGCACGGTCTGCAACGCCTCCAGGAACAGCCGCGTCGCCAGCGGCAGGTTGAAGAAGACATGGGCAACGAGTATGCCCGACAGGCCATAGATGCCGGGCCAGCTCTGGCCGCCTAGCGCGCCGAGCGTGCCGGCAAAATAGCCGGCGCGGCCATAGAGCGCCAAGACACCGAGTGCGGCAACAATGGCCGGCAGCGCCAGTGGCACGGCGAAAAGCTGGAGGATGAAGCCTCGCCCGAAAAAACGTGGATGCCGCGACAGGGCGCGCGCGATGAACAGCGCCGGTGCAACGGAGAGCAGGGTCGACAGCAGAGCCTGCCAGAGCGTGAAACGGACGACGCGCAAGAGATAGGAATCGAAAGCGGCGGCGGCGCCGGACAGGTCGCGTGTGGCTTCGACGACGAGCCCGGCGAATGCCCCGCCGATCAGCAGCGCGACGGCGGCGAGCGCGACGATGCCGGCAGTGACGCGGGGATCGGCCGGATGACGCGTACGCATGTCGTGCTACCCGACACTACGACAGGTGTTGATCGAAGGAAATACCTGACAATGGCCGAGCCCACCCCTCTCTGGCCTGCCGGCCATCTCCCCCTCAAGGGGGGAGATTGCGCACTCAGCCGCCTTCGCCAATCTCACAAGTGGCAGGACGAGGAGAGGCGACAAAGCTGCCGATCTCCCCCTTGAGGGCAGGGCTATCGCATTTGGATTCTTACGAAGTTGGACCCCCACCCTAACCCTCCCCACAAGGGGGAGGGAACGCTGCCGCATGCCCTTACTTCCCCTTTTGGCGCCGAAAGGCAGACAATTTGCCGAGGTCAGTGCCAACGGAAGTCTCCCTCCCCCTTGTGGGGAGGGGTTAGGGGTGGGGGTACGTCGTAGAGCGAAAGCCTCGGCGTTCCATCTGCGATAGCCGTGCCCTTGAGGGGGAGATGGCCGGCAGGCCAGAGGGGGGTGGCTTGGCGCAAACATCCGACGAGGCTTGAGCCCTACCTGCTCATCGCCGCAAGCCACTCATCGACCCAGGCCTTGCGGTTGGCCGCGACGTCTTCCGGGCTGAACAGCAGGGTCTTGGTCGGCTTGACCAGCTTGTCGAACGCCGGGTTGAGCGGCTCGTCGGTTTTGCCGGCCGGGAACATCCAGTTGGTTTCGGGAATGACATCCTGGAATTTCGGTCCGGTCATGAAGGCAATGAACTTTTCCGCCAGCGGGTTCTTCGCGCCCTTGGTGGTGATCCCCGCAACCTCGATCTGCAGATATTCGCCCTCCTCGAAGGACGCCGCCTGGTAGCGCTCGGTGTTTTCGGCGACCATGTGGTAGGCCGGCGAGGTGGTGTAGGACAGCACCATCGGCGCCTCGCCCTTGGTGAACAGGCCGTAGGCCTCGCTCCAGCCCGGCGTTACCGTCAGCACCTTCGCCTTGAGTTTGGCCCAGGCTTCCGGCGCCTTGTCGCCATAGACCGATTTGACCCACAGCAGCAGGCCAAGGCCCGGCGTCGAGGTGCGCGGATCCTGGATGACGATCTTCTCTCCGGCATCGCCCTCGACCAATTCCCTGAGGCTCTTCGGCGGGCTCTGCAGTTTTTCGGTATCGTAGACGACGGCGAAATAGCCATAGTCGAACGGCACGAAAATATCGTCGCTCCAGCCGCCCGGCACATTGACGCCCGAGACGGCGCCGTGCGGCGAAAACAGGCCGGTTGCCTTGGCGTCGGCGGTTAAGTTGGTATCGAGGCCAAGTACGATATCGGCCTTGGTCGCGGCGCCTTCCAGCTTCACACGGTTGAGCAGCGCCACGCCGTCGGCGACCGAGACGAATTCGACGACGCAACTGCATTCGGCCTCGAAGGCCTTCTTCACCGCCGGTCCCGGACCCCAATCGGCGGTGAAGCTTTCATAGGTATAGACCGTCAGTCTATCCTGTGCCGATGCCTGCCCCGGCAGGGCGACCGCGGATGCCGCAAGCAGGACAATTGAGACAAGAGAGTGGAAAAAACTGCGCATCGGCGCCTCCTTCGTTCGCGTTGAAAGGAATTGAGGCGTCGGGCTGTCCGAAACGTCTAATCCCTCCGCCGGTACAAACCGGATCAGGTTCAGCGGGTTGGCAGTCTTGCCTCTCAGCCGGTCCGCGAAAATCGCGTCCGGCACCCCGTTAGAGCGTTGCGACACATAGGCCCGGCCGAAGTGCTGCGCAAGCGGAAGTTTGCCGGGCATCCAAAGCCCAGCCTTCCGTTTCGTCTGCCGTTTCATCTTCCGTTTCCGGGGCAGGGCTGGTAAGGGCCACGAGATATGAGCACATTCACCATCCTGCTTGGCGGCGATCTCATCCGCACACCGCTGCTCGACCGCCAGGTCGAAGGCTCGCGCGTCATCGCCGCCGACGCCGGCATCGGTCATGCCCGCATGCTGGGCCTGAGGCCGGAACTCTGGGTCGGCGATTTCGATTCGGTGCCTGCCGATTTGCCGGAAGATCTGGCCGCCGTGCCACGGCAGGTATTTCCCGCTGAAAAGGACAAGACCGACGGTGAACTCGCTATCGCCGCCGCGCTCGAACGCGGTGCGACAAGCCTTGTGCTCGCAGGCGCCTTCGGCGGCAAACGCACCGACCACATCTTCCTGCATCTGGCGCTGAGCGTCCGGCTGGCGGAAGGCGGAACGGAAGTGCTTTTGACCAGCGGCGCACAGGAAGGCATTCCCTTGCTGCCTGGAAAGACTGGCTTCGACTATGCCGACGGCACGCTGTTTTCGGTGCTCGGCTTCTCGGATCTCGCCGGCCTGACAGTCACCGGCGCCAAATGGCCGCTCGACCATGTCGAGGTTGCGTTCGGCTCGTCGCTGACCATTTCCAACGAGGTCAGGGGCCGGCTGGAAATCGCGCTGGCCAGCGGCCGGGCGCTGCTGCTCGCGCATCCCTACCCTCTTCCGGAAAGCTGAGCCCAGAAAGCTGATATGGCGCCGCCGCTTCTCAATCTCGACGGGATAAAGCTGACCTTTGGCGGCACGCCGTTGCTCGACGGTGCCGCCCTGACGGCCTCGGCTGGCGACAAGATCGCCCTGGTCGGCCGCAACGGCTCTGGTAAGTCGACGCTCCTCAAGATCGCCGCCGGGCTGATCGAACCGCAGGATGGCGAAGTCTTCCGCCAGCCCTCGGCAACCGTGCGCTACTTGCCGCAAATGCCCGACATGGACGGTTTTGCGACCGTCCGCGCCTATGTCGAGGCGGGGCTCGGGCCCGCCGACGATCCCTACCGCGCCACCTATCTGATGGAGCATCTCGGCCTGACCGGCGAGGAACGGCCGAACGACCTTTCCGGCGGCGAGGCGCGGCGCGCCGCCCTCGCCCGCGTCATGGCGCCGGAGCCCGACATTCTCCTCCTCGATGAGCCGACCAATCATCTTGACCTTTCGGTCATCGAATGGCTGGAGGAGGAGCTTGCCCGCACCTCCTCGGCACTGGTCGTCATCTCGCATGACCGCCGTTTTCTCGAGCGCGTGTCACGCGCCACAATCTGGCTCGACCGCGGCCAGACCCGCCGTCTCGACAAGGGCTTTGGCTATTTCGAGGAATGGCGCGACACGGTGCTGGAGGAGGAAGAGCGCGAGCAGCACAAGCTCGGTCGCCAGATCGTGCGCGAGGAGCACTGGCTGCGCTATGGCGTGACAGCGCGGCGCAAGCGCAACATGCGCCGGCTCGGTGAGTTGCAGACCATGCGCCAGCGCTTTCGTGGTCATCGCGGCGCCGAGGGTGCGGCGACGATGACAGCCAGCGACGCCGCCGAATCCGGCAAGCTGGTGATCGAAGCCAAGAACATCGAGAAGAGCTTTGGCGATCTGACCGTGGTCAAGGGATTCTCGACCCGCATCCAGCGCGGCGATCGCGTCGGTCTGGTCGGGCCGAACGGCGCCGGCAAGACGACGCTGTTGAAGATGCTGACCGGCGAATTGAAGCCGGACGCGGGCACGGTGCGGCTCGGCACAAATCTGGAGATCGCCACGCTCGACCAGAAGCGCGAAGCCGTCGACCCACAGGAGACATTGGCGCAGTATCTCACCGACGGGCGCGGCGAGAACCTCGTCATCAATGGCGAGCAGCGCCACGTCGTCTCTTACATGAAAGACTTCCTGTTCAAGCCGGAACAGGCGCGCACGCCGGTGCGCGAGCTTTCAGGCGGCGAGCGGGCACGGCTGATCCTCGCCCGCGTTTTGGCGCGGCCGGCAAACCTGCTTGTGCTCGACGAGCCGACCAACGATCTTGACATGGAGACGCTGGAGCTGCTGCAGGAACTGGTCGCCGGCTTTGCCGGCACGGTGATCCTGGTCAGCCACGATCGCGATTTCCTCGACCGCACCGTGACCAGCATTATCGCGCCGGATGGTGACGGCCGCTGGATCGAATATGCCGGCGGCTATTCCGACATGCTGGCGCAGCGCGGCGGCACCAGGCTGGACGACCGCAGGGCGCGGCCAAAAGCAGAAGCCGGTGAAGCGACGGCGGCAAGCAGGAACGAAGCGGCCGCACCGAAGGGCCCGGCCAAGAAACTGTCGTTCAAGCAGAAATTCGCGCTGGAATCGCTGCCCAAGAAGATCGAGGCGGTGTCGGCCTCGATCTCGCGGCTGGAGAACAACATCGCCGATCCGGCCTATTACGAGCGTGACCCGGCCTCGTTCCAGAAGACGATTGCCGCGCTCGACAAGGAGCGCGTCACACTGGCAGCGCTCGAGGAGGAATGGCTGGAACTGGAAATGCTGCGCGAGGAGATGGAGGGGTAATTCGCGAGTTCAAGCACCTTGTCATTGCGACTAGAGAGGAATGCGCATATGTTATGCGCATACTGTGGAGGTGATCATGCGCAAAATTGCTGTGAATGCGGTTCGCCAGCCGGCAAATCTGTCGATCGACTCAAAGCTCATGAAGGAAGCCAAGGGGCTCGATGTGAATGTCTCGCGCGCCGCTGAAGCCGGCATCGCCGAGGCCGTGGCCGCCGAAAAGACGCGGCTGTGGAAGCTTGAGAACCGCGCGACGATAGATGCGTGGAACGAATATGTCGAAAAACACGGTATTCCGCTGGCAGAACATCGGCAATTCTGATGGCGCGCCACGACGTCTTCGCGGGTAGCATCGAAGGCGGCTATCTCCTCGACGTCCAGGCCGATCTGCTAGACCATTTCAAGACCCGGGTGGTCGTCCCGCTTCTGCCGGCTGCGATGGCGCCATCACCAATGCGAAAGCTCCACCCGATTTTCGAGATCAATGGTCGGAAATTGGTCATGGCCACCCATTTGATCGCCACGGTTGCGGCGACGGAACTGGGCGAGAGCCGACTGAATCTGACGAGGCATCACGACGAGATCGTGGCCGCGCTCGATATGCTGTTCCAGGGCTTCTGAACTGCTGGAGCTTCGGGGTGGCGGACCGTCTTCACCCCGCCGTCTTAGTCTGCCAGGCCTTCAGCGCCTCGTCGAACACCTTCTCGCCTGGAATGCCCTTTTCCATGGTGAGCAGCGCCCGCCGCCCGGTCTTGTAGACGACCGGCACGTCGATCCAGTCCTGACCTCTGAGTAAGGTCAGATTGGCGTCTTCATCCGCCTTGGTATCGTTGAGCGCAACCAGGAAGAAACCGTCGGCGATCTTGGCCGGGATGCCGATCAGCGGGCTTCCGGCATCCTGCTCGGAGCCCTTCATGGCGACACGCAGGATGTTGTCGACGCCGCCGCCCTCGAAGCCGTCAGGCGTCAGGAAGATCATCTCGATAATATGGCTGGCCGGCAGCGTCTGGTCGGTGTTGCGACGGATCGTCATGCGCAACTGGATATCCTTGCCTGGAATGGTCGCCTCGGCGCGGATCGCCGGCTCGGGCGGCAGGTCGCCGCCGGGCGATTCCTGCACCAGCGACCAGACGATATTGCCGGGCTCGGCCGAGCCTTGAGCGGTGCTGGTGCGCTCCTCGTAGAAGATCGCCTTCTGGCCGACGGCCAACGTGGCTTGCGGCGGAACTGCCGTTGGTGCCGCCGCCGGTGCTGGCGGCGGGGCGGCCGCTGCAGGCGCTGCTGCCCCGTTGGCGGGCGGCGTTGCGGGAGTTGGTGCAGCGGACCCATCGACTGCTGGAGCATTGGCCGTGGCTTGCGTGTCGGCGGGTGCGGCCGGAGCCGGCGCGGCCGGTGCCGGGGTGGTCGGCGCTTGTGCGGCCGATGGCGGCGTGGTCAGTGCGGCGACGGATTCGCCTTCGCCGATGCCCGCCTGCCCGGCCGCGGGGCCGGGATCGACTTCGTGGCCCTCGGGCGTCAGGCGCTGCGTGAACTTCGCGCCCTCGCCGGCATCCGTCGGAGGCGCGGCGGCCGGTACGGCCGCATCGGCCACCGGCTTGGCCGGGGCTGGTTTTACCAGCGGTTCGGTGGCGACGGCTGTGGTCGAGTCGAGGCCGAGCATGCTGCCGAACGCATCCTTGTTCAGCCAGATGCCATAGCCACCTCCGGCAATGACGAGCAAGGCAATGGCGGCGGCGATCACACCGCCATAGCTGCGCCTGCGCTCGGCAGGATAGAGCCGCTGGAACCTATCCTCCGCGGGGCCGCCGTCGTTGGAAAAGTCGTCGCCCGGAAAAACGCCGTCTTGGCCGTCAGCCGTCGGAAGATCCATATCGGACGGCGGCGGACCAGCGCGCTCCTGAGAAAGAGCGACGGGCTGCGGCTTTTGCCAGTTCGGCGCCGCCTTGGCGGCCGTGGGCTGCCAGGCCGGCCCGGTCTTTGCCGGCTGCCATGCCGGCTCCGTCTTTGCTGGCTGTCGGATATGGCTGGACTGGTTCTTGTTGCGGTCGATGGAGGAGAAGATGTCCTCCAGTTCCGCCAGCGGGTCGGGTGGCGGCGCAGGCTTGGCATAGTCCCGCTCGACTTTGGCGATGGCGTCTTCCAGTGCACGCATCTGCCGGTCGACATCGGAAGGCGTCATCGTGGCCTTCTCTGCGAGTTGTTTCGCGATTGACGAACGGGCCCTGTCATAGACCCTGGCGCGCACTTCCGCCGACGGCTCACCGAGTTTATCGAGCGCCTTTTTCAGAATAGGAACAAAATCTACCATACGTCAGTCGACCTGCATTTGTTTCTGGGCCGGCCCCCGCAAATCAGCCGCAATGCCCGGAAAGGCTGAGAAACTAGTCTTGAAACGGATCGGTCACAAGTATCGTGTCGTCCCGTTCAGGGCTGGTGGAAAGGAGTGCGACCGGCGCGCCGATCAGCTCCTCGATGTAGCGGACGTACTTCACCGCCTGGGCCGGCAGGTCGTTCCAGCTGCGCGCACCGGCGGTGGTGCCTTTCCACCCCTCCAGCGTCTCGTAGACCGGTTCGACGCGGGCCTGCGCACCCTGGCTGGCCGGCAGGTAATCGATCGCCTCGCCGTCGAGTCGGTAGCCGGTACAGACCTTGATCTCGTCCAGCCCATCGAGCACATCGAGCTTGGTCAGCGCAATGCCCTTGATGCCGTTGACGGCGACGGCCTGGCGGACCAGCACGGCATCGAACCAGCCGCAGCGGCGCTTGCGGCCGGTGACGACGCCGAATTCATGGCCGCGCGTGCCCAGGAACTCGCCGATCTCGTTCTTCTGTTCGGTTGGAAACGGGCCTTCGCCGACGCGCGTCGTATAGGCCTTGGTGATGCCGAGTACATAACCGATGGCGCCCGGCCCGACACCCGACCCGGCGGCGGCCTGGCCGGCAACCGTATTGGACGAGGTGACGAACGGATAGGTGCCGTGGTCGATGTCAAGCAACGTCCCTTGCGCGCCCTCGAACAGGATGCGCTCGCCGGCGCGGCGCTTGTCGTCGAGGATTTTCCAGACGCGGTCCATATAGGGCAGGATCTCGTCGGCCACCGAGATCAGCTCGCTCATGATCGCCTCGTGCGTGACCTCGGCATGGCCGAGCCCGCGCCGCAGCGCATTGTGGTGCGTCAGCAGCCTGTCAACCTTCAAGGGCAGCGTTTCCAAATCCGCCAAATCCATCACCCTGACCGCGCGCCGGCCCACCTTGTCTTCATAGGCGGGACCGATGCCGCGACGGGTCGTGCCGATCTTCGTTCCGGAATTGGAAGCGGCGTCCTCGCGAAATCCGTCCAGCTCCCGGTGCAAGGACAGGATAAGCGCGGTGTTTTCGGCTATTTTCAGGCGGTCTGGCGTCACCTCGACGCCCTGCGCCTTCAATTTCGCAACCTCCGCGACGAAAGCGTGCGGATCGAAGACGACGCCATTGCCGATGATGGACAGCTTGCCTTGCCGCACCACGCCGGACGGCAGCAGCGACAGCTTGTAGACCTTGCCGTCGACGACCAGCGTGTGGCCGGCATTGTGGCCGCCCTGGAAGCGCACGACAACATCGGCGCGCTCCGACAGCCAGTCTACGATCTTGCCTTTGCCCTCATCGCCCCATTGCGAGCCGACGACCACCACATTGGCCATATTTCTTTTCCCTTGAGACGCCGCACGAGCAGCTTGAAACAGTTCGAAACGACAGGCCTCTATCGCATCGGCCCCCAAAATCGGAATCGATTTTCGGAAAGCACGACGCGAGGATTAAAGCCTTCCGACGCGTACTTTGTAGCGTCCAATTGCATGCACGTCGTTCTATAGCGTCAAGACCCGGCGAGCGCGACCACTCTTTGCCGCCCAAAACGCTCCGAGGCACAACAATTTTCGCCTTTGACATCATTTACTTGGGCTGGCGGTCGCAATAGGCCCACACCGACCGTCAAATTCCCTCTGCCTGGCCGGGAGTTCACGATGCATCGAGCCGCCTATCTGTTCCTGCTGTTCACCACCTTGCTGTGGGGCGGCAACTCCGTGGCGGGAAAGCTGGCGGTCGGTCATATCTCGCCGATGACGCTGGTCTTCCTGCGTTGGCTGCTGGCGGTTCTGATTCTGCTGCCGATCGGCTGGGGAACGCTACGCCAAGACTGGCCGGTGGTGCGCAGGCATTGGTTGCTGCTTGGCGGGCTCGGCGCTTGCGGCTTCGCCTTCTTCAACACGATCTTCTACACGGCGCTCAACTACACGACGGCGATCAACGTCTCGATCGAGCAGGCGGCGATACCGATCGTGATCATCATCGCCAATTTCCTGCTGTTTCGCCTGCGGGTGAACCGGGTGCAGATCGCTGGCGTCGTGCTGACCATCATTGGCGTCGCGGTGACGGCGAGCCATGGCGACCTGCGCCAGCTTCTCAAGCTGGATCTCAACTTTGGCGACGCGATCATGCTGGTCGCCGTGCTTTGCTACTCCTTCTATTCGGTGGGGTTGCGGCTGAAGCCGATAATCCGCTGGCAGAGCCTGATGCTGGCGCTGTCGGTTGCCGCACTCGTCACATCGCTGCCTTTCTTCCTGTGGGAGATTGCCGCCGGCAAAGTCATCGTCCCCGATGCCCGCGGCTGGGCGGTCGCGTTCTATACCGCCATCGGTGCTTCGGTCATCTCGCAAATCTTCTACATCAGGGGCAACGAGCTGATCGGCGCCAACCGCGCCGGCCTGTTCATCAATCTGGTGCCGATCTTCGGTACGCTGCTATCGGTGCTGATTGTCGGCGAGACATTCCAGCTCTATCAGGCGCTGGCTCTCGCGCTGGTGCTCGGTGGCATCAGCCTCGCCGAATACAGCGGACGGAAGATGGCGGCATCCGCTGCTGAATGAAGTAGCTTGCCGCGACGTTCCACCGCCCCGTGCTGCTGTACACGGGGCGACCGAATTTCAGGCTATCCCCACGTCGAAATGCAGCCGCTTGGCGGAGTCGATCGACTTGTGCGAGCGCACCTGAGCCAACACGTTTTCCGGGAATGGCGCATCGAGATAGAGCAATGCGATGGCATCGCCGCCCGGCCGGTTGCGGCCGAGCTGGAAGTTGGCGATGTTGACGCCGTTCTCGCCGCACACCGTGCCGAGCAGACCGATGATGCCGGGCGCGTCGGCATTGGTCGTGTAGAGCATGTGCTGGCCGACCTCGGCGTCGAGATTGATGCCCTTGATCTGGATGAAGCGCGGCTTGCCGTCCGAAAAACACGTGCCGGCGATCGAGCGCGTCCTGTGCTCGGTCTTGACCGTCAGCTTGATATAGCCGTCGAACACGCCCGACTTGTCGCGCTTGACCTCGGCGACGATGATGCCGCGCTCCTTCACCATGATCGGCGCCGACACCATGTTGACGTCGGCGACCTGCGGCCGGATCAGCCCGGCAAGAGTGGCGCTGATCAGCGCCCGCGTGTTCATCGTCGCGGTCGAGCCGTCGAACAGGATCTCGACCTCCTTGATCGGATCCTCGGTGACCTGGCCAACAAAGGCGCCGAGCACTTCAGCGAGCTTGACGAAAGGTTTCAGCCGCGGCGCTTCCTCGGCGGTGATCGATGGCATGTTGATGGCATTGGAAACGGCGCCCTTGATCAGATAGTCCGACATCTGCTCGGCGACCTGCAGCGCGACATTCTCCTGCGCCTCCATCGTCGAGGCCCCCAGATGCGGCGTTGCCACCACATTCTCCATGCCGAACAGTGCGTTGTTCTCCGCCGGTTCGACCTCGAACACATCAATGCCGGCGCCGGCCACCTTGCCGCTCTTCAAGGCCGCGATCAGGTCGGCCTCGACGATCAGCCCGCCACGGGCGCAGTTGATGATACGCACGCCGGTCTTCATCTTGGCGATCGCCGCGGCGTCGATGATGTTGCGCGTCTTGTCCGTCAGCGGCGTGTGCAGCGTGATGAAATCGGCGCGGGCGAACAGCTCGTCGAGCTCGACCTTTTCGACGCCGAGCTCCTCGGCGCGGCTGTCCGACAGGAATGGATCGAAGGCGATGACATGCATCTTCAGGCCGACGCCGCGCGTAGCGACGATCGAACCGATATTGCCGCAGCCGATGATGCCCAGCGTCTTGCCGGTGATCTCGACACCCATGAAGCGGTTCTTTTCCCATTTGCCGGCATGCGTCGAGGCGTTGGCCTCCGGTATCTGGCGGGCCAGCGCGAAGATCATGGCGACGGCATGCTCGGCGGTGGTGATCGAATTGCCGAAGGGCGTGTTCATCACGATGATGCCCTTGCGGCTCGCCGCCGGTATGTCGACATTGTCGACGCCGATGCCGGCGCGGCCCACGACCTTCAGCCTGGTCGCAGCATTGATCAGCTTCTCCGTGACCTTTGTCGCCGAGCGGATGGCCAGCCCATCATACTGGCCGATCACTTCGAGCAGTTTTTCCTTGTCCTTGCCGAGATCCGGCAAATAGTCGACCTCGATGCCGCGATCCCTGAAGATCTGCACGGCGGTGGTGGAAAGTTTGTCTGAGACGAGAACGCGGGGCATTGGCTTGGTCCTTTGCGATTGGCGTCCCTCCCCCTTGAGGGGAGGGTCGGCGCGAAGCGCCGGGGTGGGGTCGTTGCGGCCGGATGCGGCCAAATCTTTTTCTTTCTGGATGGCGGATCGTTGAACGGGTGGAGGCGACCCCACCCGGCCCTTCGGGCCACCCTCCCCTCGAGGGGGAGGGAGTCAGGCCGCCGCTTTGAGCGACGCCTTTTGCGCCGCAAAGGCCCAGTCGAGCCAGGGCAGCAACGCTTCGAGATCGGAGGTCTCGACTGTCGCGCCGCACCAGATGCGCAGGCCGGGCGGTGCATCGCGGTAGGCACCAATGTCGTAGGCGACGCCTTCCTTGTCGAGCGCCGAGACAATTGCCTTGGCGAACGCAGCCTGTCCATCGGCGTCGAGTGCAGCGACTTGCCGGTCGGTGAAGGAAAGGCAGACCGACGTGTTCGAACGCGTCGCCGGGTCTACGGCAAGATGGCCGAGCCAGGAAGATTTTCTGACAAAGCGATCGAGAACAGCGGCATTGGCATCCGCTCTGGTGACCAGCGCGTCGAGGCCGCCGATCGACTTCGCCCAACGCAGCGCGTCGAGATAGTCCTCGACGCACAGCATCGACGGCGTGTTGATAGTCTCGCCCTTGAAGATGCCTTCGATCAGCTTGCCGCCCGAGGTGAGGCGGAAGATTTTCGGCAACGGCCAGGCCGGCTTGTAGCTTTCCAGGCGTTCGACGGCGCGCGGGCTGAGGATCAGCATTCCGTGCGCGCCCTCACCGCCCAGCACCTTCTGCCAGGAGAAGGTGACGACGTCGAGCTTCCTGAAATCGAGCTGTTGCGCAAAGGCCGCCGAAGTCGCGTCGCAGATGGTCAGGCCCTTGCGGGTGGCCGGGATGAAATCGCCGTTCGGCACGCGCACACCCGACGTCGTGCCGTTCCAGGTGAAGACCACGTCGCGGTCGAAGTCGATTTTGGTCAGGTCCGGCAGTGCGCCGTAGTCCGCCTCTAACCTGCGAACATCGGCGAGCCTCAGCTGCTTGACCACATCGGTGACCCAGCCGGAGCCGAAGCTCTCCCAGGCGACCATGTCGACGCCGCGTTCGCCGAGCAGCGACCACAGCGCCATTTCGACCGCGCCGGTATCCGAGGCCGGCACGATGCCGATGCGGTAATCCGCCGGAACCTGGAGGATTTCCCGGGTCAGCTCGATCGCTTGTTCGAGCTTGGTCTTGCCGATCTTGGCGCGGTGCGAGCGCCCGAGCGCGGCATTTTTGAGCGCCTCGACCGACCAGCCGGGGCGTTTTGCACAGGGACCTGAGGAAAAATTGGGATTTGCCGGACGGAATCCGGGCTTCGCATGCGTGGTCATCGTGGTCTATCCTTCCAGATAGTGGCCCCTCGTTGGGGAGGGGTGGCCCACGGATGGCGATATGCGTTCAGGCTTTCGGCGTCAAGGGGAAAGTTTTTGTCGCTGTCAGGATATTGCCGGGGGCGAAACGCAAACGGCGGGCCTGCGACCCGCCATTGTCAACGCCTCGGTTTCGATCGAGCCTACCAGAGATCGTAGCGTAGTCCGACTTTGACTTGATGATTGTTGATCCCTTTGCGGATCGGAAAAGAAGTCAGACTCTCGGCAGTCACATATTCGGCGTCTGGCGCGGAAAAATACTGATAGCCCAGATCGACCGAGACGTTCTTGGACACTTGGTACGCAAGCCCGGCATTCAGCGTGTAGGCGAAGGAGTACTGGGTCTTGTTGTCACGCCGGACGAAATCGTCGGTGGGGTCGGCGTTGTCGGTGAAGTAGCTCGCCGACAGGCGACGCTTGCTCTGCACGACACCGACACCGGCGCCGAGATAAGGTGTGATTCCGACATAGGTGCCAAGGTCGACATAGCCGTTGAGTATGCCTGAGAAGGCATAGTTCTTCAGGGTCGCCGATGCCACGGTCGTTCCGTCGTTATAGCCGACGTCGATCTTGTTGCCGGGAAGATAGCCGACATTGAGATCGGCGCGCAGATAGTCGTTGAAATGGTAGCCGAAGCCGATGCTGGCGAAGATGGGATCTTCCTTTTCGTCGAAGCTCGCGGGTGTAAAGGCGAAATGCTCATCCTTGAAGCTCTTCTGCACCAGATAGGAGACATCGCCGCGCAGATACCATCCCGAGCCAACCTCGACCGGTACATAGTCGGGCGCCTGGTCGACATAGACCGGCGGTTCGTAATCGGCGCCAAGCGCCGGCGTCAGCGGCACCAGGACGACTGCTGCAAGCGCCAGTGCTATAGGCGATTTGAATGTCATGGTCCTCGGCTCCCGAACTTGGCGCATTCGCGATCGCGCGCGCCGTTTCAGACAGCATTGTTAACCATAGTGGTTAAGTGCGGGTTAAGGATAACAAGGCGTTAGCAATTGATTTGATCCGTTTTCGCTCCTCGAGCCGGACGGTGTTACAGGGCAACGCAGCATCTTTAGGCAGCCAAACGAAACCGCCCGGCATCAGCCGGGCGGTCGACGAATTCCTCGATTTCGAAGCGACTACTTCGTGTAGACGGGCTCGGGTTCCGGGACGTAAGGCTCCGGCGGCGCACAGTCCGACCTGCCGAACTGGTAGCGCAGGCCGCCGCGCACTTCGTGAACGTTGATACCTTTGTCATAGCCGGGGCCGACATTGGGGAGGGAGGCATAGTCGAACATCTTACCGCCGTTGATGTGGCTGAAGCGGTAGCCGACATCTAGTTTGACGCGGTCAGTCAGGCAGTAGGATGCGCCCGCCATGGCAGCATAGGCAAACCGCCAGCCCTTGCCACCGGCATGATCAAATGAACCGTCGCTGTCCACGTTGTGCAGTTCATCCCACTTGACCCAGGCACCGCCGATGCCGGCGCCGACGTAAGGCGTGATCCCATGCCAGGTGCCGATATCGACATAGGCGTTGGCCAAGAGCAGCAGCGCCGAATAGGACGAGGTATCGACGGACGTGCAAGGCGTTTGCTGTGGGCCGCAGAAGCCGTTGGTCGAGCCGCGGAATTTGGACTTGCTCATCCAGTCCAGGGTGAGATCGGTGCGGAAATGCTCGTCGATCTGGTAACCAACACCGCCGCCGGCCGAGAAGGCGCCATCCAGCTTGCCTGTATCGAACTTGCCGGGATTCTGGGGTGCCACACCGTAGGTGATGTAGTCGCCACCACGAAACTTCGACCAGTGATAGTCGATGTCGCCGCGGATATACCAGCCGCCGAATTCGGCCGGCTGCTCATAGGCAACCGGTGGCGGTGCCTCCTCGACGACGGGCGGCTCGACGAAATCGGCGGCGAATGCCGGTCCGACGCCGGCAAACAGCGCGGCCAGAAGAGCCATTCTAGCTGTGTTGAACATGCTTATCACCCCTGAGAACCCTCGAACGGCGAACGCGCCCGAAATGTGATTGACCTCAGTTGTGGATAATGAATCGGAAAGGTTAAAAGGCGTTTAACCGTATTGATTAACCACGAATCTCTAAAAGTGGAGCAATCTGGCGGCCGTTGCTGCAGGCGGAGCTGGCCGCGACCCAATAAAAAAGCCCGCCGGCAAGGCGGGCTTTTGAACCGATGTTGGAGGGAGATCAGGCGGCGCTGCGCGTTTCCGAAATGACCTCGACGATGTCGTTGACCACGGACTCGACAAGCTGCGGGTCGTCGCCCTCCGCCATGACGCGGATGAGCGGCTCCGTGCCGGATGGCCGGATGACCAGGCGCCCGGCCTTGCCGAGGCGATTGCGCGCATCTTCGATCGCCGCCTTGACCGGCGCCTCCTCCAGCGGCTTGCCGCCGGAAATATGCACATTCTTCAAAAGCTGCGGCACCGGCTCGAATTTCTTCGACAGTTCGCTGACCGGTCGGTTATGCCGCTTGATGCAGGCGAGCACTTGGAGCGCCGAGACGAGGCCGTCGCCGGTGGTCGAGAAATCGGACAGCACGATGTGGCCCGACTGTTCGCCGCCGACATTGAGTCCATGGGCACGCATGTGCTCGACGACATAGCGGTCACCGACCTTGGTGCGATGCAACTGCAGGTTCATGTCGCCGAGGAAGCGTTCGAGGCCGAGATTGGACATCACCGTCGAGACGACGCCGCCGCCGGCCAGCCGTCCGCTCTGCTGCCAGGATTCGGCGATCAGCGCCATGATCTGGTCGCCATCGACGATCGCGCCGTTCTCGTCGACAATGACGACACGGTCGGCATCGCCGTCGAGCGCAATGCCGATATCGGCGCGCACCTCGTGCACCTTCTTTTGCAGGCCGGCCGGATGAGTCGAGCCGCATTCCTTGTTGATGTTGAAGCCGTTGGGCTCGACATTGATGGCAACGACCTCGGCGCCGAGTTCCCACAGCGCGTCGGGCGCCACCTTGTAGGCGGCGCCATTGGCGCAATCGACGACGATGCGCAGGCCCGACAGCGACATCGAGCGCGGCAGCGTGCGCTTGGCGAATTCGATATAGCGGTCATGCACGCCGTCGACGCGTTTGGCGCGGCCGAGCCCATCGGAATCGGCGAGCGCCAGTTCGATATCCTTGTCGAGCATCCCCTCGATACGCTCCTCGATCTCATCGGACAGCTTGTAGCCATCGGGGCCGAACAGCTTGATGCCGTTGTCGTAATAGGGGTTGTGCGAGGCAGAGATCATCACGCCGATATCGGCGCGCAGCGAGCGCACCAGCATGGCAACAGCCGGCGTCGGGATCGGGCCGAGCAGGAAGACATCCATGCCGGCGGCGCACAGGCCCGACACCATGGCGTTCTCGATCATGTAGCCGGAAAGCCTGGTATCCTTGCCGAGCACGACGCGGTGGCGGTGGCTGCCGCGCTGGAACGAGAGGCCGGCGGCCATGCCGACCCGCATGGCGACCTCCGCCGTCATTGGAAACTTGTTGGCGCGCCCACGAATGCCGTCCGTACCGAAATAATGTCCTGCCATGTTCGCCAGCTTCCCGATGGTTCTTTCCGAGCATCTCATGCCATAAAATGGCCCAAGCCCCGTCATCACATTGTATGATTATGGACGACCAATCCTTAGAAAATTGTTGTTTTGTGTGTTTTACGTCACGCTAGTGTGTTGATTTTCAAGTTCCGAGCCCTTGTTGCGGCAGCAGCATCAGAAACATCAACTCAAACCTCATCTGGATCCTTTGGGCTGTGGCAGTGTGGCCTTGAACCCGAATCCGCATCGTGCTGCTCCAGACAGCGGTGGGCTCAGGTCCGCCGCAGCCGCCGATTTGACTGGCTGTCATTCGACGCAGTGTCCTCGCTGGGAACCAGCCATAGGCGCGCGCTCCGTGCAATGCACCCGGACGAACTTGGCGGGGAGACGGTCCCGGCAACGAATTCATCACCTTAAAGAAAAGAATGCACTTCTAAATTTGTCTCTACGCTACTTAGCATCTGGCGCAACCAGCCGTTGAGCGCTATTGCTGCACTGGGACATATCATGAACCGCCGCAGGGAGAAAACGCATGCTCATCCACCGACTTGCCACTTTGACGGGTCTTGCCGTCGCGACCTTATTCCTGGCGGCGCCTGCCAGCGCGCTGACCATGGCCGAGTGCAGCACCAAGTATAACACGGCCAAGGACGCGGGAACGCTTGGCGGGCAGAACTGGAACCAGTTCCGCAAGGCCCAATGCGGCACCGATGCTTCCGCCGCTACAACCGAACCTGCGCCAGCCAAAGCCACGGCCAAGGCTGCCGACACGACCAAGGCAGCCGCCGCCGACGATGCGGCGCCGGGCCTGACGGCGAAGGAGTGCAGCACCAAATACCAGGCCGCCAAGGCTGCCGGCACGCTCAACGGCATGAAGTGGAACGATTTCCGCAAGACCCAGTGCGCCGCCGGCGCGACGGCAGCCGCACAACCCGCCGCCAAGACCAAAGCAGCGGCGGCCAGCAGCGATGACGCAGCGCCTGGGCTGACGGCCAAGGAATGCAGCACCAAATACCAGGCCGCCAAGGCTGCCGGCACGCTCAACGGCATGAAGTGGAACGACTTCCGCAAGAGTGAATGCGCCGCCGGCGCAAGTGCAGCCGCACAACCCGCCGCGGCACCTGCCAAGGCGACGACAGCCGCCGCGACCGATACCGGGAAAGGCGTCAGCATGGCGGATTGCAGCGCCAAATATCAGGCTGCCAAGGCCGGCAACACGCTGAACGGCATGAAGTGGAACGACTTCCGCAAGAGCCAATGCGGCGCCGGCGCAGCCGACGACGACACCCTGCCGGCTCCCGATGCCAAATACACCGGCGATCCGCAACCGCCGACCATCACCGCCCCCCAGGGCGTGAAATTCCCGACGGCGATCTCCAAGAAGTATGCAACCGAGACCCCGGCCAAGGGCCGCATGCACACCTGTCTCGACCTCTACTACGCCAACAAGGACGCCAACACGCTGGGCGGCCTCAGGTGGATCCAGAAAGGCGGCGGCTTCTACAGCCTCTGCAACGCCAAGCTGAAGAGCTGACCGGCGCCACCATCCGACGACATGAGCCCGCGAGCCGCAAGGTTCGCGGGCTTTTTTGTTGCTGCCGAACACTTGCGAGGAGCGCCATCCGCGCGCAAGCGGCGCCGCTGCCAATCTGCCCCTCGTGGGGGAGATGTCCGGCAGGACAGAGGGGCACTGTCCAGGGAACTGTCCCGCCGACATCGATGGTCGCCAGCACGCGCGACGCTCGGTCGAAAAGGAGCCTGAAATAAAAAACCCGCCTCGGCGGGCGGGTCGTCAGCGCCAATTGGCACCATACCTAAATTAGTAGCATAGCTGCCGGCACAAAGCAAGAACAAAACGTGGCACCGCCGACAAAAAATGCGAGCTTCATTCTCCGGCGCGCTTTGTCGATCTTCCCGAAATCGTCAACGAGGATGATAGAAGGCCCCATTCCCTTCGCGCTCCTCTCTGTCCTGCCGGACATGTCCCCGCGAGGCGGGAGATTGGCCGTCATCGTCACTTTCGCCAATTTCCTGCGATGCAGGAAGGGTCGCATTCCCCAAGAGAAAACGCCGCGGTTAGAGCCGCGGCGTTTCGAAGTCGATCTGTGCCGGGCCTGAGCCTAGCTTGACGGCTGAGGTTCCATGCCGCCTTCGGGCTCGGGGCCTTTCTTGCGGCGGCCGGACTTCGGCACGGCCGAGCCGCGGCTCGGCGGCGTGTCGTCGCCAAGGTCGCGCGCGGGCTTATTGCCGGCGATCAGCTGCTTGATCTCCTCGCCAGACAGCGTCTCGTATTCGAGCAGGCCCTGCGCCAGCGCGATCCATTCCTTCTTTTTCTTGGTCAGGATGGACCTTGCCGTCGAATAGGCCTCGTCGATCAGCCGGCGCACTTCGGCGTCGATGATCTGCGCCGTCTCTTCCGAGATGTTCTGCGTGCGCGCCACCGAATGGCCGAGGAACACCTCCTCCTGGTTGTCGCCATAGGCGACATGGCCGAGCTTGTCGGAGAAGCCCCAGCGCGTCACCATGGCACGCGCCAGCTTGGTCGCCTGCTCGATATCGGAGGAGGCGCCGGAGGTGATGTTCTCCTTGCCGAACTTGAACTCCTCGGCGACACGGCCGCCCATCATGATGGCGAGGCGCGAGATCATGTATTTGTAGCTCATCGAATAGCGGTCGCCTTCCGGCAGCTGCATGACCATGCCGAGTGCCCTGCCGCGCGGAATGATGGTCGCCTTGTGCAGCGGATCGGCCGACGGCACGTTGAGCGCCAGGATGGCATGACCGGCCTCGTGATAGGCGGTCAGCTCCTTCTCGGCCTGTGTCATCGCCGACGAGCGGCGCTCGGCGCCCATCATGATCTTGTCCTTGGCGTCCTCGAATTCGGCCATGGTGACGAGGCGCTTGTTGCGCCGCGCCGCCATCAGGGCGGATTCGTTGACCAGGTTCATCAGATCGGCGCCGGAAAAGCCCGGCGTGCCGCGCGCGATCACCTTGAGGTCGACATTGGGCGCCAGCGGCACGTTGCGCACATGCACTTTCAGGATCTTCTCGCGGCCGACGATGTCGGGGTTCGGCACCACCACCTGGCGGTCGAAGCGGCCCGGCCTCAGCAGCGCCGGATCGAGCACGTCTGGCCGGTTGGTGGCGGCGATCAGGATGATGCTTTCGTTGGATTCGAAGCCATCCATCTCGACCAGCAACTGGTTCAGCGTCTGCTCGCGTTCATCATTGCCGCCGCCGAGGCCGGCGCCGCGATGGCGGCCGACCGCGTCGATTTCGTCGATGAAGATGATGCAAGGCGCGTTCTTCTTGGCCTGGTCGAACATGTCGCGAACGCGGCTTGCGCCGACGCCGACGAACATCTCGACGAAGTCCGAGCCCGAAATGGTGAAGAACGGCACGTTGGCTTCACCCGCGACCGAGCGGGCGAGCAGCGTCTTGCCGGTTCCAGGAGGACCGACGAGCAGCACACCGCGCGGGATCTTGCCGCCGAGCCGCTGGAATTTCTGCGGGTCGCGCAGGAACTCGACGATCTCTTCCAGATCTTCCTTGGCTTCGTCGACGCCGGCGACGTCCTGGAAGGTGACGCGGCCATGTGCTTCGGTCAAAAGCTTGGCCTTCGACTTGCCGAAGCCCATGGCGCGGCCGGAACCGGACTGCATCTGGCGCATGAAGAATATCCAGACGCCGAGAATGAGGATCATCGGCAGCCAGGAGATCAGGGTGCCGAACAGCGAATTGGAGCCGTCGGATTCAGGACGCGCGTTGATGGTGACGTTCTTGTCCTGCAGCCGCGAAACCAGTGACGGGTCCCCAGGCGAATAGGTCTGGAAGCCGTTGGAACTGTCCGTGTAATTGCCGGAGATACGGGCGCCGGCGATGGTCACCGACTTGATCCGTCCCGCCGCGACTTCCTGCAGGAACTGCGAATAGGGAACATCGCTCGAGGCTCCACGCGTCTGCGGCGTCTGGAAAAGATTGAAGAGAGCGATGAGCAGGACCGCTATGATCGCCCAGAGCGCGAGGTTGCGATAATTCGGATTCATCAATTGTCCCGTTGGCGCCCGCTGGGCGGACACGCGTCGTGAGAGGAAACTTGGCCCTAACATAGGGAGAGCGTCTCCCATTGCCAAGCATAACAGCAGGTCTCGGTTAAGCTTTCGCCCGTGGTAGGCCGGCATTGTGGCCGCCGAACGGCACGGCTGGAACGGGCGCCGCGCCAAGCAACGCGGCGACGGCATCGGCCGGCGCCAGATCGAAGGACGGCAGGAAACGGGCGAAGGGCGCGACTGCCGGATATGCGGCGACAGCCGCCGGCATCGGGCCTTCCCCGGGCAAACCCGGGCCTTCCCCCAGCAAACCAAGGCATTCGCCATCCCGCCAGAGCGCCGGCTCGGCGGCCAAGGCGGCACGCACAAGGCTTGCCGGCGTGCCATGCCCGGCAATTGCCCGCTTTGCGGCAAGAGCCGCCCCGAGCGGTGCTATCAACAGCGGCGCGATCATCAACAATGCACCTGGACTGTCGCCCAATGTGATCCGTCTGCGGCCGTCCCACAGGGCATTGCCGGAAACCGCAACAGCCGGCGGCAGATCGCGCAATTCGCGGTGCAGAAAGATGCCGGTACGCCGGGCATCGACCACGGTCCGCGACAATGTGGCACAAAGCGGCCCGGTGCGGAACCGGCCGAAAAGAGCTTCGCTGCGGGCCTGGTCGGGAAGAAAGGCGGTGCCGCCGGTCGCCGCCAGCAGGATGCGCAGCGCATAAATGGCCGACCGGCTGTCGGCGGCCGTCGCAAAATCCCGATCGAGCCGGACGAGGCCGGCGGCCGGCCTGGAGGCCAAGCTGCGGATCAGCATGGCCGCGCGATGTCCCAGCTGCTCACGCTCGACCGCCGCCTTGCTGGCCAGCGCTATCGCTTCAGCCACGCTAGGCGTACCATCGCCTTCGGCAAGTGCTGCGCGGGCGCGCGGCCGCTCGAAAGCGGTGTCGGCATTGGTCGGATCTTCGATCCAGGCAACCTGTTCACGCCGCAGCAATTCGCGCAGCTCAGCACGCCGCACGCGGAGCAGCGGCCGCACGATCCAGTGCCGCCACTCGTAGAGGGTTGCCGGCGCCATGCCGGCAAGGCCCCGCGCTTCGTCGCGCGGCCTCTCCTCACCTGGCCCGTCGTCACGTGCTTGCCGCATCAGCACGGTCTCAGCCTGGTCGTCGGCGGTGTGGCCGGTCAGGATCAGGCCGATGCCTGCCGCTTCGGCGGCCTCGGCGAGCAGCCGGTAGCGCGCCTCGCGCGCGGCGGCGGGCAGACCGGTCGAAGGTTTGTGCCCCGACCAGGCGAGGATGCGATGGGCAATGCCGCGCGCCGCGCACAGCCTGGCCACGGCTTGCGCTTCCGCTGCCGCTTGCGGCCGCAATTGATGATCGATCGTTACCGCCAGCAATTTCGTTGCCGGGGCGTTACGGTCGAGATGGGCTTTGAGGAGGAGGAGAAGGGCGGTCGAGTCGCTGCCGCCGGACACGGCCGCAACAGCGCCGTTGGAAAAGTCGATCCGCGAAAAATCCGAAAGGTCAGGCTCGCTGTCGAGCGTCATGCATGTCGCCCAAGCGTGGGCCCGGTTTTGCGGCAACGACACGCAACGGAAAAACTAGCACGCCGCGAGTGCCCTTTCCTGCTTGACCCGCTCCTTGAGCGCGCCGGAAATATCGGGGTAGCGCTTGCCGATTTCGCTGAAAGTGGCACAGGCCACGTCGCGCTGCTTCAGCCCGACCAGTGAAACGCCGAGCTTCAGCAGCATGTCGGGCGCCTTCTTGGCCTTGGGATAGTCCTTGCTGGCTGCGAGGAAAATCTCGGCCGCATCGCGGTATTTCTGCTGGCCGAGCAGCGATTCACCGAGCCAGTAATGCGCGTCCGCCGCCTTGGCGTCCCGGGGAAAACGGGCGATATGGTCGCGGAAGCCCTGTTCGGCGGTGCTGTAGTCGCCCGACAGGATGAACTGGTAAGAGTTGCGGTAAAGCTCCTCCGGATCGTTGGTCGACGGGAGTGCCGCGACCACCGTATCGTCGGATTTACCGGCCTTGTTGCCGGCTGTGCTGGCGCCGTTGGCTGGGGCCGTATTCTGCCGCGGCGCATTCGCTTGCGCATTGCCGTCGGCTTCAACGACATTGCCGTTTTTGTCGACGGTGATGGTGCCGAACGTCTTGGGCGGCGCGCCGGGGATCAGCTTGCCGGGATCGCCGTTGGGCGATTCGACGATGACGTCCTCGACGCTCTTGTCGCCGGCTGGCGGCGCGTCCGCAGCGGCCGGAGCCGGCGTTGCCGGCGCCTCCGCCACGTTACCGTCGCCGTTGGGGCTGTCGCTGCTGGGCGCGGCCTCGGACTTCTTCTGCTCGGCCGGCTGCTGCGCGCCTTGCGGACCGCCTTCCAGCTGCTGGAAGCGGAATTCGTTGTCTTCCTGCTGCTTGCGGATCTGCTCCTGCATCTGCAGGACCTGGAAATTGAGTTCCTCGATCTTGCCATTCATCTGCCGGAGCTGTTCCTCCAGCGCCGGAGTGCCGGTACCATCCTGTTGCGCGAATTGAACCTGATCCGGCTTTTTCTTTTCGCCGAAAATGCCGGGCAGTTTGATCGTCGGCAGGTGGAAGGAAAAACCGCTTTCCGATGACTGCCCGGTGCCGTTTGCCCCGTCAGCAAGCGCCGCGATATTTGATACGAGCAGCAGCGCAAGCGTGCCGCTCAAGACCGATCTGAAATGCATGTGCCTCTCGCCGTGAAACCGTTAGCCTGTTGCGCGCCCTTTCCAACCGAAGTGGCCAGGCGCCCTCGGCTCTTAACAGGACGTGAGACTTCGGCCAAATTTTGTTTGGAGCGGGCAGATATGAAAAAGGCGGCCTTTTGGCCGCCTTTCGCACCAAGTGTTGCATTTATGCCGATCAAGAACCGGCGCCACCCAGCGTGGTTACGGCGCGGCGGTTCTGCGACCAGCAGGAGATGTCGTCGCAAACCGCGACCGGACGCTCCTTGCCGTAGGAAATGGTCTTCAGGCGCTGCGCCGAAACACCCTTGGCGACCAGGAAGTCGCGTGTGGCGGCAGCACGGCGGGCGCCGAGCGCCAGATTGTATTCGCGCGTGCCGCGCTCGTCGGCATGACCTTCGATGACGATGGCATACTGCTTGTACTGGTTCAGCCACTGCGCCTGGCGCGACAGCGTCGTCTGCGCATCGGCGCGGATCGAGGACGAATCGGTGTCGAAGAAGATGCGGTCGCCGATGTTGACGGTAAAGTCCTGGGCCGATCCGGGCGTTGCCGCGCCGGCGCCGTTGAGGCCGAGATCGGCGGCGCTGTTCGGCGTCTTCTTCGAGGCGCAACCGGTGATCGCGAGCATCGCGACCAGCGCGATCATGACCGGGTTTGTGGTAAGTGCTGCGATACGGCCCATGCCGCCTCTCCTTCGCAATTCGAGTGATTTCATTGATCGTCCAGTAACCACGTTTGGGTTAACCGGCGCTCAAGAAACACGGTTAAAATTTGGTTTCGGCTGCCGTCCGCAACCGTTCTGCCGAGGGGCGACAATGAGCGCGGACCGTAGGCGGAAATGCGGCTAAAACATGAAAAAGAGGGAATTGAGGAACTGAAGAACCGAGGAATTGAGGAATCGAGGAATTGAGCAAAGAGATCACCTCAGCTTCTCTCTGAGATTGACCAGCACTCCGTAGATACGGGCATAGGATTGCAACCAATGGTCGCGTTGCGCCTGTGTGATGTACTCGAGGTCGAACGCATACGAACTCCAGGTCTCCACCTCACTGCATGATCCTATGGCCATTGAAATGAAGCGTGCGAATTCGGGCTTGGAGTGAGCCTGTTTGGCAAAGCCTTTGGCCAAATTGGCGCAGATCGCCTTGCTGGAACGACGTAGTTCATCGGCGAGCGCGTATTGCTCCATTTTCGGAAAAGCAAGCGTGGCTCTGTGTACCCCAAGGGAAACCGCATAGGCACGCTTATAGACTTCTAAATCCCTCGCGTGCTCGATGTAGACCCCTGCCTTCTCCATTCTTCAGTTCTTCAACTCTTCAATTCCTCAGTTCTTCAATTCCTCAGTTCTTCTTCCATCACTCCAGCAGCGGCGACCAGGCCGGATCCGAGGCGAAGTTCGCCGTCGGGATCGACTGTTCGTTGCGGCCGGTGAGATCGACCGAAACAAGTTTTGGTCCGCCATTGGAATCGCGGAAAAACATCAGCACCCGGCCGTTGGGTGCCCAGGTCGGCCCTTCCTGCTGAAAGCCGGTGGACAGGATGCGCTCACCCGAACCGTCGGTGCGCATGACGCCGATCTGGAATTCGCCGCCGGTCTGCTTGGTGAAGGCGATGAGATCGCCGCGCGGCGACCACACCGGCGTCGAATAGACGCCGTCGCCAAACGAGATGCGGGTCTGGCCCGAGCCGTCGGCGCCCATCACATAGATCTGCGCGCGGCCGCCGCGATCCGAGGTGAACACCACCTTGCTGCCGTCAGGCGAGTAGGATGGTGAGGTGTCGATGGCGGTCGAGTTGGTGAGCCTGGTCGTCGAGCGGCTTCTCAGATCCATGGCGAAGATGTTGGAATTGCCGTCATCGCGCAGCAGGCTCATGATCACCTTCTGGCCGTCCGGCGAAAAGCGCGGCGCAAACGTCATGCCGGGGAAATTGCCGACCAGCTCGCGCTGCCCCGTCTCGATCTGCAGCAGATACACCCGCGGCTGGCCGCTCTCGTAGGACATGTAGGTGATTTCCTGCCGGTTCGGCGAGAAGCGCGGCGTCAGCACGATCGATTTGCCGTTCGAGAGATAGCGGACGTTGGCGCCGTCCTGGTCCATGATGGCTAGCCGCTTCTTGCGAGCATTCTTGGCACCGGACTCGTCGATGAAGACGACGCGCGTGTCGAAATAGCCCTTCTCGCCGGTCAGCCGCTCGTAGATCGCATCGGCGATGATATGGGCGACGCGCCTGGTATTGGCGTCGTTGGCGAAGAACTGCTCGCCCGACATCTGCTGGCCGGCAAACGTGTCCCACAACCGATACTGGGCGCGAATGCGGCCGTCAGCCTCCTTGCCGACACTGCCGGTGACAAGCGCCTGCGCATTGATCACCTTCCAGTCTTCGAAGCGCGGCGTTGCATCCGGGTTCGAGATCTTTTCGATGAAAGCGCTTTTGTCGATCGGCGCGAACAGGCCGGAGCGTTTCAGGTCGGCACTGACGATGCCAGAAATCTCGGCGCCGAGCGCATCGCCGCCCTGGAAGTCCGTGATGGCGATCGGCAACGGCTCGACATTGCCCTTATTGACGTTGAGCTCAACGAGCGCCCGCGCCGGCAGGGTGACAGCAACGGTCATACCCAGCGCCATCGCTGCGATCGTCAGGAGCGGCTTGAGGATGGATTTCATGTCTTCTCGCTTCTTTCGCTGATTCTGTGAGCGCCAGGCCTAAAGACCGAGCATCTCCCTGGGGTCAAAAGTGACCCGAACGTCGGACCAGATGTCTTGCTTGCCCGCCGGAACCTGCAAGCCGGCCACATCGCATTTCTGAACCGCGCGCACTGCACTTTCGTCAAACGGGCGGTTTCCGCTCGACTTTTCAACGCTCGGCCGGCCATCCAGCTTGCCGGAGGCGTCCAGATTAAACCGGACCACGACGACGAAATTCTCCGAACCCTCGAGCCCTGCCGGAAGCGTCCAGCAACCACCAAGCTGGGCCTCCAATGCCCCCTGCTCCGATTTCGAAAGCTTCTGGCCCTGATCCTTCTCGCCGCCGAGCGATGCCTGCTGGGTCGAGCGCTTGGCGCCGCCGCCGGACGGCTTCCGCTTGTCGAGCAGAGCCGAAATCTCGTCGGCGTTGAATTGCTTGTCGTCCGATTTCGGCCTGGATGAGGCTTCCTTGACCGGCTTGTCGGCGTCCTTGCGCTCCGGTGCCTTCGCGCTCTCGGCCTGGGCCGGCTGCGGCTTTGGCCGAGCCTCGGGTGCCGGCGCCGAGTCGGGAAGCTGCGCCTCCTCGGTTGGCGGTTGCTTGGCAATCGCCTCGGCGACGGCATCCGGCTTGACCTCGGGCTGCGGATCGATCGCGGCAGTCTTGTCCTGCGGCGGCGTGGGCGTCGGCTCCTTGGCCGGCGTCGGCTTGGGCTCGGTCTGCTTGACAGGTTCGGGCTTGACCTCTTCCTTCGGCTGCGGCACCGGCGCCACCTCCGTAGCAGGAATAGGCTTCGGCTCTTCCTTCGGCTTCGGCACGTCCTCGGGCTTGGGCTTTTCGACCGGCGTCGGCGCGGGTGCCGGAGCCGCCGTCATGTCGACTGGCTGGGGCTTGGACTCCGGTGTCGGCGGCTTGTCGGTGTCGACGCTGTTATCGCCGACTTTCTGGGCATCGGGAACGATGTCGGGACGCTGCGTCGGTACCGGCGCCGGCTTGTCGTGCATTACAGCCTTCTTGTCGCCTTGCAGGACCTGTGCCGTCGCTTCCATCGGCACGATCTCGACCGACACCGATTCCGCATCGGACGCAGGCATCGCAGGCGGCGAGGACAACGTGAACAGCCCGAAGGCGATCGCCACCGTATGCAAGATCACCGATGTGGTGAGGCCGGTCCTCATCTTGCGTCTACTGATCCTGTTCCTGCAGTGAAACCAGGCCGATATTCTTGTAGCCAGCAGCCGAGATGCGGGCCATCACCTTCATGGCAGTGCCATAGTCGGTGGACTTGTCACCCCTGATGAAAATGCGCTCGTCATAGCCGGTCTTCGAGATCGCCTGCAGCTTTGCCACCAGCTCCTCGATCGGGATCTCGGTTTCCTGGAGGTAGATCTGACCGGCCGAGTTGATGGACACGGTTATAGGCTGCGTATCGGCGTTCATCGCTTTGGCCTGGGTATCCGGCAGGTCGATCGGCACACCGACCGTCAGCAACGGCGCCGCGACCATGAAGATGATCAGCAGCACCAGCATCACGTCGACCATCGGCGTGACGTTGATCTCCGATATCAAGGCGTGATGGCGGCCGCGCCGCCTGTGGCCGCGCCCGCCGCGTCCTCCGCCACCTGCGCTTACGGACATTCCCATGATCGTTCCTCAGGCCTTCTGCGCGACTTTTTCATCGATTTGGCGCGAGAGTATGGCGGAGAACTCATCCGCGAACCCTTCCATGCGCACCGCGATCTTGCTCGCGTCCGACGACAGCTTGTTGTAGGCGATGACGGCCGGGATGGCGGCGAGCAGGCCGATGGCTGTCGCCAGCAGCGCTTCGGCGATGCCGGGCGCGACCACCGACAGGCTGGTGTTCTTCGAAGCGGCGATCGCCTGGAACGAGGTCATGATGCCGATCACGGTGCCGAACAGGCCGATGAACGGCGCCGCCGAGCCGGTGGTGGCGAGGAAGCCGAGCCGCCCTTCCAGTTTTTCCATCTCGCGGGTCAGCGCCAGATCCATAGCCTTGTCGATGCGGGTCTGCAGGCCGAGCGGCGATTTTGCGCCCTTCTCGAAGCTCTTCTTCCATTCGCGCATGGCGGCGACGAAGATCGCGCTCATGCCGGTCGTCTTGCGGTCGGCGAGCGTGCGGTAAAGCTCTTCCAGCGACTGCCCCGACCAGAACACCTGTTCGAAGCGGTTGAGCGCCAGCCGCATGCGGGCATAGGCGACGAGCTTGTCGACGATGATCGCCCAGGTCCAGATCGAGGCACCAAGCAGCCCGATCATGACCAGCTTGACCACCCAACCGGCCTGCATGAACAAGGCCCAAATCGATAAATGCGCGCCCGGTTCGGCGAGAGCGATGTTTTCCATGTTACGTCCTTAAAGATTTTCGGGGCGTGGCTGGCGGCTGGCCCATGGGCATCCCTTGTGGTCCGTTCGCGTTAAGCTTGCGGAATAACCCCAAATGCACCGTTGGCGGCCTTTTCGGGGCAAATATTGGTGAAAGGAAGGCGCTTGGATTCTTCCAATCTTAACCAATCCCTTCATGGACCGTTATGGTTAAGGATGGGTTAGGACGTACAGCGCGGCGCATTGCCGCGCCCCGACGACCAGCCCGGCGATCCTCGCCTCGACCGGGAGCTCCGGATCTTCCGCCTCTGAACTCTTATTTGCGCGTTCCGGGCATGAAGGCTGCCACCCAATCCTTGGGAAAGCGCCGCGGCCGGCCGTTCTCGCCGACGATCGCCGCTTCGACCCGCGCCTCGACCAGCACTTCGCTGCCGCGTTTCAACTGCTGCGCCATGACGATGCGGGCGCCGGAAATGTCTTCGGTGCGCGTATCGATGGTCAGGATGTCATCCATGCGGGCCGAACCGCGGAAATCGATCTCCATGCGCCGCACCACCCAGACTATTTTCTCGCCATGCTTGCCGTCGGCAAGCTCGGTGTGGTGGACGCCGGCCAGCCGCAGATAGTCGGACCGGCCGCGCTCGAAGAATTCGAGATAGCGCGCGTGGTAGACGACGCCGGAAAAATCGGTGTCTGCATAATAGACCCGCGCCATCAATCGATGGCCGAATTCCGTCAGCGCGCCGGAAAGTCCGGCGGACAATGCCGATTCACGGTGATCGTCCATTGCGCTGTCCTTTTGGCCCGACAGGCCCTGTTTCAAGCAACACCTGTTTTGCGCATAGACCGGCGATGATCAAGACCTGGAGGGCTGGGCCGGGGACTGCCAGCACCGAAGCCATAAGCAGCGGAACTTAGGGTTCTTCCTGGAACAGGCTGATCTGCTGCTGCGCCAGGTCCTTTGGCGCGTCGAGGCCGAGATGCCGCCAGGCATTGGCCGCCAGCACGCGGCCGCGCGGGGTACGCATGATGAAGCCTTGCTGGATCAGAAAGGGTTCGATGATGTCCTCGATGGCATCGCGTGGCTCGGAAAGCCCGGCAGCGATTGTCTCGATGCCGACCGGCCCGCCGCCGAAATTCCGGGCGATCATCGACAGATAACGGCGGTCGAGCGCGTCGAGGCCGAGCCCGTCGACCTCCAGCCGCGTCAGCGCCTCGTCGGCGACCTTGCGGTCGACATGACCGTCGCCGGCAACGCTGGCGAAGTCGCGCACCCGGCGCAACAGCCGGCCGGCGATGCGCGGCGTGCCGCGCGCCCGCCGGGCGATCTCCAAAGCACCGTCGTCGCCGAGCGGCATGGCAAGGATGCGGGCGCCGCGCCGCACGATCTGCTCGAGTTCCTCGACCGAGTAGAAATTGAGCCGCACCGGAATGCCGAAGCGGTCGCGCAGCGGGTTGGTCAACAGGCCGAGCCGGGTGGTGGCGGCGACAAGCGTGAAGCGGGCCAGGTCGATCTTGACCGAGCGCGCCGCCGGCCCCTCGCCGATGATCAGGTCGAGCTGGAAATCCTCCATCGCCGGATAGAGGATTTCCTCGACCGCCGGGTTGAGCCGGTGGATCTCGTCGATGAACAGCACGTCGCGGTCTTCGAGGTTGGTGAGCAGCGCCGCGAGATCACCGGCCTTGGCGATGACCGGACCCGAGGTCGAGCGGAAATTGACGCCGAGCTCGCGCGCCATGATCTGCGCCAGCGTCGTCTTGCCGAGGCCGGGCGGGCCGACGAACAGCACATGGTCGAGGGCTTCGCTGCGGCCCTTGGCGGCCTCGATGAACACTTTGAGATTGGCCCGCACCGCCGCCTGGCCGACGAAGTCGCCAAGCGTCTGCGGCCGCAAGGTCTGCTCGGCGTCCTCGCCGCGTCTGTCGGGAGCAATGAGGCGTGGCGAAAGGCTCATGCGCATACCGCCCGAAAGAAAAAGTTTGTATCGATACCGATCAACGTCACCCGGCACCCTCTCGTTCGTCGCCGTGCTCCTCGCCAACAACATGGCGGCCCACTGCATCTCTTACCACCGCATCGATCTGTTCCAGCGCAGCAGGCCCGTCAGGTGGATCGCCTAGAAATCCAGCGAGGTCGGCAAATTCGAGATTGCGCGGCGTTCCTATCAGGAGACCATCCACGACCGTCCACGCAACAGTATCGCCTGACTTGAGCGACAACTCGTTCCGGACTTTCTTTGGAATCGTAAGCTGCCCCCTGGAGGTCAAGCTTGCATATCCGACCATGCTCTTGTTCCTAGTCGGAATTTATTTGTCGGGCAACGTCTCACCGTGCCAGCTCCTTCAGCCCGAAGCGGATCAGCTTCGACGCGTCCGCCTCTTCGCCTGCCGTCTTCAGCGCCGCCGCCACTGCATTGGCGGCGGTGTCTCGCGAATAGCCGAGATTGACCAGCGCCGAGACGGCATCGGTGATCGGCGCCGAGGCGACGCCCTCGCCGAGCTCCTGCTTCAGGCCGATGGTGCCGGAGGCAGTGCCCGCATAGGCCGGCGCCTTGTTCTTCAATTCGGTGACGATGCGCTCGGCCACCTTCTTGCCGACGCCCGGCGCACGGCTGACCATGGCGATATCGCGCAACGCAATCGCATTGGCGAGATCGGCCGGCGCCAGCGTCGATAGGATGGCCAGCGCCACCTTGGCGCCGACGCCTTGCACATTGTTCATCAACAGCCGGAACCATTCGCGCTCCAGCACCGACTGGAACCCATAGAGCCGCAGCATGTCCTCGCGCACATAGGTCTCGATGAACAGCACCACCGCCTCGCCGGGCGGCGGCAACGCGGTAAGCGTGCGCGCCGAGCAATAGGCGACGTAGCCGACGCCATGCACGTCGACGATGCAGAAATCCTCGTCGATCTCGTCCAGCGTGCCTTTTAGCTTGCCGATCATTTGAGCGTGCCGATCATGCCGGGTGGGTTTCCGGAGAGATGATATCGAGGTCCGGGAAATAGCCGCGATAGCGCGCGGCATTGCGCGTCAGCAGGCGATGCCCAGCGACAACCGCATGGGCTCCAATAAAGAAATCCGGCAGCGTTCGTTCGCGGAGGCCGCCGGCGCGGCGATAGCGCGAATGTGTGACACCGGCGAGGAAGGCTGCTTCCCACGGCAGGAATTCGCGATCCATCTTGAGCATGTCGACTGCTTGGCGAAGGGCCTGTTCGGTCGCAATCAACGGCGCGAGCTCGGACCAGACGATTGCATTGATTACGAGTGCGCCGTCGCGCCGGCATGCGGTAATCGCGGATGCCGACCATTTCGTCTCCCGTCCGGCAGGACCCCAAACGTCGATCAGGACATTTGTGTCAATCAATGTCGAGATCTTCACGTGGGCCCCTCAGCCATTCCATATATTCGTTCGCCGTCATGCCTCCCAGATCCAGCGTACCGGCCATACGGCCGAGCATCTGGCTGAATCTGCGCGAGGCTTCCTCCTCCGGCATGTTTTCGTCGACCGCAATAACACGAGCCCCGTCCTCGGTGGGGACGAACTCCACCTCCGAGCCCGGGCCGATACCCAGATGATCCCGTATTTCCTTCGGGATGGTCACTTGGCCCTTGGTGGTAACGCGCATGGTAATACCTCGTTGGTATTACTTATTGCCCACTGGAGAACAAGTCAAGAACATACTTATCCGGCCAGCGCCGCCATCCTGTAAGCGATGCTCTGCCGGTGATGCGCGTGACAGATGGCGATGGCCAGCGCGTCGGCGGCGTCATCGCTGTCGAAAGTCGCCTTCGGCATCAGCACCTTGACCATCATGTGGATCTGCTTCTTGTCGCCATGGCCGACGCCGATCACCGCCTTCTTGACGGCGTTTGGCGCATATTCGGCAACGACAAGGCCGGCACGCGCCGGCACCAGCATGGCGATGCCGCGTGCCTGGCCGAGTTTCAGCGTCGCTGCGGCGTCCTTGTTGACGAAAGTTTGCTCGACCGCCGCCTCCTGCGGCATCGCGGCATGCAGGACCTCGGCGAGCCCGTCATACAACTGGCAAAGACGCACCGCCAGGGCGGCCTTGTCGTCGGACCGCACCGTGCCGGAAGCGACGAAGCGCAGCGAATTGCCGAGGCTCTCGACGATGCCCCAGCCGGTGCGCCTCAGCCCCGGATCGATGCCGATGATGCGAATCGCTTCCCCCATCCGTCAAGTCTACCTTCGGGGGACAGCGATGCCAGCGAAATGTGAAACAAACCAGAAACAGCAACCGAGTCTGGTCTAGAGAATGTTTGAGAATTCGCTCTGGCGAGACAGATAGCGTGGTTTTCGAGAACCGGAGCGGAGCGTACATAAGTACGCGAGCACCGGAAGCGCAGAAGGCTGCGCTAGTCTAGTCGTTTGAATAACTGTTGGCGCGAGCGACAGACGGTCCTCTGATCCTTTGGCGGATGTGACAGCCATCTCGGTTTCAACCGCGCAATGCTGCCGCAACGACGCTCTCCAGTGGCGTTGTCGGTCGACCGATCAGCCGGCTCATGGCGCCGCCGTCATCGAACAACGCTCCGCGTGAGGCTGCAATGTCGGCATCGGCCAGGATAGCGGCGAGATCGGCGGGCAGCCCGGCGCCCGTCAACAGACCCTCATAGGCCGCCCCGGCAAGGTCGTTGTAGGCGATCGCCTTGCCCGATTGCCGCGAGACCTTCGCCGCAAGCTCGGCGAGCGTGAAGGCTTGGTCCGCCGCGAGCTCGTAAATCCTCCCTGCTTGATCCTCGCTCGTCAGCACCACGGCCGCGGCCTCGGCATAATCCTGCCGCGCCGCGGACGAGAAGCGCCCCTCATTTGCGGCGCCGATGAAGGCGCCGTGCTCCAGAGCCGCCGGGAGCGCCATCAGATGGTTCTCGGTGTACCAGCCGTTGCGCAGGATGACGGCGCGTAGGCCGGAGGCCGCGATGACCTCCTCCGTCTGCCGATGTTCGACCGCGAGCCTCGCGGGAGACGTGTCCGCATGCAGCATGCTTGTGTAAGCGATCAGCGAAACCCCCACCCGTTGGGCGGCCTTGATCACTGACCGATGCTGCGGCAAGCGGCCGCTGACTTCGGTCGAGGAAATCAGCAGCAGTCTATCGACGCCGGCCAGCGCCATCGGGAGCGTGTCGGGACGATCATAGTCCGCCTCCCGCACGACTACGCCGCGTTGGACAAGATCGCTGGCCCTTTGCCGGATCACGAACCGCCGCAACGATCCGGCTGGCCGGAACTGTCTTCAGCAGCGCGTCGATCACGAGACGGCCAAGCTGCCCTGTTGCTCCAGTTATTGCGTACATCGTTCTGTCCATTTCGTGGTTGGATGGATTGAGAGCCTCAGATAGCGGCTCTCGTTACCATCGGAAACCACGTATCTTGTAGTTACCATCATTTTCCGGTAACCAACTGGAAACTCTCATGGAAGATGCGCGATGGTCCTCAGGATGCGAACGAAGGTGAAGGCGCTTCCCGGCTGCCCCATGTCGAGGTGCATGGCGCTGCTTGGCGGGTGCTGGACACCCGAGGTGCTCTGGTCCTTGAGCGACGGCCCGCGCCGGTTCTCCGAATTGCGCCGCGATATCCCAGCCATTTCGGCGAAGGTGCTGACCGCCAGGTTGCGCGATCTCGAGGAGCGTGGCGTCCTCGCACGCCACGTGATGCCGACATCGCCGCCGACCGTGGAGTATGAGCTGACGTCATTGGGGCAGGAGCTGCTCCCAGCGATCAGGTCTATCGTGGAGGTCGGATCGCGCCTGCTGCTGCGTGATTCTCCCCGCCTGATGATCGCGAGCCCATCCCTTCGCGGTTAGTCTAGATGGCCGCCGGAGTAGAATTATGAAACGGTCTCTCAGCCGCGGGCGAAAGCCGTGTTGAGCAGCGTGATCTGGTCGGAGACCGGATTGAGGCGACGGCTCGACGGCGGCACCTCGGCAAGGCCGCCATAGATCTCCTCGTCCATCCGGCGCACCAGCGCCTGCAGCCGCAGCGAACGGTTGACGAGGTCGATGAAATCCTTCGGCAGCTCGGCCCAGCCGGGCGCCTCGTCATGCGCCGAGGCAGTGTCGAGACGCACCTTGGATTTTTCTGAGGCCACCTGATCGCGGGTCATCTCGCCGGAATTCGCCGCCCGCTGCAAAAGCAGCCACGAGGCGACCTGCATCAGCCTGGTGGTCAGCCGCATCGATTCGGCCGCATAAAGCGTCGCCGCCAGCCTCGACAGCTTCTTGGCCTCGGCGCGGCCCTTGCCGTCGAGATATTCGGCCGCCTGCTCGACCAGGCCCATGCCTTCCTGATAGAGCGGCTTGAAGGATTGGGAGAAAACCCGGCGCTCCGCCAGCTTGATGGTTTTCGCGCTCGCCTTCGAAGGCTCGTTCATCGCTACGCCCCTGCACTTGCCTGACAGCCGGCCGATTCGGCTCTTGGCCGCCATATCCGGCAGCCTAAACGACTGAAGCTTGAAAATGCGCTTCGCTGCCAGCGAAGGCAAGCACATGTTTAACAAACGGTTAACGGACGCATTTAGCCGGAAGGACGCCCATGCCGGCGGACAAAAAAAGAGCCGCGGATAAGGCGGCTCTCAGGAGTTTAACAGGGAGGCGTCAAACAAAGTGGCTCCAACCACTCGGTAAGAATCCAGATCACTGGATGGACATAGTAAACGCCTGTAAAGCTTAACGAAGCCTTAACGCAGGGCATATTTTTCGATCAAGCGCCCAGCATCTGTGCCGTAACAGCACAGCTGACTGGCCACGGCACCCGTTCCCACTACCGGCTGGAAAGTCGGGGCGACGCGCTTGCGCCATGTTTCCTCCAGATCGTGACCGACATATCGAAACAGATCCGCTCGCCGCGCGACATCGTTCCGAAACAGGCGCCGCGGTAAACGCCCGCTCCTCGCAACGAGGCGGAGCAAACCTTGCGCTCCGGCAAATCATCAAATCTCTCAAGGAGCGAATAATGGACTGGTACTCGGCCGTTAAATTTCTGCATATCGTCTCGGCGATCCTCTGGGTCGGCGGCGGCTTCACGCTGATGCTGCTCGCGGTACGCGCCGACCGCGCCGGGAACGTCGAAGGCATGCTGCAGGCGATGCGCGCCACCGGCGAGCTCGGCAACCGGTTCTTCGCGCCGATGTCGATGCTGACATTGCTTTTCGGCCTCATCATGTGCGGCTTCTGGGTCGGCTTTTCCGATCTGTGGGTGCTGATCGGCCTTGCCGGTTATGCGACGACCTTCTGCATCGGCATGTTCATCTTCAAGCCGACTGCCGACCGCATGGCAGGCATGATCGCCAAGGAGGGTGTGACGCCGGCGGTGCTTGCCCAGGGCCAGCGCGTCCTCAGCGCCGCGCGCTTCGACTATTCGGTGATGCTGGTGATCATCGCGGACATGGTGCTGAAGCCGACGCTGCACGACATCACCATTCTGGGCTGCATGGCGCTCATACTGGCAACCGGCATTGCCCTGGCGCTTGGCAGGACGCGGCAGTTGCTGCCGAGTGCCGCCTGAGGTGTAAGGATATCCGGCGGCGGCCGAATGGGGCCGCCGTCTTACAGGAGGCCGGCGATGCCGTCCCACAGAAGCTTGACCGCGACGACCGCTACGGTCGCATAGGTGAAGGGATAGAACAGCTCCGGCCGCATCCGCCGCACCAGCCAGGCGCCGGCGATGGTCGACAGCGGCGCCAGCGGCATCAGCACCGCCGATGCGGTCAAATTGGTGGTGTCGAACTGGCCGAGCGCGAAATAGGGGATGAGCTTCAGCGCATTGGTGACGGCGAAAAAGATCGCCGCGGTGCCCGACAGCACCTTCGGATCGAGCCTGATCGGCAGCGCATAGACCTGAAAAGGCGGGCCGCCGACATGGGCGACGAAGCTGGTGAACCCGGCAACGGTTCCCCAGAAGCCCGCGGCGACGCGGTTGGGCTCCGCCGCGTGGCCGGCACCGTGGCGGAGCTGCAAATAGAGCCAGCGCAGCACGAAGATCAGGGCAACCGCGCCGACGATCAGCCGCACCATCTCTTCGGTTACAAGTGCCGCCGTCAGCCAGCCAAGGGCAATGCCGATCACGGCGCCCGGCATCATGTCGGCCAGCATCTTGCGGTCGAAGATGCCCCACCACGTCCACACCGAGACAATGTCCATCAGGCACAGAATTGGCAGAAGAATTGCGGCAGCCTGAACCGGCGGCATGGTCAGCGCCATCAACGGCACGCCGACAAAGCCGACGGCGCCGCCGAAGCCGCCTTTCGACAGGCCGACGAGGATGACGGCCGGAATGGCCGCGGCATAGAACCAGGGATCGACGAGCAGGCCTGACATGGGGAAGGGACGCTGGAGGGAAAGTGATCTCTGGAATAAACCAGAAATGGCCAGACCGCGACCGCAAATATGTGGGCCACGCGACCGAAATCCGTCACATGTTTGGCATGTCGAGCGGCGGCGGGCGTCTCCGGATCGGCTGCGCCTTGATGATGGCGGTGCTGGTTTCGGCCTTGTCGGCGATGCGGTCGAGAATCCCGTCGAGCTCGCCGATCGAGCGGACGAACAGCCGGGCAACGAAGCAGTCATCGCCCGTCACCTTGTCGCATTCGCCGAATTCCGGGATTTCCTCGATCAGCTTCTGGACGATGTGCAGCTTGCCCGGCAATGGCCGGATGCGAACGATCGCCTGCAAGGCGTAGCCGAGCGCCTGCGGATCGATGTCGATGGTGAACGCGCGGATGACGCCGCGATCCTCTAGCCGCCGAAGCCGCTCCGAAACGCTTGGTGACGACAACCCGACCTGCAGCGCCAGTTCCTTCAGCGAGGTCCGTGAATCCTTGACCAGGATATCGAGGAGCTTTCTATCGAGCTCGTCCAGCATTTTACAATTCCAAGAAAAAGCCGATTCTTACCTAATTTAATTAGGTTTGCCCTGCATATCACCAGCTAGAAGTCCTGGAAAGACCCGATCCGCTGTGGGATTATAAAATCTCAACGAGTTTCAGGAGCACCCATGGACAGCACGGTACGCGGCACGATCGAAATGACGGCGGCGATGGCGATCCTCGGCACGATCGGCTGGTTCGTCGTCCTTTCCGGCCAGCCCATCATGGACGTGGTGTTCTGGCGCTGTGCTTTCGGTGCGGTAACGCTACTGATCATCTGCGCGGCGCTTGGGCTGCTGCGCGGCAGGCTGTCGCTTCGCATCGTCACGATCGCGGCGCTCGGCGGTGCTGCCATCGTTATCAACTGGCTGTTGCTGTTCAGCGCGTTTTCCCGCGCGTCGATCTCGATCGCCACGGCCGTTTACAACACGCAGCCCTTCATGCTGGTGGGTTTTGGCGCGCTCTTCTTCTCCGAACGGCTGACGATGACCAAGCTGACCTGGCTCGGCATCGCCTTCGCCGGCATGCTGCTGATCGTGCAGGCCGCGCCCGATGCAGGCGATCATGGTACGGATTACTTTACCGGCATTGCGATGGCGCTGGCCGCGGCTTTCTTCTGGGCCGTTGCGGCTATCGTCACCAAGAAGCTCAAAGGCACGCCGCCGCACCTGATCGCCCTGATCCAGGTCTGCGTCGGCGTTCTCATGCTGGCACCCTTCGCCAATCTCACCCACCTTCCCGTCGATGCGCGGAGCTGGGTCATGCTGGCGACACTCGGCATCGTCCATACCGGTCTGATGTACATCCTCATGTACGGCGCCATCCAGAAGCTGCCGACGCATCTGCAGGGATCGCTGTCCTTCATCTACCCAGTCGTCGCCATCCTCGTCGACGTCGTCGCCTTCGGCCACCGGCTGCATCCGGCGCAGATCGTCGGCGCCGCCGCCATCCTGGTCGCCGCCGCCGGCATGAATCTCGGCTGGTCGCTGTGGAAATCGAAGGTGCCTGCGTAGGGGCCGCAAGCGACCGGCGGGGAGAATTTCGGCCAACGGCAGCCATGCGCCGAGCCCCATAAAATCGTTGACGGCAATCGTGATCCCCCTGCCGCCTGTTCAATCCCCGCACTTTGCTCTATGCCGCAATGCAACCATCTTCGCCCGGCATAGGCGATAACCGGGACCGAACACCAATGAATGACGCAACGCCGCCCAACCGCTGCCGTATCGTGCTGATCGCGCCGCCGAACGTGCCGGCCGAGCGCATCGCCGCGGCCTTCGAGGGCGGTGACGTCGCCTCGCTTATCCTGCCGGAAAACGGTATGGACGAGGCCTCTTTCCAAGCCTTTGCCGAGCAGATCGTGCCGGTGGCGCAAGCGGCCGGCATTGCCGTCATCATTGCCGGCGACACCCGCATCGCCGGCCGCGTCCAGGCCGACGGCATTCATGTCGAGGTCGGCAAGGACGAGCTCGCCGAAACGATCCAACACTTCCAGGCCAGGATGATGGTCGGCACCGGCGGCGCCAAGACCCGCGACGATGCGCTGGAACTCGGCGAGGTCAGGCCTGATTACATTTTCTTCGGCCGTTTCGGCTACGACAACAAGCCTGAGCCGCACCCGCGCAACCTGTCGCTCGGGCAATGGTGGGCGGACGTCATCCAGATCCCCTGCATCGTCATGGCCGGATCGGATCTTGCCTCGGTGGAAGCGGTCGCCGCCACCGGCGCTGAATTCGTGGCGCTGTCCAGCGCCGTTTTTGCCGACGGCGTCGATCCGAAGATGGCGGTTGCCGCCGCCAACGCGCTGCTCGACGAAACCGCGCCGCGCTTCGAGGACTGACGTGCTCTCGCGGAAAATCCTTTTCAGCGCCTTTCTCGCAACGGCCGTGACGCAGGCGATAGCGGCGGAACCCGTTCCTCTGCCGCAGCCCAGGCCGGATTCCAGCGAACCTGCCGACAAGCCGATCGCCGCACAATTGCCGCAGCCCGCCACCACCGCCCCGTTGCCGTCGGCCGACACCATCAACCCCGACCGCTTCGGCGCAAAGCCGTCCGATGCTGCCTACGGCGCCTTTCAGCGCGGGCTCTACAAAACGGCCTACAACCTTGCGCTTTCGCGCGCTCAAAACGGCGATCCGGCGGCACAGACGCTGGTGGCCGAGATATTGTCGCGCGGCCTCGGCGTGCCGGTCGACGCGGCAGGGGCGGCGAAGTGGTATGCGCTTGCCGCCGAGCAGGGCGTCCCGGAATCGCAATTCCAGTATGCGCTGATGCTGCTCGACGGCCGCTACGTCAAAAAGGACGAGAAGGAGGCCTATGCGCTGATGCAGGCCGCAGCCGAGGCCGGCAACCGCCTGGCGCAGTTCAATTTTGCGCAGCTGATGGTCGAACAGGAGCCCGGCGATGCCGGTATTGCCAAAGCCGTATCCTATTACGAGCGCGCTGCCGCGACCGGGCTTGCCGACGCACAATATGCGATGGCACAGGTCTACGCCAATGGCGCCGGCGGCAAGCCGCGCGACGATGTCCGCGCCCGCGGCCTGCTGGCACAGGCCGCGCGGCAGAACTACGACACGGCACAGATCGATCTCGCAACCTGGATGATCGAGGGGCGCGGCGGCGCCCGCGACCTGAAATCCGGCTTCAACTGGATGAAGCAGGCCGCCGAGGGCGGCAATGTCGCCGCCCAGAACCGTCTCGCCAAGCTCTACATGAACGGCATCGGCACCGACCCGGATCTGATCCTCGCCGGTGCCTGGTATGTTGTCGCCCGCCGCGCCGGGCTCATCGACCAAGAGATGGACGATTTCCTGCAGGGCCTGACCGACGAGCAGACGCAGCAGGCGCTACAACGGGCCAACCGCCTGCCCTGACCGCGGTCTCGCGACTCATTGCACCAGGCTCATCAGGCGGACTCATTGGGTATGATCGAGCACGACCTTGCCGAAGGGAGAGCCGTGTTCAAGGTACCGAAAGGCTTCGGCGGCCCGGCTCCATGGCACGACCCGGTCGATCACCGGTTTCAAACGGTTGACGGCGATAGCGCGGTTCATCTCTTCAAAGGATTCGCGTGAGCCCACCGGTATGCCTCGCGCCCTGACCTGCCGGCGGAAGATGTCGAGCGGGTTGATGGCGCCGTCACTGCCGCCGAGATAGCCGATGACGTTGATCTGGGCGCCGCGCGCCGCTGCCCTCAGCGATTGTGCAAAACTCTGCGGTCCGCCAACCTCGATGATATGGTCGGCGCCGCGGCCATCCGTCAATCCCAGCACGGCCGATGCCCAATCGGGGACGCTGCGATAGTTCACGCCGTCCTGCGCGCCAAGTTGCTTTGCCCGCGCAAGCTTCTCGTCGCTGCTCGACGTCACGATGACGCGCGCCCCGGCAGCGGCGGCGAACTGCACCGCAAACAGCGAAACGCCGCCGGTGCCGAGGCAAAGCACGGTGTCGCCGGGTTTGACGCTGCCCTCCGTAAACAGCGCATGCCATGCCGTCACGCCGGCGCATGGCAGCGTCGCCGCCTCGAGGTCGCTCAGATTGGCCGGCGCCAGCACCGCCGCCTGTTCGTCGAGCCGGGCAAATTCGCTGAGCAGCCCGTCGATCGGGCCGCCGCGTTGATAGGAGGGCTCGGCCATGGCGAAACTGCCGCCGACCCAGCGCTGCCAGAACGTGGCGCAGACCCGGTCGCCGATCTTGAACCGGCTGACCTCGGCGCCGATGGCAACGACTTCGCCGACGCCGTCCGACAGCGGCACCAGCGGCAAGGCAAACTTCGTGTGATAGCTGCCGCGGACGATCTCGGCATCGCGGTAGTTCAGCGCCGTCGCCTTGACCTTCACAATCATCTCCTGGCGCCCTGGCTCAGGCATCGGCCGCTCGATCATTCTGAGGTTCTCGAGGCCGCCCGGGCTCTGCAATTCGATCGCCTTCATCGTCGTTCCTTTCCGGCTGGGTCCTGCCAGAGGAAAATCGCTTGCCATCCACCGGATTTCAAATTCATAATGTTCAGCATAATTATGCTTCTGTGACATGTTCGGGTGTGTCGTGCTTGAAGAACTGAAAACACTGGCCCTCTTTGCCGAGGAGGGTTCGATTCAGAAGGTGGCTCGACGCCTGCCGTTGACGCAGCCGGCCGTCACCCGCCAGATCCAGCGGCTGGAGGAGGTGCTCGGCACGGAATTGCTCGACCGCCGGCTAAAGCCGTCGCGACTGACCCCGGCCGGCGTAGAGGTGCTGGCACGCGGCAAGGACATTCTCGCCGCCGTCGACGCGCTGAGATCATTCGCCAAGGGCAACGAGCCGGAGGGCCTGCTGCGGCTCGGCCTCGCGCATGGACTTTGCGACAAAGCCGTGGCCGCCGCCATTGCTGATGCCGTGGCGCGGTTTCCGAAGGTTTCGCTGCGTCTGAAGAGCGGCTGGAGTCTTGAGCTGGCCGACCAGCACAAGCGCGGACAGCTCGACCTCGCCTTCATCCTGGACGGCAGCAATTCCAAAACTGGAGACGGCGTTGTCGGAACCGAGCCCCTCGGCATCATCGCAGCCGAAAACACCAGTCGGCAAGCCGACGTCAAGACCATGCCCTGGGTCCTCAGCCCTGAACCCTGCGACGCGCGCCGGCGGCTGGCGGCTGCCCTGGCCGAGGACGGCCACAGGTTGATGGTCGGCGCCGAGATTCAGGACAGCGCGCTGCAGATCGACTGGGTTCGTCGAGGCCAAGGCCTTGGCCTGTTGCCCAGGCGGCTGCTGCGGGAAAAGCTGCCGGAGGGCATTGCCCTGGTCGACGCTCCCGGCCTCGAGCTGTCGCTGCGAATTGTCGTCTTGCGTTCGCCGCATCTGCATCTTTTGAGAGAGGTCGCCGACGCAGTGACCGAGGCCGTCACCGCGACTGTCAGGGCGGACTGAGGCCGCCACGCCGCGCTGCCGGGCCAGCTTCGTTCCCGCTTCATCGGAAGGCGCTCCTTGCCTCTGCTGGCGATTTGTGGTCTTGGAGGCGCCAAATTGCCCTTTGCGGCGATCATCTCATTTCCGGATCACCTCACCATGGCCAAGATCAATGGCAACGAAATCCGTCCCGGCAACGTCATCGAGCATGATGGCGGCCTTTGGGTGGCGGTCAGGACCAACACCGTCAAGCCCGGCAAGGGCGGCGCCTACAACCAGGTCGAACTCAAGAACCTGATCAACGGCACCAAGCTCAACGAGCGCTTCCGTTCGGCCGAGACGGTCGAGCAGATCCGGCTCGATCTGAAGGATTTTTCCTTCCTCTACGAGCAGGGCGACGCGCTGGTGTTCATGGACACCGAAAGCTACGAGCAGCTCGAATTGCAAAAGGAGTTCGTCGGCGATCGCGCCGCCTTCCTGCAGGACGGCATGATGGTGACGGTCCAGCTCTATGACGAAAGGCCGATCGGCATTTCGCTGCCCGACCAGGTGACGCTGACCATCACCGAGGCCGACCCGGTGGTGAGGGGCCAGACGGCAGCCTCGTCCTACAAGCCGGCGATACTCGAAAACGGCATCCGCGTGCTGGTGCCGCCGTTCATCGGCTCGGGCGAGCGCATCATCGTCGATACCAACGAAATCACTTACGTGCGCCGCGCCGACTAAGGCGTGATCCCAAAGAGTTGCAGACTTTTTGGATAAGATCATGCGTCAAGGCAAATAGGCGCAGCGACAGGAAGAACAGCAATGGCGCGTTCCGCGATCCTCAATGTCATGGTCCAGGCCGCAATGAAGGCCGGCCGCTCGCTGTCGCGTGACTTCGGCGAAGTGCAGAACCTGCAGGTCTCGATGAAGGGGCCGGGCGACTATGTCAGCCAGGCCGACCGCAAGGCCGAAGACATCGTCTTTGCCGAACTCTCCAAGGCGCGGCCCGGCTACGCCTTCCTGATGGAGGAACGCGGCGTGATCGAGGGCGACGACGGCCAGCACCGCTGGATCGTCGACCCGCTCGACGGCACCACCAATTTCCTGCACGGCATTCCGCTCTTTGCCGTTTCGATCGCGCTGGAGCGCCAGGGCCAGATCGTCGCCGGCGTCGTCTACAATCCGGCGATGGATGAGCTCTATACCGCCGAGCGCGGCGGCGGCGCTTTCATGAACGACCGCCGGCTGCGCGTCGCCGGCCGCACCAAGCTGGTCGATGCGGTGATCGGCTGCGGCATGCCGCATCTCGGGCGTGGCCAGCACGGCAATTTCCTCATCGAGTTGCGCAATGTCATGGCCGAGGTCTCTGGCGTCCGCCGTCTCGGCTCCGCCTCGCTCGATCTTGCCTACGTCGCCGCCGGCCGCATGGACGGGTTCTGGGAAACCGGCCTGTCGGCCTGGGATGTCGCCGCCGGCATTTTGCTGATCCGCGAGGCGGGCGGTTTCGTCTCCGATTTCGCCGGGGGACAGGATGTGCTGAACGCCGGTTCACTGGTCGCCGGCAACGAACTCATCCAGCGCGCGCTGTTGAAGACTATCAAAAAGCCACTCTCAGTCGGCTGATAGAGGCACGCCGCGCTGAACCGCCGCAGTCGCAAAACCGCAACCAAAGCTTGAAATACTGTCCCGCGGCCGCCCAGATAAGGTGGCGCAGGATCATCGATGACGAACAGCCGGCCCCAACCCCAGAGCGAACTCTCCCAGCTCGACATTCCCTTCATGGGGCGCTGGCATTACTCGCGCGCCGAGATCATCGCCGACGGCATTGTCCACGCCGTGGGCATCGTGCTAGCGATCGCTGCCGGCTCGACGCTGCTGGCACTGGCCGCCTATCGAACCGGCCCCGGCGAATACGTCGCCGCCGCCTTCTATGTAGTCTCGCTGCTCACCGTGCTGTCGGTTTCGCTGGCCTATAATGTCTGGCCGGTCTCGTCGCCGGCGAAATGGATATTGCGGCGCTTCGATCATGCCGCGATCTATCTGCTGATCGCTGCCACCTACACGCCTTTCCTGGCCCAGCTCGGCGGCTCGCCGCTGGCCGTTTCCATGATCGTCCTGGTCTGGACCGCCGCGGCGGTCGGCATCGCCATCAAGGTCTTTCTTCCCGGCCGTTTCGACCGGCTGGCGATCGTCTTCTACCTAGCCATCGGCTGGAGCGGTATCGTTCTGGTGGAGCCGCTCGTGCGGACGCTGCCGGCGACATCGATCGCGCTCATCGTTGCCGGCGGCATCGTCTACTCCTGTGGCGTGATCTTCTTCGCCTGGAAGGGCCTGCGCTTCCACAATGCGCTGTGGCATGGCTTTGTCGTCACCGGCGCCGGCCTGCATCTGGCCGCCATGGTCGACTGCCTGGTCATCAACCGGCTTTGACCTCCGGTCGCGGACAGTGGCAATATTGCCAAGCGCCATTCAATTTCGTCACAATTCCGTTTAGAGTCGCAAACACAAATTGATCGGCGGCGACGGCATCGGAAACGGGGCACGGATGACTCTTCTCAGATCCTTCGGCATGGGCAGGCGCTCCGACGTTCTGATCTACGACCCGCACAAATTGTCGAGCCCGCAGGTGTTTCTGCTGACCATGGTGATCTTCCTGTTCATCGTGGCCTTCATAGCCGCCATCCTGACCCGCCAGATCTCGACCGCCTTCGTCACCAATCCCGGCCTCAACGGCCTGATCATCGGCGTGCTGGCGGTCGGCATCCTGCTGGCCTTCGTCCAGGTCGGCCGGCTGTTCCGCGAGGTGCGCTGGGTCAACTCGTTCCGCGCCGGTTCCGAAACCACCGAACCGGTGCTGCTGGCGCCGATGAAGGCGATGATCGGCCGCTCCTCGACGATTGCCTTCTCGACCAGTTCGATGCGCACCATGCTGGATTCGATCGCCACCCGGCTCGACGAAAGCCGCGACACGTCGCGCTACCTTGTCGGACTGCTGGTGTTCCTCGGCCTGCTCGGCACCTTCTGGGGCCTGCTCAACACGATCGGCTCGATCCGCGAAACCATCGAGTCGCTCGATCCCGGCACCGGCGATGCCGCGGCCGTGCTCGAATCCCTGAAGCAGGGGCTTTCCGCTCCGTTGGCCGGCATGGGCACCGCCTTCTCGTCCTCGCTGTTCGGCCTCTCCGGCTCGCTGGTGCTCGGCTTCCTCGACCTGCAGGCCGGCCGCGCCCAGACGCGCTTCTATACCGAACTCGAAAACTGGCTGTCCTCGGTCACCGACCTGTCCTCCGACATCGTCGTTGCCGACACGGCCAAGACCGAACCCTCCGAGGAAATCCGGCTGTTGTCGGAAAAGCTGCGCACTCTGCAGGAGAATGGCGGCGGCTCCAATCCGCGCGTCGCCACCGCCATGGCCAATCTCGCCGACGGCATTTCCGGCCTGGTCAAGAACATGCGCTCGGAACAGCAGATCATGCGCGACTGGGTCGAGGCCCAGTCGGACGAGCAGAAGGCGATGCGCAACACCCTGGAGAAGATCGCCGACGCCTTGAAGAAGCCTGGAGTGCATTGACGTGGCGTTGGCACGAGGCCGGCGCTCCGACCGCCGCATCGATTACTGGCCGGGCTTCGTCGATGCGCTGTCGACGCTGCTGTTGGCGATCATGTTCCTGCTGACTGTTTTCGTGCTGGCGCAGTTCCTGCTCGGCCGCGAGATCTCCGGCAAGGACACGGTGCTCAACCGCCTCAATTCGCAGATCAACGAGTTGACCCAGCTTCTGGCGCTGGAGCGCTCGACGACGCAGGACAAGGAGGACACCCTTGCCAATTTGCAGGCATCGCTGTCCGCATCGGAGGCGGAAAAGAGCCGGCTCGAGCAATTGCTGGCGCAAGGCGCCGGTGCCGGCGATGCCGCCAACCAGCGCGCGACGGCACTTTCCGGCGAGCTCGACAGCCAGCGCCAGATCAGCCAGCAGGCGTTGAGCCAGGTCGAGATCCTCAACCAGCAGATTTCGGCGCTGCGCAGGCAGATCGCAGCGCTCGAACAAGCGCTCGACGTGTCCGAAACGCGCGACCGCGAATCCAACACCAAGATCGCCGATCTCGGCCGCCGCCTCAACGTCGCACTGGCGCAACGCGTGCAGGAGCTGAACCGCTACCGCTCCGATTTCTTCGGCCGCTTACGTGAAATTCTTGCCGACCGCGAGAACATCCGCATCGTCGGCGACCGCTTCGTCTTCCAGTCGGAAGTGCTTTTCCCGACCGGCTCCGAGGTGATCAACGATGCCGGCAAGGTCGAGATGAAGAAGCTTGCCGATGCCATCATCGAATTGCAAAAGGAAATCCCGCCGGAGATCAACTGGGTGCTGCGCGTCGATGGCCACACCGACAACAAGCCGCTCTCCGGCACCGGCCGCTACCGCGACAATTGGGAATTGTCGACGGCGCGCTCGACATCGGTGGTCAAGTTCCTGATCGAGAACGGCGTGCCGGCCAACCGGCTGGTCGCGGCCGGCTTCGGCGAATTCCAGCCGCTCGACCCCGCCGATACCGAAGAGGCGCGCAACAAGAACCGCCGCATCGAGTTGAAGCTGACCGAGCGGTGATCTGCAAGCCTTTGGCTTGTATCATGCGCCAGGTCGGGCCGGCTCAAGTCGGCGGCATTTAGGGCACTGGTGCGGCAGCGGCAAGAGCTGAAAAAATTACCATTTTTTAATTACACTTTGCCGCCGTGGCCTTTAGCCTTGGTCATGGGCCGAGAACCGCCGGCGGTGGAACCGCTCATCGCGACGCGACGGAACCTGACGGCCCACGGCCGGAAGGCAGGACCCTCCCAACCACCGCCTTCCCCAGTAAAGGAGACGCAACCATGCGCTTCTTCGCTCCCAGGAATCTCAGGACTGCTACGCTCGCCACACTTCTCCTCGCCGTTCCGTTTGCTGGCGCTTACGCCGGCCCGCGTGAGACGGCCTTGATCAATCAGATCCAGAGTGTGGAGACGGGTATCCAGGGCGCCATCCGGGCGAACAAGCTCGAGCCGGGCGAGGCACGTGACTTGCGCACGCAGGTCGCTCAACTCGATCGGGCCGCCCAGAGGGCCGCTCGCCGTGGAACGATGCCGAGCACGCAATATCAGCAGTTGATGGCGCAGCTCGACGATGTCAGCCAAAAGCTGCGCGCTGACACCGGCAGTGCCTTCCTCATCGGCAACGGCGCCGATGGCGGATACTATCCCAACGGCTATGGCCCAACTTATCCAGGCGGCTGAAATCGGCCGCAATGCCGGGCGCTGTGGCAATTGATTTGCGCATGATCCTTTTCCAGCTTTCGGTTCAGGGATCATGCGCTAGTCCAACGCCAGCGCAATCAGCGCCAGTACTGCCGGCACTGTCTCGATGAACAGGATTTTGCGCCCGCCGTTGCCGCCGTAAGGCCGGCGACGGCGACGCAGAGCAAGAAGAAGACTACTGAAAACCGGCTTCGCCGAGGTAAAGCCCCCAGATCAGGCCGGCTGCGAGAAACCCGTTGTAAAGCCCTGATTGGCCGCCAGCACTTTCGAGGCACTGGCGAATTCCGGCGTCAGCCTGAATACGATATGGCCGCGCGGCGTGTCCCACAGCACCATCTCCAAATAGACGATGCAGAGGTGGATCACGGTCACCAGCCCGACCAGCACATTGGCGATCATGTTTCGTCTCCCCATCGCGGTCTGCCGCCGCGGATGACATTGATCACGCACGCCACCGCTTCCGCTAGTTGCTTTTCGGCCGTCGCGGCCGGCAGTCAATGCATCGGTCGCGGACGGTCTTCAGGGGTTGCCAACAGTTTTGCATTGGTATCTTTTCCCGCCGTCAAATCAGCGGAACCCACAATGTCCTTTCAAAAACTCGACGACCTCGGCCACAAGCTAGAAGCACTGGAACACGCCCTCGCCATCCTCGGCGCCGACGAGGCGACCCATATGGCGGTCGGCGGCGGCGAGAAGCGCGCAGAGGCAATGTCGGTGCTTGCCGGCATGCACCATGCCCGGGCGACTGCGCCGGAGATTGCCGACTGGATCGCGGCGGCCGAGCAGGAGGCGCTGAACGAAGAGCAGCAGGCCGCGGTCAGGGAATTCCGCCGGCAATATACCAACCTGACCTGCCTGCCGGTCGAGTTCGTCGAGCGCCAGACGACCGCGCGCATGCGCTCCGAGCAGCTGTGGCGCGACCTGCGCGCCAAGAACGACTGGGCCGGCTTCCTGCCGGCGCTGGAAGGCGTCGTGGCGCTGGTCCGCGAGGAGGCGGCCCTTCGCGCCGAGGTGCTCGGGCTCGAGCCTTACGACGCGCTGATGGAGCAATATGATCCGGGCAATCGCGCCGCCGACATCACGCCTGTGTTTGTCGAGTTGAAGACCTTCCTGAAAGGCTTCGTGCCGGAGGCACTGGCCGTGCAGGAAGAGCGGCTGGCGAAACATCCGCTGAAGCCGCTTTCCGGCAGCTACCCCTTGGACAAGCAGCGCGAACTCGGCCTCGCCATGATGGCGGCAGTCGGCTTCGACCTCACCCACGGCTCGCTGTCGGTTTCGCACCATCCCTTCTGCGGCGGCGTGCCGAGCGACGTGCGCATCACCACCCGCTACAAGACCTCGGATTTCCTGTCGGCGCTGATGGGCGTGCTGCACGAGACCGGCCATGCGCTGTACGAGCAGAATCTGCCGAAGGCGTGGGCGCACTGGCCGCTCGGCAGAGCGCGCGGTATGGCGGTGCATGAAAGCCAGAGCCTGTTCGTCGAAAAGCAGATCGGCCGCAATCCAGAATTCTGGCGCTGGGCGCTGCCGGTGGTCGAAAGACACCTCGGCGAGCGCTGGAGGATCGACGACATCCTGCCGCATGTGCACCGGGTCGAGCGCGGCCTGATCCGCGTCGATGCCGACGAGGTCACCTATCCGCTGCACGTCATCCTGCGTTACGAGCTGGAGCAGGAGCTTGTCTCGGGACGGCTGGAAGCAGCCGACCTGCCCGAAGCCTGGGATGCCAAGATGCGCGATTATCTCGGCCTGTCGACATCAGACAATCCGGCTGATGGTCCGATGCAGGACGTCCACTGGCCGGGTGCCGCCTTCGGCTATTTCCCCTCCTACACGCTGGGCGCCATGATGGCGGCGCAGCAATGGGCGGCGCTGACCAGGGATCATCCTTCAGCCGACGAAGACCTCGCCAAGGGAGATTTCGCCGCGATCAACGACTGGCGCCGCAAAAGGATCTGGTCGCAAGGCTCGCGCTGGTCGACGCCAGAACTGCTCGAACGCGCTACCGGCGAAAAGCTCAATGCCGTGCATTTCACCGATCACCTGAAGAAGCGGTACGGGAACTGAGCCGCTTCGTGTATTCCAGGTTCTTGCCGCGGTGACTGCAGAAATCCGCGAAACTGGCCTTTACTTTGGTGGGAAAGCCTCTGAAAAAGGAGTTCTTCCAAGTTGGGCGAGCGTAGATGTCTGTCTGTTACAGTTTTCATAGGATGAAGTCTTTCTGGCCCCGCTTGGTATTTTTCATCTTATTGATCGGCCTGAGTTCTCCGGCCATGGCCGACGACATGGTTCTCAAGGGGCCGGCAGAAAGCTGGGTAAAGCAGCTTGATATTCCGGCTGCCGATCCCACCCGATCGGATCAAATCAAGAATGGCGTTTCATGGCTGCTCTCGGACGACCAGATCACGCATCGCGCCGGCGGCTATGTCGAGTACTCGCGCACCGTCTATAAAATCGTCGACCGTCCCGGCCTGGATCGTGGCGCGAGTATCGATCTGCAGTTCGATCCGTCCCGGCACAAGGTCACGCTCAACCATCTTCACATCATCCGCGATGGCGCCGTTTTGGACCGGCTGGAAGGTGTCGAATTCGACATCTTCCGCAGGGAAAGAGACGCCGAGAAGGGTGTCTTCGACGGCTGGCTGACAGCACATGTCAACATCGATGATGTGCGCACCGGCGACATCGTCGACTACGGGTCGACCTATGAGATAACGCCGCTGGTCGGCAAGGACCTTTTCTTCAAGAATTTCTCCACCGAATGGGAAGAGCCGGTAGCGCTTATCCGCACAAGCATCATTTGGCCTTCGGACCAGCCGCTCCAGATCAAGACACGGGGAACCCGACTCAAGCCCTCAATCTCCCCGACTGGACCGGACACCACCTATCTATGGGAGATTCCAAACCCGAAACCGGTCAATGTCGAGGACAACCTGCCCGTGACCTATCCAGGCTGGGGCGCCATCGATGTCGCGTCTACCGCGAATTGGCAAAGTGTGGTCGATGCCGTTGCGCCCTATTACAAGCCAGCGACCGTTTTTCCCCCGGCTTTTGCCGCAAAGCTCGACGACATCGCTCTGCGGCATCCGGTGCCCGAAGACCGGATGGTCGAGGCAATGCGGTTGGTGCAGGACCAGATCCGCTATGTAAGCCTGTCGATGGGTGCCGGTTCCTACGTTCCGCGTGATCCCGCGACGGTCATCCTGAGCGGGTTCGGTGACTGCAAGGACAAGGCCCTGCTGCTGGTTTCGTCGCTTGTGCGGCTTGGCATTGCTGCCGACGTCGCCTTGGCCGATCTCGACGAGGGACGGGCCCTGGACCAGCATCTGCCGGCGCTCCGCGATTTCGACCATGCCATCGTCAAGGCAAGGATCGGAGCAAAGACATATTGGCTGGACGCCACGAACTATCTTCAGGGCGGCAGGGCGCACAATCTCGCACAGCCCGACTACGGCTTCGCGCTGCCGCTTTCCAGCACCGGCGGGTTGGAGAAGATGCCGAGCCCTGTGCCTGCCAGCCCAGCGATCCAGATCGCCGAGGAATTCGACTTTCCGCGGAAACCGGGCGATCCCCTCGTGCTGACGGTCTTCTCGACATACGAGGACGCCGATGCCGATTGGATGCGCGGCAATTTCGCCAGCCGGTCGCTGAGCGAGGTGTCGGACGCCTACCTGAAATACTACAACAAGCAATATCCGGGCATCCAAACCATCGCCAAGCCGGAAATCGTGGATCGCCGCGACGGCAACATAGTGAGCGTGAAGGAAAGTTATCGCTTGCCGGCGGAGGCGCTGACGGCCAACGATCTGGCAAAGAATTTCCCGATCCGCGCGGCCGATCTCGGCAACAACTCTCTTCCAACCCCGACAATTGTCGACCGAACCGGGCCCGTCTCCCTCGGCCCCCAGTTCTACCGCCGCCACAAGGTGACCGTGCGCAACCTCAAGGCGAGGTTTTCCGGCGAGTCGATGAAAAACGTCGTGACGCCCTATCTGTCTCTCAAGGCATCCTGGTCCAACACGCCCACCGAATTTCAAGTTGAATGGAACTTTCAGACGCTGGCGACTGAAGTACCGGCCAAGGCGATTGCCGATTATCTGAAAACCGTCGATGACCTCGCAGACCAGGTTCGCTGGCAGTACGATTTTACCTATGAAGAGCCGCCTGCCGATGTGCAGCTCAGCGATCCGGCAAAGGAGCAGCGACAGACCGTCGCCAGCATGCTTTTGTTGTCGTTGCTTGTCGGCGTTCCCCTGTTCATCGCCTATCGACGCGGCAAACGCCGAGCTTTCGGTAACTGAAGAATCTCGGCCGCCGCGGGGCACCATGATCCCGAAAAGTGGATGCCGGTTTTCGGAAAAGATCATGGTCAAACAAGAAGATGGAGCCTTATCCCGATTTCATCGGGATGGAGCGATGCTACTCGGCCGCGCCCCTGAAAGCACTCGCCCCGGTGTCGAACTGCAGCTTGGCCAGCCGCGCATAGATGCCGCCCTTGGCGACCAGGCTCTGATGCGTGCCTTCCTCGACGATGCGGCCGCCATCCATGACCAGGATGCGATCGGCCTTCAGCACGGTTGCCAGCCGATGGGCGATGACGATCGTGGTGCGGCCCTTCATCAGCCGGTCCAGCGCCGTCTGCACCAGCGTCTCGCTTTCGGCATCTAGCGCCGAGGTCGCCTCGTCGAGCAGCAGGATGGGCGCATCGCGCAAAATGGCGCGGGCGATCGCCACGCGCTGGCGCTGGCCGCCCGACAGCGTCACGCCGCGCTCGCCGACCTGGCTGTCATAGCCCTTTTCGAGTTTCAGGATGAACTCGTCGGCAAGCGCGTCCTTCGCCGCCGCCTCGATCTCGGCCTGGCTGGCGCCAGGCCGGCCAAAGCCGATATTGTCGCGCGCGCTTGCGGCAAAGATGGTGACGTCCTGCGGCACGATGGCGATGCGCGCGCGGATCGCCGCCGGATCGGCCTCGCGCAGATCGACCCCGTCGATGATGATCCCGCCGGACTCCGGATCGTAGAAGCGCAGAAGCAGCGAAAACACGGTGCTCTTGCCGGCGCCCGAGGGTCCGACGATCGCGACCGTCTCGCCGGGTTTGACCTGAAAGCTCAGGCCATGGACGGCGGCGCGGTCGGGCCGGGCCGGATAGGAGAAGGAGACATCGTCGAAGCTGATCGCGCCTCTCGCCTTTGCCGGCAGCGGCTTCGGATCGGCGGGCGCCTGGATCGCGGGTTTCTCGGCCAGGATCTCGGTCAGCCGTTCGGCAGCGCCCGCTGCCTGGGAAAGTTCGCCCCAGACCTCCGACAGGGCGCCGAGCGCGCCGGCGGCGAACACCGAATAGAGCAGGAATTGACCGAGCGTGCCCGGCGACAGCGTGCCGTCGAGCACGTCGCGCGAACCGAACCACAGCACCGCCACGACTGACGAAAAGATCATGAAGATGGCGAAGAAGGTGAGAAAGGAGCGGGCAAAGATCGAGGCCCGCGCCGCTTCGAACGCTGCTTCCACGGCGGACGAAAAATATCTGGTTACAAGCTTCTCGTTGGTGAAGGCCTGCAGGGTGCGCACCGCGCCGATCTGCTCGCTGGCATAGGCGGTGGCATTGGCAAGCGTATCCTGCGCCAGTCGTGACTTGCGCCGCACCGAGCGGCCGAAGGCGACCAGCGGCAGCACGATTAGCGGAATGGCCGCGATGACCAGGCCGGACAGTTTTGGGCTGGTGAAGACCATCATCGCCACGGCGCCAAGGCCGAGGATGACGTTGCGCAAAGCCACCGAGGCGGTAGCACCGACGGCCGATTTGACCTGTGTCGTGTCGGCGGCGAGCCGCGAGACGATCTCGCCCGACTGGGCTGTATCGAAGAACGAGGGCGACAGCGTGGTGACGTGGGCAAAGACATCGCGGCGGATATCGGCAACGACGCGCTCGCCGAGCGTGATGACGAAATAGTAGCGGCTGGCCGATGCCGCCGCCAGCACGGCGGCCATCACCACCAGCATGGCGAAATATTCGGCAATGAAGCTGGAATCGGAAGCGGAAAAGCCGTGATCTATCATCCGCCGCACGGCCAGCGGCAGCGCCAGCGTCGTCGCCGCCGCGACGGCCAGTGAGACGATCGCGCCGATGACCATTTTGCGGTAATGGGTGATGTAGGGAAACAGGCGCTGCAGCGGCTTCAGCGAGCGCCTGCGCTCGTCTGCATCGCCGCTGATGTTCGCCATGACCGTTTCCTTTGGCCCTTTGAGGTTTGCGCCATCAATATGCGCTTGCCACGGCCTTGTGATTCAATTCCGGCTGATGTATAGGCTCGCCGACCGTTTTAGAAGCCGTGGCTCCTCAATAGCTGCGGCTTCGAGTTTTAAAAAGGGGCGCATCGACGCAGGCTTCAGCCCGTCGGCAGCACCCGGCAAGCCAGGAACAGACCCATGAAGACCGACATCCATCCCGACTATCACACCATCAAGGTCGTCATGACCGACGGCACCGAATACATGACCCGTTCGACCTGGGGCAAGGAAGGCGATACGATGAATCTCGATATCGACCCGACCACCCACCCGGCCTGGACCGGCGGCCAGCAGACCCTGCTCGACCGCGGTGGCCGCCTGTCGAAGTTCAAGAAGCGCTTCGAAGGTTTCGGCCTCTAAGCCAACGACCTTTCGTACATCGAAAACCCGCCCCTCGTGGCGGGTTTTTTGTTGCCTAGGCGCGGGCCTACCGATCGAGCAACTCCCGCAGCGCCATCCGCTTGTAGGCGGCAACCAGCCGGTCGCCTTCTTGCCGCCCGACCGAGATCGCCAGCCGCATTGCGGCCTCGCCCATCTGCCAGATTAGAAACGCCGTCGTTTCGAGCGCTTCCGGATCGGCGGATGGCCGCAGCCGTTTCAGCACGGCTGTAAGGAATTCGGCGTTGGCCCGGCTATCGGCAAGCTCGAGTTCGCGCAACGCCTTGTCGGCCTGCGTGCCCGACCAGATGTCGCGCATCACCGGCTCCGCCAGGAACATTCCGTAGTAGATATCCACCAGTTCCGAAAATGCCCGGCGCAGGCCTTCGGCGTCATTGACCTCGGCTAGCGCTGCCGCAATGCAGGCCTGGCTTTCGGCGGTGTAGCGTTCGGCCAGCGCCCAGATGAGCGCCCTCTTGTCGGGGAAGAACTGGTAGAGCGAGCCGATCGACACGCCGGCCCTCTCGGCCACCTCGCCCATGCGCATGGCGTCGCTGCCTTGCTCGGCGATCAACGCCGAGGCGGCGGCCAGCATGCGCTCGACCCGCTCGCGGCTGCGCTGCTGGCTCGGTGCCCGGCGCGGCGATGCGATCTGCTCGTTGCGGGAACCCGGTGCAGCGGTGCCTTCCATGACTGTCTCCAGAAAAATGGCTTGACTGAGAAAATACGAGGGTTTATCACGTTTTGCAAATGTGAGGATCATTCATATTTTTAGATGACACACTAATCGAACTGCTCGAATCTGAAGCCGGAGGAACTGACATGATCATGAAACTGCTTCCCACCCTCACCTTCGTCGCTGCCATTGGCTCAGGCGTTGCCGGCGGCGTTTTCTTCGCCTTCTCCAACTTTATCATGCCGGCGCTCGCCCGCTTGCCTGCCGGAGGCGGCATCGCCGCCATGAATTCGATCAACATCACCGTGATTACGCCGGCATTCATGACCGCGCTTTTCGGCACCGGGCTGGTCTGTCTTGTCCTTGCCGCCGGCGCTCTTATCGGCTGGAGCCAACCGGGTTCGTTCTGGCTCCTCGCCGGCGCCCTGATCTACCTCGTCGGCAACCCGATCGTGACGATGATGTTCAACGTGCCGCTTAACAACGCCCTGGCCGCGGTCGATCCGGCAAGCGCCAACGGCGCCGCGGTATGGGCCACCTATCTCAGGGACTGGGTGATGTGGAACCATGTCCGCACCATCACCGCCATCGTGGCGCTGGGCTGCTTCATCTTCGCATGGCGGTGAATGCAGGACGGAAGTCCTAAAAGGCCGTCAGGCAGGGTCTTTTGACTTATGGCCCTTGCGGTCGGCATGGCCCAGATCGCGATCCGGATCGATGACGTCGCGAACCAGTTGCTTGAGCTTTGCGGCGTCGGGAAAACCGCCGTCACGCTGGCGGTCCCAGACCAGCGTGTCATTGCAGGAAATGGTGAAGATGCCGCCGGTACCAGGCACCAGCGTCACCTCGCCGAGATCGGTACCGAAGGTGGACAGCAGCTCCTGCGCCATCCAGCCGGCCCTGAGCAGCCACTGGCACTGGGTGCAATAGGTGATGCGGACGGTGGGCAGCGCGTGTTGGATCATGCCGCGCTGAGCTTTGCCAAGGTCTCCTCGTCGACCTCGAAATTGGCGTAGACGCTCTGCACGTCGTCGTCGTCCTCAAGCGTCGCAACCAGCTTCATCAGCGATTGTGCCCGCTCCTCGTCGACCGCGATATTGGTCTGCGGCTTCCAGATCGGCTTCACCGATTCAGCCTCGCCAAGCGCGCCTTCCAGCGCCTTTGACACTTCGCCGAGATTCTCGAAAGCGCAGTAGATCGTGTGGCCGTCCTCGTCCGACTGGACGTCGTCGGCGCCGGCCTCGATCGCCGCGTCCATCACCTTCTCGGCGCTGCCGCCCGATGCCGGATAGTAGATCTCGCCGACGCGGTCCCACATGAACGATACCGAGCCGGTCTCGCCCATCGCCCCGCCCGCCTTGGTGAAGGCAGCGCGCACATTCGACGCCGAGCGGTTGCGGTTGTCGGTCAGCGCCTCGACGATCAGCGCGACGCCGCCTGGCCCGTAACCCTCGTAGCGCACGGCTTCGTAGGTCTCGGCATCGCCCATCGACGCCTTGTTGATGGCGCGCTGGATATTGTCCTTCGGCATCGACACCGCCTTAGCGTTCTGCACCGCAAGGCGCAGGCGCGGGTTCATCGATGGATCGGGCGTGCCGCTCTTGGCGGCGACGGTGATTTCGCGCGCCAGCTTGGAAAACATTTTCGACCGCACCGCATCCTGGCGGCCCTTGCGGTGCATGATGTTCTTGAACTGTGAATGGCCAGCCATGGCACCCCTGTCATCTTCTCGGCTAGAGCATCTGCCGCCTGGTGAACCACCCGGCATCTTGCAAAATGCTCGAATTCAAAATTTCAGAACGTCCTGCTGCGTCCCTGACGGACGGACGGCGTTCGCTGTCGGAATGGCCGGCTTATAGATAAATCGGCTCAATTCGTCCAGCCGCGCCATTGCTGCCGGCACGCAAGGGTTTCAAGATCCGAAAATCGGCAGGCTTCGGCAAACCTTTCATCCCTCAAGATCGGATTTCAGCCGGTCGAGGATGCTGATCGCGTGCGTGGCATATTGACTGATCCAGCGGTCGTGGATGTGCTTGATCGGCAGCGCGTTGAGATGGTTCCAGCGTTCGCGCCCCTCGCGCCGCGCCACGACCAGGTCGGCCTCCTCCAGCACCTTCAGGTGCAGCATGACCGTGCAGCGGTCCATGTCGGGGAAGGCATCGCACAACATGCCGGTGGTCTGCGGCGCATCCTTCAGCCGGTCGAGCAACGCACGCCGGCGCGGATGCGCCAGCGCCTTGAAAACATTGTCGTCCCGCGATTGGCTTGACATGTTATATTTCTATAACATATCATTGACCCATTCAAGGAAGGAGCTGTGGATATGTCTCTTGGATTCAGGGTTTCTGGCCGCATCGGCAAACCCGTCGCCGAAGTCTTCGATGCGGTCGTCAATCCGAAGAAACTTAGCGGCTACTTCACCACGATCGGCGGCGCCAGCGCACTGCTGGTGGCGGGCGCCACCGTCATCTGGTGGGGCAAGGTTCCCGTCGAGGTCGACGAGGTGAAGAAAGACAGCCGCATCGTGCTGCGCTGGGATGCCACCGACGCCGACGGCAAGCCAGCCTACAAGACTCGCATCGAGATGAATTTCGAGCCGCTCGACGATGGCGGCACCTTCGTCACCATCGCCGAAACCGGCTGGCACGAGGACGCGGTCGGCCTGAAGAAATCCTACCTCAATTGCGAGGGCTGGTCGCAGATGCTGGCCTGCATGAAGGCCTATGTCGAATACGGCATCAATCTGCGCGACGGCTATTACCGCAGCGAGATGAAGGGCGAGCCGGCCAACCAGAACAACATCTGAGAGCAAATGGAGTAAGAATGACCGCGAAGATCACCGGCGGCATCAACATCGCGATGAAGGTCCCGCCGCATCAATACCAGGCAACGGTCGCCTTCTATCGCGACGTCATCGGCCTGAAGCCATTCACCGCCAAGCCGCCGGCCGTCGGCTTCGAACTCGGTCCCAATCGGCTGTGGATCGACGAGGCGCCGATGATGAGCCAGGCCGAGATCTGGCTGGAACTGTTCACCGATGACTTTCCGGCCGCTGCGGAGCATCTCGCCGAGGCCGGTGTCGTGCGCTGCGATGCCATCGAGGCACTGGGTGAAGGCTTTCGCGGCGGCTGGATCACCAACCCGACCAACATCATTCACCTGGTGCGCGAACCCGATGCCTGGTGAACAGGGCGGCGCCGTGGAAAGGAGGATGAAATGGAAATCCGCGAAACACCGACCGCCGAAGCCGGCATGCTGATAAGGCGGCCGGTCGCCGACGTATTCGAAGCCTTCGTCGATCCGGCGATCACGACGAAATTCTGGTTCACCCATGGCAGCGACAGGCTGGACAGCGGCAACAAAGTTCGCTGGGAATGGCGCATGTATGGCGTCTCGACGACGGTCAATGTCAGTGAGATCGCCGATAACAAGAAGATCGTCATGCAATGGAGCGATCCGCCGACTACGGTGGTCTGGACTTTCGAGGAGATGCCGGGCAACACGACCTTTGTCGAGGTCCGCAATTTCGGCTTTGCCGGCAGCCCTGACGAGCAGGTCAAGCAGGCGATCGGCTCGACCGGCGGTTTTGCGCTGGTGCTCGCCGGCGCCAAGGCGTGGCTGGAGCAAGGCGTGATGCTCGGCCTGATCGGCGACCGCCACCCGAAGGACGTTCCAGCAAATTAAGTAACGGCGAGCCAAGATCGGCTGGCAACAGACCGCGAATGCTCAGGAACGCCGCTTTTCCTGCTCTAGCACATGACGGCGGAGCACGCGGTTGATCTCCGTTTGATAGCCACCGCCTTCGACATGCTCCTTGAACCAGGACAGCACATCAGCGTCAAGCCGAATGGTCACCGGCTGCTTTAGTGGCCGGTAGAGGTGCCCTCGGCGAGCATGAACCCAATTCTCGGCCGAAGTTTCCGGAATGTCGGACGTGTCAATTTCGCTGTCAGGCAAATCTGGCAAATTGGCGAGCTGGTTGCGCTGATCTTGGCTAAGTTCCTTCCTGCTCATAGCGCCTCCTTTCATGCGGCGTTGCTTTCCGGGTACCGACAATCCGAATTCGTTCTTCATCTTCGAGATCGGGATAAGTGCGAACAACGAGCAGTACCACCAGCCCTTGGATCATCCCGATCGCATGCCAACTTTGCTCGTCATCTTCAAACCGGTCAGGCACAATCAGATGAAGCGGATCCTTGAAGACATCTTTGGCGAGATCGAACGCAACACCATGCTTGGCACGGTTGCGCTTGGCCTTCTCGGGATCCCATTCAAATCGCAATATGGCGGCACCGTGATTTACAAAATTGTACGCACAATTCTGTAAGAGTCAAGTCAGTGCCCGCCGCCCTTTGCCTTCTTCCGGCGCCGCGCCAGCATGTTGAGCCCTTCGACCAAGGCCGAAAAACCCATGGCGGCGTAGATGTAGCCTTTCGGCACGTGGTAACCCATGCCATCGGCGATCAGCGTCATGCCGATCATCAGCAGGAAGCCGAGCGCCAGCATGACGATGCTGGGGTTCCTGGCGATGAAATCGGCCAGCGGCCCGGCCGCCAGCATCATCACGCTCACCGCCACGATCACCGCGATGTACATGATCGCGATTTCGTCGGTCATGCCGACGGCGGTGATGATCGAGTCGATCGAGAAAACGAGGTCGAGCAGCAATATCTGGAAAATCGCGCCGGCCAGCGAAAGCTGCAGCGTCTCGCCCATCATGGTGTCCTGGTGATCATCGAGATCAACCGTGTGGTGGATCTCCTTGGTCGCCTTCCAGACGAGAAACAGGCCGCCGGCGATCAGGATCAGGTCGCGCCATGAAAAGCCGTGGTCGAAGGCGGTGAATATCGGCGTCGTCAGTTGGACGATGATCGAGATGGTGGCCAGCAGGATCAGCCGCATCACCAGCGCGGCGGATATGCCGAGCCGCCGGGCGCGGGCCCGCTGCGCCACCGGCAATTTGTTGGTCAGGATCGAGATGAAGATCAGATTGTCGATGCCGAGCACGACCTCCAGCACGATCAGCGTCAGCAGCGCGATCCATGCCGTCGGGTCGGAGACAAAGGCGAAATGCGGCGCCAGGAATTCGACTAGCTGCATGGAGGTCGTCCCCTCTACGATCTAGAGCAGTTTCGCCGGCAATTGGGTATTGCAAGCGTCCATATCAATGTCACGACCAGAAGGATGGCGCCGTTTCCTCCAGCCGCGGGCCGCGGCGAAACGGCGCGATCCGTTCGGTCAGGCCGCTACGGTCGGAAATGTCGACGCCGACGCCGCACAATGTCGCCGGTCCGGTCGACGCCTCGAAGCGGCCTTTCGGCACCTTGGACAAGAACCGGTTGAGCGGCTCCTCCTTGTCCATGCCGAGCGAGGAATCGTAATCGCCGCACATGCCGGCATCGGAAATATAACCGGTGCCGCCATTGAGGATCTGGTGATCGCCGGTCGGCTGATGCGTATGGGTGCCGACAACAAGGCTGGCACGGCCGTCGACGAAGTGGGCGAAACACATTTTTTCCGAGGTCGCCTCGGCATGGAAATCGATGACGATTGCATCGGCCTGCTCACCAAGTGGACAAGCGGCAAGTTCGCGCTCGCCGGCCTGGAACGGATCGTCGAGCTCGGGATGCATGAACACCCGGCCCATGATGTTGGCGACCAGCACGCGCGCGCCGTTCCTGGCGATGTAGACGCCTGAGCCGCGCCCCGGCGTACCCTTGGGGAAATTGGACGGACGCAGGAAGCGCTCTTCGCGCGGCGCGAAAATCAGCGCATCGCGCTGGTCCCAGACATGGTTGCCGGTGGTGACGACATCGGCGCCGGCCGAGATCGTCTCGCGAAAAATTTCCTCGGTGATGCCGAAGCCGCCGGCGGCGTTCTCGCCATTGACGATGACGAAGTCGAGCTTGAAATCCGAGATCAGGCCGGGCAGTTGTTCCCACACCGCCGTACGTCCTGTCTTGCCGACCATGTCGCCGAGGAAGAGAAGTCTCATATAAGCGTGATCCCGAACCGAAGGTCAGCGAAGCAAAAAGCTGCATGACTTTCGGAAAAGACCATGCGTCCAGGAACTTATCTACAATTTCGGCGCGAACCGGCGCAACCCGCTCTCGGTGAGTATTTCCGGAATGATCACGTCATGCGGCTCGTCCGGCACCAGGGCCACCTCCTGGCAGTCGAAGGCAATGCCGATCAGCCGCGGCTGCTGCCCCTTGTCGGCCAGCCGCGCGATCGCCCGGTCATAATAGCCGGCGCCGTAACCGATGCGGTGGCCGCGCGCATCGAAGGCGGCAAGCGGCACCAGCATCATTTGGGGATCGAGCACCTCGGCTTCCTCATGCGGCCCGACGGTGCCGAAGCCCATGTCGATCATCGGCGCGCCGCGCACCAGTTCGCGAAAAACGATGGTGGTCTTGTTGAGGATGGCCGGCAGGCAGAGCCTTGCCCCCTTTTCGCGCAAGGCAAACATCAGCGGCCGGACGTCGACTTCCGAGCGCATCGGCCAGAAGCCTGAGACGATCTGGGCCGGCTCGACCGTGATCCGGTCGCGCGCCGTCTCGGCCATTTCGAGTGCTGCCTCCACCCGCCAGAAAGGATCGAGCGCGTCGCGGCGCCCGAGGGCTTGGTTGCGGAGAGTTTTTTTCAGGTCTTTTGGGGATGTCATGCGCCGGACGTTAGAAAAGGTCAGATTTGGATGGAGTTTTACGAGCGACGTTTTGGAGGAGCGGGGCGAGCTTTCGTTCGTGAGAGCACCGCACAAAGCGGCGCGACGACAAGATCCGCCAGACATTGCCTTTTCGACAGGTGACGATCCACACAACCGGTGGAGAGAGCGATCCCGGGAACCTACAAAGTAGGTGGGCGCCGTATGAGAAAACCCACGGGTCTTCCCAGGGACAGCTCCCTAGGGATCATTAAGGCCCCGGGGAAAATGTTCTCCTGCCGGGAAGCGCAGACCGTCTCCGCCAATATAGGCAGACGGCAGACCAAGCGCCAGAGAGACGACATGTTTCGAGTCTTAAATCGACGCAGAACCGCTCGACGAGGGTCGCGCCGGCAAGATCCCCGCTTTGCCAGCAGCGCCTTGCACAGCGAAGGCCGCCTCCTTAGGGTCGCGCGATGAACCCGGGAGCAAAAATGCGTTTTGAAGGCACGGCAGCCTATGTCGCCGACAAGGATCTGATGGTGGCGGTCAACGCGGCGATCGCGCTCGAGCGGCCGTTGCTGGTCAAGGGCGAGCCCGGTACCGGCAAGACCGAACTTGCCCGCCAGGTGGCGGCGGCGCTCGGCATCGATCTGATCGAATGGCATGTCAAATCGACCACGCGGGCGCAGCAGGGCCTCTATGAATATGATGCCGTCTCGCGGCTGCGCGACAGCCAGCTCGGCGACGAGCGCTTCAACGACATCCGCAATTACATCAAGCGCGGCAAGCTGTGGGACGCCTTTGCTGCCGGCAAGAAAGTCGTGCTTCTGATCGACGAGATCGACAAGGCCGATATCGAGTTCCCCAACGATCTGTTGCAGGAACTGGATCGGATGGAGTTCTTCGTCTACGAGACCGGCGAGACCATCCGTGCCACAGTCCGGCCGATCGTCATCATCACCTCCAACAACGAAAAAGAGCTGCCGGACGCCTTCCTGCGCCGCTGCTTCTTCCACTACATCCGCTTTCCCGACGTCGAGACGCTGCACAAAATCGTCGACGTGCACTATCCCGGCATCAAGCAGAACCTGGTGCGCGCCGCACTCACGCAATTCTATGAAATCCGTGACGTGCCGGGCCTCAAGAAGAAGCCGTCGACCTCCGAGGCACTCGACTGGATCCGCCTGCTGGTCGCCGACGAGATCGCGCCCGAGGACCTGCGCGCCGACCCGAAGAACGTGCTGCCCAAGCTGCACGGCGCCTTGCTGAAGAACGAACAGGACGTGCATCTGTTCGAGCGCCTGGCCTTCATGGCGAGACGGCAGGGATGAGGGGCCGGTCGGCCGGAAGCCCACGAAGTCACCGGACAGCGCTTTCCCGGTGCTGGACCGTTGCCTCTAACCGGGCACGGAGGCAGCTTCAGGTTGCCGACTTCAGAGGGAAACGAAATGACCGAGATCACCATCCGCCCATTGGCGCAATCTGACCACGCCGATTGGCGGCGTCTTTGGACCGCCTATCTCACCTTCTACGAAACCAAGCTGCCGGAAGAGGTTTACGCCGTCACCTGGAAGCGGCTGTTCACGGCGGGCGAGTTCGAGCCGAAAGGCTTCATCGCCACCCTCGACGGCAAGGCCGTCGGCCTGACGCACTATCTCTACCATCGCTCCTGCTGGTCGCAGATAAACAACTGCTATCTGCAGGACCTGTTCGCCGACCCCGATGTACGCGGCAAGGGTGTCGGCGCCGCCCTGATCGAAGCGGTCAAGCAGGAAGCCGGCAAGATCGGCGTCAAGAACGTCTACTGGATGACCCACGAAACCAACACCACGGCACGCAAGCTCTACGACCACGTGGCGCGCAGGACCGGCTTCATCGAATACGATCTGCTATGATGAGACCAACGATTGAAATAATCACCTGTGCGCAATATATTGCGCATGATCAGGGGCGACAGTGCCGCTGATCGAGACCAACACGCGCAAGATTGTCACGAGGCTTTTACGTGACGGCTGGGTGAACGTAGGCGGCGGCAAACACGAGAAGTACGAGCATCCGGAAAGGCCGGAGATCATGATTATCGTGCCGCGGCATCGCGAACAATCTCTGGGTGTTGCGCGGTCGATCGCCCGGCTTGCTGGATGGATTTAAGGACGAATCATGACGCACTATGTCGGAATTCTTGACGGCGCAGATGAAGTCTGGGGAGTGCGGGTGCCTGATCTTCCCGGATGTCACGGCGGTGGCGCAAGTCCCGAAGAGGCGATAGCCGATGCGACTTCTGCCGTTCGCGAATGGGCAGAGACACGAATGGCGAAGAACTTGCCCTTGCCCGCGGCGCGCACTGTGGCAGATCTGCTCCGACTGGGCGAAGTCGATAGCGCTGCCGGTGAATCCGCCGTGATGATCCCTGTGCTGATCGATTCCGGACGGCCTGTCCGGGCCAATCTGTCGCTCGACGCAGGTCTTTTGGCGGCAATCGACGAAGAAGCGGGTCGGCGTGGTCTGACGCGTTCCGCCTTTATCGCCAGCGCCGCACGGGAGAAGATCGAGGGACACAGATAAAGTCGGACCATGTTCATCCCCTTCTTCCTCGAACTGAAGGCAGCGCGGGTTCCGGTCTCGCTCCGCGAATATCTGTCGCTGCTGGAGGGGCTGGAGGCCGGGCTGGTCGACTATGATGTCGAGGGCTTTTACTATCTCGCCCGCGCCGCTCTGGTGAAGGACGAGCGCCACATCGACCGCTTCGACCAGGTCTTTTCGCACATCTTCAAAGGTGTCGAGGCGCAAGCTGGCGAAAACGCGGTCGATGTCGCAAACATCCCGGAGGAATGGCTGCGGAGGCTCGCCGAAAAGCACCTGACCGACGAGGAGAAGAAGCTGATCGAGGCGCTGGGCGGCTTCGGAAAGCTGATGGAGACGCTGAAGAAGCGGTTGGAGGAGCAAAACGGCCGGCATCAGGGCGGTTCGAAATGGATCGGCACCGGCGGCACCTCGCCCTTCGGCGCCTATGGCTACAATCCCGAAGGCGTGCGCATCGGCCAGCACGAAAGCCGCAACCGCCGCGCGGTAAAAGTCTGGGACAAACGCGAGTTCAGGAATTTCGATGACGCCGTCGAACTCGGCACCCGCAACATCAAGGTCGCGCTGAAGCGCTTGCGCCGCTGGGTGCGCGAAGGCGCCGAACAGGAATTCGACCTGCCCGGCACCATCCACGCCACCGCCGAGCACGGTTATCTTGACGTTAAGACACAACCCGAACGTCGCAATGCCGTGAAGCTGCTGATGTTCTTCGATGTCGGCGGCTCGATGGACGACCATGTCAGGAGTGTCGAGGAGCTGTTTTCGGCCGCCCGCGCCGAGTTCCGCCAGCTCGAATATTTCTATTTCCACAACTGCCTCTACGAGGGCGTGTGGAAGGACAATCGCCGCCGCCATGCCGAGGTGATTCCGACCTTCGATCTCCTGCATAAATATGGCCCCGACTACAAGGTGATCGTCGTCGGCGACGCCTCGATGAGCCCCTATGAGATCGCCCAACCCGGCGGCTCGGTCGAGCATTGGAACAAGGAGGCCGGTGCCGTCTGGCTCGACCGGTTGCTGCAGCAATGGCCGAACGCCATTTGGCTCAATCCGGAAAACGCGAAGAACTGGGACTATACCCATTCGATTGCCATGATCCGCGATATTTTTGGCGGCCGCATGTTTCCGCTGACGCTCGCCGGCCTCGAAGCCGCGACAAAGCAACTTTCAAGGAAGCACTGAATGGATCCACGCAAAACAGGAGGGTCGACCTGTTTCCTTTGCCTGCAATGCGGTGTCCAGTTCGCGGCGACAGCGGCGCCGCCGCAACATTGCCCGATCTGCGAGGACGAGCGGCAATATGTGCGCTGGGAGGGCCAGGCCTGGACCACGCCGGAAGAGCTCGCCGCCGGCCATCGGGTCGTGATCAAGGATGATGCCGGCGTGCTCGCCTTCGGCATCGAGCCACGCTTCGCTATCGGCCAGCGCGCATTGCTGGCGCAAACGTCGCACGGCAATGTGCTGTGGGACTGCATCTCGATGGTCAGCGACGAGGCGGTGGCCGAGATCAACCGCCGGGGCGGCCTGGCCGCCATCGCCATTTCGCACTGCCATTATTATTCGGCAATGGTCGAATGGAGCGGGGCGTTTGGCGGCGTGCCGATTTATCTGCACGCCGATGATCGTCAGTGGATCATGCGGCCGCATCCGGCAATCATCAGTTGGGAAGGCGAGATGCGCGCCATAAACCCGTCGCTGACGCTCATCCGCTGCGGCGGCCACTTTGCCGGTGGCCAGGTACTGCACTGGAAGCGCGACCGCGGCAATGCCATCCTGGCCGGCGACATCCTGCAGGTGACGCCGACCCGCCGTCATGTCAGCTTCATGTACAGCTATCCGAACTATATCCCGCTCAACGCGACGAAAGTGCACGGCATCAAGGCCGCGCTGGAGCCTTTCGCGTTCGACCATATCTACGGCGCATGGTGGAACCAGAACGTCATCGGAGATGCAAAGGCGGCATTTTCAGCATCGGTTGCGCGCTATCTCGCGGCCATCGCCTGAGGGATTCTTCGCAGCAGGATAGGAAATACGAGCAAACGCCGTAACAAATGCCTATTTCAGGCGAAGTTGCGAAGGCAACCCAAATAGCGACATAAGCTAAGAGGAAAAAATGGACAGCCACACCTACCCCGTTACCCGCACCGATGCCGAATGGCGCGCCCGGCTGACGCCTGAGCAATATGCGGTGATGCGCAACCACGGCACCGAGCGGCCGGGAAGCTGCGCCCTGCTGCACGAGAAGCGCGCCGGCACCTTCTCCTGCGTCGGCTGCGACCAGCCCTTGTTTGAATCCAAGCTGAAATTCGAGAGCGGCACCGGCTGGCCGAGCTTCAACGACCCAGTGCCGGGTTCGGTCGAGACCACCGTCGACCGCAGCTACGGCATGGTCCGCACCGAATGCCATTGCGCCCGCTGCGGCAGCCATCTCGGCCACGTCTTCGAGGACGGCCCGCCGCCGACGGGTCTGCGCTATTGCATCAACGGCGTGGCGCTCAAATTCGAGCCGGCCGCCTGATCGTCAGGCCACAACCACCAGGATCAGCCACAACGTGGCGCCAAGCGTCATCAGCGAGGCCATGACGCCACTCGATTTTCCGGCAGTTCGCCAAACGGCAAAGGTCAGGAAGATATTGTAGGGCACCGGCGCGAAATGCACCGCCAGGACGAGCGCAAGCGGCAGCTTCAATCCTAGCAGAATGAGCGCCCCCACCGACGACGCGACGTTGATCGCTGTGCCGACAACGACCAGGTCGCGCCAGAACAGCCGATCGAGCGGCACGCCGCCGAACCAGCGTGAGCGGAAGAAGGCGGCAACGCGCGACATGATCGTCATCGATCGATCGGCTCCCTGGCTGCTCACCAGAGCAACCCTTCCACAAGGATTGCGTCTGGAAACCCTGCTTTATTCCTGACCCAGAACTTCGGCAATCGCGCGCTCGAAACGTGAGGCTTCCGTCACCAGCCAGTCGGTCATCGCCGGCCAATTGTCCTCGGCAAAACAATTCACCCGCCACATCGAATTGATGCCGAGGCCGTCGCAACTTTGTTCTGGCCTGAGCTTCAGCCTGTCTTCGATGGCCGGCTGGAACGGCTTCAACCGCGACCAGGCTTGCGTGGCACCGAACTTCTCGTTGCGGCCGAAGAAGACGCCGACATGATTGTGCGCAGGCGCGACATACATGGAAAGGACCAATGCGAAATCGGGCAGCCCACGCTGCCAGAACCACGGTCCGCGCCTCGCCAACAGAGCCCTTTCATCCGGATGCCGTTCCGCGAACAGCGTCCAGAAGCTGCGTTGGCGGAATTCAGAGGCGCGGCGGGCGCCAAAATCGAATTCGCTCATGGCTGGAATCCATGGTCAGAACCACTTCTCCCGCGATCGTCTCCGGCACCGAGGCCGGCCTTTACACCATGCCGAGCGCAGCCTTGTACAGATCGAGGATGGATTCCTCTTCCTGCCGCTCGGCCTGGTCCTTCTTGCGCAGCCGGATGATCGACCGCATCGCCTTGGTGTCGAATCCGGTGCCCTTGGCCTCGGCGAACACTTCCTTGATGTCGTCGGCAATCGTCTTCTTCTCTTCCTCGAGCCGCTCGATTCGTTCGATGAAGGCGCGCAGCTGGCCGGCGGCAACAGTCTGGCTGGTCTCGGTGATGTCGTCGGCCATATTCTTCTCTCCGCGTCGTTTCTCGCCGCGACTCGGGGTGACCCGAGCGGGCGAATTGCAGCGGTTCGATGCCCGACCGGGCGCGGCGGGTCAAGGTACTATCGATGCGGCATGAAGGGCTGCTGCCAGGCGCCGACAAGTCTCTCTGATGCCGGCCTGTTTCACCCGAACGCGATCAGCAGATCCTTGGCATCGATCTGGTCGCCGGCCTTGACCAGCACCTCGGCTATGGTGCCGTCGCGTTCGGCATGCAACGCCGTTTCCATCTTCATCGCTTCGATCGACAGCAGCACGTCGCCGGCCTTCACCGCCTGGCCGGCAGCGACCGCAAGCGCCGAGACGACGCCAGGCATCGGCGCGCCGACATGCGCCTCATTGCCCGGCTCCGCCTTGCGCCGTGCCTTGGCAGCGGACGCGCCATGCGCCCGGTCCGGCACCTTCACCCGGCGCGGCTGCCCGTTGAGCTCGAAGAACACGGTGACCATGCCCTTTTCGTCGACATCGCCGATGGCAAGGCAGCGCACCACCAGCGTCTTGCCTTTTTCGATGTCGACGAAAATCTCGTCTTCCGGCTTCATGCCGTAGAAATAGGTCGGCGTCGGCAGCACGCTGACCGGCCCGTAGGTCTCCTGCGCGGCGGCAAAATCGGAAAACACCTTCGGATACATCAGCCACGACGCGAACTCGAACTCGCTGAGCTTGCGCTCGAGCTTTTCCTCGACCTCCGCGCGACTGGCCTTGAGGTCCGCCGGTTTGAGCAGCGAACCCGGCCGCACCGTGATCGGCTTTTCGCCCTTCAGCACCTTCTTCTGCAATGGCTTTGGCCAGCCGCCCGGCGACTGGCCGAGATCGCCGCGCAACATCGACACCACCGAATCCGGGAAGGCGATGTCCCTCGCCGGATTCTCGACGTCGGCGACGGTCAGGTCCTGGCTCACCATCATCAGCGCCATGTCGCCGACGACCTTGGACGACGGCGTCACCTTGACGATGTCGCCGAACATCAGATTGACGTCGTGATAGGTCTGCGCCACTTCGTGCCAGCGTGTCTCCAGCCCGAGCGAGCGCGCCTGTTCCTTGAGGTTGGTGAACTGACCGCCCGGCATTTCGTGCAGATAGACCTCCGATGCCGGCCCCTTCAGGTCGCTTTCGAAGGCTGAATACTGGTTGCGCACCGCCTCCCAGTAGAACGAGATGTTCCTGATCCACCGCGGGTCGAGGCCCGGATCGCGCTCGGTGCCCTTCAGCGCTTCCACGATCGAACCCAGGCACGGCTGCGAGGTGTTGCCCGATAGCGAATCCATCGCCGCGTCGATGGCGTCGACGCCGCTCTCCACCGCCGCCAGCACGGTTGCCGCCGACAGGCCGGATGTGTCGTGGGTGTGGAAGTGGATCGGCAGGTCCGTCGCCTCGCGCAGTGCCTTGAACAGCGCGCGGGCAGCGCTCGGCTTTAGAAGCCCAGCCATGTCCTTGACGGCGATGATATGGGCGCCTGCCGCCTGCAATTCCCTGGCCAGGCCGACATAGTATTTCAGATCGTATTTGGCCCGCGCCGGATCGAGTATGTCGCCGGTATAACAGATCGCCGCTTCGATCAGTCTGCCCTCGGCGCCGATCGCATCCATGGCCACGCGCATGTTCTCGACCCAGTTCAGGCAGTCGAAGACCCGGAACAGGTCGATGCCGCCGGCAGCGGCCTGGCGGACGAAATGCTGGACGACATTGTCGGGATAGTTGGTATAGCCGACGCCGTTGGCACCGCGCAGGAGCATCTGCAGCAGAAGGTTGGGTGTTGCCTCGCGCACCAGGGACAGCCGCTCCCATGGGTCTTCGGTGAGAAAGCGCATGGCGACGTCGAATGTGGCGCCGCCCCAGCATTCGAGCGACAAAAGCTGCGGCAGAGCACGCGCATAGGTGCCGGCAATTCCGGCAATGTCATAGGTGCGCACACGCGTCGCGAGCAAGGATTGATGCCCGTCGCGCATTGTCGTGTCGGTGACCAGCACCTCTGTTTGCTCGCGCATCCACGCGGCGAATTTCTCCGGCCCGAGCACGTCGAGCTTCTGCTTGCTGCCTTGAGGCACATTGCCGTTGAGATATGGCACCACCGGTGGCGCCGCATCGGCCTTTGGCTGCGGCCGGCCGCGCGTCTCGGGATGACCATTGACCGAAACGTCGGCAAGGTAGTTGAGCAGCTTGGTCGCGCGGTCCTGCCGCTTCACACTGGCGAACAGTTCCGGCGTCGTGTCGATGAACTTGGTGGTGTAGGAATTGTCGGCGAAGCTCGGGTGATTGATGATCGCCTCGAGGAACGTGAGGTTGGTCGCCACGCCGCGGATGCGGAATTCGCGCAGCGCCCGGTTCATGCGGGCGATGGTCTCGGCCGGCGTCGGCGCCCACGCCGTTACCTTTTCCAGCAGCGGATCGTAGAAGCGGGTGATGACCGCGCCCGAATAGGCGGTGCCGCCATCAAGGCGGATACCGAAGCCGGTGGCACCGCGATAGGCGGTGATGCGGCCATAGTCGGGGATGAAATTATGCTCGGGATCTTCCGTGGTGATGCGGCACTGCAGCGCGTGGCCGTTGAGCCTGATGTCCTTCTGCGCCGGAACGCCCGATTCCGCCGTGCCGATGGCAAAGCCGTCGAGGATATGGATCTGCGCCTTGACGATGTCGATGCCGGTCACCTGTTCGGTGACCGTGTGCTCGACCTGGATACGCGGATTGACCTCGATGAAGTAGAATTTTCCGGTATCGGCATCCTGCAGGAACTCGACCGTGCCGGCGCCGATATAGCTGGTTTCGCGCGCGATCCTCAGCGCGTAGCCGCAAAGCTCCTCGCGCTGTGACATTTCGAGGTAGGGCGCCGGCGCCCGCTCGACCACTTTCTGGTTGCGGCGCTGGATCGAACAATCGCGCTCGAACAGGTGCACGGCGTTGCCATGAGTGTCGCCCAGCACCTGCACCTCGACATGGCGTGCGCGCTCGATCAGCTTTTCGAGATAGACCTCGTCCTTGCCGAAAGCCGCCTTCGCCTCACGCTTGCCTTCCATGACCTCGCGCGCGAGATCGGCCTCGGAGCGGATGGCGCGCATGCCGCGGCCGCCGCCGCCCCAGGATGCCTTGAGCATCACCGGGTAGCCGATCGTCTTGGCGAGTTCCTTTACCGCCTCCATGTCGTCCGGCAAGGGATCGGTGGCGGGAATTACCGGCACGCCGACTTCGATCGCGAGGTTGCGAGCGGCGACCTTGTTGCCTAGCCTGCGCATCGTATCCGGCTTTGGCCCGATGAAGATGATGCCGGCCGTGGCGCAGGCCTCGGCGAATTCCGGGCTTTCCGACAGCAGGCCGTAGCCTGGATGGATGGCATCGGCGCCCGATAGCCTGGCGACGCGGATAACCTCCTCGATCGACAGATAGCTTTCGATCGGCCCCATGTCCCTGGCCAAATGCGGCCCGCGCCCGACCTGGTAGCTTTCGTCGGCCTTGAAGCGATGCAGGGAGTATTTGTCCTCCTCTGCCCAGATCGCCACGGTTTTGAGGCCGAGCTCATTGGCCGCGCGGAAGACGCGGATGGCTATTTCGGAGCGGTTGGCGACAAGGATCTTCGAGATTGCCAAGGACAGGGCTCCGGACGCGGGAAAGGGAACTGCCGGACATGATTAGCGCGAAAATGCTGCAGTGCAAACAAAAATGGAGACGTCGGCTAAACCGATTTAAATCCTTGCGCCTATGCGATGAAGCAAAAGACAAATGAAAAATGCCCGGCGCGAGGCGCCGGGCATTTTTGGGCTGCAGGCGTTTGCCGGCTTATTGTTCGAAGTAGGTGTACTTGCCGTCGTCACCCTTCTTCCAAGTGTAGATGACGTAGTCGGGACGGGTGATGTCGCCCTTTGCGTCATAGCCGATGTCGCCGATGGCGGTCTTCCACGGGCCACTCTTCTTGATCTCTTCCGCAACCTTCTGCGCGTCGTCGGAAGAGCCGACCTTGTTGGCGGCGGCGGCGACGATCTGCAGCGCGGCGTAGGAGTAGAGCGTATAGGCTTCAGGCTCGAAACCGGCGGCGCGGAACTTCTCCACGAGTTCCTTGGCGTTCGGATTCTTGCGCGGATCGGGGGCGAACGTCATCAGCGTGCCGTCGACGGCATCGCCGGCGATGGAGGCCAATTCGTTCGACACGATGCCGTCGCCGGACATGAACTGGGCCTTGAGACCCTGATCGGCGAGCTGGCGCATAATCAGGCCGGCCTCGGTGTGCAGGCCGCCATAGTAGACGACGTTGACGCCGGCATCCTTCATCTTGGCGATCAACGCCGAGAAGTCCTTGTCGCCGACATTGATGCCCTCATACATGGCTTCGGTCACGCCATCAGCATTGAGTGCCTTCTTGGTTTCGTCGGCGAGACCCTGGCCGTAAGGCGTCTTGTCGTGGACGACGGCGATCTTGCCGTCCTTAAAGTGCGCGGCGAGGTAGTCGCCGGCAACCTTGCCCTGCTGATCGTCGCGTCCGCAGGTACGAAACGTGTTCCACAGGCCCCGCTCGGTCAGCTTCGGGTTGGTCGCGGAAGGCGTGATGACGAGAATGCCGTTCTCGGCATAGACCTCTGACGCCGGAATGGTGACGCCCGAATTGAAGTGGCCGACGACATATTTGACGCCATCGGCGACAAACTTGTTGGCGACCGAGATGCCCTGCTTCGGATCCGACACGTCGTCGCCGACCTCGATGTTGATCTGCTCGCCGTTAATGCCGCCAGCCGCGTTGATATCGGCGGCAGCCTGTTCGGCGCCCTTCTGCAACTGCGCGCCGAATGCTGCGTTCGGGCCAGTGATCGGACCGGCAACGCCGATCAGGATGTCAGCCCACGCGCTGCCGCTGAACGCGACAAGCGCGGTCAGGGCGACGGCGGACAAAAGTGACTTTTTCATTGAAACGCTCCCATTTACCGAGTGGGCGTGGATGTTGCTTTCATGCGATGCCCACTCTTGCTCGCAGAAAGAGTACTTTGCCGATTTTCAGGCACTTGTCACGCCGATTCATCCCTGAAGCGCCGTTAATGATAAATGTCAACCTTTTGGTTTCCAGCTCAAAAGAGAGGCTCTTTCGTAAAGCCAATTATACTGCGTTACCATCTGGTTGGTGCGCGTGTATTGGTAGCCAATGAAGCCCAATATCATCAGCACGATGGTATCGACCACGTAGTAATGCAGCGAAAACATCGTTCCGCCGAACAGCGCATGATGGATGAATCTTACGCCGATGCCGAGCCCCAGCATGTAGGCGAACAACTGGGCGAAGCTGCGCCACGTCTGCGCACATGCCTTGCCCGTCATCCACGCCGCCCAGCCGCCGAGCAGGCAGGTGACGAAGAAGAACTGCCAGATCGAGGGTTCCTCATAGACAATGCCCTGCATGATTGATGTCTCCTGAAACTCAGTGATGGCCGCCTTCGAGATAGGCGGCGCGCACCTCCGGATTGGCGAGCAACTCCTTGCCGGTGCCGCTCATCGTCACGTTGCCGTTGACCATGACATAGCCGCGCGTGGCGAGCTTCAGAGCGCCGAAGGCGTTTTGCTCGACCAGGAACACGGTCAGTCCCTGCGTGCGGTTCAGCTCCCGGATAGCGTCGAATATCTGCTTGACGATCAGCGGCGCCAGGCCAAGCGACGGCTCGTCGAGCAAAAGCAGCTTCGGCCGCGCCATCAGCGCGCGCCCGATCGACAGCATCTGCTGCTCGCCGCCGGACAGCGTGCCACCACGCTGGGCAATGCGTTCCTTCAGGCGTGGAAACAGCGTGAACACCTTCTCGACGTCCTCGTCATAATGCTCGAGGTTGTCGAGGCTGGCGCCCATTTGCAGGTTTTCCATCACCGTCATGCGCGGGAAAATGCGGCGCCCTTCCGGCGACTGGGCGATGCGCATGCGCGCGATCTCGTGGGTCGGCATCTGGGTGATGTCGGTACCGGCGAATGTGATGGTACCCGCGCGGGCGCGGGGAGCACCGAAGATGGTCATCATCAGCGTCGACTTGCCGGCGCCGTTGGCACCGATCAGCGCTACGATCTCACCTTGCTTGACCGTGACATCGACGCCGTTCAGCGCCCTGATGTTGCCGTAGTAGGTCTGGACGCCCTTGATATCGAGCAGCGTTGTGCCGGCCATTATTTCCGCCCCCCACGCCGATTAGAGGTGCCGGGAGTTTTTGACTTCACCGGAGCCTTGGAGGCCGGCTTTGCAGTGGAAGATTTTGCGGCAGAAGATTTCGCGGCCGATTTGGCTTTGGCCGGCGATCCGGACTTTGCCGCGGCGCTCGACCTTGCATCGATCTGCCCGGCTTTCGAAGCGCCCTTTGACACGGTGACGCGTTCGCCCTCGCTGTGGCCAACCGTGTCGGCAACCGGTCCGGCGAGATACGAAGACGATGTGCCTGGGCCGTGGGCCGCATCCGGACCCGTATCCAATTGCTCGATGACGTCTTCGTCGCCGACTTCGGTCAGCACCGTCTCGACGTCCTCGTCTTCGACGCCGAGGTAGGCAGCGATGACGCGCGGGTCGGTCCGCACCGATTGCGGGTTGCCGTCGGAGATCTTGCGCCCGTATTCGAGCACGACGACATGGTCTGAAATCTGCATAACCACCGCCATATCGTGTTCGATCAAAAGGATCGACGTGCCGGTGTTGTCCTTGATGTCCATCAGCAGTGCATTGAGCGCCGCCGATTCCTTCGGATTAAGGCCGGCGGCCGGCTCGTCGAGGCACAGAAGCTCAGGGCCGGTGCACATGGCGCGAGCAATTTCGAGCCGTCGCTGCGCGCCATAGGGCAGATCGCCGGCAGGATCGTCGGCGCGGTCGACGAGATCGGCCTTTTCCAGCCAGTGCTCGGCCAGTTCAACCGATTCCGCCGAAGCCTGTCTGTATCCGCTATAACCGAACAGGCCGAGAATGGTATAGCCGGACGCCTTCATCAGCTTGTTGTGCTGGGCCACCAGCAGGTTCTCCAGCAGCGTCATGCCCGAGAACAGGCGGATGTTCTGGAAGGTGCGCGCCACCTTGGCCCGCGCCGGGATTTCATGGTTCGGCAAACGTTCGAGCAGGAAGGTCGAGCCGTCGCGCCGATTGAGCGTGATCATGCCTTCCGACGGTTTGTAGAAACCGGTGATGCAATTGAACACGGTGGTCTTGCCGGCGCCGTTGGGACCGATCAGCGCGGTGATCTCGCCGCGTTTGGCCTGGAACGACAGGTCGCCGATGGCGACGAGACCGCCGAACTTCATCGACAAATGATCGACCTGCAGGATGGCATCGTTCACGGAGGGGCTCGCGTTCATCAGCCGTGTCCCTCCTTGGTGAAGGACCCCGACACCGCCCTGCGCACCTTGAGGAAGGCTGTCGGCTCGCGGCTGCCGACGAAGCCGCGCGGCTTCCACAGCATGACGATGACCATGGCCATGCCGAACAACAGCATGCGATAAAGCTCCGGCGTGAAGTCGGGGCCGAACCCGGGTATAACCTTGATGTTGCCCCAACTCAGGCCGGTCTTGAGGAAATCCAGTTCGCGCAGGATTTCGGTGCCGCCGATCATCACCATCGCGGCGACGGCAATGCCGACCAGCGAGCCCATGCCGCCAAGCACGACGATGGCAAGGATGATCGCGGATTCCAGGAAGACGAAGGATTCCGGGCTGACGAAGCCTTGCCGCGCGGCAAAGAACGAGCCGGCGAAGCCGCCAAACATCGCGCCCGTGGCAAAGGCCGTGAGCTTGGTGGTGGTGGTGTTGATACCGAGCGAGCGGCAGGCGATCTCGTCCTCGCGCAGCGCTTCCCAGGCGCGGCCGACCGGCAGACGCCTGAGCCTCACGGTGACGAAGGCCGTCAGCAGACAGAGCCCAAGGATCAAATAGTAGAGGAATATCTTGTAGTAGGCACCCGATTGGGCGATGCCGAGCACCTTCGAGATGTAGTTCGGATCGGAGACGTTGAACGACATCAGGCCGAAGAAAGACACCTTCGGGATGCCGGAAATGCCGGCCGAGCCGTTGGTCACCTCGCGCCAGTTGATGATCACCAGCCTTATGATTTCGCCGAAGGCGAGCGTCACGATCGCCAGATAGTCACCGCGCAGGCGCAGCACCGGGAAGCCGAGCATCACGCCCCAGAACGCAGCCATCAGGCCAGCGGCGGGCAGCAGGATCCAGAAGGAGAGGCCGAAATGCGTGCCGAGCAGCGCATAGGCGTAGGCACCGACGGCGTAGAAGGCGACATAGCCGAGATCGAGCAAGCCGGCCAAGCCGATAACGATATTCAGCCCCCAAGCCAGCATCACGTAGATCAGGATCTGGATGCCGTAATTGTCGACATATTTCAGCGAGCCCTGGAAACCGGCGGCCATCGACCCGGCATATAGAGCCAGCACCAACACCACGATAATCGGGTAGAGCGCCAGTGCGGTTATGCCCAATGCCGAGAAATGAGCGTGAATGAAGGCCCGGAACCGATATATCAGCCAAGCCAGCGCATAGATGATTGCGAGCGCCCGCAGGAACCGCACAAAATCGGAAAGTTCCGGCCCTAAGGCCTCGGTCAGAAAGCCGCTGAGCGCGACCAGAATAACGGCGACGGCGAGCGCCACGATGAACGCGGGAAGGCGGAAGAATCGCGAAGCCAGGCTGACCGGCAGCAGGCCGGTGGCGACGTCGACGATCTTCTGGTTTGCCAGGAAGGGCTGGCCATAGGCGACATAGAGGAAGCGTCCTGCCATGGTGGCGATCACGACGCCGGCGAGCAAGCCCCAGCGTTGCACCAGGATCAGTTCGTTGGAGATATTCTGGTCGGTTTTCAGGCCGATGAACAGCACGAACAGGCCAAGCGAGATGGCGCCGGCATAGAGCGCTTCGCGAAAAGCGCGCTGGACCGGGGTGGCGACGACGGTGCTTTCCGGAGACACGGTAACCGCCATGATCTCAGACCTTTTCGACTTCTGGCCGGCCGAGAATGCCGGAAGGCAGGAAGATCAGCACGATCGCCAGGATGGAGAAGGCGGCGACGTCCTTGTAGTCGATCGAGAAATAAGCCGACCACATGCTTTCGATGAAGCCAATCATCAGCCCGCCGAGCACGGCGCCGGGCAGTGAGCCGATGCCGCCGAGCACCGCGGCAGTAAACGCCTTCACACCGGGCGTAAAGCCGTCGGAAAACACCACAACGCCGTAATACATCAGGAACAACGTGCCGGCGACGGCGGCAAGGGCGGCGCCCATGATGAAGGTGATCGAGATGGTGCGATCGACGTCGACGCCGAGCAGTGCGGCCATCTTGCGATCCTGCTCGCAGGCGCGCTGTGCCCGGCCGAGCGAGGTCTTGTTGACCAGGTACCAGAACAGCGCCAGCAGGACTATGGTGACCAGGACGATGATGATCTGCTTCAGCGAGACGCTGATGCCTTCGATGTTGTAGACCTTGGACACCATTGGCGGGACCGGCTTGTTGCGCGGCCCTTGCGTCACCTGGACGAAATTGGACAGCGCAATCGACATGCCAATCGCGGTGATCAGCGGCGCCAGCCGGAATGAACCGCGCAAAGGCCGGTAGGCCACCTTCTCGATCGTCCAGTTATACAGGCTGGTCAGCAGCATCGCGACGATCATCATGATCAGCAGCGCAACGACGATCGGCAGCGAATAGAACAATGCACCGAGGATAAGGAAAACGATGAGCGCGGTGAAAGCGCCGATCATGAAAATGTCGCCATGGGCGAAATTTATCATGCCGATGATGCCGTAGACCATCGTATAGCCGATCGCTATCAGCCCATAGATCGATCCCAGCGTCAGCCCGTTGATAAGCTGCTGGACAAAATACTGCATGCTGTCGTGGCTCCCCTGGAATGTCGCCCATGCAGACGCATTCCTTTTCGTATTTTCCCTAGTCGTAAAGTTTCGAGCCCGGATTGCAACGTGATTTTTCGATCATTACGCGTGTTTTCGCCGCACGTCGTCCGATTGCCCATTTTGTTCCCGTCCGCCCCCTGGACCATCGCGGACCCTACCATTGGCCTAACGCAATGTCTTTGACGATTCAATCGCAGCATGCGACCCATTTCGAAGAAATCGCCGTCAAAATAAGTTGATGAGCGGGATCGTTGCGCCGTCGAAGGCAATCCGTTTGCGCTCTCTTTCTTTCGCTTGCGTCAGCGTTTTCTCTATTTGACGACGAAGCCGTGCGCGAACGGGTCGCGGTCGTCGATGAAGATCGTGTTCAATCCGGTCATCCGCGCCCACCCGCCGATCGACGGAATGATTGCCGGCTTGCCGGCGACGGTGACCTCTTTCTCGACCCTGCCCTTGAACAGCGACCCGATGATCGATTCGTGGACGAAGTCGTCGCCGACCCCAAGCTTGCCCTTGGCGTGAAGCTGCGCCATGCGCGCCGAGGTGCCGGTGCCACAGGGCGAACGGTCGATTGCCTTGTCGCCGTAGAAGACGGCGTTGCGGGCATCGGCTTGCGGGTTGGTCGGCGCGCCGGTCCACAATATGTGCGACAGCGTATTGATGCCGGGATTCTCCGGATGCACGAAGGTATATTTTTCGTTGAGCCGCTGCCGCACCACCGGGCTCCAGGCGATCAGTTCGCCGGCCGAATGGTCGGCCATGTCGCGATAGGTCTTTTGCGGTTCGACGATGGCGTAGAAATTGCCGCCATAGGCGACATCGACGCTGATCTCGCCGAGCCCGGGGCATTCGACCGTCAGTGCCTCGGCATAGAGGAAGGAAGGCACATTGGTGATGCGCACCTCCTCGACATAGTCGCCGACTTGGCTGTACTCGGCTACGACCACGCCCGCCGGCGTATCCAGCCTGAGCACGCCCGGTGTCTTCGGCTTGATCAGCCCATGCTCGACGGCAAAAGTTACCGTCCCGATGGTGCCGTGGCCGCACATCGGCAAGCAGCCCGAGGTTTCGATGAACAGGATGGCGATGTCGCAATCTTCACGCGTCGGCGGATAGAGGATCGAGCCGGACATCACGTCATGGCCGCGCGGCTCGAACATCAGCCCGGTGCGGATCCAGTCATATTCGGCCAGGAAATGCGCTCGCCGCTCCATCATCGTCGAGCCCTTGAGCAAAGGCCCGCCGCCGGCGACCAGCCGCACCGGATTGCCGCAGGTGTGGCCGTCTATGCAGAAGAAGGAATTCTTGGCCATGCCGGCTCCCAACTGACTGTCTTCGAACTCAAAACCGTTGCGGGCTGAACGGGCCGAGATCGAGCGATGGATTCTGCCCGAGAACGAGCTCGCGGATCAAGCGCCCGGTCACCGCGGCCTGGGTCAGGCCGAGGTGACCGTGGCCGAAACCATACACCACCGACGGCGTTTGTTGCGACCGCCCGATCACCGGCAGCGAATCCGGCAGCGACGGCCGGAACCCCATCCATTCGCGTCCATTGGCCGGATCCAGTCCCGGCAGGAATTTCTGCGCCTTTTCGAGCAGCGCTTTCGAGCGCGCATAATTGGGCGGCCTCTCAAGGCCGCCGAGTTCGACCGCGCCGCCGACGCGCAGGCCCGTCTCGAGCGGCGTGATGACGAAGCCATGCCCGGAGAAGATCAATTGCCGCTTTACGTCGAAGGCAGTCTTCGGCAACGTCGTGTTGTAGCCACGCTCGGTCTCCAGCGGGATTCCGTCGCCGAGATGTCTCGCCAGCAGATGCGACCAGGCCCCGGCAGCGATGACGACGTGCTTCGCCCGTCGCCGCGTGCCGTCGGCCGTGGTCAGGATCGCGCCGTCCTGTCCCGCCTCGACACGCTCGATCCGGGCCCTTTCGAACACGGCGCCCAACCTCTCGGCATAGGCCCACAAGGCCTTTCCAAGCAGCTTGGGATCGGCAACGGTTTTCCACCCCGGCACGAACGTTCCCTTGACGAAGCGCGGCGACAGACCGGGCTGCAGGGCTGTGAGAGCGCTCCCCTCGACATGGCTGAAGCCGATGCCGAAGCGCTGCCTTGCCGCCCAGCCGGGCAGTGAAGCCTTGAACTCGGCCTCGCTGTCGTAGAGTTCGAGCGAGCCGTCCTCATGCAGCATCGGCCGTGTGCCGGAACGGTCGAGCAAGCCCATCCATTCCGCCTCGGCGAGCTTCATCATCCCGGCCTGCGCGGCAAGGCCGGGTTCATAGCGGTCGCTTCGACCGGCGCGCCAGAAGCGGACCAGCCAGGGCAGCAGCTTCGGCAGATACGCGGGTGGGATGCTGAGCGGGCCGAGCGGGTCGGCGAGCCATTTCGGCAACTGCTTGATCATGCCCTTGTGGGCGAGCGGCAGCACATCGGAGAAGGCAAAGGCAGCGGCATTGCCGGAGCTGGTTTCCTCACAGATCCCCGTCCGATCGAAGATCGTCACGTTTCGCCCCGCCTCTGCCAGAAAGGCGGCGGCGCAGATGCCGATGATGCCGCCACCAATGATGGCGACATCGAGCGTAGCATTATCATTCATTGCCGTGCGCCGCGCTGCACATCTGCAAATGCCTTCAAAGCGACTGGATCAGAATGTCGGCAGCTCTGGCCGCACCGCCAGCGCATCCCTGACGATCTTTTCGACTGCCTTGCGCCGCTCGCCCGACAATGGCTGGCGCGGCATGCGCACGCGGTCGTTGGTGTTGATCGCCAGCACTTCGGCAAGCTTGATGTTCTGCACCAGATAGGTCGAAACGTCGAGGTCGAGCAGCGGCCGGAACCAGCGGTAGATCTTCAACGCCTCCTCGCGGCGGCCCTGTCGCATCAGCTGGCAGATGGCGACGGTCTCGCGCGGGAACGCGGTGACCAGGCCCGCCACCCAGCCGATGGCGCCGACCGACAGCGCCTCGAAGGCGAGATTGTCTACGCCGGTGAACAGGTCGTAGCGGTCGCCGAGGCGGTTGATGATCTCGGTCGAGCGGCGGATGTCGTCGGAGGACTCTTTTATGGCGACGAAGCGTTGGTCCTTCGCCAACTCCTCCATCTGGTCGACGGTAACGTCGACGCGGTAGGCAAGCCGGTTGGAGTAGATCATCACCGGCAGGTCGCCGGCCGCGGCGACGGCGCTGAGTGCCGCGACCGTCTCCTCGGCATTGGTATGGTAGATCGGGCTCGGCACCACCATCAAACCGTTGGCGCCTTCCTTGGCGGCGCGGCGCGCGATCGCCGCCGCCTCGCGTGTACCGGCCTCGTTGACCGTCAACAGCACCGGTTTCTTGCCGGCGATCTTCTGCGCGGTCTTCAGCACCGCGATCTTCTCGTCGTGCGACAGCATCGGGCCTTCGCCGAGCGACCCGCAGACGATGATGCCGTCACAGCCGGCCTCCATCTGCAGCGCAAAGCAGCGCTCCATCTCGGCATGGTCGAGGCCGTCGTCCTCGGTGAATTTGGTCGTAACGGCGGGGAAGACTCCGGCCCACATGTCGATCGCTCCATCTGATATATCAGTCGTATATTTCTTAAGAAGCCGGCTGTCAACGTTGAATCTGATATGATATATCAACAATATATCAGGAGATGCCGCATTGGTATATGACAGCCCGGGCTCCGAGCCGGCAACTGCGAAGGCCTACCGCAGGCTCGAGCACATGATCGTAACTCTCGAACTGGCGCCGGCGAGCTTCATCACCGAGGGGGCGCTGATTGACAGGCTCGGCCTCGGCCGCACCCCGGTTCGCGAAGCAATCCAGCGGCTGGCCTGGGAGGGCCTGCTCGAGGTCCGGCCGCGCGCCGGCATCGCCATCGCGCCGCTTCACCCCGGCGACTGGCTGCGTGTCCTCGACGCCCGCCGTGGCGTCGAGGTGGTGCTTGCCCGCTCGGCCGCCCGCTTCGTCACCCGCGAGGCCGCCGACCTGTTCCATGACGCTGCCCTTGCCATGCAAAAGGCGGTGATTTCGGAAAATGTGTTCTACTTTATCCAGGCCGACAAGGCGCTCGACGAGGCGCTGGCCCTGGCTGCCGACAACCCGTTCGCCGCGCGCCTGGCGGCACCCTTGCAAACCCATAGCCGTCGCTTCTGGTTCCGCTACAAGGCCGATACCGGCTTGGCCGAATCCGCCGAGCATCATGTCGCACTGATCCGTTCGATCCTCGCCGGCGACGAAGATGCCGCGGCCAAGGACGCCAAGCGCCTGATGGCGCTTTTGCGCGGCCATGCCGAGGCAGCTGCCACACGCTGAGCCTGCCATTTCGTCATGCGCCCTGGCCGGGCAGGGCCATCACGTTTTCCCAATTGTCGCCGGCCGCGACGATGCAGCTTCTGCCGGCGATATCGGTGACGACGATGGTCCAGGTTCCGGTCTCGGCGACAAAGACTTCCATGACCGCCTCATGACCGATCAGCCCCAAAGCAAACTGCCTTTCCTGGAACTTCTCGCTCAAATGGGCGACGAGCTCGCCATGTTCAACGCAGTGTTGATATTGCGCGCCTGCGGTGTTCGTACCCACCGCCAATGCGCCAGCAAGAACCAGGGTTTTCACCCATCTCAACAGCGATTTGCGTGCCATAGGGCACCTCCTTTGCCATCACGTTCCGGCAAAGGAGGGGTTTGACGGCCTCATTTTGCCGGAGCGATCCAGGCCGGTTCCGACGTCATCATCATCGCGTCGTTCCTTTCTGTGTTCCGGTCTGCCATTGGTGGGAACGATTTAAGATGTTCCCATTATGTTCTCGATATATGGTATCGATAATGGAAAAGCGCAAGCAGGCGCCCAAGCGGGCGCCTGCAGATCCGTTTTACGGCTGTCGCCGAAAGAATGAGCCACAGGCCGCGCGGCCATGCCGAGGCGCGCAGACCCGTGATAAATCGTTCAGGTGCCTGGCAGCGCCGCTTTCGTCATCGCGCTCTCCCAGCCTTCGCCGACTGAAATCACGCAGCTTTGACCTTTTGTGTCGCTGGCGAGGATGGTCCATGTGCCCTTGTCGGAAACGAAGACTTCAAGCACCACATTCGGATTGACGACGCCGACCGCGCTCGGGTTTTCATGAAACTTCTCGCCGAGCGCCTTGACCATATCGGCGCGTGCCGCACATTGCTCCGCAGCCATTGCCGGGACGGCGGAAAGGGCCATCGCAGCGCAAGCTATAGTCGCCATGAGACGTGCCATCTGACACCTCCTTTGCGCCGGACGATATCCCCCGGAGCCGTCACCAGCGCCGTTGGTTGATCTGCCAGCATCTCCTTCGCGGCAGGACTGCAACCTAAGAAGATTGCTGCCTTCTTGGTTCCATCACATTAGTGTTCATGCCGATGAAGACCGCGACAAAAAGGCCCGAGCTTGGTGCCCGGGCCTTTTCTTGCTTTCTGCGATTTGGATCAGTTCATCGTCGGGGTGACGAATTCGGCGCCATCCTTCACGCCGGCCCGCGCGCCCCAAGCCGAAGGCGAGGACGCGCTGACAGGAAACCGTTCGGTCAGTTCATCGTCGGGATGACGAACTCGGCACCGTCCTTCACGCCGGACGGCCAGCGCGACGTTACCGTCTTGGTCTTGGTGTAGAAGCGGAACGCGTCCGGCCCGTGCTGGTTGAGGTCGCCGAAGGAGGACGCCTTCCAGCCGCCAAAGGTGTAGTAGGCGATCGGCACCGGGATCGGCACGTTGATCCCGACCATGCCGACCTGAACCCGCGAGGCGAAGTCGCGCGCCGCGTCGCCGTCGCGGGTGAAGATGGCGACGCCATTGCCCATCTCGTGCTCGTTGGCGAGCTTGATGGCGTTCTCGTAGGTCGGTGCGCGAACGACCGAGAGCACCGGCCCGAAGATCTCTTCCTTGTAGATGCGCATGTCGGCGGTCACATTGTCGAACAGGCAGCCGCCCATATAGTAGCCGTTCTCGTAGCCCTGCATGGAGAAGCCGCGGCCGTCGACGACCAGCTTGGCGCCTTCCTTGACACCGGTGTCGACATAGGACTTGACCCGCTCCAGCGCCTGCGCCGTGACCAGCGGGCCGAAATCGGCGGAAGAATCCGTCGACGGACCGACCTTCAGGCTCTCGACGCGCGGCACCAGTCTTTCCATCAGCCGGTTGGCGGTGTCGTTGCCGACCGGGACGGCCACCGAGATCGCCATGCAGCGCTCGCCGGCCGAGCCGTAGCCGGCGCCGATCAGCGCGTCGACGGTTTGGTCCATGTCGGCATCCGGCATGATGATCATGTGATTCTTGGCACCGCCGAAGCACTGCACGCGCTTGCCGGCAGCGCAGCCGCGCGAATAGATGTACTGGGCGATCGGTGTCGAGCCGACGAAACCGATGGCCTTGATGTCAGCATCGTCGAGGATGGCGTCGACCACTTCCTTGTCGCCATTGACGACATTGAGGATGCCCGCCGGCAGACCGGCCTCGATAAACAGTTCGGCAATGCGCATCGGCACGCCCGGGTCGCGTTCGGACGGCTTGAGAATGAAGGCATTGCCGCAGGCGATAGCCGGCGCGATCTTCCACAGCGGGATCATCGCCGGAAAATTGAACGGCGTGATGCCGGCGACGACGCCGAGCGGCTGGCGCATCGAATAGACGTCGATGCCGGGGCCGGCGCCATCGGTGAACTCGCCCTTCATCATATGCGGCGCACCGATGCAGACCTCGACCACTTCGAGGCCGCGCTGGATGTCACCCTTGGCGTCGGCGATGGTCTTGCCGTGTTCGCGCGCCAATATCTCGGCCAGCGCGTCATACTCCTTGGCGACCAGCTCGAGGAACCGCATCAGGACGCGTACGCGCCGCTGCGGATTGGTCGCCGCCCAGCCGGGCTGTGCGGCCTTGGCGTTTTCGACCGCCGCGCGCAATTCCGCCTGCGAAGCCAGCGCCACCGTGCCGCGCACCGTGCCGTCCATCGGCTGCATGACGTCCTGCTTGCGGCCGCTGGTTCCGGCGACGCGCTTGCCGCCGATGAAATGACCGTATTCGATCATGGTCTCTCTCCCTGGTTCGTGATGAGGCATTGTCCGCCTTTGCGGAAGCGATGGCAACGCGAGCGAAAACGCAACCGTTGTGCACAAAATAGATAGCGGTGGGTGTCTGTACATCAAATAGCGCAAATGATAGAGATGTGCGGTGTACGCCATGGGATTGAGAAATTGAGTTTCTTCGCCGTCGAGCGCTGCCGTAATCGTCATTATCCGGACCACCCTCATGAACTGGGATGATGCCCGTATCTTCCTTGCCGTAGCGCGGGCCGGCCAGATCCTCGGCGCCGCCAGGCGGCTGGAGCTTAATCACGCGACCGTCTCGCGCCGCATTGCCGCCCTCGAGGCAGCGCTCAGGACAAAACTGTTTCGCCGGCTTACCACCGGCAGCGAGCTGACGCCGGCGGGCGAGCGTTTCCTCGAGATTGCCGAACGCATGGAGGGCGACATGATCGCCGCGCGCTCGACCGTTTCAGGCGAAGGCGACGACATCTCGGGCACCGTGCGCATCGGCGCGCCGGACGGCTTTGGCGTCGCCTTCCTGGCCAGGCGCCTCGGCGCGCTGACCGCTCTGCACCGTGAGCTCACCATCCAGCTGGTGCCGGTGCCACGCTCCTTCTCTTTGTCCCGGCGCGAGGCCGACATTGCCATCACCGTCGAACGACCGACGGAAGGCCGCCTGGTGGCGGGAAAGCTGGTCGACTACACGCTCGGCCTGTTCGCGTCGCGTGCCTACGCCGACACCCATGGCCTGCCCGGAACCGCCGCCGAGCTAGGCCAGCATACGCTGATCGGCTACGTGCCGGACCTGATCGTCAGTCCCTCGCTCGACTACGCGGCCGAATTCAGCCCCGACTGGCGGACCAGCTTCGCCATTTCCTCGGCGCTCGGCCAGGCCGAAGCGGTGCGTTCCGGCGCCGGCATCGGCATCCTGCACACCTTCGTTGCCCGCTCGATGCCGGAGCTGGTGCCTCTCGATATCGTCGCACCCATCCGCCGCGCCTACTGGCTGGTCTATCATGAATCGGTCAGGCCGCTGCGCCGCGTCCAGGTCGTCGCGAGCTTCATTACCAAGGCCGTCGAACGAGACAGGGGTTTGTTCGCGTGACCCTGCCGGCCGCTGGCTGTCTTAGCTGGTGGGCGTCTTACTTGGCGTATCGTCCGGGCCCGAGATCGCCGACGTCGATGTCGGGCACCCGGCTGGAGATGATGTCGGCCAGAACTTTGGCCGAGCCGCAGGCCATGGTCCAGCCGAGTGTGCCATGGCCAGTGTTGAGATAGAGATTGGAGAAATCGGTGCGGCCGATCAGCGGCGGCCCGTCCGGTGTCATCGGCCGCAGCCCGCACCAGAAGGTCGCCGATCGCATATCGCCGCTGCCCGGAAACAGGTCGCCGACCGAATGTTCGAGCGTGCGGCGCCGCGATTCATGCAGCCGCAGGTCGAAGCCGGAAATCTCCGCCGTGCCGCCGACCCGGATACGGTCGCCGAGCCGGGTGATCGCTACTTTGTAGCTCTCGTCCATCACGGTCGAGACCGGTGCAGCGGCGGCGTCCTTGATCGGCAGGGTGATCGAATAGCCCTTGACCGGGTAGACCGGGATGGGCCGCTTCAGCATGCGCATGAACCGTGCCGAATAGCTGCCCATCGCCATCACATAGGCATCGGCGACCATCCAGCCCTTGCTGGTGCTGATGTTGGTGATGCGATCGCGCTTCTTGACGACGCGCCGTATCTCCGTGTCGTATTCGAAGGTGACGCCGCGTGCCGCGCAAAGCTCGGCAAGCCTGTCGGTGAACATCTTGCAGTCGCCGGTTTCGTCGCCGGGCAACCGCAGGCCACCGACGAATTTCTCGCGCACGCCGGCCAGCCCAGGCTCGGCCGCAATGCAGCCGTCGGGGTCGAGGACCTCGTAGGGGACGCCATAGGCCTTCAGCACCTCGACATCGCCGCCGAAGCCGTCGAGCTGCTTTTGCGTTCGGAAGAGCTGCAGCGTGCCCTTGGCGCGCTCGTCATAGGCGATGCCGGTCGCCTCGCGCAGCGCCTTCAGCGTGTCGCGGCTGTACTCGGCCAGCGGCACCATGCGCGCCTTGTTCAGCGCGTAGCGTTCAGCCGTGCAATTGCGCAGCATCTTGACCAGCCATATCCACATATGCGGATCGAGGGCCGGTCGCACCACCAGTGGACCGTGCTTCATCAAAAGCCATTTGATGGCCTTCAGCGGAACGCCGGGCCCGGCCCAGGGCGAGGCATAGCCGGGCGAGATCTCGCCGGCATTGGCAAAGCTGGTTTCCAGCGCCGGGCCTTTCTGGCGATCGATCACCGTCACCTGATGACCGGCCTCGGCAAGAAAATAGGCGGTGGTGACCCCGATCACGCCGCCGCCCAGCACGAAGATCTTCATCGTTTGGTTCTCCGCGGCGGCATCTCGTCGGGATTCGAGACCGGGATCATCGCCGCCTCATGTCTGCCGGATTCTGTGGCGTCAGCCAAGTGCCGATGCTTAGGGAAAAGACATGCGTGAGGACAACAACCTTGCGTCCTAGCCATTCACATAGCGCCGGTGGAAACGGTGGCCGAGGCTGGTCAAGACCTCATAGCCGATGGTGCCGGCCTGGCCGGCTACCTGGTCCACCGTCTGCGACGACGGTCCGATGAGTTCGACGAGGTCGCCGGCCTTCAGCCTGCCGGGCGGCAATGCGGAAATGTCGAGGATGATCGAATCCATCGAAACCCGGCCGACGAAGGGCAGCCGCACATTTTCGAGCCAGGCGGAGGAAGCGGCGCGTCGATGCCAGCCATCGCCATAGCCGAGCGAAATCGTCGCCGCGGCAAGCGGGGCCTTGGTGTGGAAAGTGTGGCCGTAGCCGACACCGGCGCTGGCCCCCAATATCCGCGTCTGGATGACCTTGGCTTGCAATCGCACCACCGGCAGCATCGGATTGTCCTTCGCCGGCGTCGGATTGACGCCATAGAGAGCGGCACCCGGACGAACCAGGTCGTAGTGATAGCGCTGCCCGAGAAAAATGCCTGATGAATTGGCAAAGGAAGCCGGCGCTTCCGGCAGCATCCGGCGCAGCCGTTCGAATTCGAGCCGCTGCCGCTCGTTGGCCGGCTGCTCGGGTTCATCGGCGCAGGCGAGATGGCTCATCACGAACGTCAGTTCGACACCGTCGAAAGCCTGCGGATCCTGCGCGACTGCCTTCACCTCGGATGGCGTCATGCCGAGCCGCGACATGCCGCTGTCGACCTGGAGGGCGGCCGGCAACTTACGGCCCACCCGCCCGGCCATCTCGCGCCATGCCGCGAGTTGGCTGGCGCTGTTGAGTACTGGGCAAAGCCCTGCCGCAACCGCTTCCCTTTCCGCACCCGGCGGAATGCCGTTCAGCACATAAATGGCCGGGACTGAGCCGAGCGCCTTGCGCAGCAAGATGCCGCCGGCCAAATGCGCAACAAAGAAAGTGTTACAGCCCTCACCCATCAGCGCCGCCGCCACCGGCGCCGCGCCAATCCCATAGCCGTCGGCCTTGACCACTCCAGCACAGCCAACGCCGCCCAGCCGCGCCTTCAGCCGCCGGTAGTTCTCACGGACGGCGCCGAGATCGATGGTCAGGATCGCCCCTGCCGCGGCTTCGCTGATCGGTTCGCCCAGGGTGACGGTCGGCGGAAGAGATTTGCTGGAGATGTCGTTCATGCCGACCTGTTTTAACCGAAGGCCGGCGGCTACGCCACCAGGTGCCGGAACGCCGCTACCACGTCTTCGTAGACCTTGCGCTTGAACGGCACGATCAGGCCCGGCAATTCCAGCATCGGCCGCCACGCCCACCGGTCGAACTCGGCCTTGTGGCCACCCGGCGGCGGATTGATCGCGATCTCGGTTTCGTCGCCGTGGAAACGGAAGGCAAACCATTTCTGCGTCTGGCCGCGATATCGTCCCTTGAAGGCGACGCCGACCAGATGCGCCGGCAGGTCGTATTTGATCCAGTGCGGCGCCTCGGCCAGCAGCGACACCGAGCGCATGCCGGTCTCTTCGTAAAGTTCACGCGCCGCCGCGGGCAGCGGCTCCTCGCCATCATCGATGCCACCCTGCGGCATCTGCCAGAGCTGCGTCGTTCCAGCGAATTCGCTGTCCGGCTCGGCAATGCGACGGCCGACCCAGACCAGGCCGGCCTCATTGAGGACCATCACCCCTACGCAGGGCCGGTAGGGCAGCGTCTCGGGCTCAACGAGCTTGTTCTTTGCCATCTCAGCCTTTTTCCGGATCTATGGCCACCGCCGAAACCGGCACGATCTCGATGCCACGCTTCTTGGCCTCGGTCACCCAGGAAGACACGGTATCCACCGTCAGGTCGAAAGCCGAGCCTATGCCGACGGCAAACCCTTTCGCGCGTGCCGTCGCTTCCAGCCCATCCAGTTTCTTCAATATGGCACCGCGGTCCTGCACCGCATCGATCGCCGTATCGCCGCCGACGAACGGCACGCCGTCCTTCAGCGCCAGTTCGGGTGCCAGGCTGCGCGCCGACGAACCGTCGTCGACATAGGCCAGACCACGCTTGCCAAGCTCGGCCATCAACGGCCCCATCGCCGTCGCGTCGGCCGAAAAGCGGGCGCCCATATAGTTCATGACGCCGGTGTAGTTGGTCGTTCGCGACAGCGCCCAGCGTAAATTCTTCAAATTCTCGTCCGGCGTTGCAGCCACGGTCAGCGTGTTACGGCCGGGATTGACGTTCGGATAGTCGAACGGCTCAAGCGGTACCTGCATGATGACCTCATGGCCGCTCTGCCGCGCCACCTGCATCCAGCGGCCGATGCTGTTGCCTTGCGGCGCGAAGGCCAGCGTCACTTCCGCCGGCAGCTTGGCGATGGCTGCCTGCGTGCCGGTCTGCGACACGGCAAGCCCGCCGATGACGAGCGCCACGCGTGCACCGCGAGCCCCGGACCACGGCCGCGCATAGACATCGAACGGGCGCCTGCCGTCGGCGGCGCGGATCGGCAACGGACCGGTTTCGCTGGCCTCGACCAGCGCCTTGTCGGGAATATGCGCGATCCTGAGGTTCTGGCCGATCGTCGAAGGGTCGCGAATGACTATGGCCGCCTCGGGTGGAGCGTCGCCCCCCTCGGTCTGGACATGGATGATCTGCGGACCGCCCGTCTTCGGGCCGCTTATGTTGGCCCCGCTTGCGTTGCCTGGCGCAGCCATTTCGGGCGTCGCCTTGGCGGGCGCGGCGGCGGTATCCGCCGCCGGCGTCGTCGGCGTCGAAACGGCTACTTCTTGCAGCTTCCGGAACGGCTTGTCTCGCAAGGCGATGGCGCTGGAGACGCCGACCACGGACAGCACGACAAGCGCGGCCGCGACCGCACCGGCGCTGATCCCGCTGCCTGAGCGCGGCAGCCGGATCGCCTGTCCGAGAGGTCGTTCTATGTCCTTGCCGATATCAGCCAAGCCCGCACCCCCGGCGTGCATCCCCGAAGTGAAACCTTCTCCGGAGGCGCAAAATCCAAAATGTCGGCGCGTCCCCTTGCTTCACTGGACGCGCAGCATGCCGGCCGCGGCCCCCGAATCAAACTGCCGGAGCCTCGCGGCCCCGGCAGCATCGCATCGCTTCGCTCAGGCAGCCAGACCTGTTTGGCCCGGCTTGCCTGCCCTTACTGGTTCAACACGGCCTTTTGCGGATTCGGCGGGAACGCCGGATCGGTCTTCTGGCCGCGCAGCAGCTGCTCGGCATAGATGAGCTGCAAATCGTCCTTCGGTTCCGGCGGCACATAGGCTGCCGAACCCGAACCGGTCGTGCTTTCGTCGGCGCCCTTGATATGGCCCTTGAGGTCCGATTCGCCGCGCGTCAGGTCCCTGCCCTGCAGTTCCGCCGGCAGTGGCTGGTCGACCTTGATGTCGGGCGTGATGCCCTTGCCCTGGATCGACTTGCCGGACGGCGTGTAATAGAGCGCCGTCGTCAGCCGCAGCGCCCCGTTCTCGCCAAGCGGAATGATGGTCTGCACCGAACCCTTGCCGAAGGACTGCGTGCCGACCACCGTGGCGCGGCGCAGATCCTGCAGCGCGCCGGCGACGATTTCCGAGGCACTGGCCGAGCCGCCATTGACGAGCACGATCAGCGGCTTGCCGCCGATGTCGTCGCCGGCCCGCGCGTCGAAGCGGGTGACGTCCTTCGGGTCGCGGCCGCGCGTCGAGACGATCTCGCCGCGGTCGAGGAAGGCATCCGACACGCTCACCGCCTGGTCGAGCAAACCGCCCGGATTGAGGCGCAGGTCGAGCACGTAGCCCTTGAGCTTGTCGTTCGGCACCTGCTTCTTGATGGTGTCGATGGCATTCTCGAGGTCGTCATAGGTTTTTTCGGTAAAGGAGGTGATCTTCATGTAGCCGATGTCGTTTTCGACCCGGAACTTGACCGCCTTGACCTTGATGATGTCGCGCACGACGGTCAGTTCGATCGGCTTGTCTGCGCCCTGGCGCAGGATGGTGAGCTTGATCGGCGTATTGACCAGCCCGCGCATCTTCTCGACGGCGTCGTTGAGCGTCAGGCCGCGGACCTCCTCGCCGTCGATCTTGGCGATATAGTCGCCGGCGAGCACGCCTGCCTTGGCGGCCGGCGTATCGTCGATCGGCGTGATCACCTTGACCAGGTCGTTCTCCATGGTGACCTCGATGCCGAGGCCGCCGAATTCGCCCTTGGTCTGCACGCGCATGTCCTGCGCTTCTTCGGCATTCATGTAGGAGGAGTGCGGGTCGAGCGACGACAGCATGCCGTTGATGGCATTTTCAACCAGCGACTTGTCGTCGGGCGGCGTCACATAATTCGCCCGTACCCGTTCGAAGATATCGCCGAAGATCGCCAGTTGCTTATAGGTCTCGGAGCCCGCAGCCTTCGCTGTCGAGCCGGGCGCGCCATAGACCAGGCTCATCGCCGATGCACCCATCAGCGCACCGGCAAACAGAAGCGACAGTTTCCGCATCATTCACGTCCTTCCAGAAAAACGGTCCGCCCACCATGGGGCCGGATCGACGGGTTTTCCATCCTTGCGGAACTCGACATAGAGCTCCGGCGTGGCATTTCCATTCTTCGATGCCGAGGTGCTCGCCACCCGGGCCTCTCCCATCGCGCCGACCGGCTCACCTGCGAGCACCGACTGGCCAGACGCGACGCTGATTCTGCTCATCCCCGCCAGGACGACATGATAGCCGTCACCCGCATTCAGGATCAAGAGTTGACCGTAAGAGCGGAAAGGCCCCGCATAAAGCACATTTCCATCCGCCGGCGCTGTGACGATGGCTCCCGATTGTGTCGCAACCATGTCACCGAGCATCACCGCGCCGTTACCGTCGTTGGCCCCGAAGCGCCGCTTGATCCTGCCGGTGACCGGTAGCGCGATCTGCCCTTGAAGCGCGGAAAACGGCGCGGCAGCGGTGAGCCTGTTGCTCTCCGGCACCGGCAGCGAGGCCAATTCCGTCGGCGCCGCAGCCGATGCCGGGCCCTTGTCGGCGTCGGCCGTCTTTTGCTCGGCTGCCTTGGCCGCATCCGCCGCCTTGCGGGCTCTGTCGGCCTCGAGCGAGGCGATCAGTTCTTTCAGGCTGCCGGCCTTGGCCGCCAACGTCGCGGACCGCTGCTTTTCGGCGGCCAGCGCGGTTTGCGTATCGGCGGCGAGCTTCTGCTTGGCTTCGAGCAGCATGCCGAGCCGCTTTTTTTCCGCCGCCTGCTCGCCGACAGCTGCCGTCAGCCGCGCCCGCTCGGCCTCGATCGAGGCCGTCACCCGCGACTGCTCCTTGAGGTCGGCCAGCAACATGTCGGTCTGCTGGCGCAGTTCCGGCACCACGGCACCGAGCAGGATGGCGCTGCGCACCGACGACAATGCGTCCTCCGGCTTGACCAGGATCGCCGGCGGCGGATTGAGCCCCATGCGCTGCAGCGCGCCGAGCACTTCGGCCAGAACGTCGCGTCTGGCGGCCAGTGAGGCGCGGATCTTCTGCTCCTGCGCCTTCAGCCCTTCCAGCTTGCCGCCAATGTCCTCGATGTCCTGGCCGAGCTTCTGCTCGGTCATCGCCGACTGGATCAGCGCCGCGGTGATCGAGGCGTGGTCCTTCTTGACAGCCGCTATGTCGGCGGCGAGCTTGGCCAGCCGCTCGGACGACAGCGTGATCTCTTTCGATACTTTTTCGTATTCGGCGCGGCTCTGGTCCGGGTCGGGCGCCAGGTCGAGCGTGTTCTCGGCCCGCGCGACGCCGAGCGAAAGCGCGATCGTCGCCACGGCGATGCCGTAGCGCACGCGCCAGGAGCCCGTTCGTGATTTCCAGTCTTCAGACATTGAAGCCCAACTCTATGCGCGGCTTCGTTAACGAACCATCAACCATGTTCGAGCCCCGGCCGCCATCCGCAAACCCCATGAGCCCAAACTGTCGATGAGCATTGGGGCAAAAATCCGGGCGGCTGGCATCAATTCGCCGATGGAGCCGAGTTCATGAACGATGGTAGGGGTGACCGGAAAGGATCGTGGCCGCCCGGTAAAGCTGCTCGCCCAGCATCACGCGGACCAGCTGATGCGGCCAGGTCAGCGCGCCGAGCGACACCGTCAGATCAGCCAGGTCGCGCAGCGACTGGTCATGGCCGTCGGCGCCGCCAATGGCGATCACCACCGCCTTGCGCCCGCCATCGCGCAGCGAACCTATGCGGCCGGCGAAATCCTCGGAGGAAAGGTTCTTGCCGCGCTCATCCAGCAGCATCAGCGCCGTGCCCGGTTGCAAGTGCGTCTGCAGCTTCTGGCCTTCCTCGCGCCGGCGCTCATTGGCCGTCTGCGCGCGACCTTCCGCAATCTCGACGATCCCGGCGAATTCGAGGCCTACGGCAGGACCGCTCCTGGCAAAACGCTCGAAATAGCGGTCGGCCAACTGCTTCTCGGGGCCGGCTTTCATTCGGCCCACGGCATGAACCGTAATCTTCATCCCTGCCTCGAAGAGCCGCTGATGCATGTCGGACAACGACATGCATCAAGACGAATACGGCTCAGTGGAGGGTCTCCTCCTCGAGATCGGGCGCCTGCCACATCTTTTCGAGATTGTAGAAGTCGCGGACCTCGGGACGGAAGACATGGACGATGATGTCGCCCGAATCGATCAGGACCCAGTCGGCGCCAGCCAGCCCCTCGACGCGCGCCGTGCCGAGCCCGGCATCCTTGAGCGCCTTGAGGAGATGATCGGCAACAGCCGAGACATGACGGTGCGATCGGCCCGATGCGACGACCATGTAGTCGCCGAGGCTCGATTTCCCCTGAATGTCGATTGAGACGATATTTTCGGCCTTGGAGTCTTCCAGACTGGCAAGGACTGTCTTGATGGCGCGGGACACGGCGTCGTTTACGCTGATCCCGGCCGGCGAAGGCACGATGTCGGCCTTCTTCCGCAGTGCTGTTCTCAGTGTATTTCCTTTCGCAGCAAGAACAACCAAATCACCTCTGAAATCAGGTGACACTGCTTAGATAGGCAGAGTTAGGTTGCAGTTTCAAGACACCGCTCACAAGCAGACGCCCGGTAACGGCCGAATATCCGGCTTTTCGGGCCAGAAAATCGGAACCGCCTCGCCCCGCAGCGGTTATCGGCTCATCCACGAACCGGAATCCCGACATGCCGATCGATCCCCAGAACGCCCTCCTCACCGTGCAATCCGGCCTTGCGCAACTCAGCACGCTGATCGTCTCCTACTCGCTTTCGGCGGTCGGCGCCGTCATCCTGCTGGTCATCGGCTACATCGTCGCCGGCCTCGCCGAGCGTTCGATCTATGCCGGCCTCGGCCATATCAGCGGCTTCGACGAAACGCTCCGCCATTTCTTCTCGCAGGTCGTCCGCTACGCCATCCTGGGACTGGTCGTGATCATGGTTCTCGGCCAGTTCGGCGTGCAGACGGCTTCGATCATTGCCGCTATCGGTGCCGCCGGCCTGGCCATCGGCCTGGCGCTGCAAGGCACGCTGCAGAACATTGCCGCCGGCATCATGCTGCTGGCGCTGCGGCCGTTCCGCATCGGCGAATATGTCGAAGTCGGCGCGATATCCGGCACCGTCGAGGAGATCGGGCTGTTTGCCACAACGCTGAGGACGGTCGAAGGCGTCTACGTGCTTGCACCCAACTCGACCCTGTGGAACCAGCCGGTCCGCAACTTCACCCGCAACGGTGTGCGGCGCGGCGACATCACGCTCAGCATCGGCTCCTGGAACGACATCGATTTTGCGCAGAAGACCATGCTTGGCGTTGCCGCCGCCGACCGGCGCGTCAGGCGGCAGCCTGCGCCGATCGCCTTTGTCGCGACCGTCGGCGACAGCACCGTCGCCATCAACTTGCGCTACTGGACGGCGGCTGCCGATTTCTTCGCCGCCCAGATCGACCTCACCAAAGGGGTCAAGCAGGCGTTCGATGCCGAAGGTCTTTCAATTCCGGCGCCGGCGCCGCAAGCGCCGCAGCCGGAGGCCTCAGCCACGCAGCAATAGAGCGTTGCAGCCAGCTGGCAGGATGCCCCTCAAAGCTCTCCGCGCCCGCGCTGATCTTCAGGCGCGAAGGCGAGATCGACAGGCAACGGCGCCTGCGCCGTCATTGGCGCGAAACTGCCGGTCTCGGTGGCGGGCACCGGCCGCACCATGACGACGCGCCAGAGAACGAACAGGCAGTAGGCGGCGGCAATGACGATTGCCACATAGATGAAGGCCTGCGTGCCGTAGACGGCGGAAAGTCCGGTCACAATGCCGGGTACGACGAAGCCGGAAAGCGACCAGGCAAACAAAAGCGAGCTCGACAGCGCCACCATGTCGTCCTTGCCGGCGCGGTCACCGGCATGGGCGCTGGCCAGCGAGTAGATCGATTCCGAGGCGCCGTCCCAGACCACATAGATGACAAGCAGAGCCGCCAGCGCGCCGCCGTCGAAACCGAGGGCAAACAGGCCCGCCGCGGCGGCAAGCGCCGACGCCGCGATCAGCACAAAGCGCCGGTCGGTGCGGTCGGAAATCCAGCCGAGCGGAATCTGCAGGATCAGCGTGCCGACCGGCATTGCCGAAAGCAGCAAGGCGACGTCGGCCTGGCTGTAGCCCTTGGTCGTGGCATGGATCGGCGCAAAACCCGAGATCGTCATCGACAGGCCGCCGACGGCAAGCATGCCGGCGACGCCGACCGGGGAGATCCGCCAGGCGCGACCGAGCGCCACGGAAGCCGCTTGCGGCGCCGGCGGCTGCGCGAGCCGCGTCAGCCCGACGGGAAGGATCGACAGCGCGGTAAAGGCAATGCCGATCAGCGGCGCATCGGCCGCGCGGATATCGATCAACGCCAGCGTCGAATAACCGACGCCGAGCCCGGCGACATAGGCAACGTAGAAGATGGCCATGACCCGGCCGCGGATGGCGTTGGCGACGACATCGTTCAGCCAGCTCTGCGCGACGATGAACAGGCCGCATATGGCAAAGCCGTAGAGTGCCCGTGCAGCGATCCATGGCAATGGGTGCGGCCCGGCGCCGACCGCGGCGTTGGACAGCACGATCAGTGCCGACAGCACCATGAACACGCGGGCATGGCCGACACGCCGCACCAGCGGCCCGGTCAGGATGCAGCCGGCAAGGCCGCCAGCCGAAAGGCCGGTGACGATCAGCCCCGCCCATGTCGGATCGAAGCCCTCGGCGCCGAGCCGGACTGGGATATAGGCGAACATCAGCCCATTGCCGACGGCGATCAGCGCCATCGACAAGAGGATGCTGGCAATGGCGATCGACGGCGCCGGCTGCCGTAGACCGTGCTTGTCCTGGTCGCGCTCGAGAATCGTCATGACCGAGGATCGCCCATCAAGCAGGTCAAGGCAGCGGCAAAAGCGACATCACCGGACTTGCCTTCCGCGCCGGTTCAGCCCTTCGCCACCTTGCGGATCGCGCTCGACGACAGCGACGAACGCGGGCCGTGGATGAAGGTCCAGGCCGGCGCCGTCATGCGCGCGAGCCGCGGTGCGTCGCCTTCGTCGACGCGGGCATAGTCGAAGGTCTTGGCGACCACCGACGACAGGAACGACAGCGTCGCGCCTGGCCGGTCGACCACCGCGATCGGGAACGTCATCACGATGCGGCGCCAGCGCTGCCAGCGGTGGAAGTCGCGAAGCGAGTCGGCGCCCATGATCCAGACAAAATCGACGCCCGGGTTACGCGCCTTGACCAGCGCCAGCGTGTCGGCGGTGAAGCGGACGCGGTGGGCTGCCTCGAAGGCGGTGACCTTGATCTTCGGGTTCTTGGCGATCTTTTCGGATAGCTGCAGCCGCTCAGCCAGCGGCGCCAGGTCTCCGGCGTTCTTGAGCGGGTTGCCGGGCGTCACCATCCACCACAGCTGATCGAGCGCAAGCCGTCTGAGTGCGATCTCGGCGACCAGCGCATGGCCGGCATGCGGCGGGTTGAACGAACCGCCGAACAGCCCGACCGCCACGCCTTTCCCGGCATGCGGCATGTGCAGATAGTGGGAGGATACGGATTCCTTACCCTCCTCCTTGTGAGGAGGGTCGATCCGCGAAGCGGAGCGGGGTGGGGGTGTTGCAGAGTTCAGCGTCGCACCCCCACCCGGCTCGCGATGCTCGCCACCCTCCCCACAAGGGGGAGGGTAAGACCGGCGCTCAAGGCCTCACCTGTCCCGACCCGCGTACGCGGTATTTGAACGAGGTCAGTTGCTCGACGCCGACCGGCCCGCGTGCATGCATCTTGCCTGTGGCGATGCCGATCTCGGCGCCCATGCCGAACTCGCCGCCATCGGCAAACTGGGTCGAGGCGTTGTGCAGAAGGATCGCCGAATCGACCTCGTTGAAGAACCGGTCGACCGCTGTGGCGTCCTCGGCGATGATCGCCTCGGTGTGATGCGAGGAAAACGTCTCGATATGCTCGATGGCGCCGGCGACGCCGTCGACCAGCTTCACCGCAATGATCGCGTCCAGATACTCGGTCACCCAGTCTGCATCGGTCGCGGGCTGGGCATCGGCATAAAGCCTCAGCGCCTCGGCATCGGCATGGATCTCGCAGCCTGCCGCCCGCAAGGCCTCGAGGATCGGCACCAGATGCGTGCCGGCGGCGGCACGGTCGACCAGCAGCGTCTCGGCAGCACCGCACACCCCGGTGCGCCGCATCTTGGCATTGACCGCGATCTTGACCGCCATGTCGAGATCGGCCGATCGGTCGATATAGAGATGGCAGATGCCCTCGAGATGCGCGAAGACCGGCACCCGCGCCTCGCTCTGCACACGCTCGACCAGGCTGCGGCCGCCGCGCGGAATGATGACCTCGAGATTGCCGGAAAGTCCTTTCAGCATTTCGCCGACGGCGGCGCGATCGGTGGTCGGCACCAATTGTATGGCATCCTCCGGCAGCCCGGCTGCCTTCAGCCCCTCGACCAGGCAGGCATGGATAGCGGCGGAAGAATTCGCCGAATCCGAGCCGCCGCGCAGGATCACCGGATTGCCCGCCTTGAGGCAGAGCGCGCCGGCATCGGCGGTCACGTTAGGCCGGCTCTCATAGATGACGCCGACGACGCCGAGCGGCGTGCGCACCCGTTCGATATGCAACCCGTTCGGCCGGTCCCATGCGGCAATGACATCGCCGACCGGATCGCGTAACCCGGCGATCTCGCTGATACCGTCTGCCATGGCGCGGATGCGGGCGGGATCGAGCTTCAGCCGATCCATCGACGCTGCCGATAGGCCAGCCTCCCTGCCATTTCTGATGTCGATGGCATTGGCGTCGAGGATGTCCTGCTCATGCCGAAGGATCGCCTGAGCCATGCCGAACAGCGCCGCGTGCTTGCGCTCGGCCGCAGCTATGGCCAGCGGGCGGGCCGCGGCACGCGCGCGGCGGCCGATATCGGCCATCAGCGCCACGGTATCATCCCGGGATTTTTCATGCAGCGTCAGCATGGCTCATCCTCCGCTATGTAACCTGGTCACCGACTACTTGCTCGCCACCGGCATGGCTCACCACAAGATCGTCGCGGTGGATCATCGCCGAACGCGCCTCGTAGCCGAGCACGGTTTCGATCTCGGCCGTCTTCAGGCCAGCGATCCTTACGGCATCGGCGGCATCATAGGCAACCAGCCCGCGCGCGATCTCGCGGCCCTCCGGCGACAGGATCGCCACCGTGTCGCCACGCGCAAAATTGCCGCTGACCAGTTTGACGCCGGCCGGCAGCAGCGACTTGCCGGAGAGCAGCGCGCCGATGGCGCCGGCATCGACGGTCAGCCGTCCTGCAGGTTCGAGCTGCCCGGCGATCCAGGTCTTGTAGCCCTTGACCGGATTGGCGCTCGGCCGGAAGAAGGTGGCACGCTCGCCGCGCTCGATTGCCAGCAGCGGCGACAGCCGCGTGCCCGATGTGATGATCATGGCGGTGCCGGCGGCGGTCGCGATCTTGCCGGCGTCGAGCTTGGTGCGCATGCCGCCGCGCGACAATTCCGAAGCAGCGGCACCCGCCATCGCTTCGATGTCGGGAGTGATGCGGTCGACGACCTGAATGAATCGAGCTTGCGGGTCACGCGCCGGCGGTGCCGTGTAGAGCCCGTCAATGTCGGAAAGCAGCACCAAAAGATCGGCGCCCATCATGGTGGCGACGCGCGCCGCCAGGCGGTCGTTGTCGCCATAGCGGATTTCGGAGGTGGCCACCGTATCGTTCTCGTTGATGACCGGCACCGCCTTCATTTTGAGCAGTGTCGAGATCGTCGCCCGTGCGTTGAGATAGCGGCGACGCTCTTCGGTGTCGCCGAGCGTCAGCAGGATCTGGCCCGATTTCAAGCCATTCTTGCCGAGCGCATCCGACCAGGCGCCGGCCAATGCGATCTGCCCGACGGCGGCCGCCGCCTGGCTCTCCTCGAGCTTCAGCGCCCGCTTGCCGAGACCGAGGATGGTGCGGCCAAGTGCAATCGCCCCGGAAGACACGACGAGAATTTCGGCGCCGCCACTGGCCAGCATGGCGATGTCGTCGGCAAGCGAGGCCAGCCAGTCGCGCTTCAGGCCCGTCGTGCGGTCGACAAGCAGCGCCGAGCCGATCTTGACGGCAATGCGCCGATAATTTTTCAGCGATTGCGCGGCCATGGCTATGTGTTCCAGCGCGTCTCGACCGGCGCAGCGACCGCCTCGCGTGCATCGGCCACCACAGCGATCAGCGCGCGCAACACCGCCTCGACGCCTTCGCCGGTGACCGCCGAAAGCAGCATCGGCGCGCGGCCGGCGGCACGTTTCAGCGAGGCGGTCTTTTTCTTGCGTGCGTCGGCATCGAGTATGTCGACCTGGGAAAGCGCGACGATTTCGACCTTGTCGGTCAGCCCATTGCCGTAGGCTTCGAGCTCGGCACGCACGGTCTTGTAGGCATTGGCCGGATTTTCTTCCTGCGCCGAGACAAGATGCAGAAGGACACGCGTGCGCTCGACATGGCCAAGGAAGCGGTCGCCGATGCCGACACCTTCATGCGCGCCTTCGATCAGGCCCGGGATATCGGCAATGACGAATTCGCGACCGTCGATGCGGGCCACGCCAAGGCCGGGATGCAGCGTGGTGAAGGGATAGTCGGCGATCTTCGGCTTGGCCGCGGTGACCGCCGCCAGGAAGGTCGACTTGCCGGCGTTGGGCAGCCCGACGAGGCCGGCATCGGCGATCAGCTTCAGCCTGAGCCAGATGTTGAGCTCTTCGCCCGGCAGTCCGGGATTTGCGCGGCGCGGCGCCTGGTTGGTCGAGGTCTTGAAGTGCTGGTTGCCGAAGCCGCCATTGCCGCCCTTGGCCAAAAGAAAGCGCTGGCCGACGACCGTGAGATCGCAGATCAGCGTCTCATTGTCCTCGGCAAAGACCTGCGTTCCGGCCGGCACTTTCAGCGTCACGTCGGCACCCTTGGCGCCAGTCATGTTGCGGCCCATGCCGTGCGTGCCGGTCTTGGCCTTGAAATGCTGCTGATAGCGATAGTCGATCAGCGTATTCAGCCCATCGACCGCCTCGACCCAGACATCGCCGCCGCGGCCACCGTCGCCGCCGTCGGGGCCGCCGAACTCGATGAACTTTTCGCGCCGGAACGACACCGAACCGGCGCCGCCGTCGCCGGAGCGGATGTAGACCTTGGCTTGATCGAGAAATTTCATCGGATTGTATGGTTTCTGTTATTGGCTTTGCGGGATTGCTCTAAACCAAGGCGGGACGAAGGGCGAGGGCCGTTTTTGCTACTGTAAGGTCGCGCGTAGCTCTGGACGCGTAGCATTTGGTTGACCCTTGCCGAAAATCGATCTTCGGCTTTCCAAGCGTGAGATGTCGGAATGAAACTGGTAACTTACAATATCCACTACGGCGTCGGTCTCGACGCCCGCTACGATGTCGGCCGTATCGCCGATGCCGTGCGCGGCGCCGACGTGATCGCGCTGCAGGAGGTCACCCGCGCCAACCCGAAGAATGGCGGCCGCGACATGGTGGCCGACCTCGGCGAGGCGCTGCCCGACTATTTTGCCGTCTACGGCAGCAATTTCGAAGCCGACGCCGGCTCGCGCCTGGAGAACGGCCGCGCCATCACGACCACCTTCCAGCTCGGCAACATGGTGCTGTCGAGGACGCCGATCCATCTGTCGCGCAATCTCCTTTTGCCGCGCAGCCGCAGTGTCGAAGCGATGAACTTCCAGCGCGGCGCGCTGGAGGCGCTGATCGAAACGCCGCTTGGTCCGATCCGCTTCTATTCCACCCATCTCGACCATCGCAGCCCGGTTGAACGGCTGAGCCAGATCCGCTTTCTGCGCCAGCGCCTGTTGAACTACCCGCTCGAGGGCGGCGGGCTCTCCGGCGTCGCCGAGATCGGCTTGCCGGACCTGCCTTGTCCCGACGCCTTCGTCGTCATGGGCGACTTCAACATGCTGGCTGGATCGCCGGAACATGTCGAACTCGCCGGCCAGCCTGACCATGAATTCGGCATGCCGGTGACCGCCGACCTGGCCATCGATGCTGCCACGCGCCTCGGCGCCGCCGGCGCCGATCTCGTCACCTGGGTCGACCCCAAGCGGCCGGGCGATACCAGCCGCTACAAGCGCATCGACTACGTCTTCACCAGCGCCTCGCTTGCCAAATCGCTGAGGCGCCTGTGGGTCGACCGGCAAGCGGCCGGTTCGGATCACTTGCCGGTCTGGCTCGAGATGACGTGAGCCGCATCCATCAAAAATGCACCCAGTTCCGCAGGCTGGTCCAGGTCTTGCGATCGAGACGGTAGCGCTCGACCGGCACCTGACCGGCAACGATCGAGTTCAGCATGCCCTGGCCGGCATACTGGAAGCCGCATTTGTGGATGACCCGGCGCGAGGCCGGATTGATAACCCGCGTCGAGGCGTGCAGCACCTGGATCGTGGTTCTCTGGAAGGCAAGGTCGACCAGTGCGTGCGCTGCCTCCGTCGCGTAGCCGCGTTTCCAGTACGGCTCGCCGATCCAGTAGCCGAGCTCCAGCCCACGATCCGTGGTGTTGAGCCCGGCACAGCCGACGAAGGTCTCGGTGCCGGCCAGCGTCAACGCATAGGCGATTCCGGCCCGGCGCGATGCCGTCATGGCCAGGAAAGCGCGTGCCTCCGCCTCGCCATAGGGATGCGGCATGCGAGCCAGCATTTCCGCGACATGGCGGTTGTCGGCGAGCGCCACCAATTGCTCGATGTCGCTCTCACGCGGGGGCCGCATGACTAGCCGCTCGGTGATCAGGACCGGGCAATCTATCGCGTAACTTTCGTCGTCTGTCGCTTCCGCTTCGGCAACCATATCAACGTCCTCCAGGCACAAGAAAAAGGGGAGATGGAAACCCATCTCCCCTGATCCATTTCCTGGCTTGGCCAGACACCGGTTCCCGAGATGGGTGCCGGTGTTCTCGTGCGGAACCGGCTACTCCGCTGCCTTCGTCATCGGGTTCACCGATACGTAGGTTCGGCCATTGGCTTTTTTGTTGAAGGTGACTGCGCCAGCTTCGAGCGCAAACAGCGTGTGGTCCGTGCCAATGCCGACATTGGTGCCGGGATGCCACGTCGTGCCACGCTGACGAATGATGATGTTGCCCGGAATCACGGCTTCGCCGCCGAACTTCTTCACGCCGAGCCGCTTGGAATGGGAGTCGCGACCATTGCGCGACGATCCGCCAGCTTTCTTGTGTGCCATCTAACTACTCCGATGCGCCGCGAGGCGCCTAAACGATCTTATGAACGCGTTCGCGTTCCGTTTCAAGTCCGATCCGGCGACGATTGCGCCGGTTCGTTCTACTTCTTCGCCAATTCCTTGGCCTGCTCGCGCCAGTCCTTGATCTGGTCGGCGCTGAACGGCATGTGCTCGTCGATCTTGGCGACGTCCTTGTCGGACAGCTTGGCGATCTGGGTAAAGGTGGTGATGCCCTGTTCGTTGAGCTGGCCGGCGGCGACCGGGCCGATGCCCTTGATCACGGTCAGGTCGTCCGGCTCGCCTTTCGGCGCCTTGAACAACGGCGCGGCGGCTTCGGCAGCCTTGTCCTCGGTCGTCTCGGCTTTGGCTTCCTTCTTCGGCGCAGCCTCTGCCTTCGCTGCTGCCTTCGGCGCGGCTTCAGCCTTCGCCTCGGTCTTGGCGGCGACCTCGGCCTTGGCTTCGGTCTTGGCGGCGGCCTTCTTCGCCGGCTTGGCGCCACCCAGCAGGATTTCGGCGATCCTGACGGTGGTCAAAAGCTGGCGATGGCCGATCTTGCGGCGCGAATTCTGCCGACGGCGCTTCTTGAAGGCGATGACGGTGCGGTTCTTGCCTTGCTCGACGACTTCGGCGGTGACCATCGCACCATCCACGAACGGCGCACCGAACGTGACGTTTTCGCCTTCGCCATGCGCGAGCACATTACCGATCTCGACGATGTCGCCGACATTGGCTTCGAGTTTTTCGATCTTCAGGAGATCGTTGGCGGCAACGCGATACTGCTTGCCGCCCGTTTTGATGACTGCGAACATTTTTTGCCTTTCGCTGTTCGGTCGGCCTTGATGAACCGCTTCAGGCGGTTCGGCCGTCTTTTTGTCAGTCTGCGGGTTCAAAAAACAAGCGGCGCGGAAGACCCCTCCACGCCGATTGCGCGCTGTCCCTAACCGAAGGTTCGGCTTGAGTCAAGGCAAGCGCCGCGGGCAAGCTGCGAATGGGTTAAGCCCAGACCTTGCAAATATCGAGCAACGGCCACCGGAGCCTCGAAGAAGCATGGACAGAAGCTGCGGCGCCGGGGCAGATTGGCCCTTGTAACCTGCCTGTCCAGCCGTTATCTAGTGCGCCGCGCCGGCAACGGCGGACCATGACCGCGGAGAGGTGGCAGAGTGGTCGAATGCACCGCACTCGAAATGCGGCATGGGTGCAAGCCCATCGGGGGTTCGAATCCCTCCCTCTCCGCCAGTGATCCTAATTTTTTTGATGCTGCCTGCCGAACTCAGCCATAAATGCTCGTGAAGTCGCGGAGCTCAATTGCAGCCCGGCGTTAGCATTGGCCCGCTACGTCGTTGTGACCAGGCAACCGAGCGGTGTTGCGGAAGGTTGTCAGTTCGCAGTGTGGGTCAAGCGTCAGTCGGATCGTAAGTGTATTTGGTGATCGACCCGTCGCGAACCTATCCACGACCTCATCGATCACATGGAACGGAGCAAGAAACCACTTCGCACTGGATGGCGGCTGGGTTCTGTTGCGAGCAGTTGCCGATCAAGACGCGGTGACTTCTGCGGCGGCAAGGCCAGCAAAGTCAGCGAGCGATGCACTAACTGCTGGAGCGCGCCCCGCCTTCGAGGTATAAATGGCGCTATATTCCGGGAGGAAGAGCCATGAATGCAGTGCCTCAATGGCGGCTCGCAGGCGACTGGTTCGACATCTGCAGCTGCGACATCCCTTGCCCTTGCGAATTCGCCCAGCGGCCGACCGGCAATCACTGCCAGGGCGTGCTCGCCTGGCATGTGCGCGAGGGTCGGTATGGCGACGTGAAGCTCGACGGCCTGTCGCTGGTGGCGCTCGGCGAGTTTGAAGGCAATCTATGGGCCGGCGAGGCAAAAGCCGTGATGGGCATGTACCTCGACGAGAAGGCGAACGAGCGGCAACGTGAAGCCCTTCAGGCGATCTTCGGCGGGCAGGCTGGCGGCTGGCCGGCGGGCTTTGCCGCCAACATCGGCGAGATGCGTGGCATGGAGTTCGTGCCGATCACTTTCGAGGCGGCGGACGACCTCGCCACCTGGCGGGTCGAGATTCCTGGCCTCGTCGTCGGGCATGCGGAAGCACTTTCAGGTCCCACAACACCACCCGGCAAGCGGGTGCAGACGATCAACCCGCCGGGCTCGGAGATCGGCCCGGGCCAGGTTGCCACCTGGGGGCGTTCGGTCGAGGTGAGCACCAAAGGCTTCGGGCTCGACTGGACGGGCACGGCCCGCTCCAGCAAACACATTCCGTTCGACTGGACCGGCCCGAACTAGGGACGTGCCGATGCCTGACGCGTTCCCCGGGAAATCGTGGCGGCTCCGGAATTTGCGTGGCATGCCGCTCGGCCTTCTCGCATCGCTCGTCGTGCTGACAGCGGCGGCGTGGGCGCTGACCCTCAGCATGGATATGCCAATGGGCATTGCGGTGCGCGGCGGGATGGCGGGTATGGAAGGCATGGCCGGCGTGGCGACGGCCGGAATTGCCGCCGACGGCTGGTCACTCGCCGGCGCCGCCGCCTTTCTTGCTGCATGGACGGTGATGATGGCTGCTATGATGCTGCCGGCGGCCGCGCCCATGATCTTTATGTTCGCAGCGGCGCAGGCCAGGCGCGAACAGCACGTCGCCATCCCGGCGTGGATATTCGTCGCGGGCTACATGCTCGTCTGGGCGGCGGCGGGCCTTCTTGTGTATGTCCTGGTCCAGCTCGGAAGCGAGTATGCGACGAGCCTCGATCCGCCTCAGCGTTCGAAATGGGCGCCGCTCGCACTCGGTATAACGCTTGGCGTCGCCGGCCTCTACCAATTCACGACCCTCAAGCACATTTGCCTCAGCCATTGCCGTTCGCCGCTCGCTTTCATTGCGCAGCATTGGCGCGACGGGCGGGTTGGCGCAGTCGAGATGGGGCTGCGGCACGGACTCTATTGCCTTGGCTGCTGCTGGGCTCTGTTTGCCGTGCTGGTCGCGGTGGGCATCATGAGCGTCGCCTGGATGCTGCTGTTGACGCTGGTCGTCTTCGTCGAGAAGCTGCTGCAGCGCGGCCGCCGCTTCGAAGTTGCTGTCGGCATTGCGCTGATGGCCCTCGGGATCGCTGTATCGTTCGGTGCGATCGAGATGCCCTGGATGAGCGGCTAACCCCCAGCCGGGTGGTGAAACTCCAAACGCATCGGTCTCATTTTCAGTCCTTAGCGGTAAGGGTGGGTCGCTCTGTTTGACGAACCGATGCCAGCAGCGACAGTCGGGTCGGTGCTGGCTCAAGATGGCACGCTATGCAGCTTTCCGCCGCAATTGGCTCACGCTCAGCCACACCGCCGAAACCAGGAAGTAGAGGGCGCCTACTGCGGCATAGCCGGCCACGTTGGTGATCGATGGCGGCATCGGCATCCGCGCCTGTGCGATGAAAAACGTGCCTGCCAGTGCTGACTGCCCTCCGCTCAGGACCATCGCCCACTGCGCACCAGAGCTCTTCCAACGGCGGACAGCGGTACCGAGTTGAAGCAGGCCGGACAGGATCGCCCATAGGCCGAACACGCCCAGCACCCAGTTCATGCTCATCTTCTGCGCAACAACGACCGCGAACGTTGTCGCCACACTGACCACGACGTTGATGGCCTGGGTGCGATTCTGTCCCAATCCTCCGCTGCGCGATGCGTCGACAAAATTGGCCAGGGCATCCCATGCAGGATAAGCCACGAGCAAAACCGCCGCGACCACCCCGGAATGCTGCCCCACCGTAAAGGCAGCCGCCACCCAGACAGCCGAGAACGCCGTCCGAGCGAAGTAATAGAGCTTGAGCCATTGTTCCTGGCTGGCGCGGAAAAGATTGTTACTGTAAGCCGTCATTGGATAAACCTTTCGACTAGTAGGTAGGGACTCTCGACGAACGTCGCGGAGTGATTGCTAATTATGGTTAGTTGAGATCTAGGCTGGTATCCGGGGGGAAGCGCGGAGCCGCTCCAGGAGCGGGCCCGTCACGACGGCGAATATCTTCGGATCGCCATAGGCCCGGGCTGAGAGCATCGCGCCGTGAACGGTCGCCATGAACGCTTCAGCCTCGGCACGAGGGGTACTCATCAGTCGAAATTGGCCGTGCCGCGCACCGCGCTCCATCACCGATGTCAGCCAAGCCGACAGCGAGCGGAAATGCGCCCGGACCTCAAGGCTAACTTCCTCGGGCAGCACGGGGAGCTCGCTTGCCAACAGCGCGCAGATACAAAACGGGGCGCTGGCGTTCGCGATGCAGGCTTCCCAATACCCGGCATAGATCCGCAACTGTTCGAGCGGATCGGATTCGTGAAGTTCGACATTTGCCATCCCCGCTTCAGTTTCTTCGCGATACCGCGCAACCAGCGTCCGAACCAGATCGACCTTGCTTGGGAAATGGTGATGGATGCTCGCCTTACGGATCCCGACCACATCAGCAATGTCGGCATAACTGAAACCGTTGTAGCCGCCAGCCACGATCAGCGAACGCGCACAAGCCAGGATGTCGTCAGAGGTGGTAGACAAGTTGCTCATGCTTTTACCTACCTTCTGGTAGGATGGCAGTCAAGCCTTTTTGCAACGCGAGCGACAAACAGAGAGCAGTAGCGTGGAATTAGGTAGCTATGGCGTAGACGTAGGTCCCATCTTCGTCGTTCACGGCCCTCCATCCATTCAGAAAGCTCCGGGTGTTTGTCGATCGAGGTAGCCATCCCGCTTCGAGGACGAGGCAACACCCTCCGGCCGACCGGACCACCGCCAATCGCCGTGCGGCACTAGGCGTTTGCACCGACTGCGCTATCTCCCCATCGTCAGCTTGTTCTATCGCTGGTTGAAGACTGGGAGGTTTCCATGGATCGGCGACTATTTTTGACAGGAATGTTTGGCATTGCCGGGGCCGCGGCCCTTGCAAGCACGGTTCGGCCAATCAATGCGGTGGCCGGCGTTCCAACTGCCAGAAGGGGCATTCTCGATGAACTCGAGGCGCCGGATGTCGAGACCTTCGACGACGACGAAACTCAAGCAGAGTTGCAACCAGTCTATCATCGCCGTTGGCACATGCCGCGCCGGCGCCGCCGGCGCGCCTGGAGAAGGGTCTGTCGCGTTTACTGGCGAAACGGCTATCGGCGCAGGCGGTGCTTCCGCAGGCGCGTCTGGGTCTGGTTTCGATTCTAGCAACTGGCCGGCTTGAACCCTGGCCATCGCGGCCGGGGTTTTCGCCCCAGGCGGCCGTTAGCGCCCTTACGGAGCTTTCCTAAGAGCGCGGAGGAGGCTGACGGTGTTTGCAGGTTTCAGAGCCACCAGCCTACGACTGGACGATACGACGATTTTCGCAAGGGTCGGAGGCACCGGTCCGCCGCTGCTGCTTCTTCACGGTTTTCCAGAAACGCATCTGATGTGGAGGGATATCGCCGCAGCCTTGGCGCCCCGCTTCACGGTCGTCGCCGCCGACCTTCGAGGCTATGGCCAAAGCGGATGTCCGGTTTCCTCGGCCGATCATAGCCCATACGCCAAGCGCGCCATGGCCGGCGACATGGTTCAGGCCATGAAGCAAGTGGGGTTTGAGCGGTTCATGGTTGCCGGGCATGATCGTGGCGGGCGGGTTGCCTATCGCCTGGCGCTAGACCATCCCGACAACGTGCTCAAAATCGCCGTCCTCGACATCATCCCCACCGCCGCAACATGGGATCGGGCGGATGCCAGACTGGCGCTTGGCTTCTGGCCCTGGAGCCTTCTTGCCCAGCCGGAGCCCCTGCCGGAGCGTCTGATCGGCGCGGCTCCCGATGCTGTCGTCGACGATGCAATAACGCAGTGGGGATCGTCAGCGAAAATGGTCTCCAAAGAGGTCAGGGACGCCTATGTTGATGCGCTTCGCGATCCCGCGCATATTCATGCCCTCTGCGAAGAGTATCGCGCCGCTGCGACGATCGATCGTGAACATGACGCGTTGGACCGCGCAAACGGTCGTCGCATCGACAGTCCGCTACTGGCGCTATGGAGTGGCGAAGGCGCCCTGGAGAACTGGTATGCGCAAGAAGGCGGGCCGCTGGCCATCTGGAGGAAATGGGCCGACAAAGTGGCAGGACGCGCTGTCCAAGGCGGGCACTTTTTCCCGGAAGAGCACCCCGACAAGACGGCAGCGGCTCTCTCGGAATTCTTTGAAGACAAACAGGTCGGTCAGCACAGGGTATTGTAGAGGTCACATGCTTCAGTTACGCGGAACCTCGGGAGCGCTTCACGGCCTGAGATCGAGAACCTCCGGAAATGCGCCCGTCCGGCATCAATGTGCTTGATAAGGGAATGAAGGCGATCTCCACGGCCGCGCCTCTGATATGCAGCCTCATGTTTGTCGGAAGTTGCGCATCGCCTTTGCCGGCATCCTTTGATGCTGCGAAATACGACAAGATGAGTTGCGTCGAGCTCAACGTGGCGATCGGCGCTGTCGCCGACGAAATGTCGGCGACAGCCATCGCTCGTGGCAAAGTCGTCCACACCAACATTCCGGGCTGGCTGTTGGGAGGGCAGCGTGTCGCCTCGACCGTGGCTGCCCGCCAGAGTGCGAAGATCGAGCGCTTGCGGCAGCAGGAGGCTGCGATTGCCGCGGCGAGACGAAGCCGGTGCTGATTGCGTCACTGAAGTGGGTCTTCAGCCCGCCACCCCGGATTGATGCGCAGCGATCACGCCGAGGAATATCTCGCCGAAATCCTTGAGCTTGGCGGCGCCGACGCCGTTGACCGCGGCGAAGGCGTCCAGATCACGCGGGCAGCGTTCGGCCATATCGATCAGTGTACGATCCGAAAAGATCACGAAGGCCGGCACCTGGCGTTCCCGGGCAAGACGCAGCCGTACAGCCTTGAGCGCGGCCAGCAGCGCCGAATCCAGACCTTCCGTGCCTGCTGCGGTATTCTCAGGACGTATCTTGCCTCGCGATGACTGGCGCGCGTCAATGCGATACCGGAACGAAGCCTCGCCCCGGGCCAACGCACGGCCCTTTTCGGCAATGGCGAGGCCACCATGGCCGGCTGAGTCCAATGTCAGGAACCCTCCCGCGACGAGTTGGCGGAGCAGCGACAGCAAGAGATTCTTCTTATGCGCCACACCGGTGCCAAAGCTGGCAAGCCTGTGGTGATTCCTGGCCAGGACCTTCTCGGTTTCATGGCCGAGCAGGACATCGACGACATGGGCAGCACCAAAGCGCTCGCCGGTCTGTGCGATCGCCGCCAGGATGATCCGCGCCTCCGCCTCGCCATCCGCATGCGGCGCCTGGTCGAGGCAGTTGTCGCAATTGCCGCAAGGCGAAGCACTTTCGCCGAAATAGCCAAGCAGGATCTGACGGCGGCACTGCGTCGTCTCGCAATAACCGATCAGCGTATCGAGTCGGCCATGCGCGCGCCTTTTGTGCTCAGCCGGCGCATCCTCGTCTTCGATGAAAAGCCGCCGCATGCGTATATCGCCGAGACCGAACAGCATATGTGCCTCGGCCGCCCGCCCGTCGCGGCCCGCCCGCCCGATTTCCTGATAATAGGCCTCCAAGCTGCCCGGCAGGTCGGTGTGGAAGACATAGGCGACATCCGGCTTGTCGATCCCCATTCCGAAGGCGATGGTCGCCACCATCACCACGCCGGACAAGGTCATGAAAGCATTTTGATTCGCTTCACGCGCGTCCTTGCTCATGCCGGCATGATAGGCGAGCGCGCGTACGCCGTTCCGCTCGAGGAACGCCGCCATCTCTTCGGTCTTTTTGCGTGACAGGCAATAGACGATCCCGCTGCGGCCGGTATGGCGCTGCACGAAGCCGAGCAGTTGGCGCTTGCTGTCCTGCTTGGGCTCAATGCCTAGCTTGATGTTCGGCCGGTCGAAGCCGAGCACCACCGTATCGACGCGCCCGTCGAACAGCTGCGCGGCAATGTCGGTGCGCGTCGTCTCGTCCGCCGTCGCCGTCAGCGCAATAATCGGCACTTTCGGGAAGATATCACGTAGTCTCGACAATTCTTCGTATTCGCGCCGGAACGCCGGTCCCCATTGGGAGATGCAATGTGCCTCGTCGATGGCGATCAGCCGGACATCGAGCTTGGTCAACGCCTCGAGCATTCGCACCGTCATCAGCCGCTCCGGTGCAAGATAGAGCAGGCGCGTCTGGCCTGCCGCGACACGGCGCCATGCAGCGACATTGGCATCGCGGTCGAGCGAGGAATTGATCGTATCGGCCGCCACGCCGGCAAGGCGCAATGCGGCGACCTGATCCTGCATCAGGGCCACCAGCGGCGAAACGACAATGGTGAGCCCGCCCAGTACCAGCGCCGGGACCTGGTAGCAGAGCGATTTGCCGGCGCCGGTCGGCATGACAGCCAGCACATGATGCCCGGCCAGCAGCGCCTCCATCACGGCCGCCTGGCCGAGACGAAAGTCATCGAAGCCGAATACATCCCTGAGGACGCGCCGCTTGGAATCCTCTGTCGGGATGCTCGCTGCTGCCTGCATTACAGAACTTTCGGGGGTACGACCTGCCGAAATTCCCCGGCGAATCGCCAGGTGATTGCCTGGACAGCAGATTCGAACATTTATCGACCCCTCTGGTCCTGTCCGGGGCACCGCCTGAGGCGAACTTTTCTCTCATTGGCCGATATCGGACCGTCGTTCCAGCCCCCTATTCGCCTTGGCTGTGAATATCGCACCGCCTCGGAGCGGTTAATCCTATCTTCACCATCATTCGGCAGGTTCAGGTTCTGCGGTGATGTTTTGAGTACCGCGGCGCCACAAGCGCCCAGGCAACACGCCCGCGTCTCTCCGGAGGCGCGGGTTTTTCGTTCCGAGAACCGGCTGCCTGATCTTCGGCCCGCAGCTCAGTCGAGGAAATCGGCGCGGAGCGGCGTGAAGCTGTCGACCAGCCGTCCCGCCTCCAGCGCCTTGACGCCATGGATAAGGTTGGACGGAACGATGAAGCTGCTTCCCGTTTCCAGGACCTCGGTCCTGCCGTCGATGGTGACCTCGAAACGGCCTTCGGCGACGTAGCTTGCCTGGACATGCGGGTGCGAATGCAGCGCGCCGACGCCGCCCTTGTCGAAACCGAATTCGACCATCATCAGCTCATCCGTGTGCAGGAGCACGCGCCGGCGGTTGCCATCCGGCGTCGGCGTCCACGCAGCCTCGGCGGAATGCGAGAAGATTTTGGTTCCGGTCATCGTCAGACTCTCATCGTCGCTGTTCATCGTGCCAGCCAGCCGCCGTCCACCGGCACCACCGCGCCGTGCATGTAGTTGGACGCCGGCGCCAGCAGGAAGACGGCTGCGTCGCCGATGTCTTCCGGCGCGCCCCAGCGGCCGGCCGGAATGCGCGCCAGGATCGAAGCGCTGCGGTCGGGATCGGTGCGCAGCGCCTCGGTGTTGTTGGTCTCGATATAGCCCGGCGCAATGCCGTTGACGTTGATGCCCTTTGCCGCCCATTCACATGCCAGCAGGCGGGTGATGCCGAGCACGCCGTGTTTGGAGGCGGTGTAGGAGGCGACGCGAATGCCGCCCTGAAAGCTCAGCACCGAAGCGATGTTGACGATCTTGCCACGCCGTCCAGATTCGGCAAGCACGCGCCTGGCAAAACTCTGGCTGAGGAAGAACACCGTCTTCAGATTGACGCCCATGACGTCATCCCAGTCGGCTTCGGTGAGGTCAACCGCATCGGCACGCCGGATGATGCCCGCATTGTTGACCAGGCCATCGAGCGGTCCGGTGCCGTCCCAGACGCGGTCAAGCATCGCCTGGGCAGCTGCATCATCACCAAGATCGCAGCGGACCGCCTCGAAGCGGCCGCCGACAGCCGCAATCTTCTCCGCCGTCTCGTCCATCGCCGACCGGCCGACGCCGACGACCGCGCCGCCTGCGCGCGCGATCGACACGGCGATGCCTTGGCCGATGCCGGTATTGGCGCCGGTGACGAGGATGCGCTTGCCGGCAAGGCTGAAGGCCGAGAGATCGCTCACTTGAGCTCCTCCATCGCCACCAGGTCGACATCGGTATAGTCGACATTATCGCCGGCCATCGCCCAGATGAAGGCGTAGTTGGAGGTGCCGGCGCCCGAATGGATCGACCATCCCGGCGACAGCACCGCCTCCTCGTTGCGCATGACGAGATGGCGCGTTTCGTCCGGTTCGCCCATGAAGTGAAACACCCGCGCCGCCTCCGGCAGATCGAAATAGAGATAGGCCTCCATGCGCCGGTCATGCACATGGCATGGCATGGTGTTCCAGACCGAACGGGGGGCAAGCTGCGTCATGCCGACGACAAGCTGACAGCTCTTTACCCCATCGGCATGGATGAACTGGAAGATCGAGCGCTCGTTGGAAGTTGCCTGGCTGCCGAGATCGAGCCGCTTGGCATCGCCGATGCGGATCAGCCGGTTGGGATGGCTCTGATGCGCCGGCGCGCTGAGCAGGTAGAACTTAGCCGGCGCTGCCGGATTGGTCGCGGCAAACGATACCTCATCGGTGCCCATGCCGAGATAAAGCATGTCGCGTGCCTGCAGCTCGTAGGATTGGCCGCCGGCTTTGACGACGCCTGCACCGGCGATGTTGACGATGATCATCTCACGGCGGTCGAGAAAATTCTTGGTCCCGGTCGGCTTGATCGCCTGCAGCGGCAGCGGTGTACTGGCGGGCATGGCGCCGCCGACGATCATGCGGTCGTAATGGGTATAGGTCAGGCCGATGCGGCCGGGCTGGAACAAGTCCTCGATCAGGAAATTGTGTCGCAGTTCGTCCGTTCCCATGGCTGCGGCAGAAACAGGGTCGATGGCGAAGCGGGAGGTGAAATCGGTATGATTGTCGGTGTGATTCATTGCTGTCCCATGGGGCTGCCTCAATTGCTTATTCGGTTGCCGCGGCCTTGACCGAGTCGGCATAAAAAACCTGGCGCGCGTGCAGGCGCTCGCGATAGCGCTGCTGGCTGGCACCGAGATGCGCGCGCATCGCCTCCCGCGCCGCCTCGGCATCGCCTGACGAGATCGCATTGAGGATCACCAGATGCTCACGCTGCAGGCCGCGCTGATAGGCGTCCGATTGGGCGATCTCGGTCGACCACGGCGAGGTCACGTCGCAAGGGATGGCGCGGCGGCCGAGCACGTCGAGCATCTCGACATAGAATGGATTGTTGGTGGCGCTGGCGATTGCGCGGTGGAAGGCAAGGTCGGCCGGTCCTGTCGGCTCGCTGTTGAGGAGCAGCCGTTCGAATTCGAAGAAGGCTTCCTGGATCGCCGCTTCCTGCGCGGCGTTGCGGCGGATGGCGGCAAGCCCTGCGGATTCGATCTCGATTGCCAACCGGACTTCGAGCACGTTGAGGGCGATCGAATCCTTGCTGCCCATCTCCGCTGCCAGGGCACCGAACGCTGTCGAGATATGCTCGGTGACGAAGACGCCGGCGCCTTGGCGCGGCTCGACCAGGCCGTCCGCGGCAAGCTTGGCCAGCGCCTCGCGTATCACGGTGCGGCTGACCCCGAAGGTTTCAGTCAGCTGACCCTCGGTCGGCAGCTTTTGCCCGGGCTGGATCTCGCCCGCCTGCAGCTGTTTGCGGATCGCAGCGACAACGGTTTCCGAAAGCTTCGGTCTTCGTTCGACGCGGAGCCCGACTGCGGTGTCTGAGGCCATGTCGCGCACCCCCTATTTGAAGACGCTCGGCAGCCATAGCGAAATGGCCGGAATGTAAGTGACGAGCGCCAGCACGACGAGGCCTGCCGCATAGAACGGCCAGATCGAGCGCATCGATTCCCAGACGGATATCTTGCCCACGGCACACGCCACGAACTGCACTGCGCCCACCGGCGGCGTGTTCAGCCCGATGCCGAAATTGAGGATCATGATGACGCCGAAATGCACCGGATCGACACCGTAGGCCTGCGCCACGGGCAGGAAGATCGGCGTGCAAATGATGATCGTCGGCCCCATGTCCATGAACGTGCCGAGGAACAGCATCAAGAGGTTGAGCAGCAGAAGCACGACCAGCGGATCGTCCGAGATCGCATTCATGGAGGCGATGAGCGCTGCCGGCACTTTCAGGAAGGCCATCAGCCACGAGAACGCCGCCGCCATGCCGATGATGAGCAGCACCATGGCCGTGGTGCGCACGGCGCCATGGGTGGCATGAACGAACCCTTCCCAGGTCATCTGCCGGTAAACGAAGACGGTCACGAGCAGCGCATAGATGACGGCGATACAGGAACTCTCGGTGGCGGTGAAGACGCCCGATCGCACGCCGCCGAAGATGATCGCGATCAGCAGCAGGCCGGGCACGGCGACGGCGAAAAGATGCGCGACCGCAGTGAAGCCCGGAAACGCCTCGGTCGGATAGCCGCGGGAGCGCGCCACGATATAGGCGGTGACCATCAGCGACAGGGCCAGCAGCAGGCCCGGGATGATGCCGGCCGTGAACAGATCGGCGATCGAGATCTTTCCGCCTGCCGAGATCGAGTAGATGATCATGTTGTGCGACGGCGGCAGCAGCAGCGCGATCAGGGCCGCCATCGACGTGACATTGACGGCGTAGTCCGCTCCATATCCACGCGCCTTCATCTGCGGGATCATCAGGCCGCCTACCGCCGCTGCCTCCGCAACCGCTGAGCCGGAAATGCCGCCGAACAGTGTAGCGGTTGCAATGTTGACCTGGCCGAGGCCGCCGCGCAAATGGCCGACGAGCGAGCCGGCGAAGGCAACGATCTTGCTGGCGATGCCGCCGCGCACCATCAAGTCGCCGGCGTAGATGAAAAACGGAATGGCCAGCAGCGAAAAGACGCTCATGCCGGAATTCAGGCGCTGGAACACGATCAGCGGCGGCAGGCCCATATAGAGGACGGTGGCGAGGCTTGCGACGCCCAGGCAGAAAGCGATCGGCGTGCCGATAAGCATCAGCAGGGTGAAGACGCCGAAGAGAATCCACAGTTCCATGGCGTCAGACCTTCAGGTTGGCGGTGTCGAGTTCGGCCGCGACTTCGGCCGGCGGCAGTTCATCGAGGGCATCGTCGATCGGCGCGCCGGAGAGGCGAAGCACAATGCGCTCCAGCGTGAAGAGCACGATGAGCGCGCCTCCCGCGACAAGCGGGACGTAGTCCCAACCCCCCGATATGCCGAGCGACGGCAAGACAGAGCCCCAGGTCAATGCGACCAGCTGACTGCCGTACCAGATCATGCCGATGCCGAAGGCGAGCGCGACGAGGTCCGAAATCATCCGCAGCCAGCGCTTGCCGCCTTTCGGCAGCACGTAGAGCAGGACGTCAAAGCCGAGGTGATAGTTCTCGCGCACGCCGACGGCAGCGCCGAGGAAAATGAACCAGCTCATCAGCATCACCGAGCCCGGCTCGGTCCAGCTCGGCGAACGGTTCAGAACATAACGGCCGAATACCTGCCAGGCGACGAAGGCGGTCATCAGCACCAGCCCGATGCCGGCGATCGACAGCGCCGCCGTGCTGACGCGCGACATCACTTGCGCGACGCCGGACAGAAGCGGTGTTGGTCTTGGGCTGGAAGTCACCGGTTTTCTCCCCAGGAGGATGGCGGCACGGAATGTCCGCGCCGCCGCTTGATCACTGCACGGCCTTGATGGCTTCGACCATGGCCTTCAGCTTGTCGTCCTTGACGTGCTTCTCGTAGACCGGCCCCATCGCGTCGATGAAGGGCTGCTTGTCCGGCGTCGTGATCTGCGAACCGGCCGCCTCGACCTTGGCGCGCGATTCCTTGACCTTGGCGGTCCACAGCTCGCGCTGCTTGGCGACGCTCTCCTTGGCGGCCGCCTTGAAGATCGCCTGGTCTTCCGGCGTCAGCTTGTCCCAGCTCGACTTCGCCATGACGAAGGCTTCCGGCACCATCGTGTGCTCGTCGAGCGAATAGTACTTGGCGACTTCCGCGTGCTTGGCGGTGTCGTAGCTCGGAAAATTGTTCTCCGCGCCGTCGATGACTCCGGTCTCGATCGCCGAATACACCTCGCCATACGGCATCGGCGTCGCGTTGGCGCCGAGTGCCGCCACCATGTCGACGAAGATGTCGGACTGGATGACGCGGAACTTCATCCCGGCCATGTCGGCTACGGTGTTGATCGGCTTCTTCGAATTATAGAAGGAGCGCGAGCCGCCGTCGTAAAAGGCGAGCAACACCAGCCCGACCTGGTCGAACGCCGCCGCGATCTGGTCGCCGATCGCCCCGTCCATGACCTTGTGCATATGCTCTTCCGAACGGAAGATGTAGGGCAGCGAGGGCACGGTGGTCTCGGGGATGAGCCCGTTGAACGGCGCCATCGAGACGCGGTTGAGATCGATCACGCCGGTGCGCACCTGCTCGATCGTGTCCTTTTCCTCGCCAAGTTGCGCGGAAGGATAGATCTCGACCACATAGCGGCCGGCCGTGCGCTCCTTCACCAGCTTGCCGAAATATTTGACCGCCTCGACCGTCGGATAGCCGTCCGGGTGCGTGTCGGACGAGCGCAGGACCGTCTGGGCGCTTGCCGATCCGGCCAGCAGTGCGGCGGCAAGTAGCGTAGCTCCCGCCAGTCTTGAAAAATGCAGCATTGGTTTCCTCCCGTTTGAACGATGGCGGCAAGCGCCGTTAGAGCCGGTACGCCTTTTTCGCGAGCGTATAGGCAAGTTCCTGCGCCAGCTCATGCGCCTCGTCTTCGCGGAGCCGATGCTCGGCGACGAGACGCGCCAGAAAAGCGCAATCGACCCGGCGCGCCACATCATGGCGGGCCGGTATGGATGGAAAGGCGCGGGTGTCGTCGTTGAAACCGACGGTGTTATAGAAACCGGCGGTTTCGGTGGTCATCTCACGGAACCTGCGCATGCCTTCGGGGCTGTCGTGGAACCACCAGGCCGGCCCGAGCTTCAATGCCGGGTAGACGCCGGCGAGCGGCGCCAGCTCGCGCGCATAGCTGGTCTCGTCGAGGGTGAAGAGGATGATGGTGAGGTCGCGCTCCAGCCCGACGCAGTCGAGCAGCGGCTTCAGCGCCGTCACATAGTCGGTTCGGGTCGGAATATCGAAGCCTTTGTCCCTGCCGAACTTGTGAAAGATAGAAGGCGAATGATTGCGCCAGGAGCCGGGATGGATCTGCAGGACCAGCCCGTCGTCGCGGCTCATCTTGGCCATCTCGGTCAGCATCTGGGCGCGGAACAGCTTTCGCTCGCGCTCGTCGTCCGAGCCCCGGCGGATGCGGTTGAACAGCTCCTGCGCGGCGGCATCCGAGAGATTGGCGGTTTCGGCCGTCGGATGGCCGTGATCGGAGGAAGTCGCGCCAAAGCTCTTGAAGAAGGCGCGCCGCTGGCGATGCGCATCGAGATAGCCGGCCCAATTGCCGGTGTCGCAGCCGGTGATCTCGCCAAGCCGGTCGAGATTGGCCGAAAAGCCTTCGAAGTCGGGATCGACGATCGCATCCGGCCGATAGGCGGTGACGACGCGGCCCTCCCAGCCGCTGTCGCGGATCATCTGGTGCCATCGGAGATCGTCGAGCGCGCCTTCGGTCGTTGCGATGACTTCAATATTGAAGCGCTCGAACAGCGCTCGCGGGCGAAAATTCTCCCACTGCAGCAAGGTCGAGATCATATCGTAATGGCGGTCGGCGGTTGCGGCCGTCAGCGGCTCGTCGATGCCGAACAGATGGGCAAGCACATGGTCGAACCACAGCCGGGTCGGCGTGCCGCGGAACAGGTAATAATGCTCGGCGAAGCACCGCCAGATCGTTCTGCCGTCGGTTTCAACCGGCGAGCCGTCAAGCGTCGGCACACCAAGCTCCTCAAGCCGAACGCCCTGGCTGAACAGCATGCGGAAAATGTAGTGGTCCGGCACGATCAGCAACTGCGCCGGATCGGGAAACGCCTCGTTGAGCGCATACCAGCGCGGATCGGTGTGGCCGTGCGGGCTGACGATCGGCAGGTCTTTGACCGCGGCATAGAGATCGCGGGCCAGCGAACGCGGGCGCGCCTCGGCGGCAAACAGCAAGTCCGGATCCGTCAATGCGGCCACGTGAATCCTCCCAATCCGGACATCGGTAGGGTTGGAAAGAAATAATGTCAACATACAAAAACTGGGTTGTTGTATGATGACTTTTCGTCGGCCATTGCCCATTGTGCGTGACGGCATCGGGTGTTACGCCGCCTGCCAGCAGTGACCCAACAATCTCGATCAGACACGTGGCGCAATGACCAATAGACGCCTTTCCAACAGCACGCTGAAGGCACTGCCGGCTTCGGTCGCGGTCCCGCGCTACGCCCGCGGCGCTATTGCACCGGGCATCGTCCATCTCGGCGTCGGTGCCTTCCATCGCGCCCACCAGGCGGCCTATGTCGACGACTGCCTGGCGGCGGGCGAGGCGGACTGGGGCATTGTCGGCGTGTCCTTGCGCAGTCCAGACACGCGCGACGCACTGGCGCCGCAGGATGGCCACTACACGCTGGCGATCAGGAGCAGCGTCGGCGAAGAGCTGCGCGTCGTCGGCTCGATCCTGTCGCTGCTGGTGGCGCCGGAAGATCCGGCTGCGGTGCTCGCCGCCCTGACCGATCCGCGCACCCGCATCGTCACGCTGACGATCACCGAAAAGGCCTATTTGAGGGCAGCCGGCGGCGGCCTCGACAATACCCACCCCGACATCGTCCATGATCTGGCCAACCCGCAAATGCCACGGACGGCGCATGGTTTCCTGACCGAGGCGCTGTCGCGCCGCCGTGCCGCCGGCATCCAGCCTTTCACCGTGCTCTGCTGCGACAACCTTCCGGCCAATGGTGCCACGCTGCACCGCCTGCTGGTCGAATTCGCCGCACTGCGCGATGCCAGGCTCGCCACTTCAGGCGATGCCAGGCTCGCCACTTCGGGCGATGCCAGGCTCGCCGCACACATCGCCGACGGCGTCGCCTTCCCGTCGAGCATGGTCGACCGCATCGTGCCGGCGACCACCGATGCCGACCGGGCGCGTATCGCCGTCGAGCTCGGCGTCGAGGATGCCTGGCCGGTGATGACCGAGCCGTTCTGCCAATGGGTGGTCGAGGATGATTTCCCGGCAGGCAGGCCGGCCTGGGAAAAGTTCGGCGTCACCATGGTCGGCGACGTCGGGCCCTTCGAGGACATGAAGCTGCGGCTGCTCAACGGCTCGCATTCGGCAATCGCCTATCTCGGCCTGCTCAGCGGCTACGACACGGTCGACCGCGCCTTTGCCAATCCGGCGATCCGGCAATTCGTGGACGGACTATGGGCCGAGGCCATCCCGACGCTGCCGCAGGACGCCGGGCTCGATACGGCCGGCTACACGGCCCAGCTCGCCGAACGCTATTCGAACACCGCGCTCGCCCATCGCACGGCGCAGATCGCCAATGACGGCAGCCAGAAGCTGCCGCAGCGCATCGTCGCCTCGGCCCTCGATCGACTGGGCGCCGGCGACCCGCCCGCGCATCTCATGCTGGTGGTGGCGGCCTGGATCGCCGCTTGCGAGGCGCGCGGCAAAACCTTGCCGGAAGCCCATTTTACCGATCCGATCGACACTCGGCTTACGGCGCTCGGCAGCCGGCCGGCTGATGAAACGGTGACAGCGATATTCGATCTCGCCGGCTTCGCCAAGGACCATTCCCACCGCATGACACTGATCGATCTGACGGCAGCCCATCTCGAGCGCCTGCGGCGGGGCGGACCTGCCGCTGCCTTCGCGGCGCTTGGCATAGGGAGTGAGAAGCCATGAGACAGACCTGGCGCTGGTTCGGGCCAGACGATCCGGTGACGCTTGCCCATGTCCGTCAGGCCGGCGCCGTCGGCATCGTCAGCGCGCTGCACCACCTCAACGACGGCCGCGCCTGGCCGGCAGACGAGATCGCCAGGCGCAAGGCCGAGATCGAGGCAGCAGGGCTGACCTGGGACGTGGTCGAGAGCATCGTCGTGCACGAGGACATCAAGACCCGCAGCGGCAACTGGCGCACCCTGATCGACAATTACAAGGCGTCGGTGCGCTCCGTCGCCGCCGCCGGCATCAACACCGTCTGCTATAATTTCATGGCGATCACCGACTGGACGCGCACCGACCTCGATTATCCCATGCCGCATGGCGGCACCGCGCTGCGCTTCGATGTCGTCGAGCTCTGCGCCTATGACGTCTTCATCCTTGAGCGAGAAGGGGCGGAGGCCGATCACCCACCGGTCCGTATCGAGGCCGCGCGTGCGCGGCTGCAAGGGATGAGCGACAGCGACAAGGCAAGGCTGGAGCGCAACCTGATCGGCTGGGTGCCGGCGCGCGAATTCATCTTCGATCGCGCAAGCTTCCGCCGCGCCCTCGACCTCTACAAGGACGTCTCCACCGAAGGCCTGCGCGAAACCCTGTTTGCCTTCCTGCGCGAGATCGTGCCGGTGGCCGAAGAGGCCGGCGTCAGGATGGCGATCCACCCCGACGATCCGCCCTTTTCGCTGTTCGGCCTGCCGCGCATCGTTTCCAACGCCAATGATGCCCGCGCGCTGCTCGACGCGGTCGCTTCGCCGGCTAACGGGCTGACGCTGTGCACCGGCTCCTACGGCGCGGGCGCGCAGAACGATCTGCCCGCAATGGCCAAGGCCTTCGCCGAAAACATCCATTTCGCCCATCTGCGCAACGTCACCAAGGAGCCAGACGGCTCCTTCCACGAAGCCGAGCACCTCGACGGCGACACCGACATGGTGGCGGTCGTGTCGGCGCTGATTGGCGAAGAGCGGCGGCGCAAGGCGGCAGGCAGGGCGGACTGGCAGGTGCCGATGCGTCCGGACCATGGCCACGCGATCGTCGACGACATCGGCAAGAAGGTGAACCCCGGCTATTCCTGCATCGGCCGCCTGAAGGGCCTCGCCGAACTGCGCGGCGTCATGCGCGCAGTAGAGGCACTGACAGTGTGACCAGCCCCCTTCTCCCCTTGTGGGAGAAGGTGGCCGAGCGAAGCTCGGTCGGATGAGGGGTGTTCCAGGGAACGCCGACGTCTCGTTTCTTCCAACACCCCTCAACCGTCTCGGCGCTGTGCGCCGATCTACCTTCTCCCACAAGGGGAGAAGGCAAGGGGCGCCTGTTAAGCCGGCAACAGCGCGCCTTCGAGCGTGGTGAGCTGGTTGAGGAACTGCTCGGCCTTGCTGCGGGTCTGGTCGTCCTTGGCGTCGGCGGCGTCTTCCCTGGCCTCCTGGATGCGGCGGGCAAGGTCGGCGCGGTCGATGTCGCCGACGGCCACAGCCGATTCCGCCAGCAGCGTGCAGCCGGCCGGAACGATGTCGGCAAAGCCGCCGAACACCACATAGCGCTCTTCCTTGCCTTGCGCGGTCTTTAGCGTGACGACGCCCGGCTTGATCGTCGTCATGACCGGCGCGTGATGCGCCATGACAGTCATTTCGCCCTCGGCGCCCGGAATGACGACGGATTCGACCTGCTCGGAAACCAAGAGGCGCTCCGGCGAGACCAGTTCGAATTTGAAAGCTTCAGGCATGATCAATTTAGCGACTGGTGAATGGTGAATGGTGAATAGTCAGAAAGAATGACCTTCACTCAGCCCCCGATTTCCTATCCGCTACTCCCCATTCACAATTCACTATCGACCATTCACCATCAGGCCGCTTCAGCGGCCAGGCGCTGTGCCTTCTCGACCGCTTCCTCGATGCCGCCGACCATGTAGAAGGCGGCCTCCGGCAGATGGTCGTAATCGCCGTTGCAAAGGCCCTTGAAGCCCTTGATGGTGTCGGCGAGGTCGACCAGCTTGCCCGGTGCGCCGGTGAACACTTCGGCGACGAAGAAGGGCTGCGACAGGAAGCGCTCGATCTTGCGGGCGCGGGCCACGGTCTGCTTATCCTCTTCCGATAGCTCGTCCATGCCCAGGATGGCGATGATGTCCTGCAGCGACTTGTAGCGCTGAAGGATCGACTGCACCTGGCGGGCGACCTGGTAATGCTCTTCGCCGACAACCATCGGGTCGAGCATGCGCGAGGTCGAATCGAGCGGATCGACCGCCGGATAGATGCCCTTTTCCGAAATCGCACGGTTGAGCACGGTCGTCGCGTCGAGGTGGGCGAACGAGGTCGCCGGTGCAGGGTCGGTCAGGTCGTCGGCCGGCACATAGATCGCCTGCACCGAGGTGATCGAACCCTTGGTCGTCGTGGTGATACGCTCCTGCAGCGCACCCATGTCGGTGGCCAGCGTCGGCTGGTAGCCCACGGCCGAAGGAATGCGGCCGAGCAGCGCCGACACTTCCGAGCCCGCCTGCGTGAAACGGAAGATGTTGTCTACGAAGAACAGCACGTCCTGGCCCTGATCGCGGAAATATTCGGCAACCGTCAGCCCGGTCAGGCCGACGCGGGCGCGGGCGCCCGGCGGCTCGTTCATCTGGCCATAGACGAGCGCGGCCTTGGAGCCTTCGCCGCCGCCCTTCTTGTTGACGCCGGACTCGATGAACTCGTGATAGAGGTCGTTGCCTTCGCGGGTGCGCTCGCCGACGCCGGCGAACACCGAGAAGCCGCCATGCGCCTTGGCGACGTTGTTGATCAGTTCCTGGATCAGCACCGTCTTGCCGACGCCGGCGCCGCCGAACAGGCCGATCTTGCCGCCGCGGGCATAGGGGGCCAGCAGGTCGAGCACCTTGATGCCGGTGACCAGGATCTGCGCTTCCGTCGACTGCTCGACATAGGTCGGCGCCGGCTGATGGATCGAGCGCATCTCGATGCCGTCGACCGGGCCTGCCTCGTCGACCGGCTCGCCGATGACGTTGATGATGCGGCCGAGCATGCCCGGGCCAACCGGCACGGTGATCGGAGCGCCGGTATCATAGACGTCCTGGCCGCGGACCAGACCTTCGGTCGAGTCCATGGCGATGCAGCGCACGGTGTTTTCGCCCAGATGCTGGGCCACCTCTAGCACCAGGCGATTGCCGACGTTGATCGTCTCAAGCGCGTTCAGGATCGCCGGCAGGTGTTCGCCGAACTGGACGTCGACAACAGCGCCGATGACCTGGCGAACCTTGCCTGCCAGGCCGGTCTTCTTGATGGTGGCGGCCGGCGCATTCACAGCGGCGACCTTGGTTGCTGCCGCTTTCTTGGCCGGAGCGGCCTTTGCTGCTGCCGGAGCCTTCGCTGGTGCCGCGGCCTTCGGGGCTGCCGTCTTCGGGGTCGCTGCTTTCGCCATCGTTCTTACCCTTTTCGTCTCTTTGTTTCTCACACGCTTGAGGTCGATGACCTCCTTGTGGGCGTGCCTAGAGCGCCTCGGCGCCCGAAATGATTTCGATCAATTCCTTGGTGATCTGCGCCTGCCGCTGGCGGTTGTAGGTGATCGACAATTTGTTGATCATGTCGCCGGCGTTGCGCGTCGCATTGTCCATGGCGCTCATCTTGGCGCCCATCTCGCCGGCAGCATTCTCGAGCAGCGCGCGAAAAACCTGCACGGAAATGTTGCGCGGGATGAGATCGGAGAGGATCTCGCCCGGCTCCGGCTCGTATTCGTAGACGGCGCTGCCGCCATCCCTCACTTCCGCGCCAGCCGCAGGCGCGCCCGCCGGGATAATTTGCTGCGCCGTCGGGATCTGGCTGATCACCGACTTGAACTGCGAATAGAACAGCGTGCAGATATCGAAGCCGCCTTCGTTGAACAGGTGGATCACCTTCTTGGCGATGGCATCGGCATTGACGAAGCCCAGCGTCTTGACCTCGCGCAGGTCGACACGCTCGATGATCAGCGCCCCGTAGTCGCGGCGCAATATGTCGAACCCCTTCTTGCCGACGCAGATGATCTTGACCTGCTTGCCGTCTGCCAGAAGCTTACGGATGTGGTCGCGGGCAAAGCGGGCGATCTGCGAATTGAAGCCGCCGCACAGACCGCGTTCGGCCGTGCAGACGACAAGCAGATGCACGTCGTCCTTGCCGGTGCCGGTCATCAGCGCCGGGGCATCGCCGCCGCCGCCGATCGCCTGGGTGATGTTGGCCAGCACCGCGCCCATGCGCTCCGAATAGGGACGCGCCGCTTCCGCCGCTTCCTGCGCGCGACGCAGCTTCGCCGCGGCGACCATCTGCATCGCCTTGGTGATCTTCTGCGTCGCCTTGACCGAGGCGATACGGTTACGAAGGTCTTTTAACGAAGGCATGCTTCAAACCTGATCCCGTCCGTCCTGCTCAAGCAAAGGTCTTGGCGAAGGCGTCGATTTCTGCCTTCAGCCTGGCGCGCAGATCGTCGGACAGCGCCTTCTCCTTGCGGATGCCGTCGAGCACGTCCTTGCCGGCCGAGCGCATATGCGACAACAGGCCATGCTCGAACTTGCCGACCTGGTTGATCGCCAGCTTGTCGAGATAGCCGTTGACGCCGGCGAAGATCACCGCGACCTGCTCCTCGACTTTGAGCGGCGAGAATTGCGGCTGCTTCAACAGCTCGGTCAGACGCGAGCCGCGGTTGAGCAGGCGTTGCGTGGCGGCATCGAGGTCGGAGCCGAACTGCGCGAAAGCAGCCATTTCGCGGTACTGCGCGAGCTCGCCCTTGATTGACCCGGCAACCTGCTTCATCGCCTTGATCTGCGCCGAGGAGCCGACGCGCGACACCGACAGGCCGACATTGACCGCCGGGCGCACGCCCTGGAAGAACAGATTAGTTTCCAGGAAGATCTGGCCGTCGGTGATCGAGATGACGTTGGTCGGGATATAGGCCGAAACGTCGTTGGCCTGCGTTTCGATGATCGGCAGCGCCGTCAGAGACCCGCCGCCGTTTTCGTCGTTGAGCTTGGCAGCGCGCTCGAGCAGGCGCGAGTGCAGGTAGAAGACGTCGCCGGGATAGGCCTCGCGGCCCGGAGGACGGCGCAGCAGCAGCGACATCTGGCGATAGGCGACGGCCTGCTTCGACAGATCGTCGTAGCTGATCAGCGCGTGCATGCCGTTGTCGCGGAAATATTCGCCCATGGTGCAGGCGGTGAACGGCGCCAGGAACTGCATCGGCGCCGGATCGGAGGCGGTCGCGGCGATGATGATCGAATAGTCGAGCGCGCCGCGCTCTTCCAGGACCTTGACGAACTGCGCCACGGTCGAGCGCTTCTGGCCGACGGCGACATAGACGCAGTACAGCTTTTCCTTCTCAGGGCCGTTGTCGTGCACCGATTTCTGGTTGAGCATGGTGTCGAGGATGATCGCGGTCTTGCCGGTCTGGCGGTCGCCGATGACCAGCTCGCGCTGGCCGCGGCCGACCGGGATCAGCGCGTCGATGGCCTTGAGGCCGGTCGACATTGGCTCGTTCACCGATTTGCGCGGGATGATGCCGGGCGCTTTGACGTCGACGCGCTTGCGTTCGGTGGCCTGGATCGGGCCTTTGCCGTCGATCGGGTTGCCGAGCGCGTCGACGACGCGGCCGAGCAGACCCATGCCGACGGGTGCATCGACGATGGCGCCGGTGCGCTTGACGGTGTCGCCTTCCTTGATGTCGCGGTCGGCGCCGAAGATGACAACGCCGACATTGTCGGCTTCGAGGTTGAGCGCCATGCCGCGGATGCCGCCGGGGAACTCGACCATCTCGCCGGCCTGGACATTGTCGAGGCCGTAGACGCGGGCGATACCGTCACCGACGGACAGCACCTGGCCGACTTCGGAGACCTCGGCCTCCTTGCCGAAATTCTTGATCTGGTCTTTCAGAATTGCGGAAATTTCCGCGGCGCGGATGTCCATCAGCCGACCTCTTTCAGTGCAAGCTTGAGCGAATTGAGTTTGGTTTTGAGCGACGTATCGATCTGGCGCGAGCCGATCTTGACCACCAGTCCGCCGAGCAGCGACGGATCGACGGTGACCGTGATCGCCACGTCTTTGCCGGCGACGCTTTTCAGCGCTGCTTTCAGCTCGGTTTCCTGGGCAGGCGTCAGCGCATGCGCCGAGGTGACCTCGGCAGCGGTCTCGCCGCGGTGTTCGGCGGCGATCCGGCGGAACGCCTTGATCATGCCGGGCACGGCGAACAGCCGGCGATTCTGGGCAACGACGCGCAGGAAATTGCCGGTGAGGCCGGTAATCCCTGCTCTGTCGGCGATCGCGGCGATCGCCTTGGCCTGGTCCTCGCTGGAGAAGACAGGGCTCCTGATCAGCCGCGAAAGGTCAGCGCTGCCTTCGAGCATCGTTTCGAACCTGTTGAGGTCGGCCTCGACGCTGGCGACCGAATTGGCCTGCAGCGCGAGTTCGAACAGCGAACCCGCATAGCGTTCTGCGACACCTGAGATTGGCGATGACGATTGGGCCACGGACCGTCTTTTCTCTTGTCTGACAGGCCGCAGATTGTTGGCGCGAGCAAAAACTCTGGCTAAATCTTTGACCTTACTGCATTTTTCCAAGCACGGAGGCGCGGCTTCCGCTATCCCCGGTCGAAAGTCGATTGCCGTCTAGCACAGGCATTTTCAGACCGCAATGCGTCGTCCGGCATGGTTTTCAGGCACTATTGTCGCATCCGCCGGGCGAGTTCAGCAACCAACCCCGGATTGATCCCTGATTCAGGGCAAAAAGCCGAAGGCGAAGGCAAGCGGCAGCGCCGCCAGCACCAGCTCGACGACGATGGAAGCCCAGTTGAACGGCGTGTTGGCGCCGTCCGACATCATCGATAGCAGCCGGCCGAAGGCGGTGAACAGCCAGGAGAAGCCGAGCGCCATATAGAGCAGCGGCTGCGCCAAGAGGATGCAGCACAGGCTGACACCGAGATAGAAGCCCGACATCCTGCCGCGACCTTCGGCGATCGCCGCCGCCTTCTCGGGCTTGACCTGCAGCCTGAGAATCCGGAAGGCCAGCCCTGGCGCCAGGAACAGCAGCAGCCCGAAAAGCAAGGTCACGACGGCGCTTGACCATGCCAGCCACTCGCCCTGGCTCATCGGCCATGGAAACGCAAATTCCATCCTTGTCCCCTCGTAAATGGATATTCAAAATTTTCGGGCATTCTAGCGAAGCAAGAGACATGCGCCAGATGGGCCGTCGCAATTTACGGGGCGTCAGCCCAACGCGAGCGCCGTTGTATCGACCGGGCTAACAGGACGTTACACAACGGGCTGTTTTTTTCTGCACAATTCCTATATTGTGACTACATGAGACCACAAGAGGTTCCGCGCATGAAGACGATGCAACTACGAGAGGCAAAGGCCAGTCTTTCCGCGCTCGTGGAGGCTGCTGAGAACGGTGAGCCCACGGTTATCACCAAGCACGGCAAGCCCGCAGTCATGGTGGTGCCAATCGGTGAGGGACGGAAACTTTATCCGCAGAACAGCCAAAAAGACTTCGTGGATTTCCTGCTTCAGTATCCAGGCGGCATCGAGCTTGAGCGAAACGAATCGCCGTCGCGGGAAGTGGAGTTTTGACCGGCTATCTGCTTGATACGTCTTTTCTCTCGGCATTTGCACCTGGTCGGCCTCTGCTTCCGGCACACGTGCAGAACTGGGTTGCCGAACAAGGAGAACGCGGCTCTTGGCAGCTCTCGTCGATCGTCATCTTGGAGGTGGAACGAGGAATCGCGAAACTGAAGCGGGCGGGCGGGCATATGAAGGCAGAGCGCATCAATGAGTGGTTCGAAAGGTTGCTTCTAGAGTTCAACCAGCGCATCCTTCCCATCGATTTAGCAATCGCGCGAGAAGCCGGAAAACTGGAAGACGCCACTATCGCCAGAGGCGCCAATCCGGGTCTGGCGGACGTTCTGATCGCAGCTACTGCCCGTTTGCACGGCCTGTCAGTTTTGACGGCCAACACCCGGCATTTTGCGATTCTCGACGTGCCTTACCTGAACCCATTCACCGAACGCGCCTCGAAAGGGTAATTCGACAGCTTACAAAAAGCTCTGCGGGTCGATGTCGACCTGGACTCGCACCGAGCCCCTTATCTTTGGTCCCTCGGCCAGCATGGTGCGAATGAACCCTTGCATGTCGGCGCGCCGCTCGCCCTGGATCAGCAGGCGAAAGCGATGGCGGCCGCCGATCAATGACAGCGGCGCCTCGGCCGGGCCGAGCACGAACAGGTCGGTGGCTTGCGGCGCGGCGCGACGCAGGCCACGGGCGTGCCCTTCGGCTTCGGCCCGTGTCACCGCGCTGACGATGACGCCGGCGAGCCTGCCGAAGGGCGGCAGCCCCGCCCGCTCACGCTCGGCGATCTCGCGCTCGTAGAAGGCCTCGGCATCGCCTGAGACGATCGCGCGCATCACCGGGTGGTCGGGTTGGAAGGTCTGCAGCAGGCCGAGGCTTTTCTTGCCGGTGCGACCGGCGCGGCCGGTCACCTGGCTGAGCAGTTGGAAGGTGCGCTCGGCGGCGCGCGGGTCGCCATTGGCAAGGCCGAGATCGGCATCGACCACACCGACCAGCGTCATGTTGGGGAAATTATGGCCCTTCGCGACGAGTTGCGTGCCGATGACGATGTCGGCCTCGCCATTGGCGATGGCTTCAAGCTCGAGCCGCAGCCGCCGCACGCCGCCCATCAGGTCGGACGACAAGACGATGGTGCGGGCATCGGGGAAATGCGCGACGACCTCCTCGGCGATGCGCTCGACGCCTGGCCCGCAGGCGACCAGATGATCGAGCGTGCCGCATTCCGGACAGGCTTCGGGCCGGCGTTCATTGTGCCCGCAGTGGTGGCAGACGAGCTGGCCGCGAAAGCGGTGCTCGACCAGCCAGGCCGAGCAGACCGGACAGCCGAAGCGGTGGCCGCAGACCCGGCAGAGCGTCAGCGGCGCATAACCGCGGCGGTTGAGGAACAGCAGCGACTGTTCCTGTTTTGCCAGTGTCTGCCGCATTTGTCCAAGCAACACCGGCGACAGGAAACCGCCGCGTGCCGGCGGCGCGCGGCGCATGTCGATCGTCTTGAGATCGGGAAGTGCCGCCTCGGCAAAGCGCGCCGAAAGCACCGCCCTGCTGTAGCGGCCCTGGCTGGCATTGACCCGGCTTTCGACCGACGGTGTCGCCGAAGCGAGCACGACCGGAAAGCCGCCGATATGGCCGCGCACCACGGCCATGTCGCGCGCGTTGTAAAAGACGCGATCCTCCTGCTTGTAGGCGGGATCGTGCTCTTCGTCGACGACGATCAGTCCAAGCTCCCTGAACGGCAGGAACAGCGCCGAGCGCGCGCCGGCGACGACCCGCGCGCCGCCTTCCGCTACCTGCCGCCAGACCTTTTCGCGCATCCTTGGCGGCAGGTCCGAGTGCCACTCCGCCGGCTTGGCGCCGAACCGCTCCTGGAAGCGTTCGAGGAAGGCATGGGTCAGCGCAATTTCCGGCAGCAGGATCAGCACCTGCTTGCCGCGATCGAGCGCGGCCGCGACCGCCTCGAAATAGACCTCCGTCTTGCCGGATCCGGTTACACCGTCGAGCAGGGTGACCCCGAATGTACCGGTCGCGACATTGGCGCGCAGCGTCTCGGCGGCATCGCTCTGGTCGGGCATCAGTGAAGGCACGGCGTAGCCGGGATCGGGTGCTGCGACCACCGGCCGCGGCGGGATCATCACCGTCTGGAATACGCCCTGCGCCCGCAGCCCGTCCACCACCGTCGACGACACGCCTGCCGCATGCGCCAGGCCGGATCGCGTCCAGGCAAGTCCGCCTTCGGCCGTCTCCAGCACGCGCGTCCTCGCCTCCGTCATCCGGTCGGGCTTGGCGAAGGTGCGCTGCAGCCCTTCGATCCACGGCTCCGGATCGAACGCCTCCGGCGCCCTGAGCAGCATGCGCGCCACCATGCCGGGCGGCGACAGCGTGTACTGCGCCACCCAATCGACAAAACGCCGCATCGCGCGGTCGATCGGCGGGCAGTCGAAAACCTGCTCGATCGGCCGCAATTTCTTCGCGTCGACCTTTTCGACGGCGCCGTCCCAGACGATGCCGGCGACCTGGCGGGGCCCAAGCGGAACGCGCACGATCGAGCCCGGCACCACGCGCATGCCAGCCGGCACGGCATAGGTGTAGGGGCGCTCGGCGGGCATCGGCACCAGCACCGGTGCGGCCGCGACAAAGGGCGAATCTTCGATCATGAGGCGTGACCTTGCCCCGACTTTGGTCTAGATCAAAGTCCGACCCCGAATGTGCATGACGTGCACATGAAAAATCTTCAGGAGACCGCCATGAAATTTTTTGTCGACACCGCCGATGTCAAGGAAATCCGCGAGCTGAACGATTTGGGGCTGCTCGACGGCGTAACCACCAATCCGTCGCTGATCCTGAAATCCGGCGGCAAGATCGCCGACGTCACAAGAGAGATCTGCGAGATCGTCAAGGGCCCAGTCTCGGCCGAAGTCGTCGCCACCGAATACAAGGACATGATGGCGGAGGCCAAGATCCTGGCCAGGATCGCCGACAATGTCTGCATCAAGGTGCCGCTGACGCTCGATGGCCTGAGAGCCTGCAAGGACATCCGGTCGGACGGCCGCATGGTCAACGTCACGCTGTGCTTCTCGGCCACCCAGGCGCTGCTCGCCGCCAAGGCCGGCGCCTCCTTCATCTCGCCCTTCGTCGGCCGCATCGACGACAGCGGCTGGGACGGCATGGAGCTGATTGCCGATATCCGCACCATCTACGACAATTATGACTTCCAGACCGAGATCCTGACCGCTTCTGTGCGCACCGTGAACCATGTCAAGCAGGCGGCGCTAATCGGTGCCGATGTCATCACCGCGCCGCCGGCGACGCTCAAGGCACTGGTCAAACACCCGCTGACCGACAAGGGCCTGGAACTGTTCCTCGCCGACTGGGCAAAGACCGGGCAGAAGATCGGCTGAAGCGACTATCCTACGAACAAAAAAAGGCCGAGCAATCGGCCTTTTTTTGCAGATTGCGCACTCCGGAAAGACCTAGCTTGCCGCCGGCCTGCCGTGCTTGATCAGATCCTGGGCAATCGACAGCCGCAGCACATCTGCCAGCTCGCGCGCCGCACGGTTCTCGGCGTCGATCTGGGCCCGGTATGACGCGAATTCCTGGCGCGGCCTGTCGTATGACGACGGAATCGAGCGCTTGCCCCTCGCTATGACCGTGCCCGTCTTGGCATCGCTGAGCACATAGTTGGCAGTCAGCGTCACAGTGCCGGCGGTCGGCTCGTCCTCGTCGGTCGTGACCTGCTCGATTGCCGCCGATTCGACGAGTTCGGAGACGCCGAGATCAAGCGAATAGACCGGCGAAGCCGGCTCGCCGGCGCCCTGGCCGAGCGCGAAGATCAAATTGTTGCGGACCTGCTGGGCGTAGCGGGTCTTGACCGGCTTGACCGAGATCGATGCCAGCTCGGCAGCGGCGCCGACCTGCGAGCCGGCGATCAGCGGCGCGCTCGAATAGAGCGGCCGCACCGTGCAGGCGGAAACCAGCGCCACCGAGGCGAGCAGCCCGTAAAGCACGACACGGCGCAGCGTCAGCTCCGCTTTTTTCGGATCAGGCAACGACATTGACGATCCTCTGCGGCACGATGATCACCTTGCGCGGCGCCTTACCTTCGAGCGCTTTCTGCACGAACTCGAGAGCCAGAACCGCTTTTTCGACCGCACCTTGGTCCGCGTCGCGGGCAATTGTCAAATCGCCGCGTTTCTTGCCGTTGACCTGGACCGGCAGCACGATCTCGGCGTCGACGACAAGCGAGGGATCGTAGTCCGGCCAGGGCCGTCCGGCGACAAGGTCGGTGCCGCCGAGCGTCTGCCAGCACTCCTCGGCCAGATGCGGCATGACCGGCGCGATCAGGTGCACCAGGATCTCGACGGCCTCACGGCAGGCCGCTTGCAGCGCCGGACCGGCCTTGCCCTCTGCCGCCTCGTTGAGCGGTACAGTCAAGGCATTGGCGAGCTCATAGATGCGGGCGATGGCGCGGTTGAAGGCGAGCTTTTCGATATCCTCACCGACCGATTTCAGGATCTTGTGCGCGGCCTTGGACACTGTCCCGGCCTCGCCGTCCTTCGCCGCCTCTGGCCGGACTCCGGCGAGCGATTCGGCAGCCGTCGACACCAGGCGCCAGATGCGCTGGATGAAGCGGTGCGCGCCGGCCGCACCCTCGTCGGTCCATTCGACATCGCGCTCGGGCGGCGAGTCCGACAGCATGAACCAGCGCGCCGTATCGGCGCCGTAGCCGTCGGTGATCTCTTCCGGACTCACCGTATTCTTCTTCGACTTCGACATCTTTTCGAGCGGACCGATCACCGCCTCTTCGCCGGTGGCGATTTCGAAGGCGCGGCGCTTGCCGTCGGCGTCTTCCAGCCTGACCTCGCTTGGCGCAAGCCAGCGGCCGTTCGAGGCGCCGCCAACCCGATAGGTCTCGTGCACCACCATGCCTTGCGTGAACAGGCCCCTGAACGGCTCGGCGAGATCGACATGGCCGGTCTCGCGCATGGCGCGGGTGAAAAAGCGCGAATAGAGCAAATGCAGGATCGCATGCTCAATACCGCCAATATACTGGTCGACCGGCAGCCATTCAGTCGCGGCCTCGGGATCGGTCGGATCGTTTGCCCACGGCGCGGTGAAGCGAGCGAAATACCACGAAGAATCGACAAATGTGTCCATCGTGTCGGTTTCGCGCCGCGCATCCTTGCCGCAACGCGGGCATTTGACGTGCCGCCATGTCGGATGGCGATCGAGCGGATTGCCCGGCCGGTCGAACTCGATGTCGTCCGGCAGCTTGACCGGCAGGTCGGCCTTCGGCACCGGCACCACGCCGCAATCCTCGCAATGGATCATCGGGATTGGGCAGCCCCAATAGCGCTGGCGCGAAATGCCCCAGTCGCGCAGGCGGAAATTCACCTTGCGCTCTGCCATCGGCCGGTTGCCGATGGTCCTTTGTTCCAGCAGCTTTGCCACCTCGTCGAATGCCTGATCCGGCTTCATGCCGTCGAGGAAGCGCGAATTGATCATCGCGCCATCATCGACATAAGCCTCGTCGATGACCTGGAAGGTTCCTTGATTCTCGCCTTCCGGCATCACCACCGGGATGACCGGAAGGCCGTATCTGTTGGCGAAGTCGAGGTCGCGCTGGTCATGTGCCGGGCAGCCGAAGATGGCGCCGGTGCCATAGTCCATCAGCACGAAATTGGCGACGTAGACGGGTAGCGTCCACCTCTCGTCGAACGGATGGACGACGCGAATGCCGGTGTCGAAACCCTTCTTCTCGGCCGTCTCCAATGCCGCCACCGAAGTGCCCATATGGCGGACTTCGTCGATGAACTTTGCCACCGCCGGATTGTCCTCGGCGGCCTTTTTGGCCAGCGGATGGTCGGCCGCAATCGCCATGAAGGACGCGCCGAAGATGGTGTCGGGCCTGGTCGTATAGACTTCGAGCTCATGCTCGCCGCCGACTGTCTTGGCCAGCGGCCAGCGGATCAGCAGCCCTTCCGAACGGCCGATCCAGTTCGCCTGCATCAGCTTTACTTTTTCCGGCCAGTCGTCGAGCTGATCGAGCGAATCCAGCAGATCCTGCGCATAATCGGTGATCTTGAAGAACCACTGCGTCAGCTCGCGCTGTTCCACCAGCGCGCCTGAGCGCCAGCCGCGTCCGTCGATGACCTGCTCGTTGGCAAGCACCGTCATGTCCTCCGGATCCCAGTTGACCTTGGAGGATTTGCGCGTCACCAGCCCCTTCTCGACGAAATCGAGGAACAGCATCTGCTGGCGGTGATAGTAGTCGACATCGCAGGTGGCGAACTCGCGCGCCCAATCGAGCGACAGGCCCATGACCTTGAGCTGCTCGCGCATGGCGGCGATGTTCTGATAGGTCCAGTCCTTGGGATGGACCTTGTTCTGCATCGCCGCGTTTTCGGCTGGCATGCCAAAGGCGTCCCAGCCCATCGGGTGCAGCACATTGAAACCCTTGGCCCGCTTGTAGCGCGCCACCACATCGCCCATCGTATAGTTGCGGGTATGGCCGATATGGATGCGCCCCGACGGATAGGGGAACATCTCCAGCACGTAGTATTTCGGGCGCGGGTCGTCATTGTCGGCTTCGAACAGCTTCTTGGCGTCCCAGGCCTTCTGCCATTTGGGCTCTGACGCGCGCGGATTGTATCGTTCGGTTGCCATCGGGTGTTTTTCACTTAAAAGCATGCGCGAGCCGCCGGACAATGCCCGGGCGGCTCAGGAAATGTCGTCGCGGTGTTCACCATGGATTGCCGGACCCGTCAACTGCGGCGATCCGGCGAAAAGCCAAACACAGGCAGGATATAGGCATGGCGAGCGCCGCCGAACAGCTTTTCACGGTCAAGGCAAGGATCGCTGCCGCCGAGCGCGAGGCAGGCCGTGAGGCCGGAGCGGTGACGCTGGTCGCGGTCTCGAAAACCTTCGACGCCGCCGATATCCGCCCCGTCATCGAGGCCGGCCAGCGCGTCTTCGGCGAAAACCGCGTCCAGGAAGCACAAGCCAAATGGCCGGCACTGCGGACGGCGTTTCCCGACGTCGAGCTGCATCTGATCGGTCCGCTGCAATCGAACAAGGCCAAGGAAGCGGTGGCATTGTTCGACGTCATCGAAACCATCGACCGTGAAAAGATCGCCGCAGAGCTGGCCAAGGAGATCGCCAGGCAGGGCAGGACGCCAAGGCTCTATGTCCAGGTCAACACCGGCTCCGAGCCGCAAAAGGCCGGCATCGAGCCGCGCGAGGCTGTCGCCTTCGTCGCCCGCTGCCGCTCGGTTCACGCCCTCGCCATCGAAGGGCTGATGTGCATTCCGCCGGCCGACGAGAACCCCGGTCCGCATTTCGCGCTGCTGGAAAAGCTTGGGCTCGAGGCCGGCGTCGGCAAGCTCTCCATGGGCATGTCCGGCGACTACGAAATCGCGATCGCCTTCGGCGCGACCAGTGTCAGGGTTGGATCGGCGATTTTCGGCGCCAGATGAGGCGCAGCCGACCTTAGGCCACAGGCTGACATCGACTAAGCCAGCATATAGAAACGGAACGTTTCGTTCCTATATCGGTCGAGTTATTCTCAACCCGTCTGGAGCCACCATGCGTTACAATCAACTTGGAAATACGGGGATGTTCGTCTCCGAACTTTGCCTCGGCACGATGACGTTCGGCGCGGCCGGCGAGAATGCCCAATGGGGCCTGATCGCCAGCCTCGACCAGAAGGGCGTCGACGAGATCGTTGCCCGCTCCCTCGCCGCCGGCGTCAATTTCTTCGACACGGCGGATGTCTATTCCTTCGGCGCCTCGGAACGGCTTCTCGGCCAGTCGCTCAGGAACCTTGGCGTCAACCGTCAGGACGTGATCATCGCCACCAAGGTTCATGGCGCCATGGGCGGCGGCCCGAACCAGCGCGGTTCCTCGCGCGGCCACATCATGGATTCGGTCGAGAGCAGCCTCGAGCGGCTACAGCTCGATCACATCGATCTCTACCAGCTGCACGGCACCGACACGGTGACGCCGATCGACGAAACGCTGCGGGCGCTCGACGACCTGGTTGCCGCCGGCAAGGTCCGCTATGTCGGCGTCTCGAACTGGCAGGCCTGGCGCATCGCCAAGGCGCTGGGTATTGCGGAGCGCAAAGGCTTTGCCCGCTTCGAGACCGTGCAGTCGTATTATTCGATCGCCGGCCGCGATCTCGAGCGCGAAATCGTGCCGCTGCTCAACGAGGAGAAGCTCGGGCTGATGGTCTGGTCGCCGATGGCTGGCGGCCTGCTCTCCGGCAAATACGGACCGGGCGCCCCCGGCAATGGCGAGGGCCGTCGCGCCAGCTTCAATTTCCCGCCGGTCAATGAGGACCGTGCCTGGGCAGCGGTCGCTGTCATGCGCGAGATCGCCGTCAAGCACGGCGTCAGCGTCGCCACGGTGGCGCTCGGCTATGTCCTGGCCAAGCCATTCGTGATGAGCGTCATCATCGGCGCCAGCCGCATGGAGCAGCTGGAACAGAACCTTGCAGCCACCGAGTTGCAGCTCGATGCCGATGATCTTGTTCGCCTCGACGAAGTCAGTGCCCTGCCCGCCGAATACCCCGGCTGGATGCTGGAGCGTCAGGCGGCCGGCCGGCGGCCGGCGCCCTTTGTGCCGAAAAAGTAGTTCAATTTACCTTCGATTCGATGCTTTGGGAGCCGGCAGGCTCCCGATCTTTTTTTGGGCTCAAGTCAGCCGAACAGTCTCGACCAAAAAGTCCAAAAACGCCCGCACCCGCGCCGGCAGATACTTGCCTTGGCCGACATAGACGGCGTGGGTGAGTTCCTCGTCGCCGGGATTGAAATCTTCCAGCAGCGGCAGAAGCCGGCCGGCGGCAATGTCGGCCTCCACATGCCAGCGTGCCAGCCGGGCGATGCCCGCCCCCGAGAGCGCCATCAGCCGCATCGCCTCGCCGTCGCTGACCAGCGTATTTCCTATGATCGACAGGGTGATCGGCTTGCCGGCCGCGTCGATAAAAGGCCAGCCCTCGAGGTGACGAACGAAACGGAAGCCCATCCGGTTGTGACGATCGAGATCGGCGGGCGTCTTGGGCGTGCCACGCGCTTCGAGATACGATGGCGCCGCAACGACGACCACCCGGCTCTGCCCGAGCTTGCGCGCCACCAGCCGTGATTCGCCGAGCGGCCCGGCGCGGATGGCGACGTCAGCGCGCTCCTCCATCAGGTCGATGACATCGTCGGTCAACACCAGATCGACCGAGATTTCGGGGTAGCGCTCTAGGAAACGCGGCAAAAGCGGGATCAGCCGATGCTGCCCGAAAGGCACGTAGCTGTTGATCCGCAGCCGGCCACGCGGCGCGGCACCCGCCGCTGCCTCGCGCTCGGCCGCCGCCATGTCGGCAAGGACGCGCACGCCGCTGTCGAAGAACGCCGCCCCCTCCGGCGTCAGTTGCAGCTTGCGCGTCGAACGGCTGACCAGCCGCGCACCAAGCCGCGCCTCCAGCCGCGCGATCAGCTTGCTCACCGCCGACGGCGTCATCCGCAACGCGCGGGCAGCGGCTGAAAAGCTGCCCGCCTCGACGACGCGGACGAACACTTCGATCTCGCCGGAGCGATTGATGTCGGGCCTGGCCATTGGTGAATCTATTTCACAGACGATGTGCCCGATGCAAGGCTGGTTCACAGCACATCGCGGCACGATCTTCCGGATCGGGGCGTGGGAGGACACGGCGCCCGTCGTCAAAACTGGTCGTCATCGAAGTGGGAACCGCCATGCCCCTTGCTCTTTACGCTCTTGCCGCCGGTGCCTTTGGCATCGGCGTCACCGAATTCGTCATCATGGGCCTGCTGCTCGACGTCAGCACCGATCTCGGCGTCTCGATCTCAGCTTCCGGCCAGCTGATTTCTGGCTATGCGCTGGGCGTCGTCATCGGCGCGCCGCTGCTGACGATCGCGACCGGCCGTTGGCCGCGCAAGACCGTGCTTCTGGCGCTGATGGCGATCTTCACGCTGGGCAACCTCGCTTGTGCGCTTGCCCCAGACTACTGGACGCTGATGGGTGCGCGCGTACTGACCGCCTTCGCCCACGGTACCTTCTTCGGCGTCGGCTCGGTCGTGGCGACCGGACTGGTGGCGCCCAACAAGAAAGCCTCGGCGATCGCCCTGATGTTCACCGGCCTGACCATCGCCAACATCCTCGGCGTGCCCTTCGGCACATGGCTCGGCCAAGCCTTCGGCTGGCGCGCGACCTTCTGGGCGGTGACCCTGGTCGGCATCGCCGCCTTTACCATCATTCTGCTGCTGGTGCCGCGCAGCCGAACAGAGCCTGAGAAGAGCAATTTGCGCGCCGATCTCGCCTTGCTCGGCCGCGCGCCGGTCCTGCTTGGCTTTGCCACCACCGTGCTTGGCTATGCCGGCGTCTTCGCCGTCTTCACCTACATCGCCCCGTTGCTGACCGAGATCACCGGTTTTGACGAGACAGCGGTGTCGCCGATCCTGCTGGTCTTCGGCGGCGGCCTCATCGCCGGCAACCTCGCCGGCGGCAAGTTCGCCGATCGCTGGCTGGTACCGTCCGTTCTCGGCAGTCTCGTCGTGCTGGCGCTGGTGCTCGGCACCATGACCTTCGCCCTGCACAGCCAGGTCATGGCCGTTATCTATGTCGGCCTGCTCGGCGCCGCCGCCTTCGCCACCGTCGCGCCGCTACAGTTATGGGTGTTGCAGAAGGCGCAAGGCGCCGGCCAGAGCCTAGCTTCATCCTTCAACATCGCCGCCTTCAACCTCGGCAATGCGGCCGGCGCCTGGCTCGGCGGCGTGGTCATCGCCCATGGTCCCGGCCTCGGTGCCGTCACCTGGGTCGCGGCGCTGTTGCCACTTTCAGCGCTTGCCGTAGCGGCGTTTGCGCTGCGTCTCGACCGAGATCCTGTCCTCGCTACACCGGAAATCGCGCGGTCATAGAACGCAAACCTCAGCCAATCTTTGAAACAGCCATCCTTCCACAAGGAGCAAACCCATGGATTATCGAAATCTTGGCGCATCAGGCCTGAAGGTCCCGGTGCTCTCGTTCGGCGCTGGAACCTTCGGCGGTTCAGGCCCGCTGTTCGGTGCCTGGGGCAACAGCGATGCGGCGGAAGCACGGCGGCTGGTCGACATCTGCCTTGAGGCCGGCGTCAACCTGTTCGACACCGCCGATGTCTATTCGAATGGCGCTTCCGAACAAGTGCTCGGCGCTGCCATCAAGGGCCGCCGCGACGCCGTGCTGATCTCGACCAAGACCTCGCTGCCGATGGGCGACGGTCCCAACGATGCCGGCTCGTCACGTTCACGCCTGATCAAGGCCGTCGAAGACGCGCTGAAGCGTCTTGGCACCGATTACATCGACCTGCTGCAACTGCACGCCTTCGACGCCGCAACACCGATCGAGGAGGTGCTGTCGACGCTGGACAGTCTCGTGCGCGCCGGCAAGCTGCGTTATGTCGGCGTCTCCAATTTTTCCGGCTGGCAAGTGATGAAGTCGCTCGGCCTGGCGGATAGACATGGCTATCCCCGATACGTCGCCCATCAGGTCTATTACTCGCTGGTCGGACGCGATTATGAATGGGAGTTGATGCCGCTCGGCCTCGACCAGGGCGTCGGTGCGCTGGTGTGGAGCCCACTCGGCTGGGGCCGCCTGACCGGCAAGATCCGCCGTGGCCAGAAGCTGCCTGAGAAAAGCCGGCTGCACGACACGGCAAGCTTCGGACCGCCCGTCGAGGATGAGCATCTCTATCGGGTCGTCGACGCGCTTGATGTTGTCGCCGAGGAAACCGGCAAGACCATACCGCAGATCGCCATCAATTGGCTGCTGCAGCGGCCGACCGTCGCCTCCGTCATCATTGGCGCGCGCAACGAGGAGCAGTTGCGCCAGAATCTCGGCGCCGTCGGCTGGTCCTTGACAGCCGAGCAGATGAAGAAGCTCGACACGGCAAGTGAGGTCACCGCACCCTATCCGTATTTTCCCTATCGCCGGCAGGAGGGTTTTGCCCGGCTGAACCCGCCCGCAGTCTGACGCTCCAAAAGCTGGGCGGCGGCTCCCAGACTGCCGCCCGCCCGGCTAATGCAGAACGAACTCGCCGTCGACCTTGCGCCATTCGTTCGGCGCGATCAGCTTCTGGTGCGTGTAGCTGACCGAATGCAGCGGGCCTTCGAGCTTGGCCTTCCAGAACTCGATGAAGCGGATCAGCACGGGAAATTTCGGGGCGATGTCGTAATCCTGCCAGATGAAGCTCTGCAGCAGATGCGGATGATCTGGGAAGTGATAAAGAATCTTGGCCGTGGTCAAGCCATAGCCCTTGAGCATCAGGTCCATTTCTGAATGGTCGCGCATTGCCGGTCCCCTGGTTGATTCTCCTTCCTCCCAGCCTGAAATTGTGCACCCCATTTGCTTATTCGTCTATTGATATTTCTGCGATCAAACCAGATTCCTCCCGCAAAAACATGCGCTTAGCAGCCGCCTCACGAGAGTGCTGACACCGCCCGGCAAGGCACCTGCGGCATCCCGCCGCGCGAATCCAACGTCTAATGTTGCCGTCACCGCCGAACTGTTAATAATGCGCGCGAATTCGCGGCCGCATCGCCGCGATCCTGCCGGCGGTCAAGCCGGCGGTTTGGTTTTGGGGAGGAAGGCGAAGAAATGTCCGATGTTCATGTCCATCGCGTCCAGCCGGCGTGGAAGAAGAACGCGCTGATTGACAATGACACCTACCTGAAATGGTACGCCGACAGCGTCAAGAACCCGGACAAGTTCTGGGGCAAGCACGGCAAGCGCATCGACTGGTTCAAGCCCTACAGCAAGGTCAAGAACACGTCCTTCGACGGCAAGGTTTCGATCAAATGGTTCGAGGATGGCCAGACAAACGTTTCGTGGAACTGCATCGACCGGCATCTGAAGAAGCGCGGCGAACAGACCGCCATCATCTGGGAAGGCGACAATCCCTACGACGACAGGAAGATCACCTATAACGAACTTCACGCACGTGTCTGCCGCCTCGCCAATGTGATGAAGAAGCACGGCGTCAAGAAGGGCGACCGCGTCACCATCTACATGCCGATGATCCCGGAGGCCGCTTATGCGATGCTCGCCTGCACGCGCATCGGCGCCATTCATTCGGTTGTCTTCGGCGGCTTTTCGCCGGATGCGCTGGCCGGACGCATCGACGACTGCAAGTCGACCTTCGTCATCACCGCCGACGAAGGCCTGCGCGGCGGCAAGACTATCCCGCTGAAGGAGAACACCGACAAGGCGATCGAGATCGCCGCCAAGGCCGGAACGAAAGTCGAAAAGGTCTTGGTCGTGCGCCGCACCGGCGGCAAGACCGGCTGGGCCGCCGGGCGCGACGTCTGGTACCATGACGAGGTCGCCACGGTTAAGGCCGAATGCAAGCCCGAGAAGATGAACGCCGAGGACCCGCTGTTCATCCTCTACACATCCGGCTCGACCGGCAAGCCGAAGGGCGTGCTGCACACCACCGCCGGCTATCTCGTCTATGTCTCGATGACCCACCAATATGTCTTCGACTATCATGACGGCGATATCTACTGGTGCACCGCCGATGTCGGCTGGGTCACCGGCCACAGCTATATCGTCTACGGGCCGCTCGCCAACGGCGCCACCACGCTGATGTTTGAAGGCGTGCCGAACTACCCGTCGCAGTCGCGTTTCTGGGACGTGATCGACAAGCACAAGGTCAACATCTTCTACACGGCGCCGACGGCGCTGCGCGCGCTGATGGGCGCCGGCGATGCCCATGTCACCAAAACGTCGCGCAAGTCGCTGCGCGTGCTCGGCACCGTCGGCGAGCCGATCAATCCGGAAGCCTGGGAGTGGTATTTCAACGTCGTCGGCAACGGCAAGGTGCCGATCGTCGACACCTGGTGGCAGACCGAGACCGGCGGCATCATGATCACGCCGGTTCCGGGCGCCACCCACCTCAAGGCGGGTTCGGCGACGCGGCCCTTCTTTGGCGTCAAGCCGCAGCTGGTCGACGCCGACGGCAAGGTACTGGAAGGCGAAGCCAGCGGCAATCTTTGCATTGCCGACTCATGGCCGGGCCAGATGCGCACCGTCTATGGCGATCACGACCGCTTCGTGCAGACCTATTTCTCGACCTACAAGGGCAGGTACTTCACCGGCGACGGCTGCCGCCGCGATGCTGACGGCTACTACTGGATCACCGGCCGCGTCGATGACGTCATCAACGTCTCCGGCCACCGCATGGGCACCGCCGAGGTCGAATCGGCGCTGGTTTCGCATGAGAAGGTCTCGGAGGCCGCCGTCGTCGGCTACCCGCACGATATCAAGGGCCAGGGCATCTACTGCTATGTCACGCTGATGGCCGGCGAGACGCCAAGCGAGGAATTGCGCCAGGAGCTCGTCGCCCATGTCCGCAAGGAGATCGGCGCCATCGCTTCGCCCGACAAGATCCAGTTCGCGCCCGGCCTGCCGAAGACCCGTTCCGGCAAGATCATGCGGCGCATCCTGCGCAAGATCGCCGAGGATGATTTTGCCGCGCTCGGCGACACCTCGACGCTCGCCGACCCGGCAGTCGTCGACGACCTGATCGCCAACCGGCAAAACAAGAAGGGCTGATGCAACCCGCATTGGGCGCCGTCACCGAGCTTTGGCGCTATCCCGCGAGCTCGCTCGCCGGCGAGTTTCAGGAGGCGATCTCCGTCGACTGGTATACCGTCGAAGGCGACCGCCTGTTTGGTCTTGTCGATACCTCGACCGATGAAATCGCGCGGCCCGACCGCGAAGCGAAATGGCACAAGGTGCCCCGCATCCGCACCCGGCTGTCGCAGGCCGGCAGGCTGGAGGTCGCCATCCCCGACGGACGCTGGCTTTCGGCACCTGGCGCGCAAAGTGATCGCGCGGTTTCCGCGTATCTCGGCTTTGCGGCTTCCATCCGGCCGTTCCGCCGGGAAAATGCGGCTCCGGATTACCTCGGCCCCCTGCTGACGGAACGCTACGTCAAAACCCCTATTCATCTGCTGACCACCGCCTCACTGGCGCGTTTGAAAGTGCTGCATCCAGAGGGCGCCGCCGACGCGCGCCGCTTCCGCCCCAACATCGTCGTCGATATGCCAGAGGTCGAGGGGTCGTTTCCCGAGACGGAATGGATCGGGTGCAAGCTGGCAATCGGCGACCTGCTCCTGACCATCTCCGAGCCGTGCCGCCGCTGCGGCTTCACCATCATTGGCCAGAACGGGTTCGACCACAACCCGGCAATCCTGCGCAGCCTGGTCCGCCACAACGCCCATAATCTCGGCGTCTACTGCACCGTCGACCGACCGGCCCGCGTCGAGATCGGCGCCACGATGCGCCTCCTGTAGCTATCGATACAAATCCGCCCGCGTCGGCGGCAGGCCGCTCGGGCCGCGCGCGCGCCTGGTGACAACGGTCTGGAAGACCTGCGCCGAGGCGCGTTCGAAGGTGATCGAGCAACCGGTCAGATAAAGCAGCCAGAGCCGCGCCTTGGCTTCGCCGACCTCGGCGATGGCTTCGTCGAAGCGTGCGTGGAGACGCTCTGCCCATAGCCTGCAGGTGCGCGCATAGTGCTCGCGCAAGTTTTCGACGTCGTAGACGAGGAAGCCGTGCGCCTCGAGATTGCCGAGCGTCATGCCGATCGTATCGAGTTCGCCGCCCGGAAAAATGTATTTGATCAGCGCCTTGAATTCCGGCCCCTTGCGCAGCGTCTTCTTCAAGCTGCCCTTGTCGCGCCGGGTGATGGCGTGGTGCAGATAGATGCCGCCGGGCTTGAGCAGACGATGGATCCTCGAGAAATAGGCCGCATGGTTGGCAAGCCCCAGATGCTCGAACATGCCGATCGAGGAGATCTTGTCGAAGGAGCCGGACAGCTCGGCATAGGACTTGATCTCGATGGTGATGCGGTCCTCCAGCCCGGCGGCGCGGATGCGTTCACGGGCGAGTTCGGTCTGTGCTTCCGATAGCGAAACGCCGTGGCCGACGACGCCATAATTCTTCACCGCATGGATGAGCATCGCTCCCCAGCCGCAGCCGATGTCGAGCAATCTGTCGCCGGGCTTCAGGCGAAGCTTGCGGCAGATATGGTCGAGCTTGTCTCTCTGGGCCTGATCGATATCGTTGGCGAAATCCTTGAAGTAGCCGCAGCTATAGACCATGCGCTCGTCGAGGAAGAGCCGGTAGAATGCGTTGGAAATGTCGTAATGATGCTGGATCGCCTCTTTGCTCGAACCGCTGACGAAAGGATTGCGGCCGGAAAGATCGGTTCGCGTCGTCATCTGTTTTCGCGAAAACAGCACCGCCGGCAGGTCGCGCAGGATCGCCAGCTTCGGCAATGTCTTGAGCTTCGTCCTGAGCTTGCCGTGCGTGGGCAAGGCGTAGAAATCGAACAGCGATCCGTCTTCGACGTCGACCGCCTTGGCAATCCACATCTCGATCAGCGTCGATAAAGAGGGCCGACGTACGATCTGCCAGACGATGTCCTGGTCGTTGATAGTGAGCACCGGGCCGGTAGCCGGGCCGATCCGCTCGCCTGTCCACAGCCTCACCGCGAAACCCGGCTTCAGCGTTTCGATGACCGTCCGAACAATCCGGGCCGCTCTCTCGGCTGCCTCCATCCCCGTCCTCCCTTACCCGGCAAATAACGGCCCGGAACAATCGCGGCTCGATCTTGCCTGCCCGATCGGCCGGCCGCAAGCCGCCCGAGTGCACAAGCACGCTTGTTCAGGATTTTCGAGTGCCGCGCCTTGCCATTTGCCGGATGACACCCCATCATGAGGAAGTGTTCAACAAATCGAAAGGAGGTGATCCGATGTCGAGTGATTTCGTTTTCCAGAACGTGGCCTCAGCGGATCGCACTTTCGGGAAGCAGTCTTCCCGTTAAGGCGCGAGATGCGCGGCTGGCGACCAACCGTCGCCGCCAGGAGCCGCGCCATGGACGGAAACACGGAAGGCCGCCGACTTCGCGAGAAGCGGCGGCCTTTTCCTTTTTGGGCTGTTGTCCCTTATTTGGTTACGGTCAACATCTCGACGTTGCGGGCTATGTCCTGGAAAGCCTGGTTGAGTTCGGTTCCATTGGCAGCTTGGTAGAAGTGCTTGATCTTGGCGGTGTCCGGGCTCGCGCAATCCTGGAGCGTGGCCTTGGCATTCGTTTCGTTTAGGTCAAACCCAATAGTGAAGATCTCGATGCCGTTGTCGCGCATGGCAGCGCAAAGTTTCTTGGCGGCCGTGCGGGTCGGCTCCTTGCCGGCGTCATTGTAGACGTCGCTCACCGTGCTCGCATCGAAGTAGGACAGGTTGAATTCGCCGTCGGTCATCAGGATCGCGATTTTGGCGACCTTTCTTGGATCCATCTTGGCTGGCCGCTGCGAAGTCCTCATGATGCCCCCCCAGTTCTCCGAGAGCATGTACCAGGTCCACTGCACGCCGATATGGCCGGCAGTGCCGCCGGAGGCGACGAAATTCTTGATGACAGTCTTGAGCGCCGTCGCATCCGCCGTCAGCGGCATCAGCGTGGCGGCCGGGCAGGCGGCGGTGCCGGTTTGCCAGGCGAAGGACGACAGCAGGTAGTCGCGGTTGACCATGCTGGCGTCGGGGCCTGCGTCCGAATATTGGTAGGTCCCCTTGCGTTCGGTGGCGCAATTGTCAGGACGGATGAGCCCCGAGACATACTGCACAGCGTCATTGGCCGGCGCCTGTTTGCGTTGACTGGCGGTGGTTTCCACATAGACGCTGCTGGCGGCAAGTGTACCGGCATTCACCGAATTGGCATAAGGCACGATGGCAACCCGCACGCGCGGTTTGGAGGTGTCCTGACCGCCCAGAAAACTGTCGACGGCATTCGCCGCAGCCGTCCGCAGATCGATGATTTTCTGGCCTGCCATCGAGCCGGTCACATCGAGCATCATCGCGACTTCGATCTGCTTGTCCGAATAGAGAGCCGTCGTCGATGCGGGAACGCGCTGCATGCTACCCGTGCTGAAAAGCGGGAAATAGTAGCTGACATTGACATGAACGTCCGCCTGGACAGTCTTGGCTGTCCTGTCGACAACCAGATTGTCGAGGACGATCTGGTTGTCCTGCAGGATACCCGCCGTGCTGTTGGCATCGAGAAAGGCCTGCACCGATTTGCTGGCTTCGGCCTCGCTGATAACGCCGGTCGTCAGGTCGCGGGCCGTCGAGGTGACCGCTGCATCGACGACGCCTTGCAGGCTCGATTTCACATTGTAGAGTTGGGATACGTTGACCGCAACGCCGACACTCAGTGCCAGCACTGAGCCGATTATCCCAAACAGGACCGCGAAATTTCCGCTGCGATCCCCGGCAAAGCCGCCGATCGTCTGACCAAGACCCCCGAAACGCCGCATTCCTTCCGCCTCCATTCGCTACAGCCTGCAGCTGTCCGAACGCGCATTGCAGGAATCCGGCCGGATCGCGCCGCAAGGCCCGGGAAAGCGACCGGCCCGCGATCAGGTCATTGTTTCCAAACGGTTTCGAGCGGCGGCAGGGTAAACAGCGGGTAAACGAAAGCTGCGCCGGCACGGCTTTGTCGACAAAGCGCTTACCACGAACAGGCTCGCAATTCAGGACGACTGGACTGCGTCCCAATCCGGTACAGACGAGATGTATCGAACCGGTTCAGCACGATCGCGGTGGCGGGAAATGGAAACGCGGACTGTGAATGTGTCCCGAAAGACTAGGCCAGCATCCGTGCGCTGACCGTCTTGTCGACGCCACGATAAGGCGGCTTGAACAGATTACCTTCCTGCTCGTGCGTCCAGACCTTGAACAGGGTGAGCCGATGCGGGCCAAAACTGTGCAGCAGCGGCACGTCGGTGGCGTCGCGGCCGCGGGCGATGACGACGCGGCCGATCCTCGGCACATTGTGGCGAGGATCGAAAGTGTACCACCTGCCGTCGAGGAACACTTCCACCCACGCCGAGAAATCCATCGGCGCCGGATCGGCGGGCACGCCGATATCGCCGAGATAGCCGTTCACGTAGCGGGCCGGGATGTTCATGCAGCGGCAGAGCGTGATCGCCAGATGGGCAAAGTCGCGGCAGACGCCGACGCGTTCCTCATGCGCCTGCGCCGCCGTGCGGGTCGAGCGCGCATAGCCGTAGCCGAAGGACAGGCGGTTGTGGACATAGTCGACGATCGCCTGCACCCGCGCCCAGCCCGGCGGAAGCTGGCCGAAAAGTTGCCAGGCCAGGTCGCCGAGATGGTCGGTCTCGCAGTAACGGCTGCCGAGCAGATAGCCGAGCACCTCGTCCGGCAATTCGGCAACCGGGACTTCCCTGGCCAGCGTGTTGACTTCGTCCATCTCGCCGCTGTCCTCGACCACCGCGTCATAAAGGATGCGAAAGCTTCCGGCCGGCGCCGTGAAGCGGCGGCAGCTATTGCCGAAAAGATCGTGGTAGACCCTGGTCGGAACCGACGGCGACGTCAGCACGCGCGTCTGCCGCTTGATGTCGGCCTGGCGATCCCGATGGATCTCGAGCAGCGAAACAATCGGCGTGGCTGCAGCGCATTCAATGGCAATTTCATAGCCGAGCCTGATCAGCATCGCCGTCCCCCTACGATCGTCATGGAAGATAGTGGTGGTCAACGCAGGAGAGTGTGCGGCGGTTCCTTGCAAACGTCGAAAACGACGCCTCGCGGCTTCCCATACGGACGCGGCAACGCTACGGTCGATCGACACGCGTCTTTTGACATAATCCCTCCAAGATGACCCGGGAAAGCCGATGTTCGCAGGCAGAAAATTCGCGGCCTTACTGTTCGATATGGACGGCACGATTCTCAATTCGATTGCCGCAGCGGAAAGGGTCTGGGCAGCCTGGGCGCATCGGCACGGTCTTGACGTCGCCGCATTCCTGCCGACCATCCACGGTGTGCGGGCGATCGAGACCATCGGCCGGCTGGCGCTCCCGGGCGTCGATCCTGCCCGCGAAGCCGATTCGCTTTTGCAGGCCGAGGCGGCCGATGTCGAGGGCATTCGCCCGATTGCCGGCGCCGCAGCCTTCCTCGCGTCGCTGCCGCCTGGAAGCTGGGCGATCGCCACCTCCGCGCCGCGCGAACTTGCCTTGCTGCGCCTGCAGGCCGCGGGCATTCCGGCTCCCGCCGTGATCGTTGCGGCGGAGGACGTGGCCCGCGGCAAGCCGGCGCCCGACTGCTTCCGGCTGGCGGCCGAACGGCTCGGCGTCGATGTGCGCGACTGCCTCGTCTTCGAGGACGCGCCGGCCGGCATAGCGGCAGCCGAAGCCGCGGGCGCTGCAATCGTGGTGATCAGCGCCACGCACCGGCATCCGTTGCAGACGCCGCATGCCGCCATCACCGGCTATGGCGCGATCGGCATCGCCGTCGATGACAACGGCTGGATTGCCATCGAAGCGGAACGGACCGCACAGCCTGCTTAACTAGCATCCTGCTTGCGCTAAAAGTCGCTGGTCAGGCCCTTGACCTCCCAGTCGCCATAGCGGCCAGGCTCCTTGCCGCCGCGCCCGCCGATCTCCCTCGGCAGCGTGGCTTCCTGCTCGCGATATTTCTCCCGCCGGGCCTCGGCCTCGACCAAGGCGCGCCTGGCTGCCGGGGTCAGCGGCTTTTGCGGCGAGCCGTTAGCATGCGTTTGGCTGGTTTTGTCGATCATGCGATCTTCCGCTAGATTGAAACAGGCCCCGATTGAAACGGGAACCGCTGTTTCCCATCATATAGCGATGGGCCCACAAGGATCGACCCCTTTGTTGGGCCCAAATGGAGCAGACGATGAACACCCTTCGCACCGCCATGCTTTTGGCCGCAATGACGGCCCTGTTCATGGGCGTCGGCTATCTGGTCGGCGGATCCGGCGGCATGATGATCGCCTTGCTGATCGCCGCCGGCACCAATTTGTTCAGCTATTGGAACGCCGACAAGATGGTGCTGTCGATGCACCGTGCGATCGAAGTCGACGAACGCAACGCGCCTGAATATTACGCCATCGTGCAGGGTCTCGCGCAACGTGCCGGCCTGCCGATGCCGAGAACCTATCTCATCGACAATCCGCAGCCCAATGCCTTCGCCACCGGCCGCAATCCGCAAAATGCCGCTGTCGCCGCCAGCACCGGCCTGCTCGAGCGGCTATCGCATGAAGAAGTCGCGGCGGTGATGGCGCACGAGCTCGCCCATGTGCAGCACCGCGACACGCTGACCATGACGATCGTCGCCACCTTTGCCGGCGCAATTTCGATGCTCGGCAATTTCGCCTTCTTTTTCGGCGGCAACCGCGACAACAACAATTCCTTCGGCATCGTCGGCGTGCTGGTGGCAATGATCGTCGCGCCTTTGGCCGCCATGATCGTGCAGATGGCGGTGAGCCGCACCCGCGAATATGAGGCCGACCGGCGCGGTGCCGAAATCTGTGGACACCCGCTGTGGCTCGCCTCGGCGCTTGACAAGATCGCGCGGGGCGCCGAACGCATCCGCAACCCGGATGCCGAGCGCAATCCGGCAACCGCCCATCTCTTCATCATCAATCCTCTTTCCGGCGAGCGTATGGACAGTTTGTTTTCCACTCACCCGAGCACAGAAAACCGCATCGCCGCGTTGCAGAGGATGGCGAGCGAAATGGCCGGCGCACCCGAAGCGGCCGCGACGCCAAGGCCGGCGCCGGAAGGGACCGGGCAGCCGTCTGGTCCGTGGGACAGGGCCGCGCGGCCCGAGAGGCCGGCTGAGCCGGCCAAGCCGAGACCCAATCCCTGGGGACGCAATCCGACCGGCCCCAAAGGTCCGTGGTCGTGAGTTCAGCGAAGCGCCGGCACGGAATTTCAGGCGATCGTGAACACAATTCGAGCGGCGAGGCCGTAGCCGGTCTCGCCGCGCGCAAGGCAGCCGCGCGGCTGCTTGCCGCCGTCATCGACGCGAGGACGCCGCTCGACGGGCTGACCGACCATGAGAACGGTCATCCACAATACAAGGCGCTCGACCTGCGCGACCGCGCTTTGGTGCGCGCCATTCTGGTCACCGCCCTGCGCTACCGCATGACCATATCAGGCCTTTTGGCCCGTCGCCTGGAAAAGCCGCTACCGCCCAACGCCACGGCGCTTTCGCACATTTTGCATGTGGCGGCAGCGCAGATCCTGTTCCTCGATGTTCCCGACAGCGCCGCCGTCGACCTCGCCGTGACACACGCCAAGTCCGATCCGCGCACGGCGCGCTTTTCCGGCCTCGTCAACGGCGTGCTGCGCACGCTGGCGCGGGCCAAGCAGGACGAGCTCGCCGCAGCACTTGCCGCTACCGACGAGGCGCCAAAATGGTTTTCCGACCGTTTGAAAACAGTCTACGACCTCGACAAGGCCAGGCAGATACTGCTCGCCCATCGCCATGAGGCACCGGTCGATTTCTCGGTCAAGTCGGACCCGGCGCTGTGGGCCGAACGGCTCGGCGGCTTTGTCCTGCCGACCGGCACGGTGCGGGTGGAAAAGCTCAGCGCTTCCGTGACCGAACTGCCCGGCTTTGGGGAAGGCGCCTGGTGGGTTCAGGATGCAGCGGCCAGCCTGCCGGCCCGGCTGTTCGGCGACATCAATAGTTTGCGAATCGCCGACCTCTGTGCCGCGCCGGGCGGCAAGACCGCCCAGCTGATCCTCGCCGACGCCCACGTCACCGCGCTCGACATGTCCAAAACGCGGCTGGCACGGCTGACGCAGAACCTCGAACGGCTCGGTCTGGCCGCCGAGATCGTCCAGGCCGATCTGCTCAAATACGAGCCGAAGGACCTCTTCGATGCGGTCCTCCTCGACGCACCTTGCTCTTCGACCGGCACGGTGCGGCGGCATCCCGACGTCCCCTGGACGAAGACGGCGGCCGACGTCGAAAAACTGGCCAACCTGCAACGCCGGCTGCTTGCCCGCGCCGTCACCCTGGTCAAGCCTGGTGGACGCATCGTCTTTTCCAACTGTTCGCTCGATCCACTGGAAGGCGAAGAGCTCTATCGCGACTTTCTCGCCGGCAATGCGGAGATTGTCGACGACCCGCTTCGGCCGGGTGAGATCGCCGGCATCGACCCGTTTCTGACGCCGCAAGGCACGTTGCGCACCACGCCTGCCGATCTGGAGCTAGGCTCGCCGGGCCGCTCCGGGCTGGACGGCTTCTTCGCCGCCCGCATGCGCAGAACCGGCTAAGGGCCGATCTTGAAGCGCCGTCCGGCTTCTTGGGGCGAGGAGGCATGGAAAACAGGCTGAACGGCCCCACTGCCGCGGAATTCGCCTTCGCACAAGTTCTTGAATCATATAAACTTGTGCCTGGGTGAGGACGATCAGGAGGGGTTTTGGCAATCGCTGCCGGTAACACGACGCGTCTGTGGACGCTTGTCGCGAGGGAGTTCTGGCGCAAGACGCGCCGGCGCTTGCGCGCCGGGCCACTCTATCGCTGGCGCTACTCAGGCCGCACGCCGGAGCGCGTCCTGATCGCCCCACCGGACCTGCGGCTCGCCGATCCTCAGATCGCGCTCGAGATCTATTACGGCCGCTATCCGCTTTCGGGGCATCTGGTCGAGACCGGCGGCAAATCGCCCTTCCAGATCGACGTGCCCAATCCCGGCTGGCAAAAAACGCTGCATGGCTTTCGCTGGCTGCGGCATATGCGTGCCGCCGGCACCGAGCTAGCCGCCGCCAACGCGCGGGCGTTGGTTTCCGACTGGATTGCAATCCATGGCAGCCATATTTCCGGCGTCGCCTGGGAGCCCGGCACGACGGCCAAGCGTGTCATTGCCTGGCTGCAGCATTCCTCGATCGTGTTGCAGGGCGCCGAATTTCCGTTCTACCGCGCGTTCTTGAAATCGCTCGCCGTCCAGATCCGCTATCTGCGCGCCATGGTGCGCGAGATGCCGGACGGCAAGGACCGGCTGCGCGCCCGCATTGCGCTGGCCTTTGCCGCTTTGTCGCTGCCGGCGCCGGCCTCGGCGCTACGCGGTGCTACCCGCAATCTCGCCGAGGAGCTCGACCGCCAGATCCTGCCTGACGGCGGCCATATCTCGCGCAATCCGATGGCCGTGCTTGAAATCCTCGCCGACCTTCTGCCGTTGCGCCAGACATACGCCAATCAGGCCGAGACACCGCCGGCCGCCCTGATCGGCGCCATCGACCGGATGCTGCCGGCATTGCGCTTCTTTCGCCATCAGGACGGCAGCCTTGCCCGCTTCAACGGCATGGGCGCCACCATTCACGACCGTATCGCCAGCATCCTGCATCACGACGACACCGCCGGCGCACCGTTGCTGCACGCGCCGCATTCGGGTTATGAGCGCCTGTCGATGGGCGGTGTCACTGTGATCGCCGATACCGGCCCGCCGCCCCCTGTCGACGTATCCAATGCCGCTCACGCCGGATGCCTCGCCTTCGAATTGTCGTCGGGCCGCCAGCACTATATCGTCAACGCCGGAATAGACACTTATGGCGCCGCCGAGTTCCGGCCGCTTGCCCGCGCCACCGCCGCCCACTCGACCGCCACCATCAACGACACGTCGTCGGCGCGCTTCAATCACTCCTTGCGCGTCAACGACCTGCTCGGCACGCCTTTGATCGGCGGGCCGCAGCATGTGCCTTGCAAGCGCACCGACCAGAAGGGCAGCCAGGGCTTCATCGCCCGCCATGACGGCTATGCAGCGCGCTTCGGCTTCCTGCATGAGCGCGAGCTGAAATTATCGACCGAAGGCAATGTGTTTGCCGGCAGGGACCGTTTCCTGCGCCCGGGCGGCGCTTCTATCCGCAACAATGGCCGTGACTTCGTCACGGTGCGTTTCCATGTCCATCCCGATATTAGCCTGCTCCAGGATGAGCATGACCGTCTGGTGCTGGCCGCCGACCATGCCGACACCTGGGTGTTTACCTCTACCGAAGTGGTGCCCGAGGTCGAGGAATCGATCTATTTCGCAGGGCTTGGCGGCCCGCGCCGCAGCCGCCAGATCGTGCTTGCGTTCAAGGCCTCGGAAATTTCGGAGGTCCACTGGCAATTGACGCGCACCATCATCGCCGGCCGTCCGGAAAAAGCTGAAGCCGGTGGCAACGGCAGACACTGATCAAGTCTTGCGGCTTGATTTCCGGGCCTCATATGCTACGGCCCGCGGACGCTCTCCAACCAGAACTGGAAAGGCCGCCAGCCCATGGCCGTCGCCGCCAAGAACATTCCCGCGCCCGACCTTGTACCCATCCGTCGCGCGCTCCTTTCCGTCTTTGATAAGACCGGCCTGATCGATTTCGCCAGGGCGCTGGCTTCGGCCGGCGTCGAGCTAGTCTCGACCGGCGGCACCGCAAGGGCGCTTGCCGAGGCAGGCATGGCGGTGCGCGACGTGTCCGAGCTCACCGGCTTTCCCGAGATCATGGACGGCCGCGTCAAGACGCTGCACCCGTCGGTGCATGGCGCACTGCTTGGCGTGCGCGACGATCCCGAGCACGCCGCAGCGATGCGCGACCACGGCATCGAGCCGATCGATCTCGTCGTCTCCAATCTCTATCCGTTCGAAGAGGTGCGTCGCTCCGGCGCCGACTACGCGGCGATCGTCGAGAACATCGACATCGGCGGCCCGGCGATGATCCGTGCCTCGGCCAAGAACCACGCCTATGTCGGCATCGTCACCGATCCCGATGACTATGCCTCGGTGCTCAACGCGCTGGAGATGAATTTCGGCTCGTTGTCGCTGGATTTCCGCAAGAAGCTGGCAGCCAAGGCCTTTGCCCGCACCGCCACCTACGATGCGGCGATCTCGGGATGGTTCGCCGAGGCGCTTGAGATCGAGCATCCGACATGGCGCGCCTTCGGCGGCAAGCTGCAGTCGGTGATGCGCTATGGCGAAAACCCGCATCAGGGCGCCGGCTTCTATGTCAACGGCGACAGGCGGCCGGGCGTCGCCACGGCGCGCCAGCTTCAGGGCAAGCAGCTTTCATACAACAACATCAACGACACCGACGCTGCCTTCGAGCTGGTCGGCGAGTTCGACCCGTCGCGCTCCGCAGCAATTGCCATCATCAAGCACGCCAACCCGTGCGGCGTCGCTGAGGACGCTTCGCTGCAGGCGGCCTATGCCAAGGCGCTGGCCTGCGATCCGGTCTCGGCCTTCGGCGGCATCGTCGCCATGAACCGCATCCTCGATGCCGGAACCGCCGAAGAGATCGTCAAGACCTTTACCGAAGTGATCATCGCACCGGAGGCGTCCGAAGAAGCAGTGCGCATCATTGCCGCCAAGAAGAACCTACGCCTGCTGGTCACCGGCGGCCTGCCCGACCCGCGCGCGGCGGGCCTTGGCTTGAAGTCGGTTGCTGGCGGTTTGCTGGTCCAGGGCCGCGACAACACGGTGGTGGATGACCTCGATCTGAAAGTGGTGACCAGGCGCGTTCCGACGCCGGCCGAATTGGCCGATCTGAAATTCGCTTTTCGCGTGGCAAAGCACGTCAAGTCGAACGCCATCGTCTATGCCAGGGATGGCGCTACAGTCGGCATCGGCGCCGGCCAGATGAGCCGGGTCGATTCCTCGCGCATCGCGGCGCGCAAGGCGCTCGACGCGGCCGAAGCTGCCGGCCTGACGGAGCCTTTGACCAGGGGCTCGGTCGTCGCCTCGGATGCCTTTTTCCCGTTCGCTGATGGGCTTTTGTCGGCAATCGAAGCCGGCGCCACAGCCGTCATCCAGCCCGGCGGCTCGATGCGCGACGACGATGTCATCGCCGCCGCCGACGCTCACGGCATTGCCATGGTCTTCACCGGAGTGAGGCATTTCCGGCATTGAACGCGTTACCCCCGCTGCGGGAGAAGGCAAGAGCAGCTCACTCCGCCGGCCGATCCGCCGGATAGGGCGTGCCGATCAGGATCGCCATGCCGGCGCCAAGGAACAGCACGATCGCCGCCATGCCGAGCCGCGCCGAGCCGCTGGCCAGGGTGATCGTGGCCACCATGAAGGGTGCGGCAAAACTGGTTGCCCGGCCGGCCAGCGCATAGATGCCGAAATAGCGGCCCGATTCGGCAGCGGAGACGCTGCGCGCCATGTAGGAGCGCGACGATGCCTGCACCGGCCCGAAAGCAAGCCCGATCAGCAGGCCGTAGAAAATGTAGGCTTTTTCCGCCGCCGTGCCGAACAATCCGCCGCCGTCCAGTCCGGGCATCATCACCCAGGCGCCGAACAGCGTATAGCCCGGGCCGGTCGAGACGATGCCGAGCGTAGCGATGCTTAGCATGACCAGCGAAATCATCACTATGGTCTTGGAACCCAGTGCTGTGTCGAGGCGTGCGGCAACCAGGCAGCCGACGATGGCAACGACGTTGAGGATGATGCCGAACAGGCCGATCTCGGTAATCGACCAATGGAACATTGCCGCCGCAAACGTTCCGCCCAGCGCCAGCAGTGCATTGACGCCGTCCTGATAGATCATGCGGGCGACGAGAAAGCGAAAAATGCCGCTGCGCTTGCGCACTTCGGCCAGCGTCGACTTCAGTTCCGACAGGCCTTCGCGCACCGCCGGCCCGATTGGAATGCCTTTGATCGCATCAGGCGTGAAGAAGAACATCGGCAGGATGAACAGGAAATACCAGGCCGCCGACAACGGTCCGGTGGCGCGCGCGTCCTCGCCGAGCCTGGGGTCGAGGCCGAAGATCGGGTCGAGCCCAACGACGGTCTTGCCGGTTTCAGGCGAGCCGGCCATGACGGTAACGACGAAGATCAGTGCGATCATGCCGCCGAGATAGCCGAGTCCCCAGGCCATGTTCGAGATCCTGCCGATGTCGCTCTTCGGCACCAGGCGGGGCATCATCGAATCGTTGAACACAGTCGAGAATTCCGCCGCGACCGACGCCAGCGAGAACAACGCCACGACCAGAAAAAGATTAGAGCCGGGCGCGGCGAACCACAGCAGGGTGAGGCAGGTGATTTTAACCGCGGCGAAGAAGGCTATCCACGGTTTGCGTGGTCCAGTCTGATCGGCGATCGAGCCGAGGACCGGCGACAAAACGGCAATGACGACGCCGGCGGCGGCAATGCCGTAGCCCCAGGCCGCTTGCCCGGTCTCTGGATTGCTGGCCATGCGCGAGACGAAATAAGGACCGAAGATGAAGGTGGTAACGACCGTGAAAAACGGCTGTGCCGCCCAGTCGAACAGCATCCATCCCCAGATGCCGCGTCCCGATGCCCGCTGCACTGCCATCTCAGCCATGTCCCCTCCGCTGGAGCTTGCTCCATGCCGATCGAATCGGAATGATGCTCCGTCTTGTTGTTGAGCACGATCTTGTCCAAAAGCCGATCGTCACTTTTTGGGATCATGCTCCGGCGCCCCCCAACGCAGGGCGCCGTTCGCTCAATAGCGCAGTTCTTCCCGGCAATCCCGCGCGATGTGGAAGACGTCTCACAGCCCTGTCAGATCGCTCATCAGGCCGGACGCCACCGACAGCCGCGACACGGTGATGTCGCCGCCCTCGGTCAGAGCCTGCAGCCGCTCGCGGATGCGTCCGACCCGTTCGCCGCCCGCCTCCAACCATGCTGTCACCGGATCCGCCGCCTCGGCATGACTGGTGAGTGCCGCCACCGCGATGCCGCGCCTGGCCGCGCCGATCGTGTCGGTGGCGCGCGAAAGCGCCAGTTGATCGTAATAATCCGAGGGCGTGATCGACCGCGCCGCATCTTCGACGCGCGGTATGCGGAAGACATCGCTGACTGCAAAAAACGCCTTGGCGGCAGCGACGATGCCGGCATTTGCCGTCCGCGCCGTCAGCGCAATGTCGGGGATGAGTTCCGCCACATCGGTCAACGCCAGTTGCTCGGCCAGGCTCTCGGGCGCGCCGCCCTTCGACAGGTTGTGCCGCCGCTCCTCGATCCGCTCGCGCGAGAAGGCCGGCAACAGCGCAACGAGCTTCGGCTCCAGCGCCTTGCGCGCATCCTGCAACTCGGTGATCCGCTGCCCGAGTGGTGCGGTGCCGGCATCGTTCTTCAGGTACCAGCCGCTGGTCACATAGATCAGCCGGCTGACCGCCTGATAGAGGTCGAGCTGGATCTGTCCGTCGATCCGGTTGTCGAGCGCGTCGATCTGGCGATAGAGCGCCGGCAGCGCAAAGCCATCCCGCACCACGGCGAAGGTGCGCACGACATCGGCGGCACTGCGCCCGGTCGCTTCCTGCAGCCTGTTGACGAAGGACGGGCCGCCGCGATTGACCAGGTCATTGGCGACGGCACGGGCGATGATCTCGCGGCGCAGGCGATGGCCGTGGATTTCCGCCGCATATTTCTTTGCCATGCGGTCGGGAAAGTAACCCATCAGGTCGCGGTCGAAATGCGGATCGTCCGGCACGTCGCTGGCGACGATATCGGAAAACAGCACGATCTTGGCATAGGCAAGCAGCACGCCGTGCGCGGCCCGGGTGAGCGGCGCGCCGCGCGCTGCGCGCGGGCCAAGAGCCGCCGGCGACGGCAGCGTCTCGACGGCACGGTCGAGCAGCCCGCGCGCCTCGAGCGCCTCCATGAAGCGGCTCTGATGGGCAATGTCGGCAAGGCCGCGCTTGCGAGCAAGGGACAGCGCCAGCGTCTGCTGGTAATTGTTGGACAGCACCAGGGCGCTGACCTCGTCGGTCATTTCGGCCAGCAATTTGTTGCGCGACGGCCGCGTCAGCGATCCTTTCCGCATGGCGGAAGCCAGCGCGATCTTGATGTTGACCTCGACGTCTGAGCAGTTCACGCCGCCCGAATTGTCGATCGCATCTGAGTTGCAGCGGCCGCCATTCAATCCGAATTCGATGCGCGCCCGCTGTGTGACGCCGAGATTGGCGCCTTCACCGATGACCTTGGCACGCAGGTCGAGTGCGGTGATGCGGATCGCGTCATTGGCACGGTCGCCGACGTCCTGGTTGGTCTCGCCCGATGCCCTGACATAGGTGCCGATGCCGCCGAACCACAAAAGATCTGCCGGCGCCTTGAGGATGGCACTCATGATCTCGACCGGCGTGGCTGTTGTCTTGCCGAGCCCGATCGCCGTGGCCGCGGCCGCGGGCAACGTGATCGACTTCTGGCTGCGCGAGACGATGATGCCACCTTCGGACAGCTTCGTCTTGTCGTAGTCCTGCCAGCTTGACCGCGACAGCGCGAACATGCGCCGGCGCTCGGCCATCGAAGCCGCCATGTCGGGATCGGGATCGATGAAGATGTCGCGATGATCGAAGGCGGCGATCAGCCGGGTCTGCTCCGACAGCAGCATGCCGTTGCCGAACACGTCGCCCGACATGTCGCCAACGCCGACGACGGTGAACGGCGTGGTTTGGATGTCGCGGTTCATCTCGCGGAAATGCCGCTTGACCGCTTCCCAGGCGCCCTTGGCGGTGATGCCCATCTTCTTGTGGTCGTAGCCGGCCGAACCGCCGCTGGCGAAAGCGTCGTCGAGCCAGAAGCCGTGCCTTTCGCTGATGGCGTTGGCGATGTCCGAGAAGGTCGCCGTGCCCTTGTCCGCGGCGACGACGAAATACGGATCATCCTGATCGCGCCGCACGACGCCGGCTGGCGGGATGACGCCGTCCAGCCCGATATTGTCGGTGATCGACAACAGGCTGGAAACGTAATTCTTGTAGGCGGCCGTGCCGGCTTCGAAGATGGCGTCGCGGCCGGCGCCCATCGGCAACTTCTTCGGATAGAAGCCACCCTTGGCGCCAACCGGCACGATCACAGCATTCTTGACCTGCTGTGCCTTGACCAGGCCGAGCACTTCGGTGCGATAGTCCTGCGCACGGTCCGACCAGCGCAGGCCGCCGCGCGCGACCGGGCCGAAGCGCAGATGCACACCTTCGACCTCGGAGCCGTAGACGAAGATCTCCCGCCATGGCCGCGGCGCCGGCAGCCCGTCGACCGATTGCGAATCGAGCTTGATCGCCAACGATTGGCCTTTCTGTTTCGTATCGGCAACGAAATGATTGGTGCGCAGCGAGGCTTCGATCAGGTTCAGATAACGGCGGATGATGGTGTCGTCGTCGATGTTGGGAACGTCTTCCAGCGCATCCGTGATCTTGGCCTTCAAATGTTTGGCCTGGACGACGCCTTCTGTTTCGGCCGTCGGGCCGAGGCGGGCGACGAACAGCGCATGCAGGCCGCGGGCGATCTCGGGATAGCGGTTGAGCGCGGCGGCGATGAAATCCTGGCTCTGCGGGATGCCGGCCTGCTGCAGATAGCGGCCATAGGCGCGCAGGACGGTGATCTCGCCCGACCACAGGCCTGCGGTCTGGGCAAGGCCGTTATAGCCGTCATTGTCGACATTGCCGCGCCAGACGGAAAGGAATGCATCCTCGAACAGCGCGCCGCCATTGCCGAGGTCGATCGGCCTGCCGTAGTTGTTCTCGAGTTCCATGTCGTGGATGAAGACCATGCCGGGCTGATCACTATTGATCATGCCGGATTGATTGTCGCCGACCTCGAAAGTGCGCTCGCTGATGACGCGGAAACCGATGTTTTCCAGCACCGGCACGCGCCGCGACAGCGCCACCGGGCTGCCATGGTGATAGATCTTCAGCGCCGCCTGATGCGGCTTCTGGTCGGCGTGACGGTAATAGTCGATGGCGATCGGATTTGACGCATCGAGCTTGGCGATGCGCCCGGCATCGGCCAGCGCCACGCCCGGCCGAAAACTGTCGCGATAGCTTTCCGAAAAACGCGAGGCGATGGCCGTGAGTCTCGCATCGGCGCCGGTCTCGGTCGCGGTCTCGCGCAGGGCATCGTCCCAGGTCCGTACGATGTCGCGGATCGCCGCCTCGATCGTTGCCTGCTCGACCTTCGGCGTCTTGCCGCCGGAACGGCCGATGATGAAATGGACGCGCGCCAGCCCGCCTTCCGGGAAGGCCGGGTAATAGGCGGACAGCCGGCCTTCGAAGACGGTCTTCAGATAGGTGCCGATCTTCTCGCGCACGACGCTGTCGTAGCGGTCGCGCGGCACGAAGACGAGCACGGAGACGAAGCGGTCGAACTGGTCGACACGCACCAATGCCCTGACGCGCGGCCGCTCGATCAAGCCCAGGATGGCTTCGGCATGCTTGCGCAGGATCGGCACCGGAACCTGGAAAAGCTCGTCGCGCGGATAGCTCTCCAGCACGTTGATCAATGCCTTGCCGGAATGGTCGCTTGGATTGAAGCCGGATTTGGCGATGACGGTTTCCGCCTTCGAGCGCAGATAGGGGATTTTCATCACCGAGCGCGTATAGGCAGTCGAGGTGAACAGGCCGACGATACGGAGCTCGCCTGAAAGCACGCCTTTGCCGGTGTAGGTCTTGACGCCGATGTAGTCGAGGTAGATGCGGCGGTGCACCGACGACTTGGCGTTGGCCTTGGTGACGATCAGCGGTTCCGGCCCATGCAGGAAGGCGCGGATTTCCGGCGTCGTGCTCACCGCTTCGGTGCCGCGTCTGAGCACCAGCACGTCGGGATCGGAAAGGATGCCGAGGCCGGGCTTTTCGGCGCGCTCGAGCATGCCGCTCGTCTCGCCGCCGGTATAGTTGAATTCGCGCATGCCGAGAAAGGTGAAGTTGTCGTCGCGCAGCCATTCGAGGAAGGCGATCGCCTCGGTGACATGGGCCTTGTCGAGCGGCACTGGCGAGTAGCGGAATTCCGAGATCGCCTGGTCGAGGCGGGCAAGCATCGGCTTCCAGTCGGTGACGGCGGCTCGCACCTGGCCGAGCAGTTTCGTCAGGCGTGCGGCCAGGCCTTCGGCCTGCTCGGCCGAAAGGCGGCCGATATGGACATGGATGACGCTCAGTCGGTCATGGCTGTGGTCGCCCTTGGCATAACCGCCATCGCCGAGGATTTCCTCGACGCCGTTCTTGCCGTGCCTGACGACTATGACTGGATGGGTAACCAGCAGCGGCTCGCCGGCGCTTTCTGTAATCTCGCCGAGGACGGAATCGAACAGGAACGGCATGTTGTCGTTGACGACAGTGATCACCGTCATCGGCCGGCCCTGGCGGACGACACCGGAATCGACGTCTATGGCAACGACGCAGTCGTCCTTCTTGTGCCTGGCCACTGCGCGGCCGGCGAGTTCGGCAGCGCGTTCGAGATCGATGACGTCGTAGGCGGCGACATCTTCGGCCGGAGCTCGGGCCAGCAGGTAGTCGGCAAGCCTGCCGGGCTTTTCACCACCCGCGGCTTCACCCCTCGTCAGGCCGGCTTTTTTCAACCGGCTCGCTGACTTTACGCTGGCCATGAGTCCCTCCCGTCACATGTTTTTGCGGCTATGCTAACAGATGACGGGTATTTGGCGACAAAGGTTTGACGGCTTGCGACGAAATGTCGGAATTCACCGGCAGCCTGGCGAAAAAGAGGAGAGATCCGCCATGACGGACAAAATCACCGCGCTTGACCTGGCACCGGCGGAGCTGAGCGACGCGACCAAGGCCTATTTCACCAAGTGCCGGGAGAAGCTCGGCCTCGTTCCCAACGTGCTGCTCGCCTATGCCTTCGACGAGAAGAAGCTGCGCGCTTTCACCGACATGTACAATGATTTGATGCTGGGTGAATCCGGCCTGTCGAAACTCGAGCGCGAGATGATCGCGGTGGCCGTCTCATCGGTCAACCATTGCTACTATTGCCTGGCCGCGCATGGCGCGGCGGTGCGCCAGCTTTCCGGCGACCCAGCCTTCGGCGAGATGATGGTGATGAATTTTCGCGCCGCCAAGCTGTCGGACAGGCAACGCGCCATGCTCGAATTCGCGGTGAAGCTGACCGGGCAGCCGGCAAATATCATCGAAGCGGACCGGGCGGCGCTGCGGCAAGTCGGCTTTTCCGACCGCGACATCTGGGACGTCGCCTCGACCGCGGCGTTCTTCAACATGTCGAACCGGCTGGCATCGGCAATCGACATGCGGCCGAACGATGAATACCATGCGATGGCGCGATAGGGCACCGCCGTTGCGAGTCAACGGCATATTATATTAGCTACTTCGCATTCTCGTTGCTTGTTTGCCGGTTTGGTCCGATGATCGGCATGCGGCATGACCGCATGCCGGTTCGATGCCGCCGATCAGAGGAGGAGAACATGGCGAAATTTCTCTACGTCTATCACGGCTCGGGCAAGATGCCGACCGAGGAGGCCGAACGGAAGGCAGCGATGGATGCCTGGAACGGCTGGTACGGCAAGCTTGGCTCAGCGGTGGTCGACGGCGGCAATCCAGTCGGCATGTCGAAGACCCTGCTGCCTGGCGGCAAGGTCGAGAACAATGGCGGCAGCAATCCGACCGCCGGTTACACCATCATCGAAGCAAAGGACATCGACGATGCCGTCGGCAAAGCCAAGGATTGTCCTATCTTGACGGACCCGGGTTTCAGCGTCGAGATCGCGCCAATAATCGAAATGGGTTGACGCGCCGGCTCAGGACCGCGCGGCGATCGCCGCCGCAGCGCCGGCCATGGTACCGGCGCTGATGCGGTTGGCGATTTTCATCGCCCGCTTGCTCCTCAAGAGCTTGCGCGCCTGCGATGCGGCGAGCACCCAGGTCAAATCGATGGCGACCAGGACCACTGCCATGGTCGCCGTCAATTCGATCCAGCCGACCATGCTGACCGAACCGAGGTCGATGATGGTCGGCAGCAGCGCCAGATAGAACATCATGATCTTGGGGTTGCCGAGCGTCACGGCCATGCCGGCAAAGAACAGTCTGACGGGCGAATCTTCGCGCGGCAGCGCGCCTTCCTTGGCCTCGACCGGTGCCGTCCACATCTTCCAGGCAAGCCAGCCGAGATAGGCGACGCCGACCCACTTCACGACGACAAAGGCAAAGTGGAACGTCTGCGCCACCACGGCGAGGCCAAACACCGCCAGCGACAGCCAGATCGCTTCGCCGATCCACATCGCAAGCAGGAACGGGAACACGTCGCGAAACCCTTTCGAGATGACCCGCGCCACAAGAGCGGCGATCGATGGGCCGGGCGAGCCGGCTGCAACAAGCAGGGCGCCGGCAAAAATCAGCAGCGACGTGAAATGCATGACGCGGTCTCGTTTGAAATGTTTGGGTCGTTCAACATAACCCAACTGTTCCGGCGACGGTAGCGTCTACCGAAAGAAGGCTTGTCGGCCAGGCACCTCACGGCTAGAGATGTCGTTCCGAAATCCTTTCGGAGCTTCACTTTGCCTACGTAACCGCCGGTCTCGTCAACTCCCCCAACACAGAGCAGGGCGTCGCAGTCGCGATGCCTGTTTTCACATCATGTGTTCCTCGGGTGGCGGTTCGAGACCGGTTTGGCACTGCTGAACCGCTGTCGCGCATAACCACCCGCGACACCTGATTTCCAACTGCCGCAGTCTCTCGCCACGCCGTGCCCGCAAGGGTTCTCGATATCGCCGATCTGACGAACTTCCCGACGGGAAGGGCTTTTCGGCATGCCTTCGATACTGCGTATCCGCTGGGCGATCACACCCAAGACCCCACCTCGACCTCACCTCAACTGCAATCGCTGCGGCGGCCTGAAAGCCTATCGCTGCAGCGGCAAATTCCGGGTCAATGCCAACGGCAAGCGCATTGACGCCTGGTTGATCTACCGCTGCATCGACTGCGACAATTCCTGGAATTTCGGCATTCTGGAGCGCTGCAGCCGCCGCGATATCGAACCGGCAATATTGCAGGCGCTCGAAAGCAATAATCCGGTCCTGGCGCGGCGCCATGCCTTCGATGTTGCCGCATTGCGAAGCAGTATCGGGCGCGTCGAGGAGTTTCCCGAAGCCGCCGTTCATAAGCAGGTGCTCGGGGATAGACCGGAAAATACCAACGCGCTCGAACTTCGGCTCTGGCTCGAAATGCCGACAGCGCTGCGGCTCGACCGGTTGCTCGCCAACGAACTCGGTGTCTCGCGATCGCGGCTACAGGTTTGGGAAGAGAAACGATTGCTGGTGGTTGGTCCGGACGGAGCCAAAGCCTTGCGCCGGCCAGCGCGGGCGGGAACGGCGATCCGCGTCTATCTCGTCGGCGAGCCCGACCGGGAAGCCATCATCTCGGCTGCCGGCGGATGAAACAACGAGGGAAGGGAGCACACGAGTGCTCCCTTCCCTCGTTGTTGCAGACTACAAGAAAGAAACTTGCGCCGCGCCGACCACTTTCGCCGATTTCCCGAAACGCAATCCTAAGCTGTTTCCAAATCCTTGGCATTTTTCCTTCGGTGAAACGCGCCAAGGAATCGCAAGGGAAGAGTAAGCATCGATAGATTGGGATGTGCCTTGCGCATCATTTTCCATGCGTAACGGTCTGCCTGCCGTTCCTGATCAGGATCCTGTCCAGATTCGACATGCTGCAGCGCGTGGTGTCCTACCTCATGATAGAGCGTTTTCTCGATCATGAATCTCCGAACTGCGTTCCCAATCCTGTGCTCGGATGGGCGTCGCCAGACAATCTCGATGACCGATACCGCCTGGAGGTAGGTACCGGCGAATTCGGGCTCGGGAGGTTCCGGGATTATGTAGATTCGCGAAATGCCAACCAGATCGGCTTCAGGTACATTTGCGAGCCAGCGGCCAACGTGCCGAGAGGCTTCAAAGCGACTGTCGAGCTTGCCATGCTCCAGAACAATGATGCCGCCGACCGAAGACCGCCGCCAGTCGTCCATTGTAAAGCGGACGATGCTGCGGAGCGCAGCTCGCATGAGGGGAGTTATCGGTCTTGCGAGCGAAGCCGACATATATCGTCGGGATGCGTCTTCGTTGATATCGTGCAGAGCAGTAGCGAGGCCCGCCACAAGCGTTGCGATTTCGTGATGGGAAACCTTGCCTAGATCGATCCTTGCAAGTTCGTGCTCGATCGCTGGCAATACTGCATTGCCAAATCCAACAAGATTCTTGTGAGCAACGAGCCTTCGCCGCATGTCATCTTGCATAAGGCTCCGGACGAAAGCCTGAACGGCATTTCCCACACCCGTTTCCCCGCCTTTACCCACAGCTAAACTACCGTGACAAAGAAGGAGAGAGCGAAAATATCATGGTATTGCGACGACTCCGCTGTAGCCTCTGAAGAGACACTGAGCGGCCGGCGCCACATTCCTTCTGGCGACAAGCCGTGTCCGCTCAGCGGGAAGGAACGCGTGTTTCGCCCCTCCATTCCGCCCAGAATAAAAGCTCTTACGCCGCGCCGACCACTTTCGCCGACTTCTCAAAACGCTTGCGCTCATTCGGATCGAGATAGAGCTTGCGCAGGCGGATGGTCTTCGGCGTCACTTCGACCAACTCGTCGTCCTGGATCCAGGCCAGCGCGCGTTCCAGCGTCATGCGGATCGGCGGTGTCAGCTTTACCGCCTCGTCCTTGCCGGCGGCGCGGATGTTGGTCAGCTTCTTGCCCTTGAGCACGTTGACTTCGAGGTCGTTGTCCCTGGAATGGATGCCGATGATCATGCCCTGATAGACCTTGACGCCCGGGTCGATGACCATCGGGCCACGGTCTTCCAGGTTCCACATGGCGTACGCCACCGATTCACCCTGTTCGTTGGAGATCAGCACGCCGTTGGTACGGCCTGGCAGCTCACCCTTGTAAGGTTCATAGGCATGGAACAGCCGGTTCATCACAGCGGTGCCTCGCGTGTCGGTCAACAGTTCCGACTGGTAGCCGATCAGCCCGCGCGTCGGTGCGTGGAAGACGATGCGCTGGCGATTGCCGCCCGAAGGGCGAAGCTCGACCATCTCGGCCTTGCGCTCCGACATCTTCTGCACGACGACGCCGGCATGCTCCTCGTCGACGTCGATGACGACTTCCTCGACCGGCTCCAGCAATTCGCCGCTATCGCCCTTCTGCATGACGACGCGCGGCCGCGACACGGCGATCTCAAAACCTTCGCGGCGCATCGTCTCGATCAGCACGGCCAGCTGCAATTCGCCGCGGCCGGAAACGAAGAACGAATCCTTGTCAGGTGATTCCTCGATCTTCAGCGCGACATTGCCTTCGGCCTCGCGCAGCAGGCGGTCGCGGATGACGCGGCTGGTCACCTTGTCGCCTTCGGTACCGGCCAGCGGCGAATCGTTGACGAGGAAAGACATCGTCACAGTCGGCGGATCGATCGGCTGCGCGTGCAGCGGCTCGGTCACCGACAGGTCGCAGAAGGTGTCGGCGACAGTGCCTTTCGACAGGCCGGCGATGGCGACGATGTCGCCCGCCTGCGCCTCGTCAATGGGCTGGCGCTCGAGCCCGCGGAAAGCAAGGATTTTCGAGATTCGGCCGGTTTCGACCTGGGTGCCGTCATGGTGCAGCACCTTGACCGCCTGGTTGGATTTCAGCGTGCCGGATTCGATACGGCCGGTGATGATGCGGCCGAGGAAAGGATTGGCTTCCAGGATGGTGCCGATCATGCGGAATGGGCCGGGATGAACGGTCGGGGCCGGCACGTGCTTGATGACGAGGTCGAACAGCGGCGCCAGAGCCTGGTCCTTCGGACCTTCGGGGTTTTCCGAGACCCAGCCGTCGCGGCCTGAACCATAAAGGATAGGGAAGTCGAGCTGCTCGTCGGTGGCGTCAAGTGCTGCAAAAAGATCGAACACCTCGTTGACCACTTCGACGTGGCGGGCATCTGGCCGGTCGATCTTGTTGATGACGACGATCGGCTTCAGTCCAACCTTGAGTGCCTTGCCGACCACGAATTTGGTCTGCGGCATCGGCCCCTCGGCGGCGTCGACCAGCACGATGGCCGAATCCACCATCGACAGAATGCGCTCGACCTCGCCGCCGAAGTCGGCGTGGCCGGGCGTGTCGACGATGTTGATGCGGGTGTCCTTCCAGTCGACCGAGGTCGCCTTGGCCAGGATGGTGATGCCGCGTTCCTTTTCGAGGTCGTTCGAATCCATGGCGCGCTCGGCGACGCGCTGGTTGTCGCGGAACGAGCCGGACTGTTTCAGAAGCTGGTCGACGAGGGTGGTTTTTCCATGGTCGACGTGCGCGATGATCGCGATATTGCGGATTTTCATGTTTCGGTCTCGGGAGCGTTGCAGGCAGCAGGCCAAAAGGCGCTGCCTCTTTCGGTTGGGCGGCTCATACAGGGTTTTTCGCAATTGCGAAAGAGGAGGCGAGCCACCAAATAAAGTCACCAAATCTTAAATGTCTTGGTGTGAAGTGGAATTATTAACCAAGGCGGAACCTTTCATGGTCCGGACAGTTCGAATTTCATGATCGAGACAGGCATCAAACTCCGGCCGATTTTGGCATGTACCGCGCTCGCCGTCCTCCTCGCGGCCGGCGCGGCGCAATCGGCGGCGTCGTTCAAGGAGACGCGGTCTGCTTTGCCGTCCGACAAGCCGTCGGCGGAGCAGCTTTTTGCCGATGCTCCCGATGGCGTCGATCCGGTGGTGACCGGGCCGGTCAGCGCCGCCTTCAAGCAGCGGCAGCAAAATGCCGGATGCGACAGCGCCGTCTGGCCCAACATTCCCGTCGTCTGCTATCCCGATTGATATACGTTCCTACCCTCGGGCTGGCCCGAGGGTAGTGGCGCCGTCGCTCACGCCGACCGCACCGGATCAAGCGTGACCTTGTAGAGTTCGCTGTCGTCGCGATCCATCAGCCGCACCGTCAACTGTTCGGTGGCGCCATCGATCTCGACGAGCCCGAAGAACTGCAGGCCGGCCGAAGGCGCCAGGTTTTGACCCTGTTCGGCAGTTGGTGCCTTTATGAACTTCAGCTCCGGGCCGAATGTCATATCGAAACCATTAGGCCCGAACGTCCCGGAATGGATCGGACCCGAAACGAATTCCCAAAACGGATCGAAGTCCTGGAACTGCGCCTTGTCCGGATTGTAGTAATGCGCGGCTGTGTAATGCACGTCTGCGGTGAGCCAGACAGTGTTGCTGATACCCGCATTCTTTATATAGCGAAGAAGGTCGGCAATTTCCAGCTCACGCCCTTTGGCCGGGCCATTGTCGCCATTGCTGACCGCCTCGGCCCCTACCTTCTTGGTGCCGTCGTTCCAGACGACGAGGCCGAGCGGCATGTCGGCGGCAATGATTTTCCAGGTTGCGTTGGAATTCGCCAGTTCACGCTTCAGCCACTTGATCTGCTGTTCACCGAGGATGCGCGATTGCGGCGTCATCGTCTCCTGCATATCCGGACCGTTGGGGCCGCGGTAGGAACGCATGTCGAGGAAGAACACGTCGAGCAGCGGACCATAGGCGATCTTGCGGTAGACGCGGCCGGGCTCCGACGGCTCGTAACGGATCGTCGTCATTTCGTGGAAGGCGCGCGCCGCACGTGCCGCCAGCACATGGATGGATTTTTCAGTGTAGCGATCGTCGGCGCTCAGGTCCTTCGAGTCCGACCAGTTGTTCAGCACCTCGTGGTCATCCCACTGATAGAAGGTCGGACAGATGGCGCTGAGCGCCAGCACATGCCTGTCCATCATGTTGTATTTCCACTGCGCCCGGTATTCGTCCAGCGTCTCGGCAACCTTGCGCTTCTCGTCGATCAGCACTTTGTTTTTCCACTTGCCGCCGTTGGGCAGGTCGACCTCGTCCTTCATCGCACCATCGGCATAGATCGTATCGCCCGAATGCAGGAAGAAGTCGGGCGTGTGCTTGGCAATGGTGGCGTAGGTCTTCATGCCGGTCTCGTCGATGCCCCAACCTTGGCCGGCGGTGTCGCCCGACCAGGCAAAGCGAATGTCGCGCTTCGAGGCAGGTGCCGTGCGGAAGCGGCCGACGACCGGCTCGGAAACGGCGTTGATGTCGGCAAGATCGGCCGCGACCATGCGGTAGAAGATGTCCTGGTCGGAGGCGAGATCGGTAAGCAGCCGCTTCACCGTATAATCGCTGGCCGGCGAGGTATCGAGCGGCGCCAGGCGGACGGCATTGGTGAAGCTTTCGGTCGGCGACACCTCGAACATGACGCGCGACGGCCGGTCGGTGCGTGTCCAGACCATGCCGCTGGTGGCGTCGACGTCGCCGGACTGGATGCCATGGGTGAAAGCCGGGCGCTGATTGGCGCGCGAGTAATAGGGAAGGGCGAGGCCCGAGGCGCCGACCAGGCCAACGGCGCTGGCCGACGTGACGAAAGCGCGCCGCGTCATCGAAATCTTGTTCATGGCTGTCTCCTGGATGGCATTGAACGTCGCCGCCAAGCTCCAGCTTCAATGTTTCAGGCACATTTCGAAACGATGAAGGTTTGATAACAGTGAACAGGCTGGCGAATCTCCCTCCTTGAGGGGGAGATGTCGCCAAAGGCGACAGAAGGGGGTCGTCTCGCGCGGAGCACCGACCTCTTGCATCGGCGATAAGGGGCCGAGCCCGGTTGGACCGACCCCCTCCTGGCCGCTTCGCGGCCATCTCCCCCTCAAGGGGGGAGATTAGCACGGCCGATTGCGCCCTACGCCGCCTGCGGTTCCGGATCAAACGCCGGGCGGCTGGTGTTGATCAGCAGCGAGATGCAGGCGGCGGCTATTGCCGTCATACCGGCGATCAGGAAGGCAAGCTCGTAATTGCCTTGCAGCTCGCGCATGGTGCCGCCGAAGAAGGCCGCCGTTGCCGCACCCACCTGATGGCCGGCGACGATCCAGCCGAAGACGATCGGCCCGCTGCGGTCGCCGAACGCCTCGTTGGAAAGCCTGAGCGTCGGCGGCACGGTGGCGATCCAGTCCAGTCCGTAAAACACCGCGAAGATGATCAGGCTGGTCGCCGAGAAGCCGGAATAGGGCAGATAGATCAGCGACAGGCCGCGAATGCCATAATAGACGCCGAGCAGCTTGCGCGGGTCGAAACGGTCGGTGAGCCAGCCCGACAGCGTCGTGCCGATAAGGTCGAAGATGCCCATCATCGAGAGCAGGCCTGCGGCCTGCACTTCGCCGATGCCCATATCGCCGCAAAAGGCGATCAGATGCGTGCCGACCAACCCGTTGGTGGTGAAGCCGCAAACGAAGAAGGTGGCGAACAGATACCAGAAGACGCGCGTGCCGGCGGCGCGGCGCAGCGTGCTCAATGTATGCGAAAGGAAATTGCCTTGCGAGGCTGGCGGCACCGGCGGCACGTCGTCGGCATCGGCGCCATAGCGGACCATGCCGATCGACGCCGGGCGCTCCGGCACCAGCATATAGACCAGCGGCACCAGGCAGGCGGTGGCCACGGCAATGGCGATGGCGACCGGCTTCCAGCCGCCCGACTGGGCGAGCGAGGCGAGCAGCGGCAGGAAGACCAGCAGCCCGGTGGCACTGGACGCCGACATCAGCCCCATCACCAAGCCGCGATTGGTCTTGAACCAGCGGTTGACGATGGTCGCGCCGAGCACGGTGGCGACGGCGCCCGAGCTGACGCCGGAAAACACGCCCCAGGTGAGGAGCAGATGCCACGGTTTGGTCATCAACAGGCTGAGCGCGGTCGATCCCGACATCAAGAGCAGCGCGGCAAGCAAGGTGCGGCGCAGCCCGATCCGCTCCATCAGCGCCGCGGCAAACGGCCCGGTCAGGCCATAGAGGAAGATGCCGGTGGCCGCCGCCAGCGACACCACGTCGCGCCGCCAGCCGAAACTGTTCTCCAGCGGCAGCATCATGACTGCCGGCGCCGAACGCAGGCCCGCTGCGATCAGCAGGCAAAGGAAGATGACGGCGACCACGACGAAAGCGTAGCGCTGGCCAAACGGGCGGGATTGAGCTATCATGTTACTGACCGGTACGTTGCAGGAGCGCGAAACATACGTACCGACCGGTAACATTGTCAACCAGCTAATCGGCAGACCAGGCATGAAAAGCATTGAACCAACGATCAAGGCCAATGACGCACCGCCGCCTCGCGCCGCCGAACGGATTCTCCAGGTGGCGCGCGATCTGTTCTACCGGCAAGGCATCAGGGCGATCGGCGTCGACGAGATCGTGCGGCGTGCCGGCGTCACCAAACCCAGCCTCTACCGCAGCTTTCCGTCCAAGGACGAGCTGGCCGCATCCTACCTCCGGCACTATGACCTCGAATTCTGGGAGCGTTTCGACGAGGCGGTGGATGCCCATCCCGGCGATCCGCGCGCGCAGATCGTCGCCTTCCTGACGCGTGTCGGCAAGCGTACGCAAAGGCCCGACTATCGCGGCTGCGGCATGACCAATGCCGCGGTCGAATATCCCGAACATGGCCATCCGGCCCGCGTCGTGAGTGAGGCCAACAAGCAGGAACTGCGCCGCCGCCTGCGCGCCATGGCGGCGGCGATGGGCGCCGGCGACGCCGAGACGCTGGGCGACGGGCTGCTGCTGCTGATCGAGGGCGCCTATATTAGCGGCCAGCTGTTCGGTGCCGGCGGACCGGCGCAGTCGGTGGCCCGCAACGCCGATCTTCTGATAGAGGCAAGTTTGAAGAAATAGTGTTCCGTTTTGCCAGACCACTGTGCGCAGCCTGACTTCCTCTAGGCTGCTGCTAAATTTGACGGTACGCTGCGCCCCCCGAACTGAGTTGTTCCGCCATGCGCGCTCTCTTGATCCCGCTTGCCCTCGCCGGTTTCTGCCAGGCGGCCCGGGCCGGCGACATATCCAGCGTCTATACCGATCTCGATTGGGAGAAGGACTGCGTCACCTATGCCCAAGCGGAAGAAGGCAACGGCGACTGGGCCGATCTCGCCTGTTCGGGCTACCGCGGCTACCCGGTGCTGGTTTCCTACGACGATGCGCGGGAATCGCTGTTCTACGGCTTTCCACCTGGCGATATGACCACGGTCTGGGAAAGCTTTTCCGGCCTCAATTCGGCTGGACCCAAGGTCGAGTGGCGGATCGAAACCAACGGCAAAACTGCCATTCCGTTCGCCGTCATTCATCGTCGCTCGATCAGCGATAGCGAGGGCGAGAACAAGTCGACGGAAGTGCTGATTGTGGCCAAGGTTGCCCAGCCTGACGCCCACGAAGGCTGCACGATCGGCCTTGTGCTCGCCACCGGCAATCCCGCGGCCAACGATCAGGCGCGCAAGCTTGCCGACGAGAAGGCACGCACCTTCGCCTGCGGCAAGGACAAGCGTGAGGTGCTGGGCGACGCGCCCGCTTTCGGCCGCGTCGACAACTGATTATTTGCGCCCGATAATTACTTGCGCCTGGCCCGCTCGATTGCCTCGACGATCATCTTCTTGGCATAGGCCGCATCGTACCAGCCTTCGATCTTGACCCATTTGCCGGGTTCGAGATCCTTGTAGTGCTCGAAAAAGTGCTGCACTTGCTGGCGGGTGATGTCGGGCAATTGCGTGTATTCGTGGACGTCCTCGTAGCGCAAGGTCAGCTTGGGCGAAGGCACAGCGATGACCTTCTCGTCCTGGCCCGCATTGTCCTCCATCACCAGCACGCCGATCGGCCGCACATTGATGACGCAGCCTGGCACCAGCGCGCGCGTGTTGCAGACCAATACGTCGATCGGGTCACCGTCGCCCGACAGCGTATGCGGTACGAAACCGTAATTGCCGGGATAGCGCATCGAAGTGTGAAGGAAGCGGTCGACGAACAGCGTGCCGGCCTCCTTGTCCATCTCGTACTTGATCGGCTCGCCGCCAATCGGCACCTCGATAATGACGTTGACGTCCTCGGGCGGGTTCTTTCCGCTGGCAATCGCTTCGATACGCATCGCTTTATCCCTCTCTCGATTGCAGATCGATAGCGGGCGACGGCGAATGGTGCAATGCGGCGAATGGTACGGGGAGATCGTCCGAACCGAAAACCGGCCGGATCATGCGCTGGCCGTCATTCCCAGACGAAAGCGACCTTCTTCAGCGCCTTCTGCTCGAAGATCTCGACGCCTTCGGCAACATCGCGGCCACCGGCGCCGGCATAAAAGGCAAGTGCGTTCTGATTGTCTTCCAGCGCCCAGACCACCATGCCTTTCAGGCCATGGTCGGCCAGCCGTGCCCGCGCGGCCGAGAACAGCCGGCTGCCGAGCCCGATGCCTTGATATTCCGGCCGCAGGTAAAGTTCGTAGATCTCGCCCTGCTGCCTGAGTTCGCGGGCGCGGTTCTTGCCGATCGTCGCATACCCGGCAATTTTGCCGCCGATTTCGACGACCAGGACGGTGGCAGCGCGGCGAATGGCATTCGCCCACCAGTCGGCGCCGCGGCGGTTGATCATCGATGTCAGCGTGCGGTGCGGGATGATGCCCGAATAGGCGCCGCGCCAGGCCTCGAGATGCACGTCGGCGATGGCGGCTGCATCGCGCGGTTCGGCTTTCCTGATGTCGATGCTCAGCGTATTCATGATTGGTTAACCATAAACCCGCTGCGCCCGATTGCAAGAGTCCGGTCAACCGCCGCGATGCTTTCACACAGCCGGACGGTGCGTCCTTGAGACGCTGCGAAACCGCTTTTGGCGAGATCAAATCTCGACCAGATGGTCGTCCAGTTCGTTGCTGTCGCCGGTCGAGACCGGAAAATGCTCGGCCAGTACCCCACCGACTGCTTGGATCGCCTTGACGAACCCGTCGGCAAGCCGATCGTCGCCGGCATGCGCCGTAAGGTCGCGGACGACACCGTCCCAGACATGCTGGCCGACACGAGAATCGATGCCGCTGTCGGCGACCACCTCGGCATAGCGCTCGGCAATCGAGACGAACACCAGCACGCCGGTGCGCGCCGTGGTACGGTGGACGTTGCGGGCGAGGAACTGCTTCATCGCATTGGCGTGGGCGGCCTGGTAGCGCAGCCGCCTCGGCACCAAATGGATGCGCAATGCCGGCAATGCCCACAACAGGATGAGCACACTGGCAAGCGCCAGAAGCTCGGCGATGACGAAATGCGGCAAGCGGATCGACAGCCACCAGGCTTCCAGCCCGTAACCGACGGCGAGGCTGACGACGAGCATGCTGAGCATCGCCATGAAAGCGGCCGGGAAGAAATAGCTGTCGCTGGCATGCGCCACGACGCAGTAGATCTCGCCGTCGGTCTTTGATTCGGCAGCGCGGATCGCATCGGCGATGCGCTCATGATCCTCGGGGCTGATCGGTCGTGTTGCCATGATTGATGTCTCACCAGCTTCCTGAAGAACCGCCGCCGCCGGACGAGCCGCCGCCGCCTGAAAACCCGCCGCCCGAACTTCCGGACGACCAACCGCTGCCGGAACTTCCAGACGACCAGCCACTGCCTGACGAGGTCCCGGACGTCCAGCTACCGCCGCCGGAAGATGACGAAGCTGGCCCACGGCCGTAGCGGAACGTCATGCCCAGCCACTTGTACACGCCCGGCGACAGCTTCGTGCCGAAGATCGGCGGCAGGAACGCCATTGCCAAGCCGCCGAAGAACATCGTCGCCCACAGGACGATGAACAGCATGAAGATGGGATCGACAGGATTGTCATTCGCCGGATTGCGCTTGCCGCGCGCCTCCAGTTCTTCGGGATTGCCTTCCAGCACCATGATCATGTCGTCGACGGCCTTGCTGATGCCGCCTGAGAAATCGCCGGCACGGAAGGCCGGCACCATGTCGTTTTCGATGATCAGCTTGGTGTGCAGGTCGGTCAGCGTGCCTTCAAGCCCATAGCCGACCTCGATGCGCATCTTGCGGTCGTTCGGCGCCACCAGAAGCAGGACGCCGTTGTTCTCCTTCGCCTGGCCGAGTCTCCAGGCGCGAAACAGCCGGTTGGCGTAAGGCTCGATCTCCTCGCCGTCGAGGCTGGGAATGGTCGCGACGACGATCTGGTCGGACCCTTTGGTCTCGAACTCGGCAAGCTTCTGCGTCAGCGCCGTCTCGGTCGCGGCATCGATGATGCCGGCGTTGTCGACGACCCGTCCGGTCAGCGCCGGCAGTGCGGCGGCGAAGGCCGCGAAGCCGACCAGCAGCACCGCCATGGCCAACAGCGCGGTGCCGATTATTTTGATGAAACGGCCGGATTCCAGCGGGCTGACGGCGTGTCTTGTCATCTCGTCACCAACTTCCCGAGGAGCCGCCGCCGCCGGACGAACCGCCGCCGCCGGAAAACCCGCCACCGCTTGAACCCGACGACCATCCCCCGCCGGAACCTCCCGACCAGCCGCCGGACGACCGCCGGTTTGGCTCGAAGGTCATGCCCAGCCAGCGATAGCGGCCGGGACCGATCTTCTGGCCGAAGATCGGCGGCAGGATGGAGGCTGCGAGGCCGCCGAAAAAGATGATTGCCCAGATGGCTATGAAGATCGTGAAGAACAGATCGTCGCTGTTGAACGGCGGCTGCTGGTTGCGTTCGCCGCGCGCCTCCAGCTCTTCGGGATTGCCTTCCAGCACCATGATCATGTCGTCGACGGCCTTGCTGATGCCGCCTGAGAAATCGCCGGCACGGAAGGCCGGCACCATGTCGTTTTCGATGATCAGCTTGGTGTGCAGGTCGGTCAGCGTGCCTTCAAGCCCATAGCCGACCTCGATGCGCATCTTGCGGTCGTTCGGCGCCACCAGCAAAAGCACGCCATTGTTCTCCTTCGCTTGGCCCAGTTTCCAGGCGCGGAACAGCCGGTTGGCGTAAGGCTCGATCTCCTCGCCGTCGAGGCTGGGGATGGTCGCGACGACGATCTGGTCGGACCCTTTGGTCTCGAACTCGGCAAGCTTCTGCGTCAGCGCCGCCTCGGTCGCGGCATCGATGATGCCGGCATTGTCAACGACCCGTCCGGTCAGCGCCGGCAGTGCGGCGGCAAGGGCGGTGAGCGGGAGGAGGAGAAGGCTTTGGAAGACGAGCAGGAAGGCCAGGCTGGCGTTCTGTCGCGCCCCCCTCTGTCCTGCCGGACATCTCCCCCTCAAGGGGGGAGATCGGCTGTCAGGGCTGTTTTCGCCAATCTCCAACGATGCAGGATGGGCGGTGAAGCCAAAGCTGCCAATCTCCCCCCTGGAGGGGGAGATGCCCGGTAGGGCAGAGGGGGGCGCTACGGAGTGCAAGGCCAATAGGGACCACGCTCACCGGCTGTTCTTCACCCGCCTTGCGTGGTGTTGGTGCCGAAATCGACCTTCGGCGGCTGCATCTTATCCTCCTCGATGGTGAAATTCGCAAACGGCTGGTTGCCGCGGAACCACAAGGTCGCCCAGATCACCGACGGGAAGGTCCTCAGCGTCAGATTGTACTCTCTCACTGCCTGGATATAGTCGCGGCGGGCGACCGTGATCCGGTTCTCGGTGCCTTCGAGTTGTGCTTGCAGCGCCAGAAAGTTCTGGTTGGCCTTGAGATCGGGATAGTTCTCCACCACCGCCAGCAGGCGCGACAGCGCGCTGGTCAGGCCGGCCTGGCTGTCCTGGAATTTCTTGAAGGCTTCCGGATTATTCAGCGTTTCCGGCGTCACGGTCACCTGCGTCGCCTTGGCGCGCGCTTCGACCACGGCATCGAGCGTGTCCTTCTCGTGCGCCGCGTAGCCCTTGACCGTGTTGACCAGATTGGGGATGAGATCGGCGCGGCGCTGGTATTGATTCAACACCTCGCTCCATGCGGCCTTGGCGTTTTCCTCAGCTGTTGGAATGGTGTTGTAGCCGCAGCCGGCAAGCAGCGGCAGCATGACGGCCATAACCAGGAACGCAGCTAAATTACGGAAGATTGGCGGCGAAGAAAGGCGCTGGGCAAGCATGATAAGTCCCCTCGATAGCATTGGCAGGCGAAGCATTAGCACAATCCTTGCGTAAGAAAATGACTTCGGCCGAGAAGTGTTACTGGTTTCTGCCATTCGCCGTCGGGCCCTGTGACAGACGAGGCGAACGGGTTAAGCTCGGCATAAAACGGGACATCACCATGGCGAAACGCCACGACAGAGACGCGGAATCGCGCCGCATCATCGAACGGGTGGCGCGCGAGACCGACCCGGGGGGCACCTCGTTCCTTGCACGAACGACTAAAGGCGCGCGCGACCACGTCACTGCGGCCGATGCCGACCGGTCGGACCCGATCGAATATTGGGGCACCCGCATCGGTCGGGCAGCGGGCTTGCTTATTGCCATTGGCCTGTTGATCTGGCTCGTGCTTTTCGTCACCAGGGGCAGTTAGGAAAAATCAATGAGTGCCGAAAAAACCGACGCGCCGCGCGCGGTCATCGTCGTCTCCAGTCATGTCGCCCGTGGCTCGGTCGGCAACCGTGCCGCTGTCTTTGCGCTGGAGACGCTCGGCTTTCCGGTTTGGGCGGTACCGACCGTCATTCTGCCCTGGCATCCGGGCCATGGCCGGGCCACCCGCATCGTGCCGCCGCTGGACCAGTTCAAGGCGCTGATGGCCGACCTCGAGCGCGCGCCGTGGCTGGGCGAGGTCGGCGCCGTGCTGTCCGGCTATCTCGGCGAGGCTGGCCAGGCCGAAGCCGTCGCTTCGCTGGTCGGCGCGGTCAAGGCGAAGACGCCGGACGCCCTCTATATCTGCGATCCGGTGATGGGCGATTCGGGCGGGCTCTACGTACCTGAGCCGACCGCAATCGCCATGCGCGACCGGCTGATGCCGATCGCCGATATCGCCACGCCCAACCGCTACGAGCTGGAATGGATGGCCGGAGCGCCGCTGCCCGACTTGAAATCGGCAATGGCTGCAGCCCTGCAGGCCGGCCCACCGGCCATGCTGGTCACATCGGCGCCGGCGATGATGGCCGGCGGCACCGGCAATTTGCTGCTCGCCGGCAGAGAGGCACTGCTTGCCGAACACCGGCTTATCGACAAGCCGCCGAATGGGCTCGGCGACCTGACGGCTGCCGTCTACCTAGCGCGGATCCTGTCCGGCCAGCCGGCCGCCAAGGCGCTGCAATCGACCACGGCGGCGGTCTACGAGATCCTGGCGCGGACCGCCAAGCGCGGCGGCGACGAGTTGCAGCTCGAGACCGATGCCCAGAGCCTGTCGCACCCGATGGCGATGGTGCAGCTTCGCCATCTGCTGCATCCGGAACGGGACCGCCGGGCGTGACGCAGGCCGAAGACGCCGTGCCCCAGGATGATGCGCCCAAGGATGTTGCGCCCGACCATGTTGTGCCCGAGAACGTTGTGCTTGTCGGCGTCGACGGTTGCAAGGCCGGCTGGATAGCCGTCCGCCGCGATCCCGATGCAGCACCGTCGACAGCCGTTTTCCCAAGCTTCGCGGCGTTGCTCGACCGACTGCCCGCCGACTCGTTGGTAGCGGTCGATATGCCAATCGGCCTGCCCGATTTCTCGCAACGAGGCGGTCGCGGCCCGGAGGCGCTGGTGCGGCCGCTGCTCGGGGCCCGGCAGTCCAGTGTCTTTGCCATTCCCTCCCGCGCCGCGCTCTACGCGGAGGTCGAAGCCTTCACCACGGTCGATGCCTGGTACGCCGCACATCGCAAGGCAAGCGAGGTGGCCAGGACGACCTCAGATCCGCCGCGCGGCGTCTCGATCCAGGCCTTCGGCATCTTCGCCAAGATCCGCGAGATCGATTCGCTGCTGATCGCGCGGCCCGAACTGCGCAGCCGTGTCTTCGAATCGCATCCGGAAGTTGCCTTCTGCAAACTGAACGGCGACCGCGCTATGCGCTTGCCGAAGAAGATCAGGGGCAACATCAATCCGGCCGGCATGGCCGAACGCAAGGCGCTGCTTGCCCAGCATGGTTATAGCCAGGATTTTCTCGACCAGACGCCGCCGCGCGGCGCGGCCGCTGACGATTTCCTCGACGCCGCGGCGATGATGGTGGTTGCCGGACGCATCGTCAGAGGCGAGGCAATGCCGTTTCCGGATCCGCCGCTCGCCGATCGTTTCGGCATTCCGGTCGCCATTTGGGCCTGAGGACCGGGGCGTCAGGAGCGTGATCTGAGCGCCTCGTTGAGTGCCCACATATCCTTCTCCTCGGGCGCGGTCTCCAATCCGAGCACGGGAACTTGCTTACGCAAATGGTCGTGGTGGGTGCGCACGCCATATTCGAGATCGGAGAGGTGAAAACCTCCGAAGGCTTCGGACAGCATGGATTCGTTGGACCATATCGAAAGCTGTACATCCTCGGCCAGCGTGTCGCGGTCGATGCGGTAGGATAGGTAGCGGGCTGCCGCCTGTTCCCTGGTCTCGTCGCGATAGCGGTAGATGGCGCCGCGCAGCAGCGTCTCACCCGTCGACAGCGGAAATTCCTGATAGAACTGCACCGATTCCGGCATGAGCGACAGCACGTTGTTCGGGAAGATGCCGTAGTAGATCCAGGCCTTGCGCAGGTGTTCCGGCAGGTGCTTCGCCTCAGGTGCGAGCTTGATGTACTGCGCGACGCTCCAGCGCCGTCCGGCATGCGGATTGTAGGTGGCGAACGAGCGCGACACGCCGTTGACGAACGGCTCGTCGAAATAGGTCGCACCGTAAAGATCCTGCAGCGCCGGATGCGCCATGGCGACATGGTAGCCTTCATTGTCGACATCGCGCACCGATTTCCAGTTGACCGGCGTCTTTTGGGTCCAGATGCCCCAGGACGGCACCATCTCGGCGACGCCGTAATGGGCAATCTCGGCTTCGATCGGCTTCAACAGCTCGGCCACCGATGGCTGCGGCCCACCCTTGCGGAAGCGGATGAAGATGAAGCCCATCCAGATTTCGAGCTCGAGCGGCATCAGGCCGAAATCGGTCTTGTCGAGGTCGGGGAAGGAACGGGGGCGGGCAGCACCGCGCAGCGTGCCGTCGAGATTGTAGACCCAGCCATGAAAGGGGCAGACCAGCGCATTCTTGCAAGTGCCGTGGCTGTCGGCAACGACGCGACTGCCGCGGTGGCGGCACATATTGTTGAAGGCGCGCACAACGCCATCCTTGCCGCGCACGATCAGCGCCCGCTCGCCGACCACATCCATCGTCAGATAGTCGCCGGCGTTCGGCACGTCGCAGACATGGCCGGCGATCTGCCAATGGTTGCGGAAGACGTGCTCTTTCTCGAGTTCGAGCAAGGCGTCGGAATGATAGCTCCAGCCCGGCAGCCCCCGCCGATCCCAATCGTTGGGGATTGCCACGTCACGCAGATGCGGGTTCATAAAGGCTCTTTATTTATTGAATGATCGTTCAATAAAAGCATATTTTCCATTGAAATGCAATGGCTTGGAAAAATGGGGCGAAGTCTTGACGGGAAATCGAACGGGATTCGAGAGCCCAGTCCGAACGATCGAAGCCGGGAAAATCCCGGGAATTCCAGACGTTAATCCCCTTACACTTGTTGAGCGCCCGACGCTCCGTGGGCCTGGAAAGGCGACGTGGATCTGGTGCCGTGGGTAGCGGAAAACGAGCAGAGAATGCCACCGGTGCTGCCAGCTACGCCGGATCGGTTTGCCCAGGAATGGCCGCGGGCTTGGTTTCATGCCGGTTACACAATCGTTAATTCATCATCGTTGGCCGGTTACAAGGTGCGATTAGGTTCGTTTCAACAGAGAAAAGAAGACGACCGAAGGAAACGACGATGCGTACGAAAATCCAGATCACCGATACCGACCTTCGCCAGCAGGGTCCCCAGCGTAACGACCGGCGCCCGAAGCTGGCGCTGCGCCAGCGCGCCAGTGATCATCCAATGGCGATGTTCATGCTGCTGGCGGCTGCCGCATTTGCCGGCATGGCGTTGACGCCGACCGTCGGTCCGGCCTTCGCCTCACTGAACCCGCCGGCCAACCTCATCGATGGCGCGACGACCACCACCAAGACGGCGCGCCTGCCGGCGCCGGAGATCGATTTTGCCTGCAAGGGGCAGGCCTGGGGCGCCGAGAGCCTGGACTGCCTGCGCGTCATCGCCGCCCAGTCGGGCAAGGCACGGCCGGTCCGCATGATCGCCAACGCCGCACCACTGGCCGATAGGCCGAACGTTTTTTGATTTTTTGCGAGCGCCCTCCAGCACTCCAGTCAGGCTCCCGCCGCAATGTCGGCCGGGAGCCTTTTTCTTCCGGGAGAGATCTCGGAGTCTAGCCGCCCAGAGCCGCCTGCTCGGCAATGGCCGAGAGCACGCCGCGCACATCCAGCGTGCTGAACGGCTTTTCGAGGATTGGCGGCCGCTGCGGCGCCGGCAGCGCCTCGATCTCGCCTTTCGCGCCGATCAGATCGCCGGTGACAAGCACGAAGCGCTGCGCCAGACCCGGCAATTCGGCGAGTAGCTCGCGATAGGCGGCTATGCCGCTGGTGCCGGGCATGCGCAAATCGGAAAACACGATGTCCGGCGGCACATGGCCGCTCAGCGTCGCGGCGGCCGAGACCCAGGCCGGCACGATCCGCGACTTGATGCCCATCAATTCCAGAATGTCGGACAGCGACGCGGCGACATCCGGCTCATCGTCTATGATCAGCGCGTGACGCAAGCCGCTCGACCGCGACGAAGCTTCGCCGGCGGCGGCCGCGCCGGCCGCGATCGCCGGCAGCTGCACGACAAAACGCACACCTCTCGGCGAAACCTCCTCGAACCAGATATTGCCATTGTGCCGCTCGATGATCGATTTCGAGATCGACAGGCCGATGCCGGTACCGACACCGACCGGCTTGGTGGTGAAATAGGATTCGAATATGCGTGAGCGTATCGCTTCCGGCACGCCGGGCCCGTTGTCCTCGACCGAGAATCCGGGATTGCCGCGGTCGCTGCGAAACGTCCGGACCTTGATCCGGCGGTCGCCGGCAACGCCGGCCAAGGCGTGCTGGCTGTTGATGAGGAAGTTGGCGGCCACCTGCGTCACGTGGTCGGCATCGGCCATGGCCAGCAACGGGCCGCTGGCGAAATCGGTGTCGATGATGATGCCGCTCGACCGTGCGCCATAGGCGGTCACTTCGAGTGCGGCGCGGATCACCTGGTTGAGGTCGGTTTCGGCCTGTGCGGCCGGGTGCAGGCGGACCATCGACAGGAAGCTCTTGACGATACGGCCGCAGCGCTCGGCAGCGGCACGCACCTTTTCGGCGCGCACCTTGGTTTGGGGATCGGCGGCGAATTCGTGCAGCAGCGTCGACTGGGCGACAACCACGGCCAGCGGATTGTTGAGCTCGTGCGAAACGCCGGCAAGCAGCGAGCCCATTGCCGCCATTTTCTCGTTCTGGTGCAGTTTTTCGCGCTGGCGGTTGATTTCCTCCTCGGCGCGCAATCTGTCGCGCAGGTCGCGGATAGAGCCGAAGATCAGCTGGCGATCGGCGACCCGCATCTCGGTTGCCGTCAGCTCGATCGGAAAAACCTCGCCGGCGGCGTTCTGGGTGACCGTTTCGAGCCGCTGGCCGACCATCGGCGCGCCGCGGCCCGACATGTATTCGGCGCCGGACGCATAGCCCTTGCGGTAATATTCCGGCACGACCGTGTCGAGCAGGTCCTTGCCGAGGATATCGCTGCGCCGATAGCCGAACATCTTCTCGGCGGCCGGATTGAATTCGATGATCGAGCCGGTCTCGTCGATGACGATGATGGCGTCGAGCGAGGCCTGCAGCATGGTGCGGCGAATGACGTCGCTGGCATGCGCGTCGGAGGGCGATCGTTCGATGGCATCGCCGATGGCGAGTGCCACCATGTGCAGCGCCGCCTCTTCCTGGTCGGTCCATTCGCGTTCGTTGACGCAGTCGTTGACCGCCAGCGTGCCCCACAAATTGCCGTGCGAAAAGACCGACACCGACAGGAACGACTTGATGTTCTGCTTTTCGAAATCGGTCCGCAGAAAGCCTTCGAGATCGCGTGTGTGCCCGGCGAATATCTTGCCTTGGCGCTCGTCCTCCGCCAGCCGTTCCAGCAATGGGTCCGAATCGACGACCGACTGCATGATGACGGTCGGTGACGCCAGTTCGCCGCCAAACCGGGGGGCGATCCAATAAGCGGCGACCGACTGGGCGAAGCCCTGGCCGGGCAGTTCGCGCAGGCGAAACAGGATGCCGCGGTGACAATCCATGGCTTCGCAAAGCGTTTGGAGAATACCTTCCATCTCGCGCTGCCAATCGCCGGCTTCGCGCAGCCGGCGAACCACATGCACGGCCACCATCGCCGCGCCCTGCCTGGCGCCCCGCGTGTCCGCGCCTGCTGTTTCAGCCGTCATGGTCATTTCCTGGCCGTGGCTTGCTCAAGCCGCCAGGCCTCAGTTATTTTCACCGACCGGCAGCGAGAAGATATAGCCTTCGCCGCGCACCGTGCGCAGGAATTTCGGATTGGCTGGGTCCGCTTCGATCTTCTTTCTCAGCCGCATGATGCGGATGTCGACGGCGCGGGACGATTCCGGGTCCTCGACGAAACCGATCGCCTCGGAGATCGCCGCCCGCGTCAACAGCCGGTTGGCGCGCGTCAGGAACACCTCCAGCACGTCGAACTCGCTCTTGGCCATGTCGATGACCGCGCCGTTGGCGCCGGTGACGAGCCTGCCGTCGAGATCGGCGTGAAAGGGTCCGAAGCTCACGGACCGGCGGCCGCCGGATGTTTCAGCCTTGGCCTTTTGTGGCTCGGTCGGCTCAGGAACGCGACGCAGCACGCTGCGCACCCTGGCCAGCACTTCGCGCAATTCGTAAGGCTTGACGATGTAATCGTCAGCGCCGAGCTCCAGTCCGACGATGCGGTCGAGCGCGGTACCGGCGGCCGTCGCATAGATGATGCCGATCGGCATTTTCGACCGCATCCAGCGGCCGAGCGACAGGCCGTCCTCGCCCGGCATTGCGATGTCGAGAATGGCCAGATGGAAGGATTGGGTTTCCAAAAGGTCGCGCGCCGCCGCCGCACTTTCGGCCGTGGCCACATCATAGCCGCTGGCACCTAGATACTCGGCGACCGCATCCCTCAGGTCGGGCTCGTCCTCGACAATGATAATTCGTGCCCGCACGATGCTTTCGCTCCCGCTTTCAGCGGAAAGTAGATTGGGTATAAACATGATGTCCAGCACTCTTCTTGGGTTGCCGTATGCGGGGTAGAAAATCATGGCTGCACGATCCGTTATCGCGCTTGTTTCCGTCGCTGAAGTAGTTGCGACCGATCTCGCCGATCATCTCGAGCGGCGCGGTCATGACGTCCGTGCGGCGCGACAGCCGTGGGAGGCCGAATCGCTGCTTTCGGAAAAGGGTATCGATGTCGTGGTTGTCGGCGACAGCGTCAGCCAGGCAGAGGGGCGCGACCTGCTCAGGCGACATGGCGGCGAAGGTGGACCGGATTTCATCCTGATCTGCCGCCCGGCCGATCTGGTCGACAAGGTTCTGGCGCTCGAACTCGGCGCCGCCGACGTCGTCGAAAGCCCGCTCAATGTCAGGGAGCTTGCCGCTCGCGTCGGCGGCCTTCTGGCTCGGCGCGGCAGGAGCGCCGGGGAACTGATCGTGCTGGAGAACGCGACCGTCGATCTCCGATCGGCCATCGTCATGCACCGCTCGGGCACGGAGGAACAGCTGTCCCCCGGGCAGGTGGCGCTGCTCAGGCTGTTCCTGGCCAGCCCGCGCAAGGTGCTGACGCGGGACGACATCATCGCCGCCGCGCCCGCCGAAAATGCCGAAGCCTTCGATCGGTCGATCGATTCGCGCATCGTGCGGCTGCGCCGCAAGCTCGATACCGAAACCATCACCACCATACGGGGTGCGGGCTACCGGTTCGATCCGCCCACGCAATTCGCCGATTGAAGACAGGACGGCCACCCTTTTGTCTTGAGCATCGGATTTTCCCAAACCGGTTTCCACTTTCGGGTCCGATGCTCTTCAGCGCACCACGAGAAGCGACGGGCCGGACGGCATGTCACTGTTCGTGCTGACCTCGCCGGCATGGGCACGTTCCTTCAGCAGCACGGTGGCGAGGCCGGCAATGCCGAGCAGCCCCTGGACGTAAAGCAGGGCGGAAAGCACGGAAGCGGCGAATTTCGTTTTCATCCTGTTCGTTCCTCAAAATTGGAATTTACGGGCACTTCAGGGGAACCCCCGAAGCGCCCGCGCCGCCAGCGGAGCCCCCCGTTGCGGCGCGGGCCTTCGGTCCTCTCGGCTGCAAGTTGCCGGAGGCGCCGCGCATCCTCAACGGCCCTAAGCCGCCCCCGCCAGAGGGGCTTGAGCCGGTCGACGCGCAGGCTGGAAACTGTCCAGACCAATCCAGACCGTCGCGAAAACAGTGTTGGCTTCCGATCGTTCGTTGACCGCTGTTTTCGTTAGGTCAACTTTGCCTGTTCGCTGTATCCGGATCATGCCGCCGAGGCTGCGCTTTGTTGCAGCTCGGTTTCGGAGTCAGGTGAATTCCTATCAAACGAAAGACAATCGCGTATTCGCGCCGCGGTTTGGCCGATCCGCCTAGGCAAACACGCCACCGCCAAGACGACATTGTGCAACTGCAAGCTGCTTTGCACGGACCTTTTCTGTCAGGGGAAACAGGATCGAAACACAAACGAGCATCTAGCGAAATCGGCTTGAAACACGACGCCCCGATAAGCCGGTCATCGAATTGAGCCGGCCCCGACCGGCAGAATAGGGGAGACATCATGTACACTGCCATTTCCGCCAAGCTCATCAACATCGCCGCCGCCGTCATCACCGGTACTGCCTTGCTTGTCAGTGCCGGCAACGGCGCAGCCCACGCCGCCGATTTCTACCAGCTCGTCGAGGTCTTCGGCCCGGCCAACACCAGCATCGTCATCGTTAAATGAGCGATGCTTCTCGTCGCTCCCAGGCAAGGGCCGGATATTAGCGCAATCTAATCCGGCATTACCGGCATCAGCTTCGGATCCGGCTTTTCGGCGTGATGCGGCAGGTCCTTGCTGGCGACAAAGGTGTAGAACATCGGCACCACGAACAGCGTGAACATGGTTCCGACCAGGATGCCGGTGAAGATCACCAGGCCCATCGAATAGCGTGCCGCGGCACCAGCGCCGCTGGAGATGATCAGCGGCACCACGCCGAGCGCCATCGCCGCCGTCGTCATCAGGATCGGCCGCAGCCGCACCCTGGCCGACGCGATGATCGCATCGCGCCGCCGCATGCCGTGCATTTCACGCTGCTGGTTGGCGAACTCGACCAGAAGGATGCCGTGCTTGGTGATCAGGCCGATCAGCGTGATCAAGCCGACCTGGGTGTAGATGTTGAGCGTGCCAAGCCCGACATTAAGCGGCACGATCGCGCCGAAGATCGACAGCGGCACCGCCATCATGATGATCAGCGGATCGCGGAAACTTTCGAATTGCGCCGCCAGCACCAGATAGATGACGAGCACCGCCGCCGCGAAGGCGATGATGATCGTGTAGCCCTGTTCCTTCTCCTGCCGCGATTGACCGGTATAGTCGATGAAGAAGGTGTCGGGCAGGCTTTGCTTGGCAATGTCCTCGATCGCCTGTAGCCCATCCCCGGTGGTGATGCCGGGCCGCGGCAAGGCAGAGATCGTCGTCGAGTTGAGCTGGTTGAACTGCTCGATGGCGGCCGGCGACGCGTTGGTCGAGATCTTCACCACCGCCGAGAGCGGCACCATCTCGCCCGATACGCTGCGCACGAAATACTCGCCCAGTTTTTCAGGGTTGTCGCGAAAGCTCTGCGGCACCTGCGGGATGATGTCGTAGCTGTTGGATTCGCGGTCGAATTGCGCCACTTCGGCGCCACCGACCAGGAGCGTCAGCGTCCGGCCGATGTCGGCTATCGGCAGGTTGAGCGCGGCGGCGCGGTCGCGGTCGATCGTCACCGTCACTTGCGGCGCGTCGAAGGTCATCGAATTCTGCACGACGATGAAGCGGCCGGAGGCCTGCGCCTTGTTCTTGATGTCTTCGGCCGCCTCGTACACCTGCGAGGCGTCGCCGGTCGAGCGCACGACCATCGTTATCGGCAGGCCGCCGCCGGAGCCGGGCAGCGTCGGCGGCGCGAAGACGAAAGCTTCGACGCCCGCCACCTTGCTCAGGCGGCCCGTAATGTCTTGCTGGATTTCCTTCGAGTTGCGCGTGCGGTCAGCCCAGTCCTTGAACGCAAAGCCGACGAAAGCGCTGTTCGTCTGGCCACCACCGAAGGCGACCGCCGAGAACTGTGCCCGCGTCTCAGGCAGATCCTTGACCAGGCCGAGTATCTGATTGACGTAGGTTTCGGTATAGTCCGACGTCGCGTACCGCGGCGCGGTCACCAGCGAAAGCAGGAAACCCTGGTCCTCTTCCGGCGCCAGTTCGCTCGCGGTCTTGGTGAACATGAAACCGGTCGTGGCGACCAGCGCGAGGACGATCATCAGCGTCACCGGGCGATAGTTCAACGAACCGGTGACGAGCCGCTCATAGATGTGTTCGACGCGCCCGAACGTATTGTCGACAATGCGCTGGAAGCGGCTGTGCGAGCCGGACCTCAGGATACGTGCCGACATCATCGGTGTGATGGTGAGGGCGACGACACCCGAAAGCACCACCGAGCCGGCAAGCGTCACCGCGAATTCGCGAAATAGTGCGCCTGTCAGGCCGCCGGTGAAGGCCAGCGGCGCGAACACGGCGGCCAAAGTTATCGTCATGGCGACGACGGCGGACGAGATCTCGCGCATGCCGTTGAACGCCGCCTGCATCGGCGACAAGCCGTCTTCCTCCATGTGGCGGTGGATGTTTTCCACCACCACGATGGCATCGTCGACGACAAGTCCGATCGCCAGCACCATGGCCAGCAGCGACAAAAGATTGATCGAATAGCCCACCGAAAACAGCAGGAAACAGACGCCGATCAGCGACAGCGGAATGGTCACGATCGGCATCAGCACCGAGCGGAACGAGCCGAGGAAGAGCAGGATAACAACGATGACGATGGCGACCGCCTCGCCGATGGTCTTGAACACCTCCTCGATCGACGCACTGATCTGCTCGGTTGAATCGTAGACGATCTCCATCGTCATGCCGAGCGGCAGCGTCTCCTGGATGGTCGGCACAATCTTGTGGATTGCCGCCGCGGTGGTCAGCGGATTGGCGGCCGGCGTCGGAAAGATAGCGAGAAAGATGCCGGGCTTGCCGTTGAAGCTGACCCTGGTGTCGGTGTTCGCCGCGGCGAGTTCGACGCGGGCCACGTCGCGCAATCTCACCACATTGCCGTCCTTCGACCGGAGTGGAAGGGCGGCGAAAGCCTCCGGGGTCTGCAGCGTAGAGCGAACGGTGATCGAAGAAACCACATATTCGTTTTCGGTGTCGCCGGGCGCGGAAAGGAAATTCGATTCGTTGATGGCGGCCAGCACTTCCGCCGCGGTCACGCCGCGCGCCGCCAGTTTGATCGGGTCGATCCAGACCCGCATCGAATATTCGGCTGCGCCGAAGATCTGCACGTCGGCGACGCCTTCGACCGTCGAGATACGCGGCCGCACGACGCGCTCGATATATTCGGTGAGCTGTTCCGGCGTCATGTTCGGGTTCTGCATCGAGATGTACATCATCGCGAACTGCTGGCCGGTGCCCTTGACGATCACCGGGTCTTTGGTTTCGTCCGGTAGATCGCCGCGAACGCTCTGAACCTTCGACAAGACTTCGTTCAGCGCGACGTCGGGGTCGGAGCCGAGCTTCATCTGCACTGTCACGGTGCTGGAGGACGGCCGGCTCGACGACGTGACATAATCGATGTTTTCGGTCGAAGCGACGGCACGCGCGATCGGCGCGGAAATGAACCCCTGGATCAGGTCGGCACTGGCGCCGGGATAGGCCGTGGTGATGGTGATGGCCGTTTCTTCAACCTCTGGATACTGCCGGATCGAAAGGTTGAAGATTCCCTGAAAACCCAGAAGCAGGATCATGCAGGCAAGCACGGTCGAAAGGACCGGGCGGCGGATGAAGAGGTCGGAAAAGCTCATTGCTGGGCTGCCTGCTGGTTCCCTGGCTTGCTCGGATCGATCGTGTTGTCGACGGCAACGGACATTCCGTTGGAGAGCCGGTTCTGGCCGGCGGTAACGACTTCGTCGCCGGGCGCGATGCCCTCCAGAATCTCGACCAGGCCGGCGTTGCGGCGGCCTGGCTTGACGAACACCTGGGCTAGCACGAGCTGCGGCTTCTGTTTTTCCGCTGCCGGCTTGGCTTCCTCTGCCGGTTTGGCTGGGGTAGCAGCCGGCTTTTCGTCGGGTTTTGCCGCGGGTGCTTCGGCCGCGGGCTTGGCAGCATCTGCAGCCGGCTTTTCTTCCGGCTTTGCCTCGGGCGCCGCGCCGTTGGCTTCGGCGGATTTGGCCGGCCGCACCACGAAGACGAAGTCGCCGTACAGGCTGGAAGTCAGCGCTGTCTGCGGCAGCGCCAGCACGTCGTTCTCCTCGGGCAGTTCGACGCGCACCTGGACGAACTGGCCGGGCGTCAGCTTGCCTTCGGGATTGCCGACCTCCGCCCTCACGGTCACCAGCCGGCTGGTCGGGTCGATCTTCGGATCGATGCCGCGGATGCTGCCGGTGAACGGCATGTCGCCGCCGCCGACGCCCAACCGCACCGTCTGTCCGATCTTCAGCTGCGGAAGCTGCTGCTCCGGTACGGTGAAATCGACACGCATCGTATCCATGTCCTGCAAGGTCACCACGGCGGTGCCGGGTGTGAGATACTGGCCAAGGTCGATTTTCGGAATACCGACGGTACCCTTGAAAGGGGCCGTCAACTGCTTTTGGTCGAGCACCGCTTGCAGCTTGTTTACCTGCGCGGCGGAGACCGATGCTGCTGCCTGCGCCGTGTCGAGCGTAGCATCGGTGCCCACCCCGCGCTTCTGCAGCTCAAGCGCGCGCATCAGCGTGGTCTGGTCGGATGTGGCTTGCGCCTTCGATGCCACGAGGTCGGCTCGCTCGACTTCATCGTCGAGTTGCAGCAGCACGGCGTTGGCGGCGACCTTCTGATTGGCATGGAACAGGATGTCCTTGACGATGCCCGCGGTTTCGACCGTGAGGTCGACACCGCGTACGGCACTGACAGTGCCGATCGCCTCGATGCCGGGCGTCCAGGACATCGGTTTGACGATGACCGTCGACACCGTCGCGGCCGGCGGCTTCATGGTGGCGAAGAACTGTTTGATCGCATTGTCGCGAAACAGGTTGAAGCCGACGATGCCGCCGCACACCAGCACGAGCAGAATGAAGGCGATGATGAAGCGCTTGATCACGAACAGTCCCTCGGCCACGGCCCAGCATAACGGTCGGATGACCGGAACACATACCTGTGCCTGGTCCCAATTTCAAATGACGGCGATCTTACTGTACCGTCTGGACGGTCTTGTCAATTCCGCCTAAGCTAATGAATGGGGAACGCTTGATGAAGGCCCGCAGAGCAAATTCGCGCGAGAAGATCCTCGCCGCCGCCGCCGCCGTGGCGCGCGAGACGGGTCCTGGCAGCCTGTCGCTGGATGCGGTCGCCAGCCGTGCCGGCGTGTCGAAGGGCGGTCTTCTCTACAATTTCCCGACCAAGGCGAAATTGATGCAGGCGCTGGTGGAGGATTACCTGCGCGCCTTCGAGCAGGCCCTGGAGTCCGCCCGCACGGCCGGCGTCAACGGCGAAAGCCCGCTTGCAACTTACATCAAGCTGTCGGCCGAGCATGCCGAGGAATCGAAACCGTCGGCATCCTGGATATTTTCGGCGATTGCCGAGGATCCCGATTTCCTGACGCCGATAAAATCGTTCAGGCGGCAGCTATTCGAGCGGCTGAAGCAGGAGACGCCGAACCTCAAGGCGCTGCTGGTCTGCTATCTCGCCATCGAAGGGCTGCGCAGCATGAACCTGTTCGATTCGGACATTCTCTCCCCCGAAGAGCGCCGGCTGCTGATATCGACCCTGCTGGACATCGCGGAATAGTCGAACCGCCAATCTGCGGTTCTGAACCCGATTAATGGCGGCGTTCGTTCACCTGTGTCAAAATACGGGCTGGCACGTCGAAACCACGCCATCCCGCTTTCCGAAAATCGGTTCCGATTTTCGGGCCGATGCGCTAGAGCCTTTCGGGATTGAACCGAGCTGCCTTCAACCCGGAAAGGCTCCCACAGCTGCCCATGCCCCATCTTCCCGAGCATCTTCTCACCGGCTACCGCAGTTTCATGAGCGGCCGCTATCTCACCGAAAGCGGCCGTTATCGCTCGCTGGCGCGGGAGGGCCAGGCACCGGAAACGATGATCGTCGCCTGCTGCGATTCGCGGGCCGCGCCCGAAGCGATCTTCGATGCCGGGCCGGGCGAGCTGTTCGTGCTGCGCAATGTCGGCAATCTGGTGCCGCCCTATGCGCCAGACGATCAGTTCCACTCGACATCGGCGGCGCTCGAATTTGCGGTGCAGAGCCTCAAGGTCAAGAACATCGTGGTGATGGGCCACGGCCGCTGCGGCGGCATCCGCGCGGCACTCGACACCACGGCCGCACCCTTGTCGCCGGGCGATTTCATCGGCAAGTGGATGAGCCTGATCGCGCCCGCGGCCGAGACCGTATCGTCCAGCACCTTCATGACCGCGACCGAGCGCCAGACGGCGCTGGAGCGCATCTCGATCCGGTATTCCATCGCCAATCTGCGTACCTTCCCTTGTGTTTCGATCCTCGAAGGCAAGGGGCGACTGTCGCTGCACGGTGCCTGGTTCGATATTTCGACCGGCGAGCTTTGGGTGATGAACAAGGAAACCGGCGATTTCGAGCGGCCGGAGACGGAGTAGGAGACGAGGCATGGTGCGAGCTCGGATCGCGTTCGCGGCGGCGGCACTGCTGTGCCCGATAACTGTCGCCCGCGCCGATGATAGCGCGATCATCGACCGCTGGTATTCGGCACTGCTGATCGCCGACCGCACCGAATTGTCGGACCTGCTCGCCGACAACGTCCGCATCAAGCTCGACGACCTCGGCGTCGTGCAAAGCAAGCAGGAATTCATCGCCTCGATCGCCGAGTGGCAGGGCGCCGTCGCCGGGGCCGAAATCCGCCACCGGATCGAGAAGACGGAGGGCGGCGTCACCACTGTGATCGCCTGCTATGATTTTCCCAGCAACGACATGCTGATGCAGGAGACCTTTGCAGTCGCCAACGACCAGATCACCGCCAGTTCGCAAGCCGCGATCGCCGAAAACTGCGACGGCTACTGACGAAATTTGGTCTTGAGCTTCTCGGGGGATAGGCGCTGGAATTGCCGGCGTCAATTCGGACCTGTCCACGTCACGTGGTTACGCAGGTGGGAACGCCAATGCGACAAGCCATGCGGTCAATCCACTCACAACGACGGTCGCGCCCTGCAAAAGTGCACTATTATCGGAATTCGAAATCTTATGTGTTGGAGGGCAATGATGGGCAAGCAATTCAATCTTTTCCTGTCGCACAGAGATGAAATCGTTTTCAACCATGCCTTGTCCAAGGGTGTTGAGAATATAGTATTCGTCAAGCCGTCCATCGAAGATGGCGATACCCCCATTTTTTGGGAGCCCATCCGAGAAGAAGAACGGTCTTTTAAAAACAGAAGAGTTCTGATATCGTCAAAGGATTTTTTAAACAACATAGTCCTTGAGTGTGACGCTGAAAATAAATGTTTGCAAGTTAGTTCAAGATTATCTCCGGTAATTGAATATGATATAAATCTGTGGCGCGGCGATGTAATGTTGCCTGGCAGAATGTACTATAATTTAGACTGGGCGGAAGGCGATGTGAGGAAAGCATACGACGCATACTTTAGTCGTGTTTTCAAGTTGTCTAAATCTAACCTAAATAAAATTAGAAATAGTCACGGAAGCGTCATCTATCTCGGAAACGAAATGATGCCTGAATTTTACAACGAGACCATGGATTTTAGATTATTATAGATGGGAGTTACCGTTACAGTGCACTTTTTGCTGCACTGCGCGCGAGTGGGCATCCTGGTTCGCATACGAGTCGTGGGCACGCATCGGCGTTAACCAGGCGTGCTGTTGCGCGCAACGGGCCGGCGCCTTACATCGGTGACGATCCGCTTCTCCCGCCCACCCAGCGAAAGTTTGCCCATGCCGTCCACCGTCGACCTCGCCGCCCATCCGCTGACCGCATGGCAAGGGCCGCTCGGCCTGCCCGATTTCACGCGCATCGGCGACGGCGATTTTTCTCCGGTCTTCGACGCGGCCCTGAAGGCGCATGAGGCCGAGATCGAGGCGATTGCCGGCAACACCGGGACGCCGACGATCGAAAACACGCTTGCCTCGCTCGAGCTTGCCGGCGAGGCGCTCGACCATGTCTCCTCGATCTTCTGGTGCCGCGCCGGCGCCCACACCAATGAGGCGATCCAGGCGCTGGAGCGCGACATCTCTCCAAAAATGTCGCGGCATTACTCGGCGATTTCGATGAATGAGCGACTGTTTGCCCGCATCGACGATCTCTATCAGCGCCGCGAGGCTTTGAAGCTCGATGCCGAAACGCTGCGGGTTTTGGAAAGGACCTGGAAAAACTTCGTCCGCTCCGGCGCCAGGCTCGACGCCGAAGGCAAGAAGCGGCTTGCATCGATCAACGAGGAATTGTCGTCGCTCGGCACCAATTTCGGCCAGAACGTGCTTGCCGACGAGCGCGACTGGGCGTTGTTCCTCGACGAGGCCGACCTGGCCGGCCTGCCGGAATTCTTGAAAAGCTCGATGGCGGAAGCCGCCGAGATGCGCGGCCAGAAGGGCCGCTACGCCGTCACTTTGTCGCGTTCGATCTACGAGCCGTTCTCGACCTTCTCAGAACGCCGCGACCTGCGCGAGACGGCGTTCCGCGCCTTCATCATGCGTGGTCAGAATGGCGGCGCTACCGACAACACGGAAGTGGTGCGCGACATGCTGCGCCTGCGCGCCGAGAAGGCGAAGCTGCTCGGCTACGCTTCCTACGCCGCGTTGAAGCTCGACGACACCATGGCCAAGGCGCCGGAGGCGGTGCACGCGCTGCTCGATCCGGTCTGGGAAAAGGCGGTGGAAAAGGCCGCAAGCGACCAGGCCGAATTGCAGCGGCTGGCGGTCGAGGCCGGCAGCAACGAGAAATTCGCTGCCTGGGACTGGCGCTTCTATCAGGAGAAGCTGCGCGCAGAGAAATTCGCCTTCGACGAGGCCGAGCTGAAGCCGTATCTGCAGCTAGACCGCATCATCGACGCCTGTTTCGACGTGGCAACACGATTGTTCGGCATTTCTTTCGAAGAAAAGAAGGGCATTGCCACCTGGCATCCGGACGCTCGCGTTTTCGTCGTGAAGAATGCCGACGGCAGCGAGCGCGGCCTGTTCCTCGCCGATTATTTCGCGCGACCCTCGAAGCGCTCCGGCGCATGGATGAGCGCGCTGAAATCCGGCTACAAGCTTGGTCCTGGCTCCAAGCCGGTCATCTACAACATCATGAATTTCGCCAAGCCGCCGGCCGGCGAGGCAGCCTTGCTGTCGGTCGACGAGGCCAAGACCCTGTTCCACGAATTCGGTCACGCGCTGCACGGCATGCTGACCGACGTCACCTGGCCGTCGGTCGCGGGCACGTCGGTCAGCCGCGATTTCGTCGAGCTGCCCTCGCAGCTCTACGAACACTGGCTGACGGTGCCGGCGGTACTGGAAAAGCATGCGCTGCATGTCAAGACCGGCAAGCCGATGCCAAAGGCGCTGGTCGACAAGATGCTGGCGGCGCGCACCTTCGGCGCCGGCTTCGCCACGGTCGAGTTCACCGCCTCGGCCTTGGTCGACATGGCCTACCATGCGCGGTCGGATGCGGCGCAGGAGCCGCTTCGTCTCGAAGCCGAAACGCTCGAAAAACTCAGCATGCCTGATACCATCGCCATGCGTCACCGCACCCCGCATTTCGGCCATATCTTCGCCGGCGATGGCTATTCTGCCGGCTATTACTCCTACATGTGGTCGGAAGTGCTCGACGCCGACGCGTTCGCGGCCTTCGAGGAAACAGGCGATCCCTTCAATCCGGCGCTGGCCGAGCGGCTGCGCAAGAACATCTACGCCGCCGGCGGCTCGAAGGACCCGGAAGAACTCTACACCGCCTTCCGCGGCAAGATGCCTTCCCCGGAAGCGATGATGGCCAAGCGCGGGCTGGTGTGATGCATGCCCGCTCTTGTCACCGTTCTCTTTCCATCCTGATTGATGTCGGCTGTCATGGCGTCGGGTTGCGCACCGCCTGATCCGGTTTCCGCCGATCCCGCTCGGCCCCGTTGCCCGTTCGCGTCGTTGAGGTGACTGCACTTAATGCGGTCTCCATCGTTCCGGCCGAAGGAGCCGCGTTCATGGCGGCGCTACGGGCTGTGCGGGGGTAGGCAACGACAGCTTGCCCGCTATGCTGATCGGCCGCTGCCGCATCCGGACCGCGCCTTGCGACGACTACTAGTGGCTCTGCACAGGGATTATGACTCGTTGGCGGTGGGCTTTGGATAGGATAGGCTTTGGCCAATTTGAGGCGGGCCTGTTCGGTCGAGAACATCCCGTTGATGCGGGCGCCGCTGGCGCCTCGCTGGTTTTCCCAAGCGGCGATCTCGGCAAACAGGCTGTCGCGACTTTCGATGCTGCGGTCGAGGCACTGGCTGCGCAGGATGCCGATCTCGATCTCGACCATGTTGAGCCGGCTCACGTGTTTGGACGTGTCATGGAACTCCAGCCGTCGCAGGATGCGTCGCGCCTCTGACGCCGGCAGGGCCTGATAGAGCGCGGCGTGTGGGTCGGCAGACTAACGAGCACCACCCTGACGCGGTCGGCCTCGGGGTAATGAATATCGAGGAGGTCGCGCATGCAGTGGCAAAGTCTTGTGCTGCGCGCTCGGTGACCTTGACCTTATGCAAGGTGGGTGTCACCGCGCCTTCTGTCCATAAGATGGTGCTCATCCTCGAGCGGGCCGGATTGATCCGCAGGCGACCCGGCCTCGCGCGCAGCATTGAACTGCTCGTCGAACCCAATATCCTACCCACGCTACAACCCATCGAACCCGCCGAATCCTCTGTGCAGAGGTACTAGACGGAATGCTGTGATATCAGGAGCACCCACTGCCAATGACCGAACAGGAAATGATTATCAACGCGTTGGGTGTGGCTCCCAGTGTTGACGTCGCGCTGGAAGCACGCCGGCGTATCGACTTTCTCGGCACGTATCTGCGTGCATCGGGGCTCAGCACCTATGTGCTGGGGATCAGCGGCGGCGTGGATTCACTCGCCGCGGCCCTTCTGGCTCAACGGGCCGTCGAGGAACTGCGAACGGCTGGATACGACGCCAAATTCCTGGCCGTTCGGCTCCCGTATGGCAACCAGGCCGACGAGAGCGACGCCCAGCGGGCTTTGGACACCATAGGGGCGGACGAAGTGCATCGGGTCGACATCAAGCCCGCTGCCGACGCAATGCTGGATTCGATCAAGCGGGCTGGTGTCGAGTTCGGCGACGCCGGCCGCGAGGATTTCTTGCTTGGCAACATCAAGGCGCGTCAGCGCATGATTGCCCAGTTCGCGCTCGCCGGTGCCAGCCGAGGACTGGTCATCGGCACCGACCATGCGGCCGAGGCACTGATGGGCTTCTTCACCAAGTTCGGCGACGGCGCCGCCGATATCCTTCCTCTTTCGGGGCTAAACAAACGCAGGGTGCGAGCCGTGGCCGCGCATCTGGGCGCTCCGCCCGAACTCGTCGACAAGATCCCGACCGCCGACCTGGAGAACCTTGTCCCGCTTCGTCCTGACGAGGATGCATATGGCGTCACGTATGAACAAATCGACGATTTCCTCGAAGGCAAGGAAATCGACGAGGCCGCGCGAACGCGGATTCTTCATGTACATTCCAGCACGGCACATAAGCGCGCGCTTCCGGTGACAGCGATTGCGCTAACACTCTCGCCATGACGGCACGGGCAAACAGTTCCATGATTCCGCTTCGTGGCCAGCGCCTCGTGGAGATTGCTTCCGCCATTTGGCAACCGCGAGTCTCGCGCGACATCTGTTCGTGCTCGGTCAGCTCCAAGCGGGCCCAGATCCTGCTCGCTGCCAATGCCGGCCTGGGCGACGAGGCCATCGCCGCCACGGTGGTGGTCGGCGGCTCCACGGTCTACCGCACCAAGCGCTTCGTGGAGATAGGCCTGGAGGCGGCGCTCAGCGGATTGATCCGCAGGCAATCCGGCCTCGCGCGCAATATCGAACTGCTCGTCGAACCCGAAAGCCTACCCAGAGCCCAGCTAACCCATCAAATCCTCTGTGCAGAGGTACCAGGGCAATAAAACTCTCTGTCGCGAAGTGGCAGCCCCGCCAATGGAAGGCGGGGCTGGTAAGTTTGATTGTCTCGGCGAAGGTTTTTGCCGAGGCGATTGGCCTAGGCAGGCACAAAGCCAAAATAGGCTTTGTAGGAAGCCCCCTCGCCGGAAATCAGGGGCGTTTCCACTTTGAACCCAATCCCGCTGAAGGTGGTATTGTTCGTACGTGCCGCGAGCAACACCATCTGTTTTGCGGAGATGGTTACTGTCGCGCTCCCGATCCTGTCATCGCCCCAATCGAAGAGATCGCTGATGGCGCCGCCGATCGATGGCATCAAGGATCCCAGGGCCGGGCCGGCTATCGCGGCAATGATAGGTCCTGCCACCGGAATGAGGCCCAAAGCGAGCGTGCCCGCCGTATGGACGCCCATGACGATCTTCTGCACCTCGTCCTTGTATTTGTTGGGGTCGCCAAAATCGTTTTCCATCAGCACCGTGCCGATATTGATGCCGTAAGGCTTGCCTCGATAGATTTCCATAAGGTCGGGTCTTGTATCTCCGGCATCGACGTCGCCATAGACCTGGCTGCGCCTAGTGTCGGCGATCTGCGGCGTTGTCACGCTGACGATGACATAGGGTTCGTCCGCACTCGATCCCTGATCCCAGTCGGTCTCGCCGAAGCAATGGAGGCCGGTATAGTGGACGACGACATCTCGAAGGTCGATCGCGCCGGTGTCGGGCCACCAGTATATGCCGCCGTTTTCAAACAGATTGGCCCGGCCACCATCGGCAAATTCGGTCTCGTCGGTCGTGGGATATCCCAGATATGACTGTTCCCAGCCCAGGCTCTCCCACTTCTTGCGGATGTCACCGTACACCACGTTGGCTCCTGTGTTCGGTGTCCAGTAGATCGAGCCGGCATTGGCAAAATGGTTGTAGCGCCCGACGCCGTCGGGAGTTCCGGTTTCGTCGGTGACCGGATAGCCGAGAACCGAGCGCTCCCAGCCCATTGCTGCCCATTTGCCGCGAATTGCCCCCCAAATCGCTTGAGCACCGGTATTCGGTGTCCAGTAGATCGAAGCGGTATTGTTGTTGAAGTGATTGTATCGGCCGACGCCGTCGGGAGTTCCGGTTTCGTCGGTGCAGGGAATGCCCCACGCGAGACCGCCAAGCGCAATCCACTTCCTGTAGATTTCGCCATGGATCTCAAAGGCGTCGTGCATGGCATCGTTGTAACAAATGCATGAGCCGTTCTTGAGATACCAGGCTTTTCCAGTGTCCTTCCTGTCGATCTCGGCGAAGCCGGCGCCTCCAAGGGAGTTGTACTTTTGCTGTATGACAGCTTCGGGCGAGAGGAGCGACCAAGGCCCGATCCTGAGCTGGTCGGAAAGTCTTGTGGCTCCAGCCCGGATGGTGCCGGCACGCACTCTCGAAGTTGCTCTGGCAGTATACGGCATGACCTTTTCCTTCCTGTGAGTGTTGGTATCGGGGGCTTCAGGCCTCCGGCGATCGGTTTTGATCGACGAGCCGAGGTTCCCAGACCGCGACTTACGGACGGCTTACAGAGTTCCGAGCTGCGCCAGAGCAATTCCAGGAAAAGTGTGGAACGGTTTTCCGTCCGGAATTGCGCAAAAATAAAGAGATAGAGCGGTTCGGCGTTTCGGTGAAAGGATGACCGGTCTAGAGAAGCGGGCGCACGAGCGAACGCAGCAAAGGCGAGGGCTCGTCATCGCCGGTCGAAGCGAGCGCGCGTTCATAGCGCCGGTAATCCTCGATGGCGCCGGCATGGTCGTTTCTGGAGAGGCTCTCCTGGATGAGCGTGCCATGGAGTTTGGCCGATTCCGGGTAGAAATCGAGCGCACGCCGGCACGCTTGGCGTGCCCGATCCGCGTTGCCTTGGCTCTGCCAGTGTTTGGCGACCCGCACGGCAAGCTCGACCAACCCGTCCCGCACCCGGTCGGCCGCGGCGTTCGACCAGGCGGGCGTCGGGCCATTCGAGAAAAGCGGGCCGACAAAGCCTTCCAGCAGTTTCTCCTGCTCCTCGATTGCGCTGTCTCTTTGGCCCGACAGAACGGGTTTCAGCCGGTCTTCCCAATCCTGCAGATCGATCCAGACCTTGTCGGCAGCGAGCCGCAAACGGCCCTCTCTCAGCGTTACGAGCTCGCCTTGCCCGAGCAATTTGCGCAGACGATGCAGCGCCTGCTCCAAGGCCGCTTTGGCCTGGTCGCCGTCGAGGTCGGGCCAGAGCCAATCCTGCAGGGTTTCCACCGAACAGACCTGATCCCTCGACAGGCAGATAATGCGCAATATGTCGAGAGCGCGGGTAGGTTTGGCACCGGGCGCGACCTCGGCACCATCGATCTCGAGGCGGAAGCCTCCCATCAAGTGGATCCTGAGCGGCCAAGGCCACTGGACGGGTCGGCCAGCGGGCGGGACCAGATATCGCGCCCGAACGACGCGGCGGCAGAGATCGATGTCGATCTTTCGCTCCAGCGCATCGGCGACCAGATCGGCCAATAGGTCCGGCAGGTTGAGCAGGATTGCGGAGGGGTTGACCTGGCGCAACGCCTCCATGAACTCAGCCAGACGACTGCCATAGGACGCGCCGCCGTTCCACTTCTGCTCCAGGGCATGAGCGGCCAGAATGTTGAGTTCGACGCGCTGGCGAGGGCCGCCGCTCAGCCTTTCGACGATCTCCTGGAGTAGCGCAATGGCCTCCGCTGGACGCCGATCGGCCAGCAGGACCTGGTATTTGGTGACGTAATGCGGCCAGCGTTCGATCATCGGCTCATTCGCCCGCTCGATCGCATCCATGAACGCATCGCAGTCGAGATAAGCCTTGACGAAGTCGCCGTTGCGCGTGTGCATCGCCGCGTGGCAGTCGGCGACTACAGCGACCTGGGTTGTGAACCTGCTGTCCGCGATCTCGCCCAGCCGGGAGACGAGCGCATTGAATTCCGAGAACCTGTTGTGAAGCTTCATCAGCAATTGAAGCTGATAGAGGGCGCTGAACTCGACGCCCCGTAAGGCGTGCTGCTCGCCTATCGCCGTTGCGCGTCGCAACGCATCCTCGGCCGAGGTATAGACAAAACCGCGCCGCGAATAGGGGAAGTAGCGGCCGCTGGCCGAGCCAAAGGACACCAGCCACATGCCGAGCACCAGCGGCGGGATATCCGGATGTTCGAGATCGGCGGCAACGCTGTCCACGGCATTGGCAAAAATGTCGCGCTGCCCCGACGAGGTCGCGTAGTCGATGAGCGCTTCGCTTGCCAGCAGGCGCAACTCGACCGAATCCTCGATCGGCAGATGTGTCAGGCGCTGCTGGATATCATTCACGAGGCGCTTCGCGTCATGGGCGTCGAATTCGCCAGGTTCGGCGAAATCGACGGCCCGCAGGATGCCGAGCCTGACCATCATCAGTTCCTCCGGATCCAACTCCGGCAATCCCCTGGCAAGAACCTGTGAGGCTCGGCGCGTCCAATCCGCCAGCCCCTCATGCGTACGCCAGCTGGCGGTCTTGATTACGACCGCCCGCGCCACCGTCAGACATTGGCCGCGCATGTCGGTGTTCTCGAATGCTTGCCATGCCTTGGAGAAGTGCGGTTCGGCCTTCGCATCGTCCGATGCGAAGGCGACGCCCAGCCAATAATGGACCCACCCGTCCATCTGGTCGGGGGGCAGCCTGTTGCACCATTCGACGAAGCTGGCCCTGCGCCCTTGCGTGAGAACGCCGTTAGCGCACTCCAGAATGAGCTGGCGTGCCAGCGGCCAGGCGCCCGCCTGCAACGCCAGCACGATTGCCGCGTCGGTTTTGTCTGCCTCGTGCAGGACCTTTGCTGCCTGCTCGCGCAGCCTGGAACGGTCCGCTTCCGTCACGCGCCGGTCCAGTAGGCCGGCAAGGTATTCGCGCAACAAGTCATGCAGCTGGAAGGCGGCGCCGCCCGGACCGTCGCGCGTGATCAGCAGCTGGCGATGCTGCAGCCGCACCAGCAGGCGAGCAGCCTGCGGCGAGCCCAGGAACGCATCGGCAAGCTCCGTGCTGATCTCCGGCAGAACGTTGAGCCTGATAAGCAGATCCTGGTCCTCCGGCGCGATGTCGCGCAGGAAATAACGTCCGACAATCTCCCGAAGGCCGGCGCCCCCGGCAAGGCCGGTCTGCGAAAGCGGGTAGTACATTCCGGCGTTGGCCAGCAGGAGAAGGCCCACCGCCCAGCCGCGCGCCTCCGAAATGTCGCCGACCTCGGACGGCGATTGCGAGCGGGCGGTGACGAGGTTGCGAGCCTCCCCAGGCGAAAACTCCAGCAGCGTTTGGTTGAGCACCGGCAACTGTCCCGACAGCACGAGGTCGGCGACGTCGCCCTCAGGCAGCATCCGCGATGTGCAGATGCAGCGGACAGTGTTGGGGCGTTCGCGCAACAGGATCGCCAGCGTCCGGCGAAAGCCTGGCGCATCGGCACGATGCAGATCGTCGAGGACCAGGATCGTGCCCGGATCAAGCCGCGAGAAATAGGTGCGGAAGAACAGCCGCGCGAAATCGTCGGAATTGTCGGCATATTCCGGACCAAAGACCGGCATGCCGGCATGCCTGCCGTCGAGCGACAGCGTCAGATAGTGGAAAAGGCGCGCAACGTCCTGGTCCTCGGTGTCGACCCGATACCAGTTGTACGCCGACTCGCCTTGCTTCAGCCCGCCTTGTTCCCGCCCGCCGTGTTCCAGAAAGTCGATCACCGCGGTGGTCTTGCCGTATCCACCAGGCGCCGCCAGCCAGCATGCACCGCTGTCGAGGGCCTGCGAAAGCAGCGCCACTACGCGCGGACGGCTGACAATTCCCACTGGCCGGGGTGCCGAGAGCTTTGCTATCTCGCGCGGCGCGTCCCGGAAGTATTTATCCATTGTGAGGACTCTCGCAGCGCAGTCGCCTCGCCAAAACAGGTAATCGGTTCGCCCGCAACAACAAATCGCCGGCCGGCGTTGTGCTCGCCTGACGTGCCGTTCTCGCCGGCAAGGTCGCGGTTATCCCTTGTGCGACATGATATGCGAAACCCCGACACTCACGTCGGCGGTGTGTCTTGCCATCACTGCGTTCATTCGCATTGCAATCGCCGCATAGCCGTTTCGTTCGTGGTCGGTAACTTCCGAGGGCTTGAAGAGCCAAGGAAGGGGTGCAACCTGCGCGTCGGCGAAATTGGCCGGCAGGTTCGATGGCAAGACCTTTTTCCCTAAAGGCAGCTCTAGCCCAAGGTCGCTAAATTCCTCCTCGAGACTGGCGTGCAGATGAGAAAGGACCACATAGATCGCCAGCTTTGATCTAGTCCTTTCTGTGTTGTTTTGGTTGTACTCTTGAAGAACCTCATCGAACGATGGCGCTACGTCGCTTTCCGCAGCGGTAGCTCGTGTTGCAACAGCACCGGCCAGGGCAGTCGCTGCCATTCCTGTAAGACCTACAAAATCACGCCTTGTCGTGCTGGTCATGGTGAATTCCCCTCGGTTTTGAAGACGGACCAAGTCTGGCAAGGACGAGGCGCAGTGGCAATAGGCCGCATACGCTACTGGTGTAGAGGGTCTTTACGTCGCCGATGTGAATCCACCCGGCAACGATAGTGCCAAGCCGCCAGCAGGCCTGCAATGCGTTCGCGAGCTTCGTCTGAGAGACGCCGCGAATCCAAGGAGGACTTCCTTGGAATTCATCCAGGCAAAGGGTCGGAAAAAATCCGCTGGTGGAGCTGAGGAGGATCGAACTCCTGACCTCGTCATTGCGAACGACGCGCTCTCCCAGCTGAGCTACAGCCCCGTCCAGCGGATGGGGCTTTTATCGGCCGCTGCGGTTTCCTGTCAAGGCTGCGCTTGCTGCCGAAATGCCGCTCGGCCGTTCGTGCGCCCTCGCCCATGCGGCAGAAGGCGGCTCTTGCCGCTTTCAGCTACAGTGGCTACATGTCGGCAACAATCGGAGACCGGCATGATCGCCCTCATTCAGACCATTGTCATGGCGCTTGACCTTTACTGGTGGATCATCATCGCCTCGGCGATATTTTCCTGGCTCTACGCCTTCAACGTCGTCAACTCCCGCAACCAGTTCGTCGACACCATCAGCAACATGCTCTATCGGCTGACCGAGCCGGCGCTGCGGCCGATCCGCCGCTTCATGCCCGACCTCGGCGGCATCGACATCTCGCCGATCATCCTGCTGCTGATCCTGTTCTTCATCCGGCAGTTCCTGCTCACCACCGTGCTTTCGCTGGTCGTCTGAGCCCAGGGCGTCGATGAGTGCGCCGTTCCGCACGCGCGCCGACGGCATCGACCTGTTTGTCCGGCTGACGCCGAAATCAGCGATGGACAGGCTGGAAGGCATCGAAACATCGGCGGATGGACGAAGCCATCTGAAGGCTCGCGTCCGCGCCGTGCCGGAAAACGGAGCCGCCAATCGAGCGCTGGAAAGGCTGGTAGCCAAGGCGCTTGGCGTGCCGGCATCGGGCGTCTCGATCGCTGCCGGCGGCACAGCTCGGCTGAAGACGCTGCGCGTGCTTGGCGATCCCGCGGCGCTGGCGAAACGCATCGATACGCTGGGCACACCTGCGCCATGATCTCGGCTGGCTCACTTACCCGCAAAAAAAGGCCGGGCTGCAAAGCCCGGCCAGATGTGAAGGTCGAAAACCTTCAGAGGGGAACGCGCCGGACGAATGGGAGGAAACATCCGACGCGCATTGCATATGGGTTGGCGTCGGCGACGTTTCAATGAGGTCGGAGGAAAGCTCAATGACCACTACTCGAGTTCTATTCTTCGATGTTCTGGGAACCGTCGTTGACTGGCGCAGCGGTATCGCAAGAGAGGCCGGCGCCTTCCTCGCGCGAGTTGGTGCAGAGCAGGTCGATCCCGGTGAATTCGCCGATGCGTGGGCGTCGCGCTATGACGCCTCGACCGAGGCGGTGCGGACGGGGCACCGGCCTTTCGTGTCACTTGACGTGATCAACAGGGAGAATCTGGACGCCACCCTCGTCCAGTTCGGGCTGGCCCCGTCCGAGCTGCCGACCGCCGAACTTGAGGAACTCAACCTCGCCTGGCACCGGCTGGAGCCGTGGCCCGATTCGCTGAAAGGCCTTGCGAGGCTAAGGGAGCGCTTCATCATCGCGCCCTTGTCGGGAGGCAATACCCGGCTGTTGCTGGATATGGCCAAGCGCGCCGACCTGCCTTGGGACACCGTCCTTGGCTCGGATGTGTTCGGCACCTACAAGCCTGCGCCGCAGGCTTATCTCCGCGCAGTGGAGATCCTGGGGGTGCGACCTGCGGAGGCCGTGTTAATCGCCGCGCACAATGACGACCTGGCCGCGGCACGAAAATGCGGTATCGGAACCGCCTTTGTTGCTCGGCCAAAAGAGCATGGCCCGGCGCAGACGACCGATCTCTCGCCTCTTGAGAGCTGGGACTTTGTGGCCGACGACCTTGTCCATCTCGCCCAAGTTCTCCCGTAGGCCGAGGGCAGAAAACCTAAGCGATGTCGTCGCGAATGCAGGCCTTCAGATGGCCCTCGGCTGTCGCCCTCAGCGGCGGTACAGCCCCGGCGCAAGCTTCCAGCGCGAACGGGCAACGGGTTCGGAAAACGCAGCCCGACGGCGGGTTTGCCGGGCTTGGAATATCGCCTTTGAGCACCTGCCGGCTTTGCCTGGCCAGCGGATCGAGCGACGGAATGGCTGACAGCAGCGCGCGCGTGTAGGGATGCTGCGGCCGGGCATAAAGCTCGGCCGCCGGCGCAACCTCCATGATGCGCCCGAGATAGAGCACGATGACCATGTCGCAGATGTACTCGACGACAGCCAGATCGTGCGAAATGAACAGCATGGTCAGGCCGAGCCGGAGCTGCAGGTCGCGCAACAAATTGATGATTTGCGCCTGGATCGAGACGTCGAGTGCCGAGACCGGCTCGTCGGCAACGATGAATTCCGGCTCGAGCGTCAGCGCCCGGGCGATGCCGATGCGCTGGCGCTGGCCGCCCGAAAATTCATGGGCGTAACGGTCATAGGCGTCGACCGGCAATTCGACCGCGGCAAGTGCCTTCTCGGCCTTCGCCCGCCGCTCGGACTTCTTGCCGATGCCTTGAATGTCCAGGCCCTCGGTGAGGATCTGCCCGATCGTCATGCGCGGCGACAGGCTGGCGAAGGGATCCTGGAAAATATACTGCATCTTGCGGCGCTGGCGGCGCAACTGAGCGGCACCCAGCCTGGTGATGTCGGTGCCGTCATAGTTGATTTGGCCGGATGTCGGCTCGATCAGACGCAGCACCGAGCGGCCGATCGTCGTCTTGCCGGAGCCGGATTCGCCGACCAGGCCGACCACCTGGCCACGCCCGATATCGAAAGAAATATCCTCCAACGCCCTTACGACGGGTCCGCGCGAGAACGCTGTCGGCGCAAAATGCTTGGTCAGGTTTTTGACAGCGAGGAAAGGGGCGTCGGCCATCAGAGCTCCTCCCAGCGCAGGCAGCGGCTTTGCTGGGTCGGCGTCGCCGCAAACAATGGAGGGACCGCGGCGCGGCAGGCAGGGATAGCCATCGGGCAACGCGGCGCGAAGGAACAGCCCATGGGCAGCAAGGCAAGCGACGGAACATTTCCGGCAATGGTCGGCAGCGGCGTTCCCGCCGCCTTCAGCGCCGTGGCCTGGCCGAGCCGCGGCACCGAGCGCATCAACCCTGCCGTATAGGGATGACGCGGACGGGTGAACACTTCGCTCACCGGACCTGTTTCGACGATACGCCCGGCATACATCACCGCCACCCGGTCGGCGATTTCGGCGACGACGCCGAGATTGTGGGTGACGAACAGGATGCCCATGCCGCGCTGCGCCTGCAGGTCGGCCAAAAGATCGAGGATCTGGGCCTGGATGGTGACGTCCAATGCGGTTGTCGGCTCGTCGGCGATCAGCAAACCAGGATCGCAGGACAGGGCCATGGCAATGGTGGCACGCTGGCGCATCCCGCCCGAAAGTTCGTGTGGATATTGCCGCGCCCGCCGCTTCGGATCGGGAATGCCGACCTGTTCCAGCAGCCGCACCGCGTCTGCTTCTGCCTCGCGGTGCGATTTGCCGAGATGGATGCGGATCGGTTCGGCGATCTGCTCGCCGATCGTGTAGACCGGGTTGAGGCTGGTCATCGGCTCCTGGAACACCATGCCGATCTCATTGCCGCGTATCTTGCGCAGCGACTCGGCATCGAGGCTGGTCAGCTCGGTAACCGTGCCGTTCTTGCGCCGCAGCGCGATCGACCCCTCGGCGATATGTCCGACCCTCTTTGGCAACAGGCCGATGATCGACAGGCTGGTGACAGATTTGCCGGACCCGGATTCGCCGACAAGCGCCACCGTCTCGCCGGAGCCGATCGTCAGGTCGACATCCCTTACCGCCGCGATGTCGCGCCCCGCGATGCGGAACACCGCGCGCAGGCCGGAAATCGAGAGGATCGGCATGGCGCTCAGCGGAGCAGCCCCACATCGCGAAGGATCATGTCGATCTTTGCGGTTTCCTCGTCGTTCAGGCTGCGCTGCGGCCGCGCCATGGTGTTCGACGCGATGATGCCGAGGCTCTTCATCGCCGCCTTGAAGGCGCCGACGCCGGCCGAGCCGGCGCTGGTCCTGCCGAGCGAGATCCAGACGATCTCGAACAGTTTCAGCAACCGCTCCTGCTCCACGCGGGCTTCGGCATGCTGGCCCGCCTGCGTCAGCTTCCACAGCCTGACATAACCATGCGGGTCGACATTGGCGAGCCCCGGCACGACGCCATGCGCACCCATCGCCAGCACGCTGTCGACCAGGATCTCGGAGCCGGTCATGCCGAAGAAGCCGGGGTCGTCGGCCATGTCCTTGAGCACGTAACGCAGATTGCCGTCATCGCCGCTGGAATCCTTGATGCCCGCGATGGCGCCTTCCCTGGCGAGGCCGACCGTGGTCTTTCGCTCCAGCTTGACGTGGACACAGACCGGGATGTCGTAGGCGATGACCGGAATGTCGAGCGCATCCTTGATATAGCGGAAGTGGTCGCCGATCTCCGGCTGGCTGGTGCGGGTATAAAACGGCGCGGTGACGACGATGGCGTCGGCGCCGGCCGATCTGGCGATGCGGGCGTGGTTGATGACGCGGTCGGTCGTCGGGTCGATGACCCCGGCGAAGATCGGAACCCGGCCGTTATTGACCTTGACCGCGTGCTCGAGGACGGCCCTGCGGCCCGCCTCGTCGTGGAAGACCACCTCGCTGGTCGAGCCGAGCACGAACAGCCCGTGAACGCCGCCGTCGAGCAGGTTCTCGATGGTGCGGGTGAACGACGGAAAGTCGATGCTGAAATCGGCATTGAGCGGGGTGACGACAGGTGGCACGACGCCGGTAAACAGGGGCATTTTGATAAACCTTTGAGGTCAGTTGAGATCGGAGCGGGGGTCGAATGCGTCGCGCAGGCCGTCGCCGATGAAATTGATGGCGAGCACGGTGAGCACCAGTGCGGCGCCCGGGAACATCCATTGCCAGGGGTAATTTTCAAGCACCACGGTGGAGCGGGCGAGATTGAGCATGTTGCCCCAGCTGGCTTCGGGCGGTGCGATGCCGAGGCCGAGGAATGACAGGCCGGCCTCGAGCAGGATGGCGTTGGCGATCTGCAAGGTGGCGTAGACGACCAGGATATCGATGCAATTGGGCAGGCCATGCCGGAACAGCAGATGCGGCAGCCCCGCGCCCATGCCGCGGGCGGCAACGACGAAATCGCGCTCGCGCAGTTCGAGCAGCCGGGCGCGCACCATGCGCGACAGCACCGGCCAGGAGAGCAGCGAGATCACCAGGATGGTCGGGGCGATGCCGGTGCCGGCGATCGAAGCCAGCCCCAGCAGGAAGATCACCGGCGGCAGCGTCATCGCCAGGTCGACCAGGCGCATCACCGTGCCGTCGACAAGACGCCCGCCAAAGCTGGCGACGGCGCCGACCAGGAAGCCGATGACGGTCGATATGGCGACCGAGCAGACGGCGACCAGCAGTGAGATCCGTCCGCCTTGCAGCAGCCGGGCCATGACGTCGCGCCCGACGCCGTCGCTGCCCAGCCAATGAATGGCCGACGGCGCCTTGTTCATTGCTCGGAGGTCGATGGTGTTAGGACCGAACGGCCACCACAAAGGATACGTCGAAACCGCCAGCAGGATCGGGATGACGATCAAAAGCCCGGCACGCGCCGCGCGGTTTTCAAAAAAGCGGTCGAGCGCGCGGCGAAGCGGGCCTTTGGTTTGCGGCACGGCTGTCGGGTCAACTGTAGGATCTGGCGCCGTGATTGCCATCATGCCACCTGAATGCGCGGGTCGACGACGGCATAGACGACGTCGGTCAAGAGGTTGACCAGGATGACGCAAACGCCGATCACCAGGGTAGCGCCCATGATCACCGGGTAATCGCGGGTGCCGACGGCGTTGACCAGAAGCAGTCCCATGCCCGGCCAGTTGAACACGCTTTCCAGGAAGATAGCGCCGCCGATGGCGATGCCGACAGTAGAGCCGATCAAAGTAATGACCGGCAAGAGCGCATTGCGGGTCGCGTGCTTGATGATCACCCAGAACTCGCGCACGCCCTTGGCGCGCGCCGTCCGCACGTAATCCTGGTTGAGCACTTCCAGCAGCGAGGCGCGCATGTAACGCATGATCAGCGCGGCATGGCCGACGGACAGCAGGCAGGCGGGCAGGACGAGGTGCGCAAGCACATCCGTCGCCGAGAACGGCGCACCCGCGGTCTGCATGCCGCCGGACGGCGCCCAGCGCAGCAGCACCGAGAAGAAATAGAGACCGAGCAGCGCTGTCAGAAAAGCCGGGCTGGAGATACCGATAAACGACAGCACCGACAGCGCGATGTCGGATGGTTCGTTACGGCGCACCGCGCTGAAAATGCCGGCGGAAATGCCGAGCACGATGGCGATCGCCAGGCCCGTACCCATCAGCAGCGCCGTCGGGCCGATGCGTTCCATGACCAGTGGCAGCACGGCAACGCCGCTGCGCTGGATCGAATAGCCGAAGTCACCGCTCAGCGCCGCGCGCAGCCAGGCGAGATATTGCACGGGAAGCGGCCGATCGAGTCCGAGCCGTTCGCGCAGGCCCTCGAGGTCGGAAGCCGACATGGGGACCGATGGGTTGATATAGGCGTCGATCGGATCGCCCGGCGCCAGCCGCAACAGGATGAAGATGAGGACGCTGAGCGCGACCAGCATCAGCAATCCTGTGGCGCTGCGGCGGGCAATGAAGCTCAACATCGGCTATCCGTGGCGGTGGCAGGCGGCGCCAAAGTGGTCCCGCCTGCTCGCTTGCTTGCGGGTTTCTTACTGGATGTCCCAGCGCTCGGGGTGAGCTGCGTAGGGGCCGCCGCCCGGCGCCGGCGTCCAGACGAAGTCATGCAGCTTGGTCGACGCCACGCCATAGCGGTTGGCCACCCACAACGTCGCCCAGGGCAGGTCCTTGTTCATGACCTTGCAGACCTCCTGCCAGGATTGATCGAGCTTGGCCGGATCGGTCTGGCCTAGCGCGGCGTCCAATGCAGCGCTCAGATCGTCGAACCCGATGCGCATGGTGTTGAAGCCTGCCGGCGGGATCTGCGACTTGTTGAGGCCGGGATTGAGGCCGGCCGGGTTGGGGCCATTCTGCAGGCCGGCATAGACCATCGGAAAGGCGTTCCAGTCCGGCGTGCCTTGCTTGTAGACGATGCCATTGTAGGTCGGCGTATCGACGACCCGCGGCACCACATTGATGCCGACTTCGGCCAGCATCGACTGGATGGCGGCCATCACGTTGGCCGCTTGCGGCGAGCCGTAATAGGTCAGCAGGGTGATCGGTTTGTCGCCGTTGATCTTGTCCCAGCCCGCCTCGCTCAGCAGCGCCTTGGCCTTTGCCGGATCGTAGGCATAGGGTTCGAGGCCTGCGGGAACAAGGTGCGGCGCGACATAGCCGCAATTGGCTGGCTCGGCGGCACCGCCGTAGAGGCTGTCGATGATGGCGTTGCGATCGATCGCGTACATGATCGCCTGGCGGACACGGATATCCCTAAACAGGTCGACCTTCTGGTTCAGGCCGATATAGTTGACCACGTACGAGGCACCTCCGATCACCTTGAAATTGCTGTCGCTCTTGAACGATGCCGCATCGTCGGGCTCGACATAGGTGAACTGGATTTCGCCGGCACGGAGCGCGGCAACGGCCGCCGCCGGCGACTCGAAATAGCGGTTGATGAGCACGTCTACCTTCGGCTTGCCGCCGCGATAATCGTCATCGGCTGCCAGCTCGACATATTGGTCGCTCACGTAGCGCTTGAACTTGAACGGGCCGGTGCCGACCGGAGTGGTCGACCACCAGGTGCTGGTCGCCAGCGATTCCGGCGACAGTGCGGCCAGGGCATGCTCCGGCAGGATCATCAGCTGCGACAGGATCGATAGAAACGATCCGTTCGGTTTCGATAGCTTCACCACTGCGGTGTGGTCATCCGGCGCATCGATCGAGGCGATGTCGGCGAGGCGGGCGGCAAACAGGCTGCCGGAGGCCTTGTTCCTGGCAAGCTCGAGGGTGAACTTGACGTCCTTCGAGGTGAACGGCTTGCCGTCGTGCCAGGTCTCGTTGACCAGGTTGAACGTATAGCTCAGCTGGTCGTCGCTGATCTTGTAGTCCTTGGCGAGGTCGCCTTCGATCTCGGTCAGCCCGGCATTGTAGATGACCAGCGGTTCAAAATAGGTGCTGAGCCAGGTGTAGCCGCCGGTCGCGACCAGCGGGTTGAAGTTCTTGGGAAAACCGCCGGGGCCGACGTCGAAGCCGCCCGCAATGGTCTTGGCGCTTTGTGCCTGGACACTGGTCAATGGGGCAATGCTGGCGAGCAGCAGCCCGGCGACTGAGAATGCGATGGTCCTGATGCGCATGGTTTCCTCCCTTGGCATAGTCAGGTTGTTCTTCAGCTTGCTCGGTTTTTGGCGATAACCTGCTGGATCCCCCGGTAATGGTCATCGAGCCGCCGACGCGCCTGGTCGACATCCTTGGCGGCGACAGCCTCGACGATCTCGTGATGGTCGCGCCATGTCGCCAGCGGCGTCGGATTGTCGAGATTGGTGAAATTCGAGGCCTTGTTGAACGCCATCCAGAAGATGTCGATCAGCGCGCTCAGCATGCGATTGTTCTGGCAGCGGAACAGCAGCTGATGGAATTGCTGGTCCTCTTCGGCGAAGCTCTCATGGCGCTCGGCACGTTGCCGCATGCGCTCGGTCAACTGGCGCAGCGCTTCGATATCTTCGGCGCTGATCATCTCGATCGTCTTGGCGATGAGGCCGGTTTCCAGCACGCGGCGGATTTCGCGCAGCTCTTCGACGTCGCGCAGCGAATCCTGCAAACCGTAGGCCAGGTTGTCCAGCAGCGGCTTGAACGAGAACTCCTTGACGAACACGCCGATGCCGCGCCGTGTCTCCAGGATGCCAATCGATTCCAGCGCCTTGATGGCCTCCCGCACGGAGTTGCGGCCGACGCCGAGCCGCTGCGCCAGGAACGTCTCCGGCGGCAAGGGATCGCCGGCCTTGAGCTGGTTGCTTTCGATATAGGCCCTGAGGCTTTCCTGCACGGTGACGTGCAGCAGCGGTGGTCTGCTCAACGGTTCGATCGACTTCAGTTCCGCCATCCCACTGCTTTCATCATCCGCTGAAGCTTGCCCGCTGCTTGTCGTATAGCTACTTGTAGGATATCCTGCAAGCCCATAGCAACGTGTTACTCCCGAATGAAGATAATCCTCGCCGGCTCGAGCCACTGGCACGCCGAAATGCACCTCGACGCCGCACGCTTTTCCGGTGCGGAGATCGCCGGTATCTGGGACGAGAATCCTGGCCAAGCGCATGCGTTCGCCGCGCACCACGACCTGCCGTTTATCGAAGATTTCAAGGAGATACTCTCCAGCCCGCCGGATGTGATCCTGTTGATGGGGCAGCCTTCGATGGTGCCGGCGCGGGCACGTGCGATCATCGCGGCAAGGATACCGCTGATCCTGGAGAAGCCGGCGGCCAGCCATACGAGGGAACTGATGGCGCTGCGCGACCTTGCCAGGCAGTACCAGGCTTTTGTCGCTGTTCCCCTGCCCAACCGTTTCGGGCCGGCCGTTGCCGGCCTTGAACGGCTGCGCCGGCAAGGTCGCGCCGGCCCCGTGGCGCATTGCCAGTTCCGGCTGGTCAACGGCCCGCCTGGGCGCTACATCGCCGACGGTGTCGCCTGGGTGCTCGACCCGGCGGTTGGTGGCGGGGGTGCGTTGAGGAATCTCGGCATACACGGCGTCGACGCGGCACTCAGCCTCGCAACCGGCAAGCTCGGCCTGAAAAGCGTTTCGATCGCGAACCGCATCCATCCCGGCCCGGTCGAGGATCACGCACTTCTGGTGCTGGAAGACGAGGCCGGCGCGCTGTTCATCGTCGAGGCCGGTTACACCTTTGCTTCGATGCGCCCTGGCGGTGACTTCGAGTGGCGCATCGTCAGTGCCAATGCCACCCTCATCGATCATGGCGACCATGTTATCTGCGCAGCGCTCGACGACGCGGCAATCGTCGACTTGCCGGTCGAACTGCCGGCGACGCGCTATCGTCTGTTCATGCGCGATACGCTTGACCGGCTGGCCAGAAAGGCGCCTCCGCCGGTGTCCATCGAAGATTATGTTGCGGCGATGTCGCTGATCGACGCCGCCTATCAAAAGGCAGGACCATGATTGGAATAGGAATTATCGGCGCCGGCGATTTCGGCGCAGCCCATGCGCGGGCAATCCCTGAGGCTGGCGGCATTCGCCTCGTCGCCGCCTCTCGAGGAAATGCCGACGCACTGCAGCAATTCACCGCTGAACATGGCGGCCGCGGCTACGCGGACTGGCGAAGGCTGCTGGACGACAAGGAGGTCGATGCGGTCCTCATTGCCAGCCCGCACCATCTCCATGCCGAAATGGCCATCGGCGCGGCAAAGGCCGGCAAGCATATTCTGCTCGAAAAACCGATGGCGCCGACGGTGGCTGCCTGCGATGCGATCAACGCCGCCGTGGCCAAGGGCGGCGTCAAGCTGATGGTCGCCCACCTCATGCATTTCGCCCCGCCCTGCATGGCGGCCAGGCAAATTCTGGAGGAAGGCGAGCTCGGCCGGCCGCTCGCCGGATCGAGCTGGATCATCAAGCTGTGGATGGAGCACAATCGCCGCGACTGGCATCTGCGCAAGGCGACCGGCGGCGGCATGCTGTTGACGGCCGGCATCCACGCGGTCGATCGCCTGGTCTGGCTGATGGATGACGATGTCGTGTCGGTGAGCGGCATGCTCGGCGCCAAGTTCCATGACCAGGAAGCAGACGACAGCGCTCTGCTCGGATTGCGCTTCGCCGGCGGCGGCGTCGGCCAGGTGCAGAGCGTCGGCTATCGCACCGGCGCCACCACCTATGCCATGGATCTGGTCTGCGAGCGGGGAACGCTGCGCATCGACATGGACCGCGGCACCATGCTTGGCCGCGAGACGGTCTGGACCGAGCTGCCCGGGTCCTTTGAGCCGAACTGGATGCATAACGCGCTGGTGCGCGAATGGAGCGCAATGCGCGATGCCATTGCCGATGACACGCCGGTGCCGGTCGACGGCATCTATGCGCGCAAGATCATCGCCATTATCGAGGCTGCCTTCGCGTCGAACGAAACCCGCCGCGAACACGAGATCGCCGGTGGACGCTGACCTCGACGACCATCTGGCCCGCTTGCCCGCACACGCACCGCGCGGCATCTGGGGCGCGGTGATGCTGGCCATCGACGATCGCGGAGCGATCGACTGGCAGGCGACGGAAGAGACGATCGCCCGGCTCTGCGCCTCAGGCGTCGACGGCGTCTATTCCAATGGCACGGCCTGCGAATTCCATTGCCAGACCGAGCCCGAATTCGACCGGCTTTGTGAGTTGGTCGCAACCATAGCCGGCCGCGCGCGCCTTCCTTTCCAGATCGGCATCAGCCAGTCCAATCCGCGCGTCGCGCTGGAGCGACTGACGCGGGTCGCCGGACTTCGCCCGGCAGCGGTGCAGTTCACGCTGCCCGACTGGTGGCCGCCCAGCGACGACGAGGTCATGCGCTTTGCCGGCGGCCTGTGCGACGCCGCGCCTGAAACACCGCTGGTGCTCTACAATCCGCCGCACGCCAAGCGCCGCCTGACGCTCGACGGCATCGTCAGTCTGCGTGCGGCCGTGCCATCGCTGGTCGGCGCCAAGCTGCCGGGCGGCGACGCCGGCTGGTATGCCGACACGCGCCGCAGACTGGACGGATTTTCCGTCTTCGTCCCCGGCCACACGCTGGCAACAGGCTATGCCGGGGGAGCCCATGGCAGCTACTCCAACGTTGCCTGCCTCAACCCGAAGGGCGCGGTGCAGTGGTGGCAGATGATCCGCACCGACATGGCCGCAGCTGCCGAATTCGAGGCCCGCATACAGGCCTTCCTTGCCGTACATGTCCTACCGTTTCGCACCCGTTACAATGTCGGTGATGCAGCACTCGATAAGGCGATGGCGGCGGCTGGCGGCTGGGCGCCGCTTGGGCCGCGATTGCTCTGGCCCTACAGCTCCGTTCCCGATCAGGAAATACCGACGCTGGCCAGGGCGGCTCACGCGGCTTTCCCGGAATGGTGGTAGACCCGTCACCAAGGCGCGGGACGACGGTGGCTCTTCAGCAGCCGGCGCGTGCTCCCTGCGTCGCGCGTGACACAAACGCCCCCGGCTGAGGGACATCGGCCTCGCGCCGTGCCAGTGAATTGCGCAACAGCGCGATCGCCTCGCGGCCGGCGGTCGCAATCTCGCGTGGCCTGTCGACGCCGACGATCATGAACTCCTTGATCCCCAAAGCGGCGTAGGAAAGCAGCGACAGCGCGACCTGCGCCGGCGGCCCGGCAAGTTCGAGCGCCTTCTGGCAGGAAGCGGCCGATTTGTCTTCCGAACGGATTCGGACGGGAAGCGCGAAACGCAGCTTGCCGGCCCGGCCGTGTTCGGCAGCAGCGCCGCGTACGCGCTCCATTGACTGGTGAATTTCTGCAAGCGAGCCAGGCGCCAGCTCGAACACGTCCGCATGCCTGCCCGCGACCCTGAGCGCAGTGCCCGACTGCCCGCCCATGCGGATGGTCACATCGGCACCATGCGGCCCCTTGCGCGGCACATAGCCGCCTTTGATGCTGTAAAAGGTGCCTTCATGGTCGAACGGCCTGTCGTTCGACCACAACCGCTTCAGCAGCACCAGATATTCATCAATGCGTTGCCAGACCACTGTGTGGCCGGCCGGACGTGCCTCGGCATCGTCGTCGCTCAGCGGCTCGCTGAGCATCCTGAGCGACAGCCGGCCACCGCTTCTCGCGTCGAGGGCAGCGAACTGCCGCGCCGCCACGGTTGGTTCGATCACGCCTGCCCAATGCGTGAGCACGACCTCCAGGGACGAGGTCCGGTCCAGCGTCTGGGCGGCAAGGTCCATATTGGTCAGCAGCCCGGCCTGGTCGTCGATGACGATCCTCTGGAATCCAGCATCCTCGATCAGTGACAGCTTCGTCGCGGTCTCGACAAAGTCATAGAAAAAGCTGGCGTCGGCAGCGTGGATCTTACCGGGAACATGCGTGAACTCGATCGGCATTGCCATCTCCTCCATCACGGTGGAATCAGGGCGCGCAAATGCGCACCGGCATTCGGTTCATCAACTCCGGAATTTCTGCAAACGGCAGGTCGCTATCCCGAGGTAGCCTCGATGATCAGAGCCTTGACAATCAGGGGATCAGCCCCAGTACCACTGCCCCGGTGAATACAAACGCAAGGGCAAAGACGAGATAGGCGAAAGCACCGGCATAGGCCGGCCGCCACACCTGGTCGGAACCCAGCCTTTGGCCTTTGCGGGCAGTCTGAGCGTTCTGGCTATAGGACATATCGACCTCCGTCTCGGCGCTTAATCTATAAAATCAGTAGACTTTGTCGAGTGCTATTTTCGCGCGATCCTTAGAACAATTTTCTCCAAACGGCGGACAAGTTAGTGCTTTTACTGCTTAGCACTGCCTTTTGCGGCATGCCGGGGTGACGGCAGGAAACGTCAGGTCCACGTGTCTGTGGCTCCTTGGCCATCCAATGGATGAGGGATAGCATCGCTTTAGCGGAAAGCCGCGACGTCACGACAAGGCAGCAGGGAGCAAACCATGGGGACAAGACTGGCCGGCAAGGTCGCCATCATTTCGGGCGGCGCGACGGGAATGGGCGGTGCGGCCTCGGAGCTTTTCGCGGCCGAGGGCGCTAAGGTGGCGATCGTCGACCGCAACGGCGAAGCGGCGGCGGCCACCGCAGCGGCAATCAGGCAACGCGGCCATGTCGCCGAACACTGGGTCGCCGACGTATCGGATGAGGCGCAGGTCGAAGCGGCGGTGAAGGGCGCGACGGAAAAATTCGGCCCGGTCACGGTTCTGTTCAACCACGCCGGCACCCTCGTCATCAAACCCTTCCTGGAGACCACGCGGCAGGAATGGGACTGGCTGCATGCCATCAATGTGCGTTCGATGTTCCTGATGACGCGTGCTGTGTTGCCCGGCATGATCGCCGCCGGCGGCGGGTCCATCGTCTGCACCTCGTCGATCCCGGCGGTGGCGGCGACGCCGATGGAGGTGCTTTACGACACCACCAAGGGCGCCTGCCATATGTTCGCGCGTGCCATCGCCGTCGAGTTCCGCGACCGCAACATCCGCTGCAATGCGGTCTGTCCAGGCTTCATCAGGACACCGCATGGCCTGCGCGAGGTCGCCGATCTCGACAAACTCGGCGTCGATGTCTCCGACGCGGCAATGGCGGCGCAGCAAGGGCGGATCGGCGAGCCGGAAGAGGTCGCGAAGGCAGCCCTGTTCCTGGCCAGCGACGAGGCCAGCTTCGTCAACGGCGCCCATCTGTTCGTCGATAACGGCTTCACCGCGATGTGAAAGGCGAAGCGCCGCTACCGCTCTTCGCGCCGGAACGGCTTGAGCAGCGCCGACGGGGCCACCGCATTGCGCGACATCACCGCCATAGCGACGATGGTGAAGATGAACGGCAGCATCAGGAAGGCCTCGTAGGGGATATGGCCAAGCCCGCTCGCCTGCATACGCAACTGCAAGGCGTCAACGAAGGCAAACAGCAGTGCCGCGCCTGCCGATCGCCACGGATCCCAGCGGCCGAAAACGACGAGCGCGATTGCCACCCAGCCACGCCCCGAAACCACGCCGAAGGTGAAGGCGTTGAATTGCGCCATCGACAGGAAGGCACCGGCCAGTCCCATCAAGGCACCGCCGAGGATCACCGCCTGGAAGCGTGTTGCAATGACGCTGACGCCGGCAGAATCGGCGGCACGCGGGTTTTCGCCGACCATGCGCACCGCTAGGCCCCAAGGCGTGCGGTAGAGCACGAAGGCGGCCAGCGGTATGGCCAGCATCGCCATGTAGACCAGCGAAAACTGATTGAACACCGCCGGCCCAAGCACCGGTATGTCGGACAGGATCGGGATCGGCAGCGTCTCGAACCCCTTGATGTTCGGTGGCACCGATTGCTGTCCGAAGATCAGCCGGTAGAGGAAATAGGCAAGGCCCGACGAGAACAGCGTCACGCCGATGCCGCAGACATGCTGGCTGAGGCCGAGCGCTACAGTGAACAGCGCGTGCACGGCGCCCATCAGCGCCCCGGTCAGCACCGCCGCGAGCACGCCAAGCCAAAGGCTGCCGCTGAGGCTCGCCGCGGTGAAGCCGGTCATCGCCGACAAAAGCATGATGCCTTCGATGCCGAGATTGAGCACCCCGGCGCGCTCGGAGAACATCTCGCCCAGCGTCGCAAAGGCCAACGGCGTGGCGATGCGGATGATGGCGGCCAGGAAGCCGACTTGGAATATCTGCTCCAGCACCACGCTCATTTGGCTATTCCCACGCGACGGAGGCGATAGGCGGTGAACAGCAGCGCCACCAGCATGGCAAGCAATGCGGTTCCCTGAATAACATCGCTGAGGAAGGCCGGAACGCCGGTCGCCCGCGACATCGCCTCGGCGCCGGTCATGACGGCGGCAAGGAAGATCGCCGCCGGCACGACGCCGAGCGGATTGAGCCTCGCCAGCATGGCGACGACGATGCCGGAATAGCCATAGCCCGGCGAGATGTCGCTCATCACCTGGAAATGCACGCCGCCGACCTCGCCGACGCCGGCAAGGCCGGCCAATGCGCCAGACAGCAGCGCCGTCGAAATCAGCACCCGCTCGACATTGATGCCGCCATAGCGCGCCGCCTCGGGGTTTTCGCCGGTGACCCTGATGCGGAAGCCGAGCGTGGTGCGCGCGACCACGAACCAGATGACCGGTGCCGCGACCAGCGCCGCGACGACGCCGAGATGCAGCCGTGTGCCTTCGAGCAGCACCGGAAAATTGGCCGTATCCTCGATCGGCGGCGAGATCGGGTAGCCGCTGAAACTGTCCTTCCATGGCCCCTCGATCAGCGCCATCAGTGCATAGAAAATGACCGAGTTGAGCAGCAGTGAGCTGACCACGTCATCGACCCTGAATTTTACCCTCAGCGTGGCGGGGATCAGGGCGACGGCCGCGCCGGCGGCAGCGCCCGCCAGCGCCATCAGCAGCATGGCGAGCGGCCCCGGCATCGGGATTGCACCGACGGCACAGCTCGCCGCCGCACCAGCCAGCAATTGCCCTTCGGCGCCGATGTTCCAGAATTTGGCGCGGAAGGCGACCGCCACGGCCAGTCCGGTGAAGATCATCGGCGCGGCACGCACCAGCGTTTCGGTGATGGCGTAGCTGTCGCCCAAAGACGCCGAAAACATAACGCCATAAGCCTCGACGACGCCGGCGCCGGCCAGTGCGATGAGGCCGCTGCACAGGATCAGCGTCGCGCCGATAGCGAGCAGCGGCAGCGCCAGATTGAACCAGGCGGGCGTTGAGGTGCGGGCCTCGAGACGGAACATCAGGCATGGCCCTCCGCTCCGGTCATCATCAACCCGAGTCTGGCGATGCTGGCGTCGGCGCTGTTCAGCGTGCCGACGATGCGGCCTTCATACATCACCGCGATACGATCCGAGAGCATCAGCAACTCTTCCAGATCCTCGCCGATGACGATGATGCCGCAGCCCTTGGCGCGCATGTCGAGGAATTTTTCGTGGATGAAGCGCGCGGCGCCGATATCGAGGCCGCGAGTCGGCTGCGAAACGATCAGCACCTTCGGATCGAAAGCGAGTTCGCGCGCCAGAAGCGCCTTTTGCAGATTGCCGCCGGAAAGCGCCCCGGCGCGCGTCATCGGCCCCGGGCAACGTATATCGTAGGCCTTGATCTGCGCTTCGGCGAAGGCGCGGATCGCATCCGGCTTGAGCAGGCCGTTGCGGCTGAACGCCGCCGTGCCGATGCGCGGCAGCACCATCGAATCGGCGAGCGGCAGATTGGTGACCAGCCCTGTCGTCATACGGTCTTCCGGGATGCGGCCGAGGCCGAGCGCCTGCACTGTGCTCGGCGAGAACCGCGAAACCGTTTTGCCGGCTATGGTCATCTTCCCGGCATCGGGCGCACGCACGCCGGAGATGACCTCGGCAAGCGCTCGCTGGCCATTGCCGGAGACGCCGGCGATGCCGAGGATCTCGCCGCCACGAACCGACAGCGAAACATCGCGCAGCGCCATGCCGGAATGATGCGATGTCGAGATACCGTCGAGGGTCAGCACGGCCGCACCCGGCATCGACGGTCCTCTGGCCGGAGGCACGATCTCGTGGCCGCACATCAGCCGCGCCATCTCCGAGGACGTGGTGCTGGCCGGCGCATCGACGCGGCCGGCAACGCGCCCATGCCGGAGCACGACGCAGCGATGCGTCAGCGCTCGCACCTCGTTGAGCTTATGCGAGATGAAGATGATGCCGAGCCCTTGTGCCGCCATCGAGCGCAGCGCCGAAAACAGCCCGTCGACCTCGGTTGGTGCCAACACCGCCGTCGGCTCGTCGAGGATCAGCAGCCTTGCGCCGCGAAACAGCGCCTTGACGATTTCGAGCCGCTGTTGCTCGCCGACCGACAGCGCCGAGACGGGGAGGTCCGGGTCGAGCATCAGCCCGTGCTGGCGGCCGATCTCGGCGAGCCGCGCCAGCCCGCCGGCGCGGTTGATCCGGCCCGATCTGCCGGGAATGCCGATCAAGAGGTTCTCCAGCACCGAAAGCTGCGGTGCGAGATGAAAATGCTGGTGCACCATGCCGATGCCGACGGCCAGCGCATCGGCCGAACTGTTGATCGCCACCGACCGGCCCTGCACCAGGATCTCGCCGGCATCGGGCGCATAGGCGCCGAACAGCACGTTCATCAGCGTCGTCTTGCCGGCGCCGTTTTCGCCGAGCAGCCCGAGGATTTCGCCCGGCGCCACGCTGAGATCGACGGCCTCGTTCGCCTTGACGGCGCCAAAGCTCTTGGAGATGCCGCGCATTTCGATGAGAGGGGCAGGCGTTGACAAGGCGGGATCCTGGTGGCGTTGACGCCGATATCCCTCCCCCTTGAGGGGAGGGTGCCGAGCGAAGCGAGGCGGGGGGGTCCCCTCAGCTGCCTCGACGTTTAGACCGAAAAAGATGGCGCGCGTCGCCGAGGACCCCACCCGGCCCTGCGGGCCACCCTCCCCTCAAGGGGGAGGGATGCGCCGCTCAGTCCGAGACCGGCGTATTCTCATCGACGTCGACGCGGAAATTGCCATCGAGGATCTCGGCCTTCTTCTTCTCGACCAGTTCCTTGACCTCGGCCGGCAGCGTCTTGTCGAACTTGTGGTAGGGCGCGAGATAGGAGCCGCCCTTGGCCATGCGCGAGAAATCGCCGTAATCCTGCGCGGTGAAGACGCCGGCCTTGACCAGCTTGATCGCCTGCTCGACGGTCGGATACATGTCCCAGACCGGCCCGGTGATCACGGTGTCGGGGCCGAGGCTCGACTGGTCCGACATGTTGGAGATAGCGAGGATCTTCTTCTCCGCCGCCGCTTCGATGACGCCGAAGCGCTCGGCATAGATGACGTCGACGCCGGCGTCGATCTGGGCGACCGCCGCTTCCTTTGCCTTTGGCGGATCGAAGAACGAGCCGATGAAGGCGACCTTCTTCTTGATGTCGGGATTGACCTCCCTGGCGCCGGCAAAGAAGGCGTTGACCAGCCGGTTCACTTCCGGAATGCCCATCGCCGCGACGGCGCCGATCGTGCCCGATTTCGACATCTTTCCGGCGATCATCCCGGACAGATAGGCCGGCTCGTGAATCCAGTTGTCGAAAACGCCGAAATTCGGCTCGGCCGGCCCGGCGCCGGAGCCGAACAGGAAGGCAGTCTTCGGGAACTGCTTGGCGGTCCTGCGCGATTCGCGCTCGGCGGCGAAGGCATCCCCCAGCACCAGCTCATAGCCGCCCTGCGCATATTCGCGCATGACGCGGCTGAAATCGGCCGTCTGCACCTTCTCCGACCATTTGTATTCGATGCCGAGTTCCTTCTCGGCCTTCTGCAGGGCAACATGGATCTGGTTGTCCCACGGCTCCTCGATCGGCGTGGCGAAGATAGCCGCCACTTTCAGCTTCTTGGTCTTGGCAAAGGCGCTGCCCGGCAGCATCGCCGCCGCCAGGCCGAGCGCGCCCAGCTCCAGCACGTTGCGGCGCGAAAGCTCTGCGCGTTTCGATTGGATTCTGCTCTTCCCGTTGTCCATTGCATGCCCCTCTGATTGGCGCCGTGTCGAGCCGGCTCTCTTCTCTGGAATATCAGCGAAGGAACTATGGAACGGTGCCCGGCTTTTGTCCACATGGTCAAATTTGAGTGGGCGGAACGCGCCATTAAATGGTCCGGCAAATCGACGCTTGCTCACAATCTCTCCAGCGCCACCGCGATCCCCTGGCCGACCCCGATGCACATGGTGGCAAGTGCATAGCGGGCGCTGCGTTCGCGCAGCTCCAGCGCCGCCGTGCCTGATATGCGCGCGCCGGACATGCCGAGCGGATGGCCGAGCGCGATGGCACCGCCATTCGGGTTGACGTGCTCCGCATCCTCGGCAATGCCGAGCTGGCGCAGCACGGCGATGCCTTGCGAGGCGAAGGCCTCGTTGAGCTCGACGACATCGAACTGTTGTGGCTTCAGGCCGAGCCGGGCACACAGCTTCTGCGTGGCCGGCACCGGACCGATGCCCATGATGCGCGGAGCGACGCCGGCGGTGGCACCGCCGAGGATACGGGCGATCGGCGTCAACCCGTATCTTTTCGCGGCTGCTTCCGAGGCGACGATCAGCGCCGCGGCGCCGTCATTGACGCCCGAGGCATTGCCGGCCGTAACCGTGCCGCCTTGCCGGAACGGCGTCGGCAACTTGGCCAACGCTTCGATCGACGTGCCGCCGCGGGGATGCTCATCTCTGTCGACAACGACCGGATCGCCCTTGCGCTGCGCGATCGTCACCGGCGTGATTTCCTTTGCCAGCCGGCCATTGGCTTGTGCGGCTACAGCCTTGTCCTGGCTGCGCACGGCAAATGCGTCCTGGTCGGCGCGGGAGACAGCGAACTCTTCCGCCACGTTCTCGCCGGTCTCCGGCATCGAATCGACGCCGTATTGCTTCTTCATCAGCGGATTGATGAAGCGCCAGCCGATCGTGGTATCGTAAATCTCGGCATTGCGCGAAAAGGCGGTCTCTGCCTTCGGCAGCACGAACGGAGCGCGGCTCATCGATTCGACGCCGCCTGATATCATCAACTCCGCCTCGCCGGCCTTGATGGCGCGGGCAGCAATCATCACCGCATCCATGCCCGAACCGCAGAGACGGTTGACGGTCGAGCCCGAAACCTCCTTGGGCAGGCCGGCCAGCAGCAGCGCCATGCGCGCCACATTGCGGTTGTCCTCGCCGGCCTGGTTGGCGCAGCCATAGACGACATCGTCGATGGCGGCCCAGTCGATGCCCGAATTACGCTCGACCAGCGCCCTCAGAGGGATAGCGCCGAGATCGTCGGCACGGACCGCCGACAACGAACCGCCGAAGCGCCCGATCGGCGTGCGGATGTAGTCGCAGATATACGCCTCGGCCATTATGCCGCCTCTCTCTTGCACTGACGATTTCTTCTCCCGGCCCGCCATCTTGGCCGCATTCTCCTTGAGACGAAAGCACATCTCGCTGCCGGCCGTTAGGCCAAAGAGAATTTCAGCTGCCGCCCACCGGGAGCGGCGGATCAGCCGATGCTTTCTCCACCGTCGATCACCAGCGCCTGACCGGTCATGAAGGACGAGCGGTCGGAGACGAGGAACAGGATCGCTTCCGCGATTTCCTCTGCGCTGGCCCAGCGCTGCATGGGAATTTTGGTGCGGACATAGTTCTCGATCGCCGCCCGCCCGCCCATCTGCGCGATGAACGGCTCGTTGAAGGGCGTATCGACCCAGCCGGGGCACAGCGCGTTGATGCGGACATTGTGTTTGGCATAGTCGAGCGACATCTGCCGGGTCATCGCCACCACTGCATGTTTTGACGTTGCGTAGGCGATCATTTCGCGGTCGTAGAACACACCCGAATTCGAGGCGGTATTCAGGATCACCCCGCCGCCTTGCGCGATCATCGACGGCATGACCAGCCTGGCCGCGAGGAACTGCGCCCGCACATTGATCCGCCAGGAGGCATCCATGCCGTCGGCGCCGACTTCGGTCAGCGTGCCGCCGACCTGGATCCCGGCATGGTTGTGCAGGATGTCGATCCGCCGATGCCGGCCCAGCGTTCCCGCAATGAGCTGCTCGACCGCCGCATCCTCGCCGACGTCGGTGGCGACGGCCTCGGCCCGACCGCCGGCCGCACGAATGTCGGAAGCGGTTGCTTCCCCCGCCGCCTGGTCCCTGTCGGCGATCACCACGAGCGCGCCTTCCCTGGCCATCATCATGGCGCCGGCACGCCCGATCCCCGACCCGGCACCCGTCACCACGGCGATGCGATCTCTCAGAATCATGTTTTTTATCTTTCAGTGTGATGGTTTTCGTTGCCGCAGTTGCCATTGGGCAAGCACCACGAGCAGAACGGAGGCGACGAGCACGATCGTCGCGATGGCATTGATCTCCGGCGTGACCCCGCGCCGGATCGAGGCGAAGACATAGATCGGCAACGTCGTCTGTGCGCCGGCGACGAAGAACGCGACGATGAAATCGTCGAAGGAGAATGTGAAGGCGAGCAGGAAGCCGGCGATCACCGCCGGCATGATCTGCGGCAACACGATGCTGCGGAACGTCGTCAGCGGGGTGGCGTAAAGATCGCTCGAGGCCTCGACCAGATTGCGGTCGAGGCTGCCGAGGCGCGTGCCGACAATCATCGCCACCAGCGCCATCGAAAACAGCCCGTGCGCGGCGATGATCGAGCCATAGCCGAGCGCCAGGCGCGGTGGCTGGTCGTTCGGCCACAGCGAAGCGACAAACGGGTTGACCACCCCGAATAGCTGGACCAGCGCGACCAGCGTCGAGATGCCGATGACGACACCAGGAACGACGATCGCAGCACCCAAAAGCGCATCGAACACGGCTCGCGTCCGCGCCCCGACACGCGCCAGGCCAACCGCGGCGGCCGTGCCGCACAGCGCCGCCAGCAAGGCGCTGGTCGTGGCGATGAACAGGCTGTTCTTCAGCGCTTCGACCAGGAACGGGTTTGCTAGTGCCTTGCCGTACCATTGCACCGAGAAGCCAGTGAACTCGCTGGCGTGGTGGCCGGCGTTGAACGAAAACAGCACTACCAGCGCGATCGGCAGGTAGAGAAAGGCAAAGACCGCAACGACGAAGGCACGCATCAGATCAGGTCCACCCGGCGGGCACCCGAAAGCCGGATCGAAATGCGGTTCGCGGCAAGCAGCACGACCACTGAAACCGCCACAAGTGTGATGGCGATTGCCGATCCGAATGGCCAATTGCGCGATTGCAGGAACAGATCGACCAGCGCGTTGCCGATGAAGAAGACCTTGCCGCCGCCGAGTAGCGTCGGGATCAGATATTCGCCGAGCAGCAGGATCATGACCAGCGAGAAGCCGGTCATCACACCTGGCAGCGACAGCCGCAGCGTCACGCCGAGGAATGTCGAGATCGGCGTCGCGCCGAGATCGGCGGAGGCCTCCAGCAGCCGGCGGTCGAGCCGCTCGAGGCTGACATAGATCGGCAGGATCATCAGCGGCAGATAACCATAGACGATGCCGAGCAGAACCGCTCCCGGCGTGTTGATCAGCCGCACGTCCTCCATCCCGACATAGGCTAGGAGAGCTGGGATGCCGCGCCCGCCAAGCACATACATCCAGGCATAGGTTCGCATCAGCAGGCTGGTCCAGAACGGGATGACGACAAGCGCCAGCAGGATCAGCCGCCACCGTTCCGGCGCGCGCAAAGCGAGGTAATAGGCGACCGGATAGGCCACGAGAAGACAGGCCAGTGCGCCCGCCGGCGCCAGCACCATGGTGTTCCAGAAGGCGGTCGCCCGCGCCGGAAGATTGGCAAACTGCGCCAAGGTGAAAGCGGCCTGATAGCCGCCTTCCGGCGCCCGCTCGCCGACGCTGAAAACGGCAATCGCCACGAACGGCAAAACTAAAAACACCACCAGCCACGCAGTTGCTGGACCGAGCAGCAGGGCGGTCAGGAGATTGTGACGAAGGACATTGCTGCGCATTGAAAAAACCGCCCCCGTGCCGGCGGACATCTGTCCGCCGGGGAGTTGCCTGCATCGAGCCTGTAGCCTGCCAGGTTCAAGCCGACTTGAAGCGTGCCATCAATTCGGCCCGGCCCGGATCGGTTAGCGTTGCGGCCGCACCGAATTCGAGCGGCTTCAGCAGATCCGCCGCCGGATAGAGGATCGGATTGTCCAGCACCTCCTTGGGCAGCAGCGCATTGACCCGCGCATCGGTGGAAGGCGCGCCGTTGGCCAGGTGCTCCTTGACCGCGACTTTCGGGTTCATCAAATAGTTGAGCAAGGCATAGCCGGCAGGCTTGTTCGGCGCATCCTTGGGTATTGCGTAGAAGTCGGTCCAGATCTCGCCGCCTTCCTTGCCAAGCACGTAGGCGATTTCGGGGATGTCGCGGTGGAGCTGCGCCCCGTCATTGGTCCAGCACATCGTCATCCAGGCGTCGCCGGCACGCATCGACGGCTGGTAGTCGCTGGAGACCGCGAACAGATGCGGCTTGACCTTCAGCAGCAATTCCTCCGCCTTGGCGAGTTCGTCCGGCTTCAGCGAGTTGAACGAGAAGCCGAAATATTTCAGCGCGTTGCCGATCGTGGTCAGCTGGTAATCATGAACCATGGTCCGGCCGTCGCCCTCCGCCATGGCCGTGTCCCAGAATTCCTTCCAGCTTGTCATCGGCTTGGTCAGTTTCTTGGTGTTGACGGCAAAGCCGGTGGTGCCCCAATTCTTCGGCACCGCGTAGGTCACGCCATCGATCGTGCCTTCCCCAGTGAAGCGCGGGTCTTCTTGCGAGCCGTCATAATTGGCAAGCTTGGCCATATCCAGCGCCTCGATGATGCCAAGCTTCTTGTAAGTCGAGATCGTGTAGTTGGTCGGAACGAAAAGGCTCCAGCCCGAGGCGCCGGCCTGCAGCTTGGCCAGCATCTCCTCGTTTGACCCGAACACGTTCACCTCGACGGCAACGCCGGTTTCGGCCTTGAAATTCTCGAACGTCGCCGGGTCGTGATAATTGGGCCAGGTGGCAATCGACATGCGGTCGCCAAGCCCCTCCTGGGCGAAGGCTGGCGACGGCATGATGCCGAGTTCGCGGGCCATTACTGCCGTTGCGATGCCTAGGCCGGTGAGGCCAAGGAACTCGCGGCGGCCGATGGAACCGCGCTTGAGGCGCATCAACTGGTCGACGAATTTTTCAGGGCTTATCGGCAGTCCGTCACGATACGATTTCGACATTTTTGTTTTTCCCTCTGGTTGGTCCCGTTATTCTCCGGAAACGCCAGCGGCGTTCCGGCTGTAAAGCCGACGGCGACGGGTTCACCCGGCTTGAAGAGATTTCCACCGCCAACCAGATGATCGGCCTTGGCGAGCAGTGTCCCGATGCCTTGGACCTCGATTGCATATTCCGCGGTGGAACCGAGAAAGATCCGGTTGCGGACAAGCCCGTTCAGCCGGCCGCTTCCGGGCGCGCCGAGACTTAAGGATTCAGGACGCAGGCTGACCGAGACGGCTTCGCCCTGGGCTAGCGAAGTGCGCTTGCGCGCGGCGATGACGGTGCCGTCGGCAAGCGCTATCTCGACGAGCTTGCCCGAGAGCCCGACGACCTTGCCGCTCAAGAGATTGGTCTTGCCGACGAAATCGGCGACGAAGAGGTCGGCGGGTTCGTCGTAGATTTCGCTCGGCTGCCCAAGCTGGACGATGCGCCCGCCATTCATGACGCAGACGAAATCGCTCATCGACAGTGCCTCTTCCTGATCGTGGGTGACCAGGACGAAGGTGATGCCGATCTCGCGCTGCAGGTTCTGCAGCTCTATCTGCATGTCGGTGCGCAGCTTCTTGTCGAGCGCCGCCAGGGGCTCGTCGAGCAGCAGCACCGCCGGCTTGTTGACCAGCGCCCGCGCCAGGGCGACACGCTGCTGCTGGCCGCCGGAAAGCTCATGGATCTTGCGGCGTCCATAGCCCGCAAGCCGAACCATGGCGAGCGCCTCGCCTGCCTTCAGGCTGATCTCCCGCGACGACAGGCGCGGCCGCGCCTGGCGTAGGCCATAGGCGACGTTGTCCGCCACATCCAGATGCGGAAACAACGCATATTGCTGGAACACCATGTTGACCGGCCGCCGATAGGGCGGCGTGCCGGCCATGTCGCGGCCACGGATGAATACCACACCTTCGCTTGGCTGTTCGAAACCGCCGATCATGCGCAAACAGGTTGTCTTGCCGCAGCCGGACGGCCCGAGCAACGCGACAAAGGCAGACGGCGGGATGGCAAGATCGATGCCGCTGACCGCGATCACGCTGCCGTAGCGTTTGGTGACCCCGCGAAACTCGATGTCGGGCACTGCGGTCAAAGCTGCGGGCTCCAGCGGCTGGTTGGTCTCGAAACGCTATCAGAGCCAATGGCGGCTAGTATATACCTCCCAGGTGGTATATTTCGTCTATTTTCTCGTCTGAAGGGGTATGAATTGGGCGTTTCACGCAGCGATGAATACAGCCGGCTCGCTGCGCTCATCGCAGCGACGCGGGAGACGAGCGGCGAGCTTTTCGGCAAGGCGATCGTCGCCTGGCTCCGCCAGCATGTCAGCTTCGATCATTGCGTGATCTTCGGCTATCGCGGCGCCTCACGCCCGCCGCTGCTGTTCGAGACATTCTCGCCGGCCGAAAGCCACGTCTTCGTTGCGCTCTATCAGGAAGGGCCTTATCTGCTCGATCCGTTCCACCATGCGGCAGTCGAGCGCAAGGAAGGCTTTTGGCGCATGCGCGAATTGGCGCCGGATCGCTTCTATGCCAGCGAATATTACCGCTCCTATTACAGCCAGACCAGGCTTGCGGAGGAGGTCGGCTTTTTCGTGCCGCTGCCGGGAAAGGACGCGCTGGTGGTCTCGCTAATGCGATTGCGCGCTTCGGGGCCGTTCGGAACCGCCGATGCCAGGTTGCTGCGCGACATGGCGCCTGCGGTGATCAGCCTCGTCAGGCTGCGCTGGCCTACCCTTCCGGCTGACGGACCGGTTGGGACGAAGCAAGACGAGGCGATTGCTCCGGTCAGTGAGTTCGAACGTGCTCACATCTGGAAGAGCCTTTCGCTCACGCCGCGCGAACAGCATGTCGTCGATCTGGTGCTTCAGGGCCATTCCACGGAATCGATTGCCAGGGCGATGCGCATCGTGCCGGGAACCGTAAAAGTTCATCGCCGCAACATTTACCGCAAGCTCAAGATAAAGTCGCAGGCGGGTCTGTTCGCGCGTTTTGTCGAGATCATGGACGCACGGATTCGGTAGTCCCAAGTTCAGCCGGCAGCGCCGTCCCAGGAACCGGTTTCGGCCATTTGCCTGAGCCGGGGTGCCACTCGAAAGACATCCTTGCCGGTCTGCTGGTGCCAGTGATCCAGCCGCTGGATGATCTTGTCCACGCCTTCGAGGCTCGCCCAGAACATCGGCCCGCCCTTGCCGACCGGGAAGCCGTAGCCGTTGACCCAGACGACGTCGATATCGGAGGCGCGGGCGGCAATCTTTTCCTTGAGGATTTTGGCGCCCTCGTTGATCATCGGATAGAGCGTCCGCTCGATGATCTCCTCGGCGCCGATCGCGCGCGGTGCAACACCGCGCTCGGCAGCCTTGTTGCGGATCAGCGCCTCGACATCGGGATCGGGCAGCGGCGTGCGCGAACCGCCTTCATAGCGATAGAAGCCGCTGCCGGTCTTCTGGCCGAAATGTCCCTGTTCGCACAACGCATCGGCGATCACGGCCGTCTGGCCACGCGCCTTGCGGTTGCGCCAGCCTATGTCGAGGCCGGCGAGATCGCTCATCTCGAACGGCCCCATCGGCCAGCCGAAATCGGTGAACACCTGGTCGACCTGGCGCGGCATTGCGCCTTCGAGCAGAAGCGTCTCCAGTTCCGCACCGCGCGCCGCCAGCATGCGGTTGCCGACGAAGCCGTGGCAGACGCCGACAACGACCGGCACCTTGCCGATCCGCCGTGCCAGATCGACGATGGTCGCCAGCACGTCGGTCGAAGTCTTGTCGGCGCGGACGATTTCCAAAAGCTTCATGACGTTAGCCGGCGAAAAGAAATGCATGCCGAGGAGATCTTGCGGCCGCGACGTCGAAGCGGCGATTTCGTTGACGTCGAGATAGGAGGTGTTGGTGGCGAGGATCGCGTCCGGTTTGGCCACGGCATCGAGCCTGCCGAAGACCTCCTTCTTGACCGCCATCTCCTCGAACACGGCCTCGACGATCAGGTCGCAATCGGCAAGATCGGCATAGTCGGTGGAAGCCTTGAACAACCCAAGCCGTTGGCGCTTGGCGTCTTCGCTCAGCGAGCCGCGGATGACGGAAACGGCATAATTCTTGTTGATCGTCGCCAGCCCGCGCTGCAAGGCCTCGTGTGTCGCTTCCAGCAAGGTCACGGGGACGCCGCCGTTGGCGAACGCCATGGCGATGCCGCCGCCCATTGTGCCGGCGCCGATGACGCCGACCCGGGCGATCTTGCGCCTGGCGACGTCCTTGCCGGCAATCTTTGCCGCCTCACGTTCAGCGAAGAACAGATGCCGCTGCGCGCGTGATTGGTCCCCGGCGACAAGCTTGACGAACAGGTCGCGCTCCGCCGCCAGCGCTTCGTCGAAGGGCAGCGTCAGGGCGTTGCGGACCGACTGCGCACAGGCGATCGGCGCCTCGAGGCCGCGTGCTTTGCCGGCAAGCACTGCCGCTTCCTTGTCGAACGCCGGCAAGTCGGCCTGGTCGAGGCGATCATTGCGGTCGCGCACCGGCGTGAACGGACCGCCTTTCGCGGCCGTTTCGTTGGCGAAACTCACCGCTTGCGCGGTCAGGTCGCCATCGAAGACGGCATCCACCAGGCCGGCGGCGAGCGCCTCGGCCGCACCGATCGGCGTTCCCGAAACGATCATGCTGAGTGCCTTCAGCGGACCAACCAGGCGCGGCAGGCGAACCGTGCCGCCGCCGCCCGGCAGCAGGCCGAGCTTGACTTCCGGCAGGCCGAGCCTTGCCGTTCGGTCGGCAACACGGAAATGGCAGCCGAGTGCCAGTTCCAGGCCGCCGCCGAGCGCAGTGCCGTGAATGGCCGCGACCGTCGGCTTGGCGATGGTTTCCAGCATGGCGACTAGGGCGCCCAGGTCCGGTTGCCGCGCCGGCTTGCCGAATTCGGTGATGTCGGCGCCGGCGACGAAGGTCCGCCCGGCGCATGCTATCACGATTGCTCCGACCGACGGCTCGTCGCGCAGGGAAACGAGCGCCTGCATCAGCGGCTCGCGCACATGGAAGCTCAGCGCGTTGACCGGCGGATTGTCGATGCTCACCACCGCGACGTTGCCGTGCCTTGTAGTGCTGACGAAATCGGACACGCAAACCTCACGCAATGATGTTGGCCGATAGCGCGACGGGATTTACAGCGCTGGCATGCGGATGGGAACCACGTGTTTTGCAGGCCGGATCGATATCCCTTCGCCGCCGGGTGGCCTTGCTTTAGCGCAGCGCCTTCTGCCCGCCCGCGGCGGTGATGACGCCGACGATGATCAGCCCTGTCAGCACCAGGCGGACGCCGACGCTGACGCCGAACGTGTTGAGCATGGTCAACAGCAGCACCAGGAACAGCGCCGCGCCCCAGACCCCCGGCACATTGGCCTTGCCGCCCGCCACCGACGTGCCGCCGATGACGACGACCGCGATCGAGGCCAGCAGATACTCATTGCCGATATCGACATTGGCGCCGCGGAAATAGCCGGCGAGCAGTGCGCCGTCGAGGCCGCCGAGCGCGCCCGACAGCGTGTAGGTGAGGAAGCGGGTGCGGCCGACATTGACGCCGGCCAGCCAGGCAGCGCGGATGTTCTGGCCGATCGCCAGCACCGAGCGTCCGTAGATCATGCGCTGCAAAACGATGCCGGCGCCGACGGTGAACAGCACGGTGAGGATCGCCAGCACCGGGATGCCGAACACCTGCCAGTTGGTGAAGTCGGCAAAGCCCGGCGGCGGCTTGATCTGCAGGCCCCGCCCATAGCTGATATCGACCGACTGGATGACGAAGCTGGCCGACAGCGTCGCGATGATCGGTGGAATGCGCAGCGCCCATATCAGAAGGTAGTTGACGGCGCCGATCGCCATGCCGCAGGCAAGCGCTGCCAGCAGCCCGACCGCGATCATCGCATCATTGCCGTCCATGACCTTCATGGCGACGGCGCTGGCAAGGCCGATATTGGCCGGCAGCGACAGGTCGACATTGCCCGGCCCGAGCGTGATGACGAACATCTGCCCGACGCCGACGATGACCGTGAAGACGGCGAGCGACAGCGCCGCCGTGATCATGCCGCCGCCGCCATAGCCGCCGGTGAAGGCGATGGTTGCCAGCCACACCAGCAGCGCCCCGAAGAACGACCAGATCCAAGGTCTGGCGAGCAGTGTCCGCAGCGATGCCATGCTCACCTCTCCCTGCGGCTGATCAGCACCCGCGCCGCCAGCACGATGATCAGGATGGCGCCGTTGGCGGCGACCTGCCAGTCGGGCGGAATGTGCATGAACGTCAAGAGGGGCGATGCCGCCAGCGCCAGCGTCAGCGCGCCGATGACGGCGCCGATCGGCGACACCCGGCCGCCGACGAACTCGCCGCCGCCGAGGATGACGCCGGCGATCGAAAGCAGCGTGTAGCCATTGCCGATATTGGCATCGGCCGAGGTGGTGATGCCGATCAGCGCCATGCCGGACAAAACGCCGAACAGGCCGGTCAGCGCAAACAGCGCGATCTTGGTGCGCAGCAGCGACCAGCCGGCGCGCTTGAGTGCGGCTGAATTGCCGCCCGATCCACGCAGGATGACGCCGTAGGAGGTACGCATCAGGCCAAAGTGGACGACGGCTGCGATCAGCAATGCCGCGATGATCGGGAACGGAATGAAGGGTGGCTTGAAGGCCATCAGCGCCAGCAGCCAGTCCGGCGCCTTGCCGCCGGGCTTGGGCAGGATGAGGATGGCCATGCCCTGCCAGACAAAACTCATGCCGAGCGTCACCACGATAGAGGGCAGGTTGCGCAGATGGATCAGCGCGCCGAGCAGCGCGTAGACGCCGATCGACCCGAGCAGGATCACGACGCCGAGCAGCGGCGCGTCCTTCAGCCATGTCGCCGTCACGCAGCCGACGAAGCCGACAAAGGTGCCGATCGACAGATCGAGCTCGTTGCCGGCGATGACGAACATCTGCGCGATCGTCGCCAGAGCGATCGGGATCGCCAGATTGAGCATCAGGCTGAAACCGAAATAGCTGATGGCGCGCGGGTTGAGCCAGGCGATGGCGATGAGCACCAGCGCCAGCGACAGTGCCGGCAGCAGGCTGCGCAGCATGCGCGCCCGCCTCGTGGCGCGAGCCGAAGATTTTAGCCCATTCTCGACGGATACCGCTGTCATCTCAGGCCGCATCGCCGAACGACGACTGGATGATCTTTTCCTCCGTCAGTTCGTCGCGACGAAGGTTGGCGACGATCCGGCCGTTCTTGAACACATAGATGTGGTCGCAATTGTCGAGCTCTTCGGTTTCGGTGGTGTACCAGAGGAAAGTGCGGCCATGGCGAGCCTCCTCGCGCACCAGGTCGTAGACTTCGAGCTTGGTGCCGATGTCGACGCCGCGCATCGGATCGTCCATCAGCACGATCTTGGCGTCGGAGCCGAGCGCCCGCGCGAACAGCGCCTTCTGCTGGTTGCCGCCGGACAGCGAGAAGATGTTGTTGGTCATGTCGGGCGTACGGATGCCGATTTTCCGCTGCCACAACTCGGCGAGCTCGGCTTCGCGCTGCGGCGAGATCAAGAGGCCGTTGCGCAATCGCGCCAGCGAACGGATGCCGATGTTCTCGGCAATCGACCATTGCGGAAAAATCCCGTCCGACTGGCGGTCGCCGGCAACCAGCGCCACCGGCGCGGTGACCTCGATGCCGGTCTTGGCACGGGAAGCCGCAGCAAAGATAGCCAGCAAAAGATCGGTCTGCCCATGCCCGGCAAGTCCGGCAAGGCCGATGATCTCACCGGCACGGGCGACGAGCTCGTTGCCGTCCTGCTGTCGCGCCGGGCGCGCCCGGACCCGCAGCGGGCCGGGCTCCGGCTTGCCGCTCGCAATCTCTGCGGCGGTCTTCTCGCGCGCCTCCGCTCCGCCCATCGCCGTCACCAGCCTGTCGCGGTCGAAGGCGTCGGCCTGCCCGGCGGCGACCACCTTGCCGTCGCGCATCACCACGATCCGGTCGGCATTTCCGAGCACTTCGCCCAACACATGCGAGATCAGGATGCAGCTCTTGCCGGCGGCGATGAAGCGGCGCACGAACGCCAGCAGCTGGCCGGCGGTATGCGCGTCGAGCGAGGATGTCGGCTCGTCGAGGATAACCAGCTCAAGCGGCTCCTGCGTGACCGTGAAGGCGCGCGCCACCTCCACCATCTGCCGGCTGGTGATGGAAAGATCACCGACGATGTCGGATGCCGAGATGCTGTGGCCGGGGAAGATCTCGTCGAGCTTGGCAGCGATCAGATCGGCCGCCTTGCGCCGCCAGCCGAAGCCATGCAGCGACGCGTGGTTGATCCGCGTGTTCTCGGCGACGCTGAGGTTCGGGCAGAGCGACAGCTCCTGGAACACACAGCGTATGCCGAGCTGCTGCGCGCGCGGCACCGAATAACTTGCCTCGACACCGCCGCGGACCGCGATCTGCCCGCTGTCGGGGGCAAGCGTGCCCGCCACCATATGCATGAGCGTCGATTTTCCGGCGCCGTTATGGCCGACGAGACCGACGCATTCTCCGGCACGAACGCTGAAATCGACACCGGCGAGCGCCCTGACGGCGCCGAAATGTTTTTCGGCTCCGCCCAGTCTTATGATGTCCAAACTGACGGCGCCGAAAAGCTTTTCGGCGCCGTCCGGCATGATGATGTCTGCATCGGCCTCCGGCATCCCTCAACGATACCCGGTTATCCGTGGCGGCAACAATAGTGCCATGCTCACTTGATGTTGGCCTTGATCGCCGCGATGGCGTCTTCCTGCGTGTATTCGTGGCTGGCGACGCCGCCCTTCGGAATCTTCGGCAGCGCGGCCTCGAAATCGTCCTGGGTGAAGGCAAGATAGGGCACCAGCAGGTCGTGCGGCACGTCGGTGCGGCCGTCGAGCACCTGCTGCGCCACCCAGAAGGCAAGCGTCGATACGCCCGGTGCGATCGATGCCGACCAGGTCTTGTAACCGTCCTTTTCCTTCTGCTCCTTCCACCACTGCAACTCGTCCTGGCGATTGCCCATGATGATGGTCGGGCGTGGCTTGCCGGCGGCGGCGAAAGCCTGCGCCGCGCCGTAGCCGTCACCGCCCTGGTCGACGACCCCGACAACATCCGGCAGCGAAGGCAGGATCGTCGCTACGGCTTTCTGTGCCGTGGTCTGGTCCCAGTCGCCGGTCACCGAGCCGACGATCTTGAACTCGGGATGGGCAGCGACGCCTTCGAGGATGCCGGCATGGATGGCATCGTCGATCGAAGTGCCGGCGAGGCCGCGGATTTCCAGCAGGTTGCCGCCCTTGGGCTGGAACTTGGCCATCTGCTCGACTTCCTGCTTGCCCATGTCCTTGAAGTCGACGACGACGCGGTAGGCGCAGGGTTCGGTGACGATACCGTCGAAGGAGACGACGACGATGCCGGCGTCGCAGGCCTGCTTGATGGCGCCGTTGAGCGCATCCGGAGATGCCGCGTTGATGACGATGGCGTCATAGCCCTGCAGGATCAGGTTCTGTACCTGGGCTGCCTGCGTCGGCACTTCCTTGTCGGCCGTCGTGAAGACGTCCGCGGCGCCGACCACCTTGTCGGCAACCGCCTTCTTGGTAACGATGGCGTAGCTGTCCAGCATCGCCTGCCGCCAGGAATTGCCGGCGTAATTGTTGGAGAAAGCGATTTTCTTGCCGCTGGTGTCGGCAAGAGCGGTACCTGCGGCGAGCATCGCCGCAAGAGCTCCTAAAGCGAATATTTTCCTCATGTCATACTCCTCCCGTGAGTTGCTGTCTTACTGGTGGTTAATGGCTGGCTGGTGGGTATTGGCTGATACGCTCACAATCTTGTTTTTTATCTATTATCAGACAAATGCAGATAGGCGGCAAGCTGTCAACATCAAACCATGGCCGGCGATCAACTTGCGGTGCAATCATTGAAACCGGTTCGACTCCTGGTCTAGGGATGGCACTGGAGACCGATTGAATGGCGACGAACCTTGCCCCGGGTGCACCCGGCATTCCGGCACGCTGGACCTCGAGCGCCAAGAGCGGCGTCGGCACCGCGCTCTCGCCGGCCTGCCCGATCTGGTTCACCATCAGCCACGGTATCCTCAACGAGATCTACTACCCGCGCCTCGATAGCGCATGCACCCGCGATCTGGGGCTGATCGTCACCGGACCCGACGGCTATTTCTCGGAAGAAAAACGCGACGCCGAACACAGTATCGAACCCCTGGCGGACGGGGTGCCTGCCTACCGGCTGGTCAACACCGCAAGCGATGGAACCTACAGGATCGAAAAGCGCATCCTGACGGATCCGGAACGTCCCGTCTTGCTGCAGGAGATCATGTTCACGCCGCTCAAAGGCGCGGCCGCCGACTACCGCGTCTACGCGCTGCTGGCACCGCACCTCGTCAACGCCGGCATGGGCAACACCGCCTGGATCGACGACCATGAAGGACAGCCTGTCCTGTTTGCATCGGGACGCGGCACCTGCCTGGCGCTCGCCTCGTCGGTGCCGTGGAAGGCGTGCTCGGCCGGCTATGTCGGCGTCTCCGACGGCTGGCAGCAGCTTGGTCAAGGCGGCCGGCTCGATCCGGCCTGCCGCAGGGCCGAGGACGGCAATGTCGCGCTGACCGGCGAGATCGCCTTTTCGGCTGCGAACCCAAAAATATTGCTGGCGCTGGGCTTCGGCACGACGCCGCAACAGGCGGCGGAAACCGCTTTCGCCAGCCTGAGGCAAGGTTTTGAGCCCGCAGCCGGATCCTACGTCGACAAATGGCGCAAATGGCAGGCCGGATTGCTGCCGCTGGACCGGCATGCGGCGTCCGGCCTCAACAGCTACCGCCTCAGCACGGCGGTGCTGGCGACACACCGGTCGTCCGCCGGAGCAGCCGTTGCCAGCCTGTCGATCCCGTGGGGCTTCAACAAGGGCGACGACGATCTCGGCGGCTATCACCTGGTCTGGCCGCGCGATCTGGTCGAAACCGCCGGCGGCTTCCTCGCTGCCGGCGACCCGGCGGAAGCCTTGCGCATCCTTGGCTATCTGCGCTCGATCCAGCAGCCGGACGGCCATTGGCCGCAGAACGCCTGGCTCGACGGATCGGCCTATTGGCCGGGCATCCAGATGGACGAATGCGCCTTCCCGCTGCTGCTTGCCGACGCACTGCGCCGCGCCGGCCATTTGCCGCCTGCCGCACTCTCCTCCTTCATGCCGATGATCGAGCGCGCTGCCGCCTATGTCGTGCGCAACGGCCCGGTCACCGGCGAGGACCGCTGGGAAGAAGACGCCGGCTACAGCCCGTTCACACTTGCGGTCGAGATCGCCGCATTGCTTGCGGCTGCGGACATCTTCGATGCCGCCGGCAAAACAGAGCCGGCAAACTATCTGCGCGAAACCGCCGACGTCTGGAACGATCAGATCGAGCGCTGGACCTACGTGGCCGGCACCGCCGCATGCGAGCAAGCCAGCGTCGAAGGCTACTATGTCCGCATTGCGCCGCCCGACAAAGCCGGCGCGGCATCGCCGAAAGACGGCTACGTCCCGATCAAGAACCGCCCGCCGGCCGATACGGACCGGCCGGCCAAGGCGATCGTCAGCCCGGATGCGCTGGCGCTGGTCCGCTTCGGCCTCAGGGCGGCCGACGATCCGCGCATCCTCGACACGGTCAAGGTCATCGACGCGCAATTGCGCTGCGAACTGCCGCAGGGCCCGCTCTGGTACCGCTACAATGGCGACGGCTATGGCGAGCATGCCGACGGCGCGCCCTTCGATGGAACCGGCCGGGGCCGGCCCTGGCCGCTGCTGGTCGGCGAGCGCGCTCATTACGAGCTGGCGGCAGGCCGCAGGGATAGTGCGGCAAGCCTGCTCAGGACGTTCGAGAACTCTGCCGGACCGGGCGGCCTGCTACCGGAGCAGGTCTGGGACGGTCCCGACATGCCGGAGCGCGAATTGCGGCATGGCGGGCCCTCCGGCAGCGCCAAGCCGCTGGTCTGGGCGCATTCCGAGCACATCAAGCTGCTGCGGTCGCTGCGCGACGGCACGGTGTTCGACATGCCGCCGCAAGGCGTCAAGCGCTATATCGAGGGCAGGACGGTGTCGCGCTTCAGGGCATGGCGCTTCAACCACAAGATCCGTACCATCCCGGCAGGCAAGGCGCTGCGCATCGAACTTCTGGCCCGGGCGGTGGTTCATTGGAGCAGCGACAATTGGGCAACCGTCCATGACACCGAGACCACCGCGAATGCTTTCGGCATCCATCTTGCGGAATTGCAGGTTGCCGAGATTGCTCCAGGCAATAGCCCGGGCAATAGCATTGTCTTCACTTTCTTCTGGCCCGATAGCGGCCATTGGGAGAATGCTGACTTTTCTGTCGGCATCGGCGATACAGGATAGAGCATGACCCCGCAAAGTGGAGACCGGTTTTCGGACAAGATCATGCTTCAATCACGGCGCCACTAGATCATCGATCCCTCAAGTAAGGCAGGACGAGACCATGCAGATAGGAATGATGGGACTGGGCCGGATGGGCGCCAACATGGTTCGGCGCCTGCTGCGCGATGGCCACGAATGCGTCGTCTACGATATTAACCCGGCGAGCGTCGCCGCGCTTGTGAGCGCCGGCGCGGTCGGAGCCGCCTCGATGGAGGAGTTCGTCGGCAAGCTGGCGAAGCCGCGCAGCGCCTGGCTGATGCTGCCTGCGGCGATCACCGGCAAGATCGTCGACCAGGTGGCTGCCCTGATGGAGCCGGGCGACATCATCATAGACGGCGGCAATTCCTATTATCACGAGGCCGTCGACCACGCCGCGCGCCTCGCCTTGAAAGGCTTGAGCTATGTCGATGTCGGCACCAGCGGCGGCGTCTGGGGCCTCGAGCGCGGCTACTGCCTGATGATCGGCGGCCCCGACAGCGCGGTCCGGCATCTCGATCCGGTCTTCGCAACGCTGGCGCCAGGCGCCGACGCCGCTTCGCCCGCCCCTGCCAAGGATGCCGGAACCTCGCCCTTCGGCTATCTCCACTGCGGACCAAGCGGCGCCGGCCATTTCGTCAAGATGGTCCATAACGGCATCGAATATGGCGTCATGGCCGCCTATGCCGAAGGCATGAACATCCTGAAATCGGCGAATGCCGGCAAACGGCAGCGCACCGCCGATGCGGAAACCAGCCCGCTGGAAAACCCGCAATATTACCAGTTCGACATCGACATCGCTGAAGTGGCCGAGGTCTGGCGGCACGGCAGCGTCATCGGCTCGTGGCTGCTCGACCTGACGGCCGGCGTACTGAAGGCCGATTCGTCGTTGACGCAGTTCGGCGGGCGGGTCTCGGATTCCGGCGAAGGCCGCTGGACGCTGAAGGCGGCGATCGACACCGGCGTGCCGGCGCCGGTGCTGTCCTCGGCGCTGTTCGACAGGTTCTCCTCGCAAGGCGAATCCGAATTCGCCGACAAGCTTCTGTCCGCCATGCGCTATGCCTTTGGCGGCCATGTCGAAAAACCCAAGGCCGGTTCGTGACGGGCGACAGGGAGGCACGCCCATGAGCCAGGAACGATCGGACACGCTGGTGCTTTTCGGCGCCACCGGCGATCTCGCCCACAAGAAGATCTTCCCCGCCCTTTACGCCATGGTGGCCAAAGGGACGCTGAACGAGCCGGTGATCGGCGTCGCCTTCGATCCCTGGGACCCCGCCAAGCTGCAGGCGCGCGCCCGCGACGGCATCGTCAACGCCTTGGGCAGCATCGACGACAAGATCTTTGCCAGGCTTGCATCGCTGCTGCGCTATGTCAGCGGCGACTATCGGGCGCCTGCGACCTTCGAGAAGCTGAAGACCGCGCTCGGCAGCGCTGAGCGGCCGCTGCACTATCTGGCGGTGCCGCCGGCGATGTTCGAGGTGGTCGTCCAGGGGCTGGAGCAGTCGGGCGCCGCCCAGGGCGCGCGCCTGATGGTGGAAAAGCCATTCGGCCACGATCTGCAATCGGCGCGCTGGCTGAACCGGGTGCTGCATCTGGTCTTCGACGAAAAGTCGATCTTCCGCATCGACCATTATCTCGGCAAGGAGGCGATCCAGAACCTGCTCTATTTCCGCTTCGCCAATTCCTTCCTCGAGCCGATCTGGAACCGCAATTACGTCGAGAGCGTGCAGATCACCATGGCCGAGGATTTCGGCGTCGAGGGCCGCGGCCGCTTCTATGACGAGGTCGGCTGCATTCGCGACGTCGTCGAAAACCATCTGCTCAACATCCTCTTGCTGCTCGCCATGGAACCGCCGGTCGGCCGCTCGGCCGACGATCTCATCGACGAGAAGGTGCAGGTCCTGCGGGCGATCCGGACGCTGACCAGGGACGATGTGGTGCGCGGCCAGTTCGACGGCTATCTCAACGAGCCGGGCGTGGCGCCGAACTCGCCGGTCGAGACCTTCGCGGCGGTGCGCTTTTTCGTCGATACCTGGCGCTGGCAGGATGTGCCGTTCTTCATTCGCGCCGGCAAATCCCTGCCGGTGCACGCCACCGAGGTCATCGTGCAACTGAAGCGACCGCCGCTCGACGTCTTCGATCCGATCAAGCCCGGCGACTGCAATCACGTGCGCTTCCGCATCGATCCTCAGGTGGCGATCTCGATCGGCGCCCGTCGCAAGGCGCCCGGCGATGACATGGTCGGTGAGCAGGTCGAGCTCACCGCGCTGGACGATTCGAAGGGCGACATGCCGCCGTACGAGCGGTTGATCGGCGACGCCATGAACGGCAACGGCCAGCTTTTCACCCGCCAGGACGCCAGCGAGCTCGCCTGGCGCATCGTCGGCCCGGTGCTCGGCGACACCACGCCGCCCCCTGTCTACGCGCCAAAGACGTGGGGGCCGGCCGAAGCCATGGCTGGATTCGGGCCGCCGAACGGCTGGATCAATCCAGCGAAATGATTTCTGGAAGGTGAAAGCGATGGCCAAGGCGGTGAAGCAACCGGCATCGGAGGAAGAAAAGATCGTGCTTGCGATCGATATCGGCGGCTCGCACGTCAAGATCCGCACCAGTGCCGGCGGCGACGAGCGCAAGACCGCTTCCGGACCGGAGCTTACGCCGCAGCAGATGGTCGCGGCGGTGAAGACGCTCGCCGAAGGGCTGCGCTACGATGTCGTCTCGATGGGCTATCCGGGCCCGGTGCACCACAACCGGCCGCTGACCGAACCCGCCAATCTCGGCAAGGGCTGGGTCGGCTGCGATTTCGCCGCCGAGTTCGGCAAACCGGTCAAGGTCGTTAACGATGCGCTCATGCAGGCCATCGGCAGTTATGAGGGCGGCCGCATGCTGTTCCTTGGCCTCGGCACCGGCCTTGGGGCCGCGATGATCGTCGATAACGTTGCCCAGCCGATGGAGCTTGCCCATCTTCCCTACAAGAAGCGCGGCAGTTTCGAAGACTATGTCGGCGAACGCGGCCTGCAAAAGCGCGGCAAGAAGAAATGGCGCAAACACGTCTTCGACGTGGTCGACCGGCTTCGCGCCGCCATGCAGCCGGACTACGTGGTCATCGGCGGCGGCAATGTCGACGAACTCACCGACTTGCCCGCCGATTGCAGACGCGGCGACAACACACGCGCCTTCGAGGGCGGATTTCGACTATGGCGCGACAAATCCCTGATTATTTGATATTGCTGATTGTCTGATATTATCGAGCACCGGCTCAGGGTTGTTAATCCCGCGCTGCCGTTAGTATTATTATTCAAAATAATGTGTGACGTGGTGCGGCGTCATTGCATTGCGCAGATTTGCCGACTAGGAATTTCTGCGACCCCCATGGACGGAGAGATAGATTGACCGACGACAACAACAACGCTCGCAAAAATATCGACCTGCTCGAGCTGACCGCCCATATCGTGTCCGCCTATGTCGAGAAGAACCGCTTGCCGGCTTCCGGCCTCGGCGATCTCATCGCCAGCGTCAGCGCTTCCATAGGCGGCCTCGGGCAACCGGCTGTGCCGGTCGCCGCGCCGCTGACGCCTGCCGTCAATCCCAAGAAATCGGTGACGCCGGACTACATCATCTGTCTCGAGGACGGCAAGAAGTTCAAATCCTTGAAGCGCCATATCGGCGTTCATTTCGGGCTGACGCCCGACGCCTATCGCGCCAAATGGGGCCTGCCGTCGGACTACCCGATGGTCGCCCCCAACTACGCGGCCTCGCGTTCGCAGCTGGCCAAGGCGATCGGTCTCGGCCGCAAAGCCCCCCCGCCCGCGCCCGTCAAGGGCAGGGGCAGGAAGGCCAAGGCGACGGCCTAAAGCATCGTTCGAAGCCCTGCAAACGCAAGCCTCGAAGATTGGCGGGACAGCGCCCCCCTCTGTCCTGCCGGACATCTCCCCCTCAAGGGGGGAGATCAGCTGCCTCGCCGATGGCGCTACGCTTTAAACGTACAAATCTTTGAACGTACAAATTGCCTTCGAAGCCGGAGACTGGCGAAGGACGTCGCGACGTCCAATCTCCCCCCTTGAGGGGGAGATGTCCGGCAGGACAGAGGGGGGGCGCGAAGGAACTCGACCTGCGCGCCAAATAACCCTCTCCATCTCCGCCGAGCGTGGTTGCCGCCTGCAATTGGTATGGCAGCCTGAAAAAAGCTGGAGCCACGCCGGATTTTTGCGCGCGCCCTGCGCCGAACTGCGCTAAAGGCTTTTTTGGCCGGACCAGCGCCCATCGAGGAAGTGCCCCGCCGGCCGACATAGCCGCCACGGGGCCTTATTCCATGACCACAGAATCCCAAGTACCATCCGACCAGCGCTATGCCGCCTTTCGCCATCGGCCGTTCCTGAGCTACTGGGCGGCCCGCTTCCTCTCGACATTCTCCACCCAGATCGTGTCGGTCGCCGTCGGCTGGCAGATCTACGATCTCACCCGCGACCCGTTCGACCTCGGCCTTGTCGGCATCGTCCAGTTCCTGCCTTCTCTGCTGCTGGTGCTGGTCACCGGCGACGTTGCCGATCGTTTCGGGCGCCGGCTGATCATGGCGCTGGCGGTGCTGGTCGAGGCGGGCTGCGCCTTGGCCCTGCTGCTGCTGACGCTACGCGGCCTCTCCGGGCCGATGCCGGTCTTCATCGTGCTCGCCATGTTCGGCATCGCGCGCGCCTTCTTCGGGCCGGCCTCCTCATCGCTGTTCGCCAATCTGGTGCCGCCCGAGGATTTTGCCAACGCCATCGCCTGGAACTCGTCCGCCTGGCAGACGGCAACCATCGTCGGGCCGGTCGCCGGCGGCCTGCTCTACGGGCTTTCAGCCGAAGCCGCCTACACCACCGCCGCTGTGCTGATGCTGGTTGCCGCCGTGCTGATCTTCACCATCCCGAAGCCTGCCCAGCGCAGCCGGACCGACAGGCCGACGGTACAGACCCTGTTCGCCGGCTTCGGCTATATCTGGAGCGAAAAGATCGTGCTCGGTGCGATTTCGCTCGATCTGTTTGCGGTGCTCCTGTCCGGCGCCTCGGCGCTGCTGCCGGTCTACGCGCGCGATATCCTCGAACTCGGCCCATGGGGGCTCGGCCTGTTGCGCTCGGCGCCCGGCGTCGGCGCCATCTGCGTCGCCATCTGGCTGGCCGGACACCCGATCCGCAACCATGCCGGCCTTGTCATGCTCGGCTTCGTCGCGCTGTTCGGCGCGTTCACGGTTCTGTTCGGCCTCTCGACCATCACCTGGCTGTCGATTGCGGCCCTTGCGCTGCTCGGCGCCACTGACATGTTCAGCGTCTATATCCGCGAGACGCTGATCCAGCTGTGGACGCCGGACGCCGTTCGCGGCCGCGTCAACGCCGTCAACCAGGTGTTTGTCGGCGCTTCCAATGAGCTCGGCGAATTCCGCGCCGGTACCATGGCGGCGTTGATCGGCACGGTTCCGGCCGTGGTGGTCGGGGGTGTCGGGGCGATCGCTGTTGCCGGCCTATGGGCGGTGCTGTTCCCGCAGCTGCGCAAGGTGCGTCATCTCAGGGGGCGAAACTGATTACCGCAGCGCCGGCTTGCCGAAAATCATCGGCAGGAACTCGCCGAGCCAGCGCTTGAGGTGCATGTCCCAGATCAGCCGGCCGCCGAGATGATCGCGGCCGGGCTGCGCGCCGGGCAGTTCGAAGCGGTGCGCGCCGCGCACCACCCAGCGCTGCATCATCGCCCGGGTCAATTCGCCATGGAACTGAATGCCCCAGGCATTGTCGCCATAGCGGAAGGCCTGGTTGGGATAGGTTTCGGCCGTCGCCAAAAGCGTCGCGTCCTTCGGCAGCGAAAACCCTTCGCGATGGAACTGATAGACCATCTCCGGCCAATGCATCAGCCTGCTGCCCGCTTCGGTCGCCTTCAGCGGATACCAGCCGATTTCGACGAGGCCCTCGCCATGGCCCTCGACCCTGCCGCCAAGATGCTTGACCAGCATTTGCGCGCCGAGGCAGATGCCAAGCAGCGGCCGGTTCTCGTTGAGCGGAATTTTGAGCCAGTCGGTCTCGCGGCGGACGAACTCGTCGCCGTCATTGGCGCTCATCGGCCCTCCGAACACCACGGCGCCGGCATGGCCATCCAGCGTCTGCGGCAAGGCCTCGCCGAGCGGCGGTCGGCGGATGTCGAGGTCGAAGCCTTCCTCGATAAGCATATGGCCGACCCGTCCGGGGCTCGAATGCTCCTGATGCAGCACGATCAGGATCTTTGGTCTCGGACTTGGCTTGGGCGGCATTGGAAGGCGGGATCCTGTCTATTCGTCGCTTGAGGTTCCGGCAGCACCAGGCGCCGCGGCGGCCGCCTTGAGACGCGCCTCGACACGGTCGCGACGTTCGACGCCGATCAGCTCGGCGACCCGCCACACGGTATTGTCCTCGAGCTCGTGCAGCTCGCCATCGGCATAGACGATCTCCCACATCAGGCCGATGAAGGCCTTTCGCGCCTCGGCGTCGAGATGGCGCTTGAGCACGCTGGTGAAGGCGTAGAGGTCGATCGCCTCATTGTCGGCCCGCTCGCCGGCAGCCGCCAACGCGTCGAGTTCGTCACCGCTGATCGAGTAGCTTTCCGCCAGCACCTTCTTGAACCGTTCCCATTCGCTATCCTGGCGCACCCCGTCGGCGTTCATCACGTGGAAAAGCAGGGCGGACGCGGCAATGCGCGGATCGTCGGCGCTGGGGCTGGCGCCACCACCGGACGGCAGATCCCTTAGAAACGACAAAACGCGTTCGAACATCAAATCATTCCCAATAAGCCGGGGTCCACTTGACCCTGATCAGAATAAACGAAACCGGCGCGTCGATTTATCCGCCGCGTCGTCTGGATCGACGCCGGGGTCGTCGGGCAGCCGCGTCAGCTCCTGCGCCGGCTCGACGGCCTCGGCATCTTCCGGCACTTGGGCAAACGCCGCCGCGGTGATTGGTGTCACATGATCCTCGCCGGCGCGGTCGTCCGTCTTCTCCTCGGTCGCTGTGCCCGGTGTCTCCGCCGTGTGCTCGATCGACCCGGCCCTTTCCTGTACCGGCCTGGCTGGAGCCGCCGCGATGGCCGGCACCTGCACCTCCGGCGTATCCTCATGACCGTCGATCAACTGCCCGAGCCGCTCCATCGGCGCCCGCCATTCGAATGCATCGAGCCTGCCGGTGATCGGCGATACCGGAGCCCAGCGGTCGGAGACGACGCCGTCGGCAACCCAGGCCGGGTCGCGCGGCGCTCTCACCGCCTTCGACAGCAACTGCCGCACCTTGCCCTGGTCGCCGGTCTCGGCCTCCTCGATATCGGCCAGCAGCAGATAGGCGCCTTCGCGGCGATCGATGCGGATGGCGGCTTCCGCCTCGCGGCGGGCGGTTGAAAAATCCTGCGCATCTAGCGCGGCGCGCGCCACGGCAAGCGAGGACTCGGCATGGTTCTTCTTCAGCTCCTGCAGCTTCTTTGCCCGGTTCAGCCGGTCGAGCACGGCATCGCCCGGCCTGGCATGGGTGTAGAGCTCGGCGATCTCCGGATGGGGCTCGGCCTTCCACGCCGCCTCGAGGATTTTCGAGCCTTTGCGCACGTCGTTCTGTCTAAACAGCAATTTCGCCGCGACGACCGCCGCCGGTGCAAAATCCGGCCGCAGCCGATTGGCTTCGAGCGCCGCCGTCCTTGCGGCATTGGCATCGCTGTCGATCAGCGCCTGCGCCTTGGCGGTCAGCAGCACGACGCGGCGCCGGTTGGCGGCGTCACGCTCGATCTGCCGGGTCGACTTCTGGGCGTCGACCAGTTTCAGCGCGCCATCCCAGTCGCCGCGTTCGGTCAGGTCTTCCAGCGTCGATTCGGCCGCCCAGGCCAGTTGCGGCGCTACCGCCGCGGCACGGCCGGCATAGTGGCGGGCTGCGTTGCGGTCGCCGAGCCGCTCGGCCTCGAGATAAAGCCCGCGCAGGCCGAGCAGCCGCATTTCGGGATCATCGAGCATGGTCTCGAACTTTTCGCGGGCGCCTTCATGGTCGCCTTCGAGCAGCGAGGCCTGCGCGTCGAGCAGCTGGATCAGTGGCTCCTGATCGGAGCGGATCAGCTTTGCCGCTTCCTTGGTCTTCTTGCGGGCGAGCGCGCCGTCACCGGCGCCGGCGGCGATCATCCCGGTCGACAGCGCCTGGTAGCCGCGGTCGCGGCGACGCACGCGGAAATAGCGCGAGATCGTATAGGGGCTGTTCCACAGCGCCTTGACCAGCCACCAGACGATCATTACCGCGGCAACCACGGCAACGACCGCCACCGCCGCGACCATCAGGCTGACCTGGTATTTATAGCCGTTGAAGGTGACGAGCATTTCGCCCGGCCGGTCGGCCAGCCAGGCGAAGCCGAGCCCGAGCGCAAAGACGACGGCAAGGAAGGCGAGGATGCGGATCATCGGGTTCCTCACGCCTTCATCGCGCCTGCGATGAGCGAATCGATCTGCGTCTCGACCTCCATCCGCGCTTTCAACTTGCCGGCAAAGTCGGCGCCGGCGGCCTTGGCCGCCTCAGGCAGGGTTTCATATTCGCTGAGCGCCTTGGCGTAGTCGCCCTGGCTGACCGCGACCTCCATGCGAGCGACGGTTTCCGGGACGCCGGTGCCTTCGACGGCGCCGATCGGCCTGACCTTGACCAGCGATTCGGCGCTGGACAGCAGCTTCTGCAGGATGCCGGCATTCTGGTCGATGGGCGTCGCGGCAGCGACCATCGCGTTGGCGGCGGCGTCCGCTTCGGCGGCGATCTCGGAGCGCATCGAGACGCCCTTTTCGGCATAGGTGCGCAACGTCGCGATCTCGGGTGCATCGGGTGAGATCGCGGCAAAGGTTTCCAGCTCGGCGGCGAACGGTGCACCACGGTCGAGCGCTGCCTTGAGCGCCGAAGCGGCAATGGCCAGTGCGATCTTCGGCTGCGAAGCCTGTGCATCGACCTTGCCGGAGATCTGTGAAACCGACTGTTCCAGGGCCGCAAGCCGGCTGTCCTGCGCCTTTGTCGTCTCGCCGGCCGATTTCACCAGCGCATCGAGCGCGGCCAGCCTTTCGTTGAGCGGGCCGAGATCGACCGGCGCCGTACCGCCGGCTTTGCCGAGGGCCGCAACCGCCGTCTCGATCTGCCTTACCTTGTCGCCAAGTGCTGCCAGGCCGGCATTGTCGCCGGCACCGCCTTGCTCGACCGCCGACTTCAACGCCGCGACGTCCGCCCTGACCTGATCCAGCGCCGACGACAGCCCGTCCACCTTGGCCGATGCGTCATTGTTGGCGCCGGCCTGTCTGAGGTCCGCGACCTCGCGTTTCAGCGAAACGATCTCACCATTGATCGCGTCGAGCGACACGCCGCCCGTCCCCGGCGCACCGAGCAGGCCGGCAAATTGCAGCCCGCCGGCCGCGGCGAGGGCGATGACGCCGCCGATAATACCGGCGGCGATGCCGTTGATGCCGCTTCGCTTCGGCTGCGCTGCCATATGGTCGTCCCTCGTCTCAGCTGTCTTCTCGCCGGAACCTGGGATCCTCGGTTCGTTGGCCCCGGTTCCGCTGGATGCATCTTCGAAGCTGTAATCGGAAACCGCGGAGCGCCCGGCCGGCGCATCCGAACCGGCGGGATAGGGGGTTTCCGCTTCCCTGGCAGAATCGTCGCCGGCGTCCGCCGGCTCTTGCGTGCCGGCCGGCGCGGCTGCGTCGGCATGTTCCCATGGCTCGAGATCGGTCTGGTCCGCATGCACCGGCTCTTCAGGTGGCTCCGGCTGCGAGGCGTTCGCCGCTTCCTCGGCCCGCGCCTCGTCGGTCTGCGAGGTCACGGCATCCTGTTTGTCGGCGACTCGGGAGACGGCGCCAGGCTCAAGCTCGATGGTCACCGGCTCACGGCGGCTCTTGGAATGCCGCATCTTCGGCGTCTTGACCATGCTCGGGCTCCGCAAAATTCGCTTCGGGATGGTTGAAAGGGTCTAGCACATCACCAAGCGGTGAAAAGGGGCGGCGTGATGACGCCACGGCTTGGAGTTCAGTTTTGGCAAAACGCCGCAGGGCCGAATCCACGTTTCAAGCCAAGGCCCATGCTCGGCACACAAAAAACCCGCCTCGGCGGGCGGGTCGTTGGAGCCAATTGGCACCATAGCCAAATTAGTAGCATAGCTGCCGGCACAAAGCAAGAACAAAATGTGCCCGAGAGCAATCGCCTGAGTTTGGCGCCGCCCCTCGAGGACGGCACAGAGCCGCCGCTAATGCCATCAGCGCGGCGCCTGCAAAAGTCCCAGCAGCGCGTCCTCGCTGGGCTCAGGCGCAATCCGGATCTCGGCTACATCGCCCAAGGCCGCGGCGATGCGCCCCGATAATCCGAAAAAGCGCGTTTTTTCAAAAACACCGCGCAGCACCGGCCGGCTAGCCAGGGCCTGCATAGCGGTGGCCGCCTTGGCCGAGTAGAGCAGCACCGCCTCGACCGGCCGGGCGGACAGGCGCGCAAGAACGGCCTCGTCGGAGTAATCCAGGACAACGGTGTCGTAGGTCTCGACGGCGCGGATCTGAACGCCCGACGCCAACAGCCCTTCCTCGAAGCCGGGAAATCTTACCCGCCCGCAGAGATAGACGATCGTCTGCCCCGCGTAACCGCCAGCAAGCGCATCGGCCAGCGCCTCGGCATTGCCCGGGCCTTCGCTGACCGACAGAAACCCGGCAGCGCGGGCGGCTTCCGCCGTCTTCCTGCCGACGGCGTGGCACGGCAAGCCGGCGAGCGCCGCGATGACCTCTTTCGGCGCATGGCGAACGGCATTGGCGCTGGTGACCGCGACCGCCGCGGCGTCAGCGAGCGCGCCGGCATCGACCGGCAGCGTCACGGTTCCGGTCAATGGCAGCAGGATCGGCTGAAAGCCGGCATCCGCAAGCCGGCGCCCCGTGCGCGACGCGCCCGGTTCGGGCCTCGTCACCAGGACGCGGAGCATGTCAGGTCCAGCCATCGAAGAATGTTTCGCCGGCCTTGGCCCGAACGGTCGCCGCGGCTTCCGCGCCAATGCGCGCCGCCTCCTGCGCCGGCCCTTGCAGCCTGACTTCATGCGACTGCGTGCCATCGGGCGAGATGATCAGCCCGGCAAAGGAAACCGTTCCGCCCGATATCGTCGCATGTCCGGCGATCGGCGTGCGGCAGGACCCGTCGAGCGCCGCCAGGAAGGCGCGCTCGCAGGCCAGCGCCTCGCCGGTCGGCCCGTCGTGGATCGCTGCCAGCATCTGTTCTACGTCGCGGTCTCCGATGCGGCTTTCGATGCAGATCGCGCCTTGCCCCGGCGCCGGCGGAAAGACCTCGAGCGGCATCAGGTCGGTGACGACGTCTTCGAGCCCGAGCCGCTTCAGCCCGGCATAGGCGAGGATGGTGCCGTCGGCGATGCCGTCGTCGAGCTTGCGCAGCCGCGTCTGCACATTGCCGCGAAACATCACCACTTCGACGTCCGGCCGCATCCGCCGGATCAGCGCCTGGCGCCGCAGCGACGACGAACCGACCCTGGCGCCTTGCGGCAGGCCTGCAATCGTTCGCGCCGCCTTGCCGATGAAGGCATCGCGCGCGTCCTCGCGCGGCAGGAACGCGGACAGTTCCAGCCCCTCGGGCAACAGCGTCGGCATGTCCTTCGACGAATGCACGGCGATGTCGATGCGGCGCGCCAGCAGCGCCTCCTCGATCTCCTTGGTGAACAGGCCCTTGCCGCCGGCTTCCGACAGCGGCCGGTCCTGGATGCGGTCGCCGGTGGTCGAGATGACAACCACCTCGAAAGCTTCCGCCGGCATGCCGTGCGCCGCCATCAGCCGCGCCTGCGTTTCATGCGCCTGCGCCAGCGCCAGCGGGCTGCCGCGTGTTCCGATTCTCAAGGTTGTTTGCATGACGCGTCGTCCGTGATAACCCCCGGCAGGTTTTCGGGCTTTCTCCTATCGGGGAAAGGCCGGTTGCACAATCATCGAGGACAGCGACGAATTGATCCGCGTTCTGGGCATCGAGACGAGTTGCGACGAGACCGCCGCCAGCGTGGTGGCGCTGGACGGTCGCAGCACGCCGCAAATCCTGTCGAACATCGTGCTCAGCCAGATCGAGGAGCATGCTGCTTTCGGCGGCGTCGTGCCGGAGATCGCCGCGCGCGCCCATGTCGAGGCGCTCGACGGCATCATCGAGGCAGCGCTGGCCGATTCCGGCGTCGAGCTCGCCGACATCGATGCGATTGCCGCCACCGCCGGCCCCGGTCTTGTCGGCGGGCTGATCGTCGGCCTGATGACGGCCAAAGCAATCGCCGCGGCAGCAAAAAAACCGCTGATCGCCATCAACCATCTCGAAGGCCATGCGCTGACGGCCAGATTGACCGACGGCCTCGACTTTCCCTACCTCTTGCTGCTGGTCTCCGGCGGCCATACCCAGATCGTCGCCGTGCGCGGCGTCGGCGACTACCAGCGCTGGGCGACGACGATCGACGACGCGCTTGGCGAGGCCTTCGACAAGACGGCCAAGATGCTCGGCCTGCCCTATCCGGGCGGACCGAATGTCGAGAAGGCGGCGGCAACCGGTGACGCGACGCGTTTCGCCTTTCCGCGCCCGATGAAGGGCTCCGTGCAGCCCGATTTTTCCTTCTCCGGCCTCAAGACCGCGGTGCGCCAAGCGGCAACCGCGATTGCCCCGCTGAGCGACCAGGATGTCGCCGATATCTGCGCCTCGTTCCAGGCGGCGGTCGCGGATGCGCTGGGCGACCGTGTTGCGCGGGCGCTGACCCGGTTCCGTCAGCAATTCCCGGACAAGGCCGAGCCTGCATTGGTTGTCGCCGGCGGCGTCGCCGCCAATCGGACCATCAAGGCGACATTGCAGGGCCTGTGCGAGCAGGCCGGGTTCAGCTTCGTCGCGCCGCCGCTCAACCTCTGCACCGACAATGCGGCGATGATCGCCTGGGCCGGCATCGAGCGCTTGCGCGCCGGCATATCAGGTGAAAACGCCGCCGATTTCGTGCCGCGCTCGCGCTGGCCGCTGGACAGCGTCTCGGCCCCGATGGTCGGCTCGGGCCGGCGTGGGGCCAAGGCATGACCGGCAGCGAGCACAAGGCGCCAAGCGGCTGGCGCGTCGCCGTGCTCGGCGGCGGCGCCTGGGGCACGGCGCTGGCGCTGGCCACGCTGCGCGCCGGTCATTTCGTCCGCCTCTATGCGCGCGACCCGGAGACCGTCGCGGCGGTCGACCGTGGCGAAAATCCGCGCTATCTGCCGGGCATTGCGCTCGATCCCGGCATCGTGGCGACGAGCGACATCGAGGCGGCGCTCGACGGTGCCGACTGCGTTCTGGCGGTAGCGCCGGCGCAATCGTTGCGGATTATGCTGACGGCCGCGTCCAGCCATATGCCGGAAGGCGTCCCGCTGGTCCTCTGCGCCAAGGGCATCGAGCGCGACACCGGCGCGCTGCTGTCGTCCATCACCGAGGAAATACTGCCGGCAAATCCGGTCGCCGCTTTGTCCGGCCCAAGCTTTGCCACCGATGTCGCCAGGGGCCTGCCGACGGCCGTCGTGGTCGCCGCCCGCGACGAGGCTCTGGCCACCGAGCTTGCCGCCCGCTTTTCGGCGGAAAATCTGCGCTGTTATTCGAGCGACGATCTGATCGGCGTCGAGATCGGCGGCGCGCTGAAGAACGTCTTTGCCATTGCCGCGGGTGCCGTCACCGGCGCCGGGCTCGGTGCCAGCGCCCAGGCGGCGATGGTGACGCGCGGCTTCGTCGAATTGCGCCGCATCGGCGCCGCCTTTGGCGCCAGGCCGGAGACGCTGATGGGGCTTTCCGGCCTCGGCGACCTGCTGCTCACCTGCTCGTCCGCGCAGTCGCGCAATTTCGCCTATGGGCTGGCGCTGGGGCAAGGCAAGCCGCTTGCCGGCTTGCCTTTGGCCGAAGGCGTGCCGACGGCTGCAATCGCCGCCCGCATCGCCGGCGAGCGCCGGATCGACGCGCCGATCATCGCCGCCGTCGCCGCCATACTGGACGGCACCATAACTATAGACCAGGCTGTGTCGGCGTTGATGACAAGGCCACTCAAGACCGAAACCGACATGTAATCGCGAACGATTGCGGAGATGGAAAGATGCTGTTTGCGTTGATTTGCAAGGACAAGCCAGGAAGCCTGCAGGTGCGGCTCGACACGCGGCCCGAGCACATTGCCTTTCTGGAAGGGCTGAACGGCGACAAGAAACTGGGTTTCGCCGGCCCTTTCCTCGACGCCGACGGCAAGCCGGACGGCAGCCTCGTCGTTGTCGAGGCGCCCGATCTGGCGGCGGCAAAAGCCCTGTCGGCGGCCGATCCCTATACCAAGGCAGGGCTGTTCGAAAGCGTCGAAATCCGGCAATGGAACTGGAGCTTCAACAAACCTGTGAGTGAATGATCGTTCGTTCGCGCTGCCCCTCATCCGCCTGCCGGCACCTTCTCCCCGTGAAGAACGGGGAGAAGGGAGAAGCTCCAGCGCTGGCGACCCCTCTCCCCGTCCTTACGGGGAGCGGGTAAGGGTGAGGGGCAGCGCCAACGCTGGATAGCGACAAACCGACAACGGCAACGGGACAACTGAGATGAACTACTGGCTGTTCAAATCCGAACCTTCGGTCTTCTCCTTCGAGGACCTCAAGGCCAAGGGCAAGGCCGGCACGCAGTGGGACGGCGTGCGCAATTATGCGGCGCGCAACAACATGAAGGCGATGCAGATCGGCGATCTCGGCTTCTTCTACCATTCCAATGACGGGCTGGACATCGTCGGCATCGCCGAAGTCTGCGCTCTGGCCCATCAGGACAGCACCACCGACGATCCCCGCTGGGAGTGCGTCGACATCCGCGCCTTCAAGGCCATGCCGAAGCCGGTGACGCTGGAGCAGGCCAAGGCCAATCCAAAGCTGGCCGACATGGCGCTGGTGCGGCTCGGGCGGCTGTCTGTGCAGCCGGTGACGCCGGCCGAATGGCAAGAGGTTTGCCGCATGGGCGGCCTGACGCCGGCGCCATGACGGCGCTGACGCCGGACAGCGCCAGGAAATTCATCCTCGACAACACGGCGCTGATGGCGCCGCCGCATGTGCCGGAGATCCGCCTGCACCTGGCCGACGAGGCGCACGAACTGTGGCAGCGGACCGAGGACGAGCTGACCGAAATCGGCCTGCCGCCACCCTTCTGGGCTTTTGCCTGGGCCGGCGGCCAAGGCCTTGCCCGCTACATCCTCGACAATCCGGCGGCGGTGCGCGGCAAGCGCGTGCTGGACTTCGCCTCCGGCTCCGGCCTTGTCGCCATTGCCGCGGTGAAGGCCGGAGCTGCCGAGGTGATCGCCGCCGATATCGACCCATTCTGCGCGACCGCGATCCGCCTCAATGCCGAGGCAAATGGGACCGAGATAAAATTCCTCATCGGTGACTGCATCGGCAGCGATGCCGGCTGGGACGTGGTGCTGGCCGGCGACGTCTTCTACGACAAAACTTTCGCCGACAGGCTGATGCCGTGGTTCGTCGCGCTGAAGGCGCGCGGCGGCGACATCCTCGTCGGTGATCCCGGCCGTTCCTATCTGCCGAGGGCGGGACTGGAATCGCTTGCCGTCTATGAAGTGGCGGTGACCCGGGCGCTGGAGGACGCCGAGGTCAAGCGCACCACCGTCTGGCGCCTTGCTTGACGGCATCGCCGAACAGGCGTTCCATCGCGCAATCGACCGGAGGGAACCATGGATTTTTCAGCAATCAATTGGCTGGCGGTAATCGTCGCCGCCGTCGTGGCGTGGCTGTTCGGCGGGGCCTGGTACATGGGCTTGAGCAAGCCGTGGCTGAAGGCCGCCAAGCTTGATCCGGCGACCATGAGCAAATCGATGCTGCCCTTCGTCGTCTCCTTCGTCGCGGAGCTCGTCATGGCGCTGGTCATGTCGCTGATCATTGGCGCCGTGACCGGCGGCGAACCGAGCCTGCTTGCCGGGGTGATCTTCGGCTTCGTTCTCTGGCTGGGGTTCGTCGCCACGACGCTTTCGGTCAACCATCGCTACGAAGGTTTCGGCTGGGATCTGACGCTGATCGATGTCGGTCACTGGCTCGGCGTGCTGCTTCTCATCGGCGCGGTGATCGGCTGGTTCGGCGCGGCGGCGGGCTGAACGTCAGGTCGGGGTCCTTGCGATTTCGTCGAGGAGCCAAGCGCGAAAGGCGACGATGCGCGCATCGTTCGCCGCAGTCTCCGGATAGACCAGGAAATAGGCGAATTCGGGCGCGACCTTGATGCCGAGTTCGAACGGCCGGATCAGCCTACCTTCCGAAAGGTCGTTCGCCACCATGGCGAAATCGGCGAGCGCGACCGCGTTGCCGTCGAGCGCGGCCTGGACGGCATCGGTCGAATTGCCGAACACGATGGTCCGGCTGTCGTCGAAATCGTCGACGCCCGCTGCCGCCATCCACATGCTCCAGTTCGGCCAGGTGACGCCCTGGCGCGACCACTCGATATGGGCCAGCGTATGGTGGAACAGGTCGCGCGGCTCCTTGAGCGGCGGCCCTGACCGCAGCAAGGCCGGGCTGCAGACGGGGATGATGACGTTTTCGAACAGCCGGTGCGAGCGAAGCCCCGGATATTTGCCGGTGCCGAAACGGATGCCGAGATCGACGTCGTCGCGATCGAAGTCGCGCACCTCGTAACTGATGTCGAAACGCAGCTCGATTGCCGGATGCTGCTTGCGAAAATCGTCGACGCGCCGCATCAGCCACTTCGTCGCGAATTGCGCATCGAGGGTGACCTTCAGCAGCGCCGATCCGCGCGCCGCCTTCTGCGCCCGTGAGACGGCCCGGCCAAGCAGGTCGAGCGCATCGGTCGAAGCTTCGAACAGCACCGCGCCCGCCTCGGTCAACCGGATCGTGCGGCTGGTGCGTGTGAACAGCACGATGCCGAGCTGATCCTCGATTTCCTTGATCTGATGGCTGACCGCTGCCGGCGTCAGGCCGAGCTCGTCGGCGGCGCGGGTGAAATTGAGGTGCCGGGCCGCTGCCTCCAGCGTCCGCAGCGCACGGGTTCCAGGCAGCAGGCGCGCCATCAGTGCCAGACGAGGAGGGTTCGGTCGAGCATTCCAATCATCATCAAACAAAACTTGAAGATGCAGAAAAAACTACTCGTTTCCCGTTTGAATTTCAATCCGCCATGCTCTGAGCATCGAAGAAACATCAAACCGGATTTGATGTCCGGAGAAGCGGATTGCACCATGTCTGACATCGCCTTGCGCTCGGTAACCCTCCGCCCGGCCTGGCTGCGCGCCGTGCTTGAATGGCTTCGGCACGCAAAAATCGCGGTCAGTCTTCCCTACGAAAATGTCGAGGATCTCTCCGATCGCCAGCTTCGCGACATCGGCGGCGAACGCAAGGACATCGCACGCGCCATGGACCGCGAACTCGGCCGGCTCGGCCTTCTCGACATCGGGTGGCAAAGGAGTAGGGGAGTAGGGGAGTAGGGGAGTAGGGGAGTAGGAAAGCTAAGCGGCGCGCCCGCCCTTGTCTCTACTCTTACTGCCCTACTCCCCTATTCCCCTATTCCCTCACCTCACCACCCTTACCACCGTCCGCTCTGACAGCAGCGGCAGCAGCCGTGCCATGGTGCGGGCCGTTACCGCGACGCAGCCTTGCGTCGGCGTGAAGCCGGGGCGCGCCAGGTGGAAGAAGATGGCGCTGCCGCGCCCGCGCCGGCGCGGCACAATGTTCCAGTCCAGCACCAGGCAGGCGTCATAGAGATCGTCGGTGCGCAGCATCCGCTCATGGCTGGCGCCATAGGGGATTTTGACCGGGCGGTTGTAGTTGCGGTCCCCAGGCACTTCGCACCAGCCGAGGTCGGGGCCGATCGGCGTCATCGCCAGCCGCGTCCGGCGGCCGCCGGCAAAACGGTCGCCGCGAAAATATCCCGACAATATCCGCATCGAGGCAAGCGGCGTGGCGCCGTCGCCCTCGCGCTTGCCGGCCGAGATGCCGCCATGCCCCAGCGCACATGGAAACACCAGTTTGCCGGCCTGCAGAAAGCCCTGGCTGGGTTGGCCGGGGCGCGCGCGCACGGTGAGCACGGTGAGCCCTTTAGGCAAAATTGCGCCGACTGCATTGCGATCGTGTTTTTTCTTGTATGATCGTGCCACGGAACAAATCACTGTGAACGGCTGTTGTGCCGGTCAGCTTCCGCATAAACAGGCAGCGGTCAACTGAAATCTCTTTTCAAAACAACGGATTGATCCATGACTTCACGCACCATTCTGATCGTCGACGACGATGACGACCTGCGCGGCACCCTTGTCGAGCAATTGTCGCTTTATGAGGAATTCGATGTCCTGCAGGAAGCGACCGCCGCCAAAGGCGTCGCCACGGCGCGTGGCGGGCTCATCGACCTGCTCATCATGGATGTCGGCCTGCCCGACATGGATGGCCGCGAGGCGGTAAAGATATTGCGCAAGGGCGGCTACAAGGCGCCGATCATCATGCTGACCGGCCATGATACCGATTCCGACACCATCCTTGGCCTCGAGGCCGGCGCCAACGACTATGTGACGAAGCCGTTCCGTTTTGCCGTGCTGCTGGCCCGCATCCGCGCGCAGTTGCGCCAGCACGAACAGAGCGAGGACGCCACTTTCTCGGTCGGCCCCTACACGTTCAAGCCCAGCCAGAAGCTTCTGATCGACCCGCGCGGCGCCAAGGTGCGGCTGACCGAAAAGGAAGCCTCGATCATCAAATATCTCTACCGTGCCGACCAGAAGGTGGTGACCCGCGACGTGCTGCTGGAGGAAGTCTGGGGCTACAATTCCGGCGTCACCACGCATACGCTCGAAACTCACGTCTACCGGCTGCGCCAGAAGATCGAGCGCGATCCTTCCAACGCGGAAATTCTCGTGACAGAAAGCGGCGGCTACAAGCTGGTTCCTTAAACATTTCATTATTCAAATAAGCGATCCGGGCGGGGCGCTTTTCGGGTACGGTCCTGAGGCTGGAGGTGGTTTTGGATCGGCCTCGTAGGGGAGGAGTCGGACTAACGGTTCGGGGACATAGCTAGATGGCGCTGGATGACGACATCCGCATCCTGTCCACCGTGAGGCTCTTCGAGGGCTTTACGCAGGAACAGCTGCGTCTGCTCGCCTTCGGCGCCGAAACCACCATGTTGAAAGCCGACCACAAGCTTTACCGCGAGGACGACGAGGCCGATTCAGCCTACATCGTCGTCGGCGGCCGCATCGTGCTCTACCGCGAGCACGACGGCGAGCGCATCCCGATCGGCACCGCCGGCCCCGGCACCATACTCAGCGAACTGGCGCTGATCGCCGACACCAACCGGCTGACCAGCGCCTCCGCCGAAATCGATTCGGAAGTGCTGCGGCTCAGCCGCAAGATGTTCCGCCGCATCCTCGAGGAATACCCGGAACTGGCGGTTCACTTGCACCAGCGCATTTTGGAGGATTTCCAGGCGATGATCCGCCGCATCGAGGAACTTGGGCCGCGTTTTGCCGGCTAATGTAGCGCCTTTGGCCTAGCCAGATTGGAACTGCGAGGGCTCAGGGCCGGTGCATTGCGGAAACAAGCTCGGCCTTGCGCCGTGCCGTCTCCAGTCCCAGCGCAATGAAGCGGCGCGCATGTTTGGCCAGCTCCATATTGTCGGTCCACAGATTGCGCCAGATCGCGGTTTTCCGCGACAGGTTCTCGTCGACGATTTCCGAGGAGAAGGACTCGAAGCTGAGGTCGTCGCTGTAGCCGATGGCGGTCAGCGCATCGAATATCGCGGCAAAATCGATATTGCCGGTGCCGAGGAAACCGCGATGGCTCTCGCCGATATGGACATAGCCGATCTTCCCGACCGCATTGCGAATGGCCAAGCCGACATCGGCCTCCTCGATGTTCATGTGGAAGCTGTCGAGATGCAGGAAGATATTGTCAGAGCCACTGTCCGCGATGAAGGCCATGCCTTGCGCGGCGGTGTTGAGCAGATTGCTTTCGAAGCGGTTGACGATTTCGAGGTTGAGGGTGACGCCGGCTGATTTTGCCGTGTCCGCCACCTTGGCCAGCGTGCCGGCGCTGCGGTCCCACTGGTCACGCGTCGGCGCCTCGTTTTGCAAGCCGTGGCTGGTGCTGAGGATGCCGGCAACCTTCTGGCCGCCGAGATCGCGGGTCAGCGCGATCGTACGTTCCAGGATTTCGACGCCGTGCGCGGCAATCGTTTTGTCGGCGCTCGAAATATCGCCGTCGGCCGGCAGTCCAATGCTGATCGCAACGCCGAGGCCGAGATCGGCGATCCGCTTGGCCAAGCCGTCAATGTCGACATTGGCGGGGTCGAGATAGGAGAATTCGATCAGGTCGAAGCCGGCTTCCCTGGTGTTGGCCAGCGTCCGCTCGAGGTCGCCCTGCGCCGAGCTCGCCGACCAGACGAATGAGTGGATTCCGATGCGCGACATGATCGTCTCCGGTTATTTCCAGCTGACCCAAGTCCAAAGCGGTTTTGGCAATCCAATGCTCGGACAAAAAGGTGGGGGCGGGGAGAACGGCCCCCCCAGCCTCGGGGGGGGTAGCGCGCGGCGGGGCGCGCCCTGTTAGGCTTTAAATTTTGGTGCGGTAT